>DJWA01000002.1:36503-350513 GCA_002440905.1 Candidatus Roizmanbacteria bacterium UBA6242 | reverse complement strand
GTCGTTATTGGTAATAGTACAAGTTTTATTATCTCCTGCAGCTAGAGTGATATTTCCATTAATATCACAATCTCCACTTATAATGCTTGAATATTTAGTATCGGTAGTTTCGCTTACAATATGCGCCCCAATAGTTAAACTATTCGCAACTCCCGATGTGACTGGGTTTCCGTCCACAAAGAGAGGAAAGTCTGAAATAGCTTTATTTCCGCCATTATCATTTGTGACAACTTTTATAACCGTCAATTTCGGAATTTTAGTGTTGGTCAATTCGCAGTATTTTGTTTCACCCACGCCGATAACTACATCCTGGCAGGTATCGCCTGTTTTATTCCAACCGTCAGGAACAGTTTCAGTGATCGAATATGTGCCGGGTGTCACTTCATAATCATAATCTGTTGAGTCGCTAACCGTTCCTGCACCTCCTCCGCTGATTGAACCTGAACCAGAAGCGCCTATGGTAAAAACCGTCGGATCATCCGCGGGTAAAGTTGTTTTTTGAACTATTAGATGACCGTTTTTAACCGTATTTGTTACTATACAAACTACGTCAATCCCGTCGGTAATATTGACAGTTAATGGCCCTGAGTTGGCACTTTCGGCAACAACAGATCCTGTACCATTTAAGTCTTTACAATTTATAGCCGTCGTATAATTTGACAAAGAGGTTGATGTTCCTGCAGTTTCTCCGACGGTGTGATTGCCAAGACTTACTATTTGTTCACCTGTGGTTCCTCCGTGTCCAATATTAGACGCCAAAGTTGATCCATCTATTTGTAAATTAAATAATCCGGTATTATCACTTGGTATTAAATACTTTATTACTTCAAGTTTTCCAGTCCTAGCAGCAGCTCTAATACAATCGGAAGGGTCGGAGTTTGGTTGATCGGATGGAAATGAGCAAACATCTATAAGTTGAGCTGTTCCACCACCGACTTCACTCATTTTGATTGTACATGAAGCTTCCGTATCATCGGGAGTACCATCTCCAACAGGAAATGGTTGTGTAGCTTTCATAGAAACAGAACAAGTAGTGGTATATGGTCCCGGTTGCAATGCGCTTCCGGCACATCTATCAGCTCGCGTATCATTACATGTAAAAATTCTTGGACTTCCTGATTTTTGTGTGGCAGGCGGACCATCTTCTACGGTTACGCATGTAGCATAATCGGCATAACCATTATTATCTGTATCGAAAAGTGCGCAGGCATCTCCTGTATTAGCCCCTGACCACGAAGTGTCATCCCAATTCCATTCTGCCAAAATGGACGTTGGTAATCCGTTGTAATCGTAGCACATTTGCGTCAGGTCTTTTTGATTAGGTTGATCATTTGCACCTTGAACATCAGTTACGCATACGTGACTAGCAACATGTGAATCTGTAAACGTCACTCTAGCCACCTCATGCCCATTCAAGTCAAAAAGCTGTACTAGATAATTAGGACGGTATATGCCGTCAAGCTGATAGCTGACCGTAAATGAGCCGTGCTCATCGGTTGTAACCGATGCTTCATAGGTCACGGCCGGTTCATCGCTTGAGAAGATTCTTATAGCATATTCTGTATTTGGAGCAAATCCGTAACCGGTAATTAAGGCTACTTCTGTCGGGGCATAGTCTTCCTTATCGGTTGTTAAACATCCGTTTAGCGAATCTGCGCGGCATTGGTATGACTCAATTACGTTTGTTTGAACGACACCGTCATCATCGGGTGTCATAAAATTCTGGTCTGATACGCCTTCCAGTATATCTCCTTGCTCAACGATTGTCGGAGTAGGTATCGCAGTTGCTTCTAAAGTTGGAGTAGGGGTAACTTGATCGCCTTCTTCTATCCATTTGAGTTCTTCTTCCGTGAAATCTAGCTCACTGGGGTTATATTCTTTCTTGTTTTCGTCTATCAGCTTTCCATCGTCGAGTGAGAATTTGATAGCGGTAATCCAATGCTGGGATTTGACCTCTACTTTGTATATACCTCTAATAACGGTGTCGCGTCTTGCATCTGGACCCGATTTAATACCGGCATATATATCCCTTTGGAACTCTTGATCATCTCCGCCGGCCTTAGTGATTGATGTGCCTTGTACACCGTCCTGATTCTTCCAACTTAAGACGTATTCAATTTCTTCCTTGGTGTTGACGGAAATATCAAAGGAGTTCTCAAGTGTATTAAAGGAGATTTCTGCTTTAAGAGGTTCTGCCGAAACGACCGGTCTGACGAATGTAAATAAGGGGGCAACTGAATTAACAATTAAGTTGAAGCAGAGAACCAGTGATAGTGCCTTATCGCTAAATAGTCTCTTCATTTAACTGGGGAGATTATAAATCTTGTAATAATAATTGTCAAGTTGTTATAGCCTAAATTGCACTTTTATGTGAAAAGCTTGTTAAAAAAATGTAAGTTGTGGCCGATGAGGGACTTGAACCCCCGACATCTGCAATGTGAATGCAGCGCTCTAGCCAACTGAGCTAATCGGCCTAAACCTATTTATTATATAAAACAATATACCATTAAACAAAACCTGCTTGTTTTTTTTGCGTAATTTACTTACAATGAAAAGTTATGAGCCTGGTCAAAAAAGTAATCGATTTTGTAATGGATATATTGGAAACCGTAGTGTTCGTCGGTTCTATATTTATCGTCGTATATTTATTCATCCTAACTCCCAACCAGGTAAAAGGCGCTTCTATGGAGCCGACCTTTAACTCTGGTGACTATATCCTGACAAGCCGGGTCGCCTATAAATTCAGAAGAATGGAGCGAGGAGACGTTGTCGTTTTTAAATCGCCCAAAAACCCAGATATCGAATACATAAAAAGGATTATTGCTACCCCAGGACAAACGGTCGTAATCAAAGAAGGTGAAGTTTACGTAAACGGTCAAATACTGACCGAAAACTACATTGCCGCCAAGACCAATCTTTGGGAAGGCGGTTGTATCCAGGAAGACGATCCTTACACCGTTCCGGAAGGAGAACTTTTTGTTATGGGCGACAACCGCCCAAGATCCTCAGATTCGAGAGAATTCTGCGCTATTCCTTTTCAAAGTATAATTGGACACGTGTTCTTCCGCTACTTCCCCTCAGATGCCGTCGGTACCATCAAGAATCCTCTCCCCAGGTCGATCAGATAACTTTCTTACCATCTCTTTGAGGATTTTAGACGTTTTATCAAGACTCCCTTTGATTTTTATAGTCATTTTGCTGTATACGCGAGTTTGGATAACTTTTACGTTCACCCCATCTATCTGTTTACTTACTTTTTCCTCAAGTTTTTGCCTTTCCTTATCTTGTAAATAACCCCCCTTTGGTTTTATGCCATAAAGATATTCCCTTATTAGGTTTTCGGTCGCTTGGATACTCAAACCTTCGGATAGGATCTTTTCGTAAACCTCAACCATGTTTTTGAAATCCCGAATCCTAGAAATAAGGAATAGATGGCTGACCGATACAAGTTTTGAATAGTAAGCGTCAATAATTATGTCCGGCAATCGGTTCAATCTATTGATGTGGCAAACGTATGAGGAATTAATACCAAGTTTTTTTGCGAGATCGATCACTTTAACTTTCTTGTCCTTTAATAAATGGCCGACTAAGCGCGCCCGACTGAAGATGTCGTCTTCTTTCTTTATTTTTTCCACAATCTCATCCACTTTATCCTGCATGAATACATTCTATCATTTAAATGTGTGTTAAATCCAGAAGTGTTAGTCTATTCTGACGTAGGTGTTGCCTAGTTTTGTGTAGAATTTAACCGTACCCTTTTTGAGTGCCATGATAGTAAAGTCGCGTCCGAGCATGGTTCCCGGGCCGGCGTTTACCTTGGTGCCCTTTTGGCGGATAATAATATTGCCCGCTTCAGCGGCCTGCCCTCCATAAAGTTTGACTCCCAGTCGTTTACTCTTGGAATCTCTATTTCCCTTTACTGTCTTTTGCGCTTTTGTATGTGCCATATTAAACTAATTTTATATTTTACCAATTTTTAAAGTGGTAAGCTGTGGTCTGAATCCTCTCACCTTTCGGTATCGGACTTTTGACTTAAACTTGGCCACTCTTATTTTTACACCTTTTCCTTCGCTGACGATTTCTGCTTTAATCTTCTTCTCAAGCGAAGGTGTCCCAACCTCGACATTGCTCCCGTCCTCGGCAAATAAAGCCAAAGTATCCAATTCAATTGTCTTATCCTTGCTCTCAAGTTTATCAACCGTCAAAAGGTCGCCCTCACGGACGATATATTGTTTTCCACCTGTTCTAACAACAGCAACGTTTGCCATAGATATAAATTATACATAAAAAAACTTAAATCTCAATCTCAATTAAGGGATGAGCGCTAAACCGATAAGTAGCGCTAAAACCGCCGACCCTCCATAGGAAACAAAAGGAAGGGCAACGCCGGTTATAGGCAAAAGCCCCATATTCATGCCGATATTGACAAAAATCTGGAAAAGCAGATAAGAAAGTAAGCCTATGGTGTAAAGGAACTTCGACCGGGACTCGCGATCCATAGCGTGAAAATACTTAGCTGCGCGACGGGCGATAAAGTAAATAAGGGCCGCATAAAAAGCGATGACCGCAATTCCTCCAACGAAGCCCAACTGCTCGACAAGCGAGGCATAAGCAAAATCGGTTGTGTTTTCCGGAAGAAAATATAGCTTAGACTGCGTCGACAACCCAAGCCCTCTTCCCATAAATTTACCGCTACCTATCGTTATGACGGCCTGGATCATATTGTATGCGGTCCCTTGGGTATCAAGGTGGGGATTAAGAAAGCTCAAGACTCTCGCCTTCTGATAGGTTTTTAAAAATAGCCAACCAATCGGAGCCAGTATTGTCGAAATACCGAAAAGATATATCAAATGCTTTTTGGCGTAGGGAGAAAACAACAGAATAATAAGATAAAAAAATCCATAAACCGCGGCGTTTCCAAGATCCGGCTGTTTGAAAATTATAAACGCTGGTATACCGACATAAAGGAAGCTTTTTAGGAAAAAAAGAAAGTTGTTTTCCAAAATCTTCCTTTCGCTAAAGTATTTAGATAGAAACATGATCATGAATACTTTATAAAACTCGGATACCTGGAAATTGAAAAAATACAGATCCAACCATCGGCGTGATCCCTTGACTTCAAGACCAACAACGTAAGTCACAATCAATATTGCCATCATGATCCAATATAGAAGCGTCGAATTAGCTTTGAAAAAGTGACGACCGATTGATTTGACGACAAAATATGCGGCAAATGCAATAATTACGTAGATAAACTGCCTTAAAAAAAGAGATTGATTTAAGCCGAAAAGGTTAAACAGACCGAAAGCTGATAGGATAGCCGAAACTACCAATATCTGCATTATGCGTTTGGCTTGACTACAACTTCAGTGCCAAGTGTAACTTTTTGAGCCATGACTCTTTTCTTAATGTAGTCGGTATCTTCAAGGAAAGCGTCAGGAACCGTTAAATCAATCTTGTCGGTCGCTTGCAGACCTAATTCTTTCCTTTTTGATTGAATCATTCTAATAAGATCCCTAAGCTCCCCTTCGTGTTGAAGGTCCTCAGGGGCAACAAACGCTTCCTCTTTGGGGAATCGGACATCCTTATTGACGACCAGATTCTTGACGTTCAATTCCTTGAGAGCAACCTCCCAGACTTCAGGCCTTATACCCACAAAGCTCCCCTCAACTGTAACTTCAAGCGACAATAAGGGAATCCTCACCTTCTGCCCGTCGGCTTTCCTTTTGGCGTGTCCTGCCTCAACCACCGTCCTCACCCGTTCCATTTCCGAAATTAATTTTTTATCCAATAATTTCTCATCAACTTCAGGCCAAGTTTCTAAATGGACGGACTCACCTTCTGAAAGGTTTTTGTACATTTCCTCTGACAAAAACGGCATAAAAGGCGACAAGACGATTGACAGATTCATAAGGACATAGTGCATGGTTCTATAGAATGCTTTCTTATCTTTTTCGTTATCGCTTGCTACCCACACCCGATCTCGGCTTCGCCTTATGTACCAGGTAGATAGATCCGAAACAAATTTTTCAACGGTTAATGCGGCATCCTTGGCATTGAATTCGGTTAAGTTGACTTTAACAGCCGTAACCGTTTCAGCAAATCTTGCCAATATCCACTTATCCAATACGTTTTTTGCGTCAAGGTCGGGTCTTACGTCCGCCTTACCCCCTTTGTAAGCATCTAAATTAACATACTCGATAAAGAACTTGTAGACGTTCCAGAGCATAAGATAGAATTGGCGTCTGACCTCATCGGCTTTTTTGTACCCGAATAGCATATTGTCAGCCGGATTTTGCCTAGCAAACATCCACCTCATCACATCAACCCCTATTTTATCGGCGCCTTCGTTGAACTCTATAGCATTTCCCCAGCTTTTATGCATTGGTCGGCCGTCTTCGCCAAGCTGGGTCCCGAACCCGAGAACGCGTTTAAAAGGCGGCTCGTTTTCCATGACCGTCGACATGGCAATAAGAGCATAAAACCAGTTTTTGAACTGTCCCGGGAAGGATTCGGTTATGAAGTCTACCGGAAACCACTTCTTCCACTCCTTTTTGTCTTTGGTATACAGGGGTTCACCCTGATTATTTTCGGCAATCGTTGAGTAGGCAACTATCCCTGCATCAAGCCAAGGATTACCAACATCTGGAGTTCTTTGGGTCGTTTCACCACATTTTGCACATTTTATTTTCACTTCGTCAATGTATGGTTTGTGGGGGGTATGACCGTCAAACTTGTCCCAACCGGAAACGGCCTTTTTCTTGAGTTCTTCTTTTGATCCCACAACTTCAAAATTACCGCATTTCTTGCATTCATAGATAGGTAATGCCAGACCCCAATATCGGTTCTTTTTAGATATGAGCCAGTCGTGCATATTTTTTAGCCAATCCAATTCCCGGTCGAGCCCGAATTCCGGCATCCATTTTATTTTTTTGGCAACGTTTACCATCCTCTGCCTCAACGACTTTCCTTCAAGAGCCTTGTCCATGGCGATATACCATTCATCAGCAACTTTCCACACCAATTCTGCCTTACACCTCCAACAAGCTGGATACCTGTGCTTGTAGTTTAATATGTGGAATGTCCAAGTCTCACCGTTACCGTTTTTGTTTTCTGAGAGATAGTCCAATATGATTTCCGGATGTTTCTTGGCGTTCTTACCCGTTAAAAATCCCAACCCCGCGATGTAATCGGCGTTGTCTGCTATTACCGGAACCATTGGGAGTCCAAGCTTTTTACCCATCTTGAAGTCCTCAGTTCCGGCCGACACGGCCGTATGGACCATACCAGTTCCTTCCGTGGTTGTAATCGGGAGTATCTTGGGGTCGGTCGCAAAAACGGTATGGAAAGTGTCGGGGTTTTCCTTGGCGACTTTTGAAACGCTGGGAAGGTTGTCAAACGGACCTTCATATTTCAAACCGACAAGCGCCTTTCCTTTGACGGTTTTTATGACCTTGTAGTCTTTTTTGAAAACTGCTTCGACGAGCTCTTTTGCAATCCAGAATTTTTGACCGGTCGTCCCCTGAACTAACGAATAGTCAATGTTTTCGTCTACCGCGACGGCGATATTTGCCGGTATGGTCCAAGGGGTGGTCGTCCATACCAAAAGATTTTCGTCCTTGCGGCCGATAATCGGGAGTTCGAAGTAAATCGACTTGTGGAAAACCTCCTTATAGTCTTCGGTTAACATCTCATGCTGCGATATAGCAGTCTCGCATCTGGGGCACCAAGGTACCGATTCGTGACCTTTATAGATCCATCCGTTGTCAAAGCATTTTTTGAGAAAGAGCCAGATCATATAGTTATTTTCCGGACTCATAGTGAAATAGGAATTATCCCAATCGGCGAAATAGCCCAAGCGTTTTGACTGCTCGGTCTGTATGCCTGAAAACTTCCGTACACGCGATTTACAAAGTTCGACGAATTTGGCAATTGATGCAAATTTATCTCCCGGTACCAGGTTTTCTATGTCCTTTTTTGTTCTCAAACCCAACTCCTTTTCGACTTCTACCTCAACCCAGAGACCTTGACAGTCAAAGCCGTTCTGGAAACGTTCCCTGTAACCTAAGAGGTTGTAGAATTTTGGCCAGAGATCTTTATAGGTCCTTCCCCAGGCATGATGCACGCCCATTGGGTTATTGGCGGTTATCGGGCCGTCAAGAAAAGAAAAATATTTATCAGACTTCTCGTTCTTCTTAAGATATTTTTTCACGACCCCTTTGGTATACCAGTGAGAAAGCCATGATTTTTCCATTTCCGGGAAGTTTATATTGTTGTCAGCAGGCTTAAACATATCTAATCATTATAATACAAATACTTTTGTACGCAACGATTATGTTAATCGATTAACAGATAAAGGGAATTATTGTATTCAAAATCGGCAGTTTACTTATTTTTTTCGCAGAAAAGCCGGGATGTCAAATTCCGAGGATTCGTCGGTAAATTCCTCATCGTCAAATTCTTCTTTTGGTTCTTCTTTTTTAATTGCGGACTCTTCTCCTTGAACCTCTTCTGGCTCCCTTTTAAAACGGAAGAGCCTAAGCTTGCTGTCGTCAAACTTGGTCGCAATTATAGTCACCTTAATCTGATCCATCATTCGGTCGTCGATCACTGAGCCAAAGATGATATCGGCGTCAGCGTCAACTGATTTAGCGATAATAGATGCGGCTTCGTCTATTTCGTTCATAGACAGGTCTGGACCTCCAACGATATTGAATAGAACTCCTTTTGCACCCTCTATTGAGACGTCAAGCAGAGGTGAGGAAATCGCCTGCTTGATGGCGGCGATCGCTCTCTTGTCTCCAGACCCCACACCCATCCCCATTAGAGCCGTGCCGGAATTCTGCATGATCGACCTAACGTCGGCAAAATCGACATTAATAAGTCCAGGAGTTGTTATAAGTTCAGCAATTCCTTTTACGCCCTGATGGAGAACTTCGTCAATTTTCTTGAAAGCATCAAGGATGGGGGTTTTTTTGTCAATGACTGTTAGAACTTTCTGGTTTGGAACTATTATGAGAGTATCGACCTTTTCCTTAAGTTTTCCCACGCCATCTTCAGCAGTAAACTTTCTTTTGGTGCCTTCAAAATCAAAAGGTTTTGTGACAACGGCTACTGTCAATGCTCCGGTTTCACGGGCGATTTCAGCAACAATAGGTGCAGCGCCTGTGCCGGTCCCCCCGCCTTCGCCTGCGGTAATGAATACCATATCGGCACCAACAAGATCTTCCTTAAGACGTTCCCTTGATTCCTCGGCCGCCTGTCTTCCAACCTCAGGATCACCGCCTGAACCAAGTCCGCGGGTAAGGTTCTCCCCGATTTGAATTTTTATTGGGGCCTTGTTGTTAAGAAGAGCTTGGGCATCGGTGTTGACGGCAATGAACTCAACTCCGCCTATGCCGCCTTCGGCGATCATTGAGGATAAAGCATTACCGCCACCCCCTCCGACACCGACGACTTTAATTCTGGCTGCTTGACCAGCTCTAGGTTTTATAAGCATATTATGGAATAAACTGTTTGAAAAAATTCTTCATTTTGCCAACCGATCCACCGATTGAAAAATCTTTCCAAATTTTATTGAAATTCTTGAATCCAGATTCACCGGCTACCATATTATCAGAGCCATACAAAAGCAACCCCACGGTCGTTGCATATTGTGGATCCATTATCTCATCAACTAAGCCCGAAACCTTGTCTGGAACTCCAAGCCTTATCGGCAAACCGATAATTTTTCTACCCGACTCTACCATTCCGACTGTTAACGCTCCCCCACCAGTTATGACAAGTCCCGAAGGCACCATCTGTCCAAAACCGCTTTTTTCAATTTCTTCAAAAACAAGCTTGAATATTTCTTCAAGTCTGGGAGCAATAATTCCGTCGACTAGTGTTTTCAATGAGACTTCGTTTACGGCTTCTGGCAGATTGAGGTCGTTGAAGTTAAGTTGAGGGGTTGTCTTTTTCTTAAGCGCCTGTGCTTGGTGTATGCTTTTGCTCAAATGCAGCTTTATTTTTTCGGCCGAATCCAAAGAAATCCTAAGGCCAACCGCGATATCGTTCGTTATGTGACGAGCGCCAATTGCGATTGCGGATGAATATGAAAGTGCTCCGTCAACATATATGGCAACATCAATCTTCCCTCCCCCGATATCTACCAAAACCGCTCCCAATTCTTTTTCCGTGTTTGTTAGGACTGACGAAGCCGCGGCCGATCCGGAGAATACAAATCCCCTATTTTGAAGTCCCAGATCGTCAAAAACTCGGTCAATATTTTTCAAGTTGGTAACCGATGCGGTTATTATGTGAGTATCTACCTCAAGCCTAACTCCGCTCATGCCAACGGCATTCTTAATTCCAGCTTGCCCATCGACCATGAAGTCACGGGCGGATACGTCAATTATTTCCCTTGTAGTCGAAAGAGAAATGGCGCGGGCAGCTTCTATAACCCTTTCGACATCCTCTTCATTTATTTCACCTTGTGGGTTTGATACGGCAACAATTCCGTGAGAGTTTAACGATGCTATGTGTGGACCGCCGACTGAGACATAAGCGCCGCTAAGTTTATGTCCGGCCATCCTTTCTGCCTTTTCCACCGACTGCTCAACCGACGCTGTTACTTCCGAAATATCAACTATTAGTCCTTTACGGACGCCTCTTGAAGGAGTGGTATTAAATCCGATTATTTTTAAATCTTCGCTTGCCTCGGTCTTAATACCAACTACTGTAGCTATTTTCGAGCTACCGATATCGACACCGCAAATTAATTCGTCTGCCATTTGGTTATAATTTGATAATTGGTTTTTCGAACCTTAAATCTATAGACTTGTAATCCGTTCCTGTTATCTTGAACTCTTTGATGATCTGACTCAACTCATACTTCTGCCGCTCACGGCTTTTTGACGTCGTGAATATAATAGTCTTTTCACCTATGTTACATAGTAACATATCGCGGTCTTTAATATCAAGATTATCGACGAACAAACCTAAATTTTCAAGAAGTCCAATGTAATAAATGGCATCGTTTATATCGTTGATTTTCAGATAGTCTCCTGACGAATATGAGTAGTAGTTGAGTTTTTGGTAAAAATTGATAAGCGTTTTGGTACCAGCCGACTTTTTATTTTTTGACAGTATCCTCCCATCCTCTGACAGGACAAAATATCCGGTTCCGACATTCAACTCAGCCTCTTCACGGTATAAATCAAAAGCAATCATAATCGTTGACGGATATTTCTTTTGGACCCGGGTATTTTTTATCAGAGGGTTTTTACTCTTAATTTTTTTGGTTACTTCTTCTTCAGATAGCAATAATAAATTTTTACCTTTATAGTCACTAAGTCCGGAGATTTGGAAACCTTCAGGAACATTTTCTATCTCAATCGTCTTTATAGAAGTTGAATTATATCCGTAAAACAGCCCTCCCAAGACGAACCCAAAAACGACAATAAAGAAGGTTAAGATTTTTATCTTAGCGAATAATTGTGTCAACCATGTATTTTGCGGCATTTTCTCTATATATAGGTTCTATATTATCAAAATTCTTCTTAAATTCGTTGAGGTTTACCGCCATGTTTTTTATCTGGCGAAGGAGTTTGTCGCTAGCTTCTACCTGATGAAATATTTCCCCTAATCCGGCCTTAACATATATTTCCGCGTGCTTCTGCTGTTCACGACCAGCTGACCAGGGAAGAGGTATAAAAATGGCTGGAATCCTCTTAGCCAAAAGTTCAAAAAAGGTGTTGGCTCCGGCTCTTCCAACGCAAAGGTCTGTTAACGAATATATATACCCTATTTCGTTCATATAAAAGTGCTTTTTTACAAAGTAACGGCTGGACATTTCCTCAGGTAAATCGTTCTTTATTTTTACAAGATCTTCATAGTCATGATACTCCTTGGTATCGCCTACTTGATGAATAACAATAAAATCCGCCAAAAGCTCCCTGATAATTTTCTTTATATGCTCATTGATGCTGTGGGATCCTAAACTTCCCCCAGTAATGTATATGACGGGTCGGTCCTTTTTTACTCGAAAAGGCTTTGATTCAATTTGGAAAACCGCTTTTCTAACTGGGTTTCCCGATACTAAAGTCTTTCCGGGGTCAAAATATTTTTTTACTTCGGGAAAGGCAACGAAAACCTTCTTGGAAAAAATTGATATTATCTTGTTTGAAAGTCCCGGATTAATTGTCTGCTCGTGCGAGTAGACCGGGACCCGAAACAGATACCCCCAAAAAGCAACCGGTAAAGCTAAAAATCCACCGAATGAGAATATTGCGTCTGGCCGTTGATTGCTAACGATGAAAAAAGCATTAAAAAAACCTATGGGTATTCTCAAAAAATTTCGGATGCTTCTCAAAGTTAAAATTCGGGTCAAGCGACCGGCCGTCAGCGGAATAAAAGGAATTCCCAATCTTTCTATTTCCTTAAACTCGAGAGAAATAGTTTTTTCGGAGTCAAGCGCGTATTTCCGACCTACAAACACGACGCTTATGTCTTTGCGATTTTCTCTAAGTTCTTCAATAAGAGCGACTGCAGGAGCTAAATGGCCACCGGTTACAAGTATCTTCATTACCTCATTATACACAGATTCCTTTAAGGTTGGCGCCGCAGTGTGGGCAATTAGTCAACCAACCAGCCCTGTCTTTGACGTTTTTTTCAAATGGAATTGATCCATGGCAACTTTTACATTCGTAAAATCTATCTTTTTTTGACTCATCTTCTGTTAGTTCCTTTGGTCCCTTTTGTTTTAAAAGTCGGTCTAGTGATGAAATATTGTTTATAAACTGGCCAAAGTTACCATTAACAATACTCAACAAACTGTCCTTACTTACCTCGCCGTCGCCGCAGCTTCCTCCCAATTTTATTGATTCAAGATTATTGGCAACCATGTAGGCGAGAATCCAATCCTTATAAGCTGCAATCATGAAGCCTTCCGTCAGCTTATCATCGGTCAGTTCATCAACCTTGAAACGCGACCTCATCGATACTGCAAGCTTGCCGGCAAATGACTGCCTAATAAGTCCCAAAGTATCTCTCAAAGTGTACTCATGTTTTTTGTTGTTTTTGTAAATAACTCGATCAAGATCATGATTCCAAATCGATAAAAAAGTTTCTATACCTATTCCCGTCTTTAGAGGATGAGTTATAAGATGAGATATTCTCTCTTCCTCTAAATTCATACTTTCAGCCTGCTCATATATATCTTCAAATATGTCCTTGACCCAGCCTTCTCCGCTTTTTGATACACTCACGGCAACGTTGTTTACCTTAGACCCGTCCGAGTACATCATGTAAAGTTGACCTTCGTTGTAACTGCCAACCTGGGTATAGGGATTATTAGGATCATCGTCAAAAGATGTTTTCCCGGGAGGACTATAAAGAAGAGTTAGATTTCCAGGATTATCTGTGGCGTATTTTAAAGCCTCCGTCAGTCCCTTTTTATAGGCGCCCCCTCTTTCCCTTTCGTCCAGATATACAGGCGTATTATTGGGATAAACGAGAATTTCATTTTGCGATCCTAGCCGATAGTAGTATGGAATCGAAACAACATTATCCTCAAGTACATGATTAACGTATGAGTCCAGATTCCTGTTTAAAGCCTCAGCTCTGTCCTTAAGCGATAGTGTTTTTAGACCTTGATATTCGGCTGGATTGAAGCTCCATTTTTTAAGCGAGCTTCCCTCAGCGCGGTTTTGGGCTAACATAATACCCTGCTCGGGAAATAAAGTCTTGTCGGTCTTCGGACTCCCCGCTTTATATAGCAGGACACCGCTGCGGCACAGTCACGGATTTACACCGTGTTCCCAATCGCTCGTCATTGCTGTCGAGCTTGTCTTCCCCGGGCTTAAGAAGCCACGAGTGACAAAAAACAAGACCAATTTTTAAACTAAAATAATATAGTACTTAGGAAAGTAAAAAGCAATAGTAACTATAATCTAACTTTCTTTTCTATATTAAGCAGTATGCCAATAAGCGCGAAAGACATGAGGAGATTGCTGCCGCCGTAGGATAGAAACGGCAATGGAACGCCTGTCAACGGAAATAGCCCGGTCATTGCTGCTAAGTTAATAATTACCTGGAGATTAAAAAATGCAAATATACCGCCCACCAATAGTTTTGACAGCTTGTCAGGTGCCAATCTTATAAGATGATATATTTTATATACGAATACGAAATACAACGTTATGAGGATAACGCCTCCTATAAAACCGTACTCTTCACCGATTATCGCAAATATCGAGTCGGTGTGAGCTTCGGGAAGAAAAAGGTATTTTTGCCTTGACGCCCCAAAACCAGAACCTATAAATCCACCGTTTGAGAGCGAGATGAGAATCTGATTTATGTGGTAGCCAATCCCTAAAGGGTCAGATGACGGATTAAGGTAGGCCATTAGTCGATTGTATCTGTAAGGCGATGACTTGATCAAAAGGTAAATCGCTCCTATGCCGATAGGCGCCATTAGAAAAATTTTGATTAAATCCATGCCTGCCAGGTAGTAGATAATCAGGGATAGTGACATCACTATTATCGCCGTTCCCATGTCGGGTTGAAGGATTATGAGAAAAAGGAGAAAACTGATTAGGCTCAAAAATGACATGAATCTCCTTTTTTCACTACTCTTGAACCAGCTTGCCAAATAAACAATGACCGAAAATTTTGTCAATTCGGTTGGTTGAACATTAAAAAATCCAAAGTCGATCCAACGGCGAGCGCCACCGGCTGAATAACCGATGCCGGGTATTAATACAACAACCAGTAGTAATATCGAAACCGCCATAGAAATGAAGGAAAGAAAGTATAAATTCTTATAATCAAACCTAGAAAAAAAAATCAGAAGTCCCAGTGCCAAAACTAGCCAGGTTGCCTGAAGCTTGAAATAATGAAGGCTGTTGCCTGTTTCAGAAATCGCCCTGACGGAAGATGCCTCAAAGATAAAAATCAAACCGATAAGAGACATGACTATCGGTATCGTCAACAGCGGTAAGAAGAATTTATTTCGTATAAAAAGTTTACTAAGCATCTGTCAGAATCTTTTTAACTAATTGGTTGAATTCTCGTCCACGATGAAACTCATTATTAAACATCGCAAAAGAAGTAGCCGCCGGAGAAAAAAGGACATAAGCTGGTGATTTTTCAGTCAAAGCGATTGAATAGGCTGCACCAACAGCATCATTAAGATTATCGAAACTTTCAGTAATTTTGTCGGGATACATAATCTTTAGCTTGTCATAAATCTGTTCTGTGAAACTTCCCTTAAGAAGAATTATCTTTTTTACTTTTTTCAACTTTTCCAACAGCTCTTCAAATGGCAGATTCTTGGAGTTCCCCCCGAGTAGCAGGTAAATAGCCTTATCGTCATAACTTTCTATCGCCCGTATAGTCGCAACCGGAGTTGTTGAGGTCGTATCGTTTATAAACGTCACCTGATTTTTTTCACCGACCATCTCTTGCCTGAAAGGAAGTCCACGAAAATTTATGATGGTATCTACCGCTTTGGTTAAATCGAGATTCAGGACTTCCGAGACTTTCAAAGCAGCAGCGGCGTTTTCAAGATTATGAGACCCTTTAAGAAATTCTAGCTTATGAGGAAAGTCATTTTTACTAAAAGTTACCATCTTCGACTTTAAACCAAAACCCTTGTCTTTAAAAAGGTCGTTCATGATCAAGAAGTCGCCTTCTTTTTGATAGGCAAAAATTGCGGTTTTATCGTAAAGATAATCATCCAAATTTTTGTAATAATTTAGATGGTCCGGATAAATATTGGTGAAAACAGATATATGTGGACTTATTTTTTTTCTGTGAAACCCGGATAATGCCCACGACGACAGCTCGGCAACAAGATAGTCTTCTGACGTCAAATTCTTCAAATACTCTATATTGGATATTCCCGGTAGTCCTCCGCCTAAATGAACCGGTAAACCTTGATTTTTGAGAACATGATATATAAGGTTTGTTGTGGTCGACTTCCCTCTTGTTCCCGTTATGCCGATAATCTTGCCATCAAATTTAGAAGCGACAAACGACATTTCCATCTCTATGGGTATCTTTTTTTCGATAGCTGCGACAATCTCTGGAGCTGTCCAAGGGACACCCGGACCTTTAAAAATAAGGTCAGAAGCGATGAAGTCTTCAACTCTATGTTCACCAAGTCTGTAGGTTATTTTGTACGGTTCAAGTGCAATAATTGACGGGTTAAGTTGGACATGGTTTTTCTTATCGGTAACGGTGACGACCGCCCCTAATTCGGCAAAAAAACGGGCAATACCAACGCCTCCACCTTGTAAACCCAATCCGACAACCAATACTTTTTTACCTCGATAGTCATTTTTTAAGGATTCAATTGTTGACGAAGCCATAGTATATTTTACTTCATAAACGCGATCATCAGCCCGAAGATTACGAAGATTATAGATACAAGCCATAAACGCATGACTATTTTGGGCTCTTCCCATCCCTTGTATTGAAGCCAAAGGTGAAAAGGAGCAACCGGAAATATTTTTCTCTTCAGAAACTTCTTCCCCATCAACTGGACAAGAGATGAACCTATTTCAATCACAAAAACTCCACCCATTATGGGAAGCGCAAACGCTTTACCCAAAATAAGACCTATGACCGCAAAAGTCGCGCCAAAAGATAGCGCTCCCGTATCCCCCATCCAAACACGGGCAGGCCAAATATTGAAATACAGAAATGCCAATAACCCCCCGAGCCAGGCGGCGATAAATAGAGACGTCGGAACATCAAGAATCGACCGAGAAATAACCCAGAAGCCAATTAGGGCAAATGTGAGGATGCCTCCTGCCAAACCATCCAACCCGTCGGTAATATTGACGGCATTTGCGAAAGCCATTATGACAAACGATGAAAAGAGGATATAGAAATAATTAAGGTTGAAGACTCCAAGGTAGGGCACATGCATAAATTGAATTTTAAGGTCGGCAAAAAGCCAATAAGAAATGATGAGTGAAAGGATTATTTCAAAAATCGCCTTATGTCTAATCCTAAGACCAAATATTCCGGTTTTCTTCCAGAAAAATATTTTATTGAGGTCATCGAACAATCCGAGCATACCGAAGGAAATGAATGTGAAAAGAATTATTTTAATTTCAGAAGCAATCGAAGGATAGTTCGTTAGTATTTTCTTTTGCAAAAGCCAATACATCAGAATAAAAAGAAAGAATACCAAGGTGGTCGTTGCCAATATAAGAATACCGCCTCCGACAGGTGTCCCACTTTTATGCTTGTTAAATTTATCAAATATCGGCGTAGGTTTATTGAAAGCGTCTTTTGTCTTTTGGGGAGCTCTTTGAAACTTGAGTTGATATAGGAAGTCTATAAAAGGAACGATCAGAGTAAAGTTTAAAACAAAAGAAGCAAAAACCGCCAATAAATAAATTGAAATCATATTAGGGCTAAAATCCTCGGGATAAAAATTAAACAAGCGATAATAAAGGACCCGGCCGCATAGATAAGCATGGCGGCGGCGGCCACGTCCTTAGCAATTTTAATATCCTCCCTAATCTTACGGTCGATCGCATCGGTCGTCTGCTCTAGTCCGGTATTTAATGTCTCAATCACCAGACCGACCGTTATGAGCATAATTATCATCAGGAACTCTTCATAGCTAATCTTGAAAAATACCGAACCAAAAATCGCAAGCGCGGACAGAAAAAGGTGAATTCTATAATTGGGTTGTGTCTTCAATGCCCATATAAGGCCGTCTATGGCGTGTTTGAATGAGATTGTGTGTCGTTTAAACATAAATTATTTTTTCAATCTTTTCAGCAACTTTTTCCGAGTCGTGCCTTAAAATGCTCCTGTATAAAATGTCGGATACCGGTTTTTCCTGCTTTTCATTGTCTATAAGATCGTCTTCTATTATTGTAATACCCTTTTCGTTTCCTACAAGGTCATTTTCAACTGTTGTCTCGTTGTATTTTTCGTAGCTTTTTAGAATTTCTTTAGAAATGGGGGCGTTATTAATCAATACGAAGTCGGGGGTCTTGCCTAAATATTTGACCAAGTCCTCCACATGATCTGATGCTTTATACCCGGTGGTCTGGCCGGATTTTGTCATCAAATTCATAATATAAACAATCTTTGCTTTACTCTCCTTGATTGCTTCTTTGACGCCTTTAACCAAAAGTACCGGAATAATACTCGTATAGAGGTCTCCCGGACCAATTATCAGGTATTGAGAGTTTTTTATAGATTCTATAGCTTTTTGGTTGGCATGACCTGAAGGCACCAGATAGGAAGTCTTTATTCTTGATTTTTCTGCATGATTCTCGTCAATAAGACCTTCACCGGTGACTATTTTACCGTTTTCGTATTCAGCCACTAGGTGAAGTTTGTCCAATGTTACAGGATGGACCTTTCCCCTGATTTTTAAAACGTAGGAAGCGGTATTAATAGCTTCGTCGTAACTATTGCTAACTTTTTCAAGAGCTGCTAAAAAAATGTTTCCAAAATTATGACCTTTAAGATCGCCATTTTCAAAGCGATAAAGAAATAGTTTACGCCAAAGCAAGGGAGCGTCTGATAAGGCTACCAGGCACTGCCGCAGGTCGCCAGGAGGTAATACCCCCAGTTGATCTCGGAGTCGTCCGGTTGACCCACCCGAGTCCATCATAGAAACAACTACCGACAAATCCAGCTTCCGATTTTTGAGACCTGAAAGAACCACAAATGTACCAGTTCCACCTCCAATTACGGTAATTTTATTCATATGGATTGGTTCCGCCTTTCCTCGCTTCTTATGAGATAAGTCTCATCCTCAAGGTCAAATCGCACCTTCTCTCCAGGAGCAACGATGCAGTCCTTACCTATTTTGACCCCAGGAATAATTGTCGAGTTGACACCGATCTTGCTTCTTGCCCCGATTATAGTCCCCAATTTATCACGGTTGGTATCGATGCTTACTTCATCGTATGAGGAGGCGATCGTTTTTCCGTCGAATCTCAAATTAGCCGTAACGGCTCCTGCCCCCATCATTGACTTGTCAGCCATGACCGAATCGCCAACATAGTTACGGTGCAGGAATACCCGATTGCCAATATAGCTTCTAGCAACTTCCGAATACGAACCTATTAGGCAGTCTTCACCGACATGGGAATCCCTAATAAGTGAATAGTCGCTGACAACTGAATTGTCGCCAACGTAAGCCGGTCCAACTATTTTGGCATAATCGCCAACCCGGACGTTTTCTCCGATTATGACATTTCCGACAATTGAGGCACTTTTAGAAATTTGCGCAGATGAGGCTATTTTTTTATCTTCAATTTTTTCAAGCATCGACTTCATCATTTCAAGAACATGCCAAGGATATTTAAGGCTATTCCAATAACCTTCATACACGTGATAGCTTCTGTCAACTGTCCCCGATAATATTTTATTTATGGCCTGTTCGTAATGGTCGTCCTTTGTCGTCTTAACGGATTCTATCGCTTTTGTTATAAGGGAAAGGTCTGAAAAATAGTCAACGACCAACCTGACCATATTCGACGGCAGATCGTCGATGGCCGGCTTTTCGACGATTTCCACTAGGTTATGTTTATCGTCAAATTTAAAATAGCCACCGCTGAAGTATTCGTTCTGCTTTTTACCGGTCAGAATTATTTTATTCTTTGGGGCCGGCAATTTAGTCATTTTTAAAAGCAATGAATAGTCGAAGATGTCGTTGGCGTTGAGAATAATAACTTCACCCGTCAGGTGATTTTTTGAGGACATGATCGCACCAGCTTGTCCGTCGAACTCTTCTTTTTGAACAATAACTTGAATATCCCCGCTATTTTCAAGGTTTTCAACTAACCGTCCAATGACGGTAGCATATTCCTTATGGACGACAACGGTTATTTTTTCTGCGTACTTCTTGAGCTCCTTTATTTGGTGAACGATTATAGGTTGTCCCAAAAAGTCAAAAAGCACTTTTCCTTCCAACGGCCAAAAACGAGTCGAGTCCCCACCGGCAAGTATCAGGGCGTTTTTAATCTTTCTCATTGAGTAATTTTACCATTTTTAATAACGTATTGCTCCAATGCCCGAGCCAACCCGTCTTCTTCAACCGGCAGCGTTACGGCGTTAGATTTAGCTTTAAGTTCGGGACCGGCGTTTCCCATAGCGACCTTAAAGCCACTAAGCTCAAAAAGAGGCAGATCATTACCACCATCGCCGACAGCCATAACATTGTCGGTTTTAACTCCCAAGATCTTTAATAATTCCGCCATGGCATTTTTCTTGGTAGCATGAATGTGGGTTACGTGGATGTCCATCTTGCCNNTTTTCCCATGAAGCCATAGTATGCGCGGCGATATTTTTGATTTTTCTTAAAGAGGAAACCATTTTTTCAGCATCTTCGCTTTTCACGTACATGATGTAGATAACCCTTTCTGAACTCATGTCTTTTATCTCTGTCGGATGCAAAAGTATTGGATTGTCGCTCGTGTAAATTTTATAGGGTAAATGTTTTATTTCGTTTATGACCAAATTTACGCTCTCCTGGCTCATACCCTTTTCCCATAAAACCGTACCCGTTAAAGGTTCAACTATTTGGCTTCCGCCCGAAACTATACAGGGTTCTGTTAGATTGAGCGCATGAAGTATCCTCGAGGCATTGTAGTACGGCCGACCGGTTGCCGCTGACATTTTTACCAGTTTTTTAGCTTCAAAGACCGCATCGATAACCTTCTGTGAAGGTTCCCCTTCCATTTTTACGGGGATTGCAGTTCCGTCCAAATCAAAAACGACCGCTTTAATATCCATTTATGGATTAAATTTTTCTAATATCACCGCCGATTTTCATTACCTTATCGACGAAGTCCTCATAGCCGCGTTCCAGGTTGGAGACTCCGTTAACAATCGTCTCACCTGGAGTTAGAAGTGCTGCGCAGGCTAGTGCGGCCCCGGCTCTGAGGTCCATAATATTCATAACTCCGTTGTGGAGAGGTTGACCGCCATGAATTTTTATCGCCTGAAGATAATCTTTATTCTTTTCCCAGTTAAAGTGGTAAAAGTCTCTGGGGTCTTTAACCTCTTCTTGCAGAAAGTCTATCTGGGCACCAATTTTCCTCAATTCTTCAACATACGAGAATCGATTCTCAAATACTCTTTCGTGGATGGTTGAATCACCCTGCCCAGTCAAAAGAAGTATAGCGAAGCTCGGCTGCCAGTCGGTCATAAATCCAGGATGGGGGCCGGTTTCAACGTCAATAGGTTTTATGGGCGCCTGATAAAAAAATCGAAATCGGTTTTTTTCGAGTCTTTCTATACCGGCTCCGGTTTTTTTCAAGGCTTCAAGAAAAGACGAGATCACCGATTCACTGATTTCGCCAATCACAACATCTCCCTTAGTTGCGATGGCCAAAGTGGCGTAGGTCACCAATTCATTCCTATCGCTTATTATTTTAAAAGGAAACTTTTGTGTGAGGGGCAGACTCTTATTAACAACTATCGTGCTGCCCTGCTTTTTAATTGCTGCGCCGGCCTCGGCCAGAAAAAATATAAGATCGTCGATCTCTGGTTCGGCGGCGGCATTCTCGATAACAACTTCACTGTCGGTCATGAGTCCGATTAAAATTAGAAGTTCCGTTCCCGTGTGGGAAGGCTTTTCAAAACGATATCTACCCTTTGGCGGTGATTCTAACTTTGCCTTGTAATAACCAGTTTCGGAATTGTATTCAACGGCGACTCCGAAGGCCATCATTCCGTTTATTATCCGATCAATCGGCCTGGCTCCCAACCGGCAACCACCGGGATTGGGTACGACGCATTCTCCGAAACGGAACAAGAGCGGCGCGAAAAACATGAAAGAAGCCCTGATTTTTGAACCGTAGAAAAGATCAACCTCTTTGACATTGAGATTTCTCCCGTCAACTCTTAGTTTATTTTTTCCAACGAACTCAGCAACCCCTCCCAACGACTTCACCAATTCAATAAGATCGGCGACATCTTTGATTCTCGGGATGTTTTCAAGATAAACCTCTGAATCAAACATTAGCGCGGCAATTATAGTTTTCAAGGCGACATTTTTGGCACCGGAAAGGATAACCTCACCTTTAAGCGGACTTCCTCCATTTATGATAAATGAATCTTTCATATGACAATTACTTCCTCCTCTAATTCTACCCCATAATTCTCTTTAACCTTCGATTTTATCGTCTTAAGCAAGGTAACCAAATCCTCGCGTGTACCATCTTTCTTGTTAATGATGAAGTTTGCGTGAATCGGTGAAACGTAAAAAGCACCGACCGAATAACCTTTAAGCCCGCTTTTATCAATAAGATAGCCCGCCGAAGTCGTTGGAAGATTTAACCTTTCCTTTTCTACTTTACTTATGTTTCTGAAAAAACAACCTGATGAGGCAATCCCAAAAGGCTGGGTCTTTTTCCGGTAATCCAAAGCCCAAGCCGCCTTATCCTTAAGGATTTTGGGGTCAGTTTTCTTTAGATCAAAAATCGCCTCAAGGACGATCTCTCCAGTTTTCTGAAGAATAGAGTTGTCATAAGCAAACTGAAAATAATCTCGATTGACTTTTTTAACTTTGCCTTCATTATCCAACAAATAGGCATAAACCAACCTGTCACCGAAATAGGTCGGAGGTTTGGTCCATTTTGAGTTCATATAAACGGCACCGCCTACGGTACCCGGCAATCCCTGGTGGTACTCAAAACCCTCAAGACCAGCGGTAACCGTCTTGGCAATAAGAAGTGAGACCGGATATCCTGAAGAAACCGAGACCAAGGCGTTTTTATCGGTTTCTTCAAGTATTTTATACTCCAAGTAATTATTTTTGACGACCAATCCCTTTATTTCTTTTTTTATAATCGCCAGGTTGCTTCCACCTCCAAGAATAAAGAGCGGAAGGTCGTTTTTTAGTGCGTACCCTTTGGCTTCAATTAAATCTAAACGCGACCTGGCTTCAATGAAGTATTGCGCCTTAACGTGAGTTTTGAGAGTCAGGTATAGGTATAAATCCTTGTCCGACTCCACTTTAATAGTGGGCTTTTTGTTTTCTAATATTTTTATGATCTCGTCTTTCATTTTATATACGTCTCCTGCTCCCATAGTAAATATAATGTCGCCGGGCAAAATCACAGTTCTAAGATGATCCATTAAATTATTTTTGTCATCAAAGGCAACGATTTTATTATTAAGCGCCTTATTTGCTATATCGTTTGAAGTGATCTTAAATTTGGTCACATCTTCACGAGCGGACGCAAATATGGGAAGGATTAACGCCAGGTTGGCGTCAGACAAACTAATAGCAAAATCGTCAAGCATGGTCGCCGTCCTTGAAAAAGTGTGGGGTTGGAAGATCACAACAATTCGACGACCTGGAAATCTTTCTCTGGCTGCGTTTATTGTCGTTTTTATTTCCGACGGATGATGAGCGTAGTCGTCAAAAAAATAAAAACTTTCATTCTTGTAGACTTTTTCAAACCTTCGTTCGCTTCCCCCAAATCCGTCTATGGCTTCTTTTATCTTATTAAGGGGGAAGCCAAGGACGATGAGGGTTACAACAACCGAAGCGGCATTACCAATATTCATTTTCCCGGGAACTGTGATCCTGAACTTGCCGAGATTCTTGCCATCCGTCTTTTCAACAAGCTCAAAATACGAATACTCTTCTGTAACTTTCGGGTTTATTATTTGGTAGTCCGCCGTATCATCATAACCGCAGGTTACAAATGAGCTGCTTGGCAGCTTTTTGGCCACGTCCATAAGATTTTTATCATCGGATCTGAAAATGAAAGGTGTTTTTATTTTTCCATTCAAAGCCTTTTTGAAAAACGTTAGATAGGCATTTTTGGTTTCTTCAAGGTCGCTATACACATCTGGATGGTCAAAGTCGATATTGGTTGTAACAATATAATCTGGATTTAATTTATGAAATTTCGGTGTCAAATCAAACGGCGGATTGACTCCGTATTCGTCCGCCTCAACTACAAAATATTTTTTTCCTTGATAGCTTACACCTTGGTGACCGGTAAAAAAAGGTACTCCAACAAGAAAACTCGGTTTAGCTTTAAGTTTGTCCAGGGCATAAGCCAAAAAGGAGGAGGTGGTGGTTTTGCCATGACAACCCGATACGCCTATATTTATTTCAAATTCTTTCATAATCTCACCGATTAGATCTGCCTGGGAAATAATATTAATTTTTCTATTTATCGCAGTTTTTACTAATTGATTGTTGACTCCGCCATGAGCGGCAGAATATACGACAAGGTCTGTTTCCTCGGGAAGTGAATCAGGATCGAATCCGGTGATATAAATTATTTTGTTTTTTTGTAGGAGCTCGTCTGTAATAAACACTTCGTTTGTGTCGGTGCCATTAACCGATTTACCCATTTTTTTAAGGAATACGGCTAGATTGGCCATGGCAACCCCCTTGATGCCGAGAAAAAATACGTTTCTTGATGTTTTAAGCATTTTGTCAATAAATTATACAACAATAGCCACGGCCTCATCCTCCTTAAGAAAAGAGGCGACCACTTTTTCCTTATTCAAAAACTTTCTGATTTCAACTTCGTCAACCTTAGTGAAGCCAAATTTTCTGAAAATACGACCCGCTGAAGTATTGTAAGCAGCATTCCTCATCTCATTGACTGAAGGCGATTCCCCTAACTGACTCATAAATTCCCAATAGATATCGCTCGTTCTTGATTCTTGCCAATCTGCTTCCCACTCGCAAAGTACACGTTCTATTACGACGTTGTTGGCTTTGAATCTGTCCATGGCATTTGCCAATAGTTCACCAAAGTATAGATCGGGGTGTTTTCTATCAGTACCTTCAAAACCTTTTGTCCAGGCGTCAATTGTGAGAACTCCGTTATCGACACTTGCTATGAAGTGACAATCCCAAACCATGTCCCAAATACGAACCGAACCAGGCGACAAATCTATAAATAATGGGTTGCCTGAATTACCTTTCATAAATCCGTTAAATCTCTGGTTATCGAAAATTTTTTTAGGAAGACCTCCAATTTTGCCATTGGCAAGTAATTCATTTGGCATAATTAGTCAGATTATACCACAAATACATCACTATAGGATAGAAAACTCAGGAATAAACTATAAAACTAAACATTTCTCCGTAGTCCTCTTTCTTGCGATCCCGACGGAAGGAAAAGAATCTTTTGGTATCGCATTTGGTGCAGAATGGGAAGTGGTCAATGTTTTTGATATCTATCCCGACGTCTCTTAAAAGCAGATAGTTTAATAAAGCTAGATTGAGGTGCCTTTTGCCATTCCTGAAATGGAATATCTTTTCGGAATAGCCGTTAAACTCCTCAAGAAATTGGTAATACCGGTCGTCAGATACGTCATAGCAACATTCTCCGATAGTCGGCCCGATCGCCACTTTTATAGACTCAACTTTTGCCCCCATCTTAACCATTCTTTCAACCATCTTTTGAGCCATTCTTTTTAAGGATCCCCTCCAGCCTTGGTGGGAAACACCGATTATTTTATTTTCCTTGTCAACAAATATAATGGGGCAGCAATCTCCGGTCCTGGCTGTAATGACTGTATTACTCTTTCGGGTAACGATGCCATCGGTTTCCTCAATTTTAGTAAAACTCTCATTATCCATTGCTGTATATTCCTCAACGTTTACTGAATGGATCTGCTCCAGCGTGACAAGTTTTTTGAATTCAACATTATTTTCTTTGAAAAACCTAAAGATTGGCTCAATGCTTCTAGCATCACCTTGCGACTTTGTTGAGAAGCCAGAGAAAAATAAATCATCATTAATGAGAGTTGAGTAAAATATTTTTAGGGCGGAATCGTAAATAATCATTTTATTATAGACTCTCCAAGGCTTTTTTAACGGCCTCGTGTTCACTGTATGGGTACTCCGTTTTACCTCGGCAAAGGCTTTTCTCGTGGGCTTTGCCAGTCACTAGGACAATATCCCCTAGTTTTGCCAAACGAATAGCAGTTCTGACGGCTTTCTCGCGGTTTAGGATTATGCTGTAAGTTTTTTCAGTTCCGTGAAGCTGGTCATAATTCACCTGCTTGAATCCCTTTTCTTCAAGGCCTTTGGCAATTTCCCGACAAATTGACATGGCGTCCTCGGTCCGGTAATCCTCCTCTGTAATGAGGACTCGATCTGCGAACTGACCGCTCGCCTCACCCATCAATGGTCTTTTGGTTTGATCCCTCAGCCCGGCGGAACCGAAGACATGGATCAGTCGCCCACCAGCTTTAAGGTAATTTCTTTTCAGATCAGGTAAAAGTTTCAAGAAGGCGTTTGGCGTATGGGCAAAATCTATTACCACTTTAAACTTGTCATCATGAACCGTCTCTAACCTACCTTTTGGCAACTTGAAGGTCTCAACCGCTTTCATAAACTGGCTATCGGTTATACCTAGTTCCAGACATACCGAATAGGCAGCCAGATAGTTATACTTATTGAACCCCGTAATATCGCCCGGAAAGTCATAAGAATAATCCGCTTGGTTATTGTATCCGTACGTCTTGAGTCCCGCGATTGCTTTAAAGTATGGGTAAGATTCGTCATCGACGTTGGCAATCTTTATTTCGGACTTCTTCAAAAGCTTACTTTTGGCTAGCACGTAGTTTTTGTAAGTCTTGTGATAATCGAGATGCTCGTGGGTGACATTGGTTATCACGCCGACCTTGAAATTTATACCGGTCAACTGATTCTGATCCAACCGGTGGGAAGTGGTTTCCAAAACAAAAAACTCATCACCGTTGTCAACCGCCATTTTGAGATATTTGGAAACCTTTAAGGCGTCGGGTGTTGTCACATGAAACCCGGTATCAAATTCCTGTCCGGCGATTTTGGCATAAACCGTCGAGATCATCGACACTTTCTTCCCGTTATTTTCCAATACGTGATAAATAAGGTGAGTTGTTGTTGTTTTTCCGTCTGTTCCTGTAACCCCTACGACCTTCAATTTTTTTGCTGGAAAACCGTACAAAGCATTAACAGCGAAAGACCGTAAAAGGTGATAAATATTTATCAGTGGTTGGAGATTTTTTTTGAGCATGTTCATAGTATCTTTATTGTGTTGGGGCTATATTATAATACACTAAAAGTTCTTTGGCGATATTGAAAAATAAAGGCGCTGCCGTTTCCGATCCCCAAGGGGACGATTTTGGTTCCTTAAGCATCACCAAAGCAATAAACTTTGGATTATCGGCTGGAGCGAATCCTACAAAAGATGCGATAGTTTTTGAAGGGTCATAATGTCCTTCTATTGGTATTTGGGCAGTCCCGGTCTTACCCCCTATCAAATAACCTTCAGGCATGTCCCATTTAGCTTCGGCGTTCTGAACGGTTGAAACCAGCATTTTTTTTATTATTTCTGAGGTCCTCGGACTGATGATTTTCCTCTCAACGACCGGAGAAATGGTTTTTTCCCTGCTATGGGTGACAACCTTTGATACCACATAGGGCTTCATAAGCTTGCCTCCATTTACAATTGCCGCAAATGATCGGAGCATTTGGATTGGCGTAACCGCTATTCCCTGTCCGAATGTGACGGTGGAAAAATCGATCTCGTACCAGTTTTCGTAAGGCTTCAGGTACCCAGAAGTCTCACCCTGAAGATCTATTCCCGTTGTCTGGCCAAATCCGTATTTTTCCAAATACGCATATAAAGTTTTATTCCCCATCTTGCGGCCGATATATACCATGCCGACGTTTGACGATTTTTCCAGAATTCGGGTCATCGAAATCCGACCTGCATATTTATCGTCCCAGGTTTTGATCGTATACTCCCCTATGGTCACCGGTCCGTCCTCTTCCATCTGTTCGTCGGGCTTAATCTTTTTTGCATCCAGAGCTGCCGCCACGACTAAGGGTTTGAAAATCGATCCCGGTTCATATACTTCAGACACAACCGGATCCTCGAAGTACTCTTCTGTAAATTCAAAATACCTATCCATATCATAGTCAGGCAAACAAGAGAGGGCGATTATTGCCATGGTGTTGGGGTCGGCTACAATCACACACCCTTGTTTGGCATCGTAATTCTCAAGGCCTTCCCTCAGCCTTCTTTTGGCAATTTCCTGTACAGATTTGTCTATCGTAAGGTACAGATCCCGGCCATTCTCGGCGTCGACCTTGTTTTGAGTTCCGACGAATATCGGACGCCCTATGATGTCCCGTTCGGTCTGCAGAATGCCCGGCAAACCTATTAAATCTTTGTTGTAATACCCCTCGAGCCCGAAGTACCCGATACTCTCTCCCTTATCACCTTTTCCCACAAACCCTGTCAAATGGGCAGACAAAGACGCTTCGGGATAAAACCTTTGCATTTGGTATTCGAAACCGACTCCTGGCAACTTGAGACGTTCTATTTCCTTTTTCTTGTCCTCGTCAATTCCACCTTTTATGGCTTGGTAAACGAGTTTGTCGTTTATCTTAGCTTCAAGAGAGGCTTTCTCCATTTCCAACTTTTCCGATAAAACGTCGACTAATTTATATTTTTCGGTTATTTTCTTGGGTTCAAGATAAAGTAAGTAGCTATTCTGATTCAAGACTAACGGATTGCCATTGGTGTCGTATATTCTTCCCCTTTCCGCAGGAAGATTTTGGGTTTTAAGATAGAGGTCCTGTCCACCAAGATCCTTCATAACTACCTGAACATAAAATAGCCTGGCGATTATGGCAATATAAAAAATGATGAAAACTACGAAAAGAAGCTTAACTTTCATGGGGTATATTGATATGCAACGCCCAACTTTTCAAGATATGTCGGGGAGGCAACCTTGGTGAAGTTCATTTCTTCGGCCTTCTGTCTAGCAAAATCCAGTGAAGTCAGGTTAGAAACCTTTTTCTCAAGTGTTAGATTTTCCTCGTGTAGTAATCTTGTCTTTTTTTCAAATTCATTGATCTTGTCGCTTATGCCGATACTCGATACAAATAGCAATATATTAGCCGAAACTAATACCAGTAAAAACGACCAGACCGATGTTTTGAATAAATTATTCATAATATAATGTCCTGATTTTGGCACTTCTCTCAAATGACCGCCTTTCCCCCTTATCGTGTTTCTTTTCATTTTTAAACTTAAATCCGTGCTTCCGGCCAAAACTTTTAACTATCCTATCCTCAAGCGAATGAAAACTTACGACAACTATCTTTCCGTCTTTTTTTATTAAAGAGGCCGCTCCTTCAAGACCGCTTCTCAGATTATCGAATTCGTGATTAACCTCGATCCTTAACGCTTGAAATATTCTGGCGTAAACGGTTCGACTCTTAAACCCGACCGCTCGATCGATCGCTTTTATAAGGTCTCCTACCGTCTTTATTTTTTTTCCTCCTTTAATCGATCTAGCAATGTCTTTGGACTTTATCTCCTCACTTCCCTTTGCTAATACTTCATAAAGCTCATCTTCCTTCAGTTTAAAAATGAGCTCCGAGGCCTTCATTTCATCACTCTGACCGATCCTCATGTCTATTTCTTCGTCGGGCTTGTTGTAAGAAAGGCCCCGCCCTCCGAAATCCAGTTGTCCCATAGACAGCCCTAGGTCAAAAACGATTCCATCAACCTCTTCAAAACCATTGTCTTTGGCAATTTTTTCAATATTGGCAAAATTACCAATCACCATCGTCAAATTATCGTCTTTGATTTTCGACGACTCAATTTGCCCTGGATCAAGGTCTATCGCCAATACCCGACCGCCCTTATTAAGGATTTCCTTCGTATAACCGCCCTCACCGTACGTGGCGTCTATATACGTGCCACCCTTTTTGACCTCTAAGTTCTCTATCGCTGATTTTAAAAGTACAGGTGTATGCATTTAGTTTTTTACTTGTTTTATATATCTTTCCCATTTCAGATAGTCCCATATTTCAAAATGATCACCAACCCCAACGATAACCGCCTTGTCACCAAGTCCGGCATGACTCATTAAATTCTTGGGTATACTAAACCTCCCCTGGTCGTCTATTTCTAGGTAGGTAATCGACGAAAACAAAAATCTTTGTTTTTCCAGATTATCCCGATCCAATAGTGAGTTTTGAAACAGGTTCTGGGCCCTTTTCTCCCAATCTTCCTTATCAAATCCGCTCAAACAAAAGTCAAATCCTTTTGTTAAAATAAAAGTGTTACCTTTTAAAAGTTCACGAAGTTTTTTTGGCAGTACAAGTCGGCCTGGAGAAGTGAAAGATAGTTGATATTCACCAAAAAACACCATATAAAACCATTTTGCACCATCTGAAGCTGAATGTCAATAGGTAAAATATAACTATGGAGCGATTTATCAAAACAACTTCTAACTTTATCTTCTCTCGGCAAAAAAGTATTTTTTCGTCGGCGGTATTATTGTCGTTCATGATAGTCTTGGCTCGTTTGGCGGGATTTTTACGCTACAGGATACTGGCCGGTTACTTCACTGCGGCGGAACTAGACATTTTTTTTGCCTCCTTTAGAATCCCCGACCTAATATTTGAAGTTCTTATTACTGGCGCTTTGACTTCGACCTTCATTCCGATATTTGTCAAATATAAATCGGTGAAAAAGGATCTGTCGGAAAATATTTCATCTATTATCAACCTCATTTTCCTATTGTTGGGTGTTTTTATCATCATCACAGCCCTATTGATGGATTACATAATTCCGCTTTTGACTCCCGGGTATTCGATTGAAAAGATGAGTCAGATTGCCAACTATTCAAGAATTCTTCTTATAGGTCAACTACCATTTCTCGTGGCCGGTAACTTTCTAACTGGACTAGGACAAGCTGATAAAACTTTCTTCATTCCAGCAGTAGCACCCATTTTTTATAACGTGGCCATTATTATTGTTACCATCTTTTTTTACAACACTCTCCTTTTAACGGCACCCGTTTGGGGTGTAGTTATTGGAGCATTCATCATGTTTGTTGTTCAACTTCCGTTACTCTTTAGAAGCGAATTCTCTTATCGCTTCATTTTGAAGAAAACCCAAGGTTTGGTGGACTTTGTAAGGATGGTCGTTCCCCGTGCCTTTACCGTAATAGTCGCCCAGATCGACGCGACAATAGACCTAACCTTGGCAACCCTTTTGGGAGGCGGAGCCTATACAGTGTTTTACCTTGCACAGCATCTACAATTGCTTCCAGTATCGGTAATCGGGATCGCATTCGGACAGGCGTCTCTTCCCTACCTAACCGAAATCTACCAGGAAAAACGGATCGACGAATTCAAAAAGATCATTACCGATTCTGTCTTAAACCTTTTCTTCTTAACGGTGCCGGCAGCGGTTTTCTTTATATTCGCAAGGACGCCGTTAATTAGATTATTCTTTGGTGGACAGAAATTTGACTGGGACGCAACCGTTCTTACTGCTGTCACCCTGTCGTACTTTTCCCTTTCTCTTCCTTTCCACACCGTTTATTATCTTTTGACAAGGTGCTTTTATGCAATTCTTGACTCCAGAACACCTTTTTTTGTCAGCATATTTTCGATACTAATTAATACGACATTGAGTCTTCTTTTTGTTTTTTACTTCAAATTCCCAGTCTGGGCGCTGGCAATTTCGTTTTCAACCGCAATCACGATAAATACTGTGGCTTTGTTTTTCATATTATCCAAACGGATCGGAGGGTTTGATATGTTTTTCATTTTTAAGGAGTTGGCTAAAATGGCGGCAGCCGCAGGGCTTTCAGGTGTTTTTTCTTATTTCCTGATGAAGCTTTTGGACGGTCTAATTTTTGATACCTCATTTACCGTAAACGTGTTCCTGCTTATTTTTTCAACATTCTCAGTTTTTATTCTTTTATACTTATTCTTAAGCTGGCTTATGGACGTCAAGGAAATTTATCTCATCCCCCAGCTTATGCTCAAAGCCAAAGAGTATCAGAAGAAGTTTACCGAACTTTACACCCAGCATGACTAAAAAAGCAAACGGCCACGAACAGATGATGGCCATAAAGGCGATCCAGAAAAAATTATTGGGAAAAAGGCTAACCTACCGCGAAGTTTATTCGATAATGGACGAGATATCACAGGATAAGCTTTCAGACATCCTTACAACTTATTTTGTCGCCTCCTCATTCCGAGAAGGTTATACTCCTATGGAACTATACCATTTCACAAAGGCAATGGTCGAAACTGGCAACTCCCTAAAGTTTGAAGGAATTATCGCCGACAAACATTCTGTCGGCGGAATCGCCGGAACCCGTGCTACCATGATTATCGTCCCGATAGTGGCGGCGGCCGGATTCAAGATACCCAAAATCTCATCTCGGGCAATAACCACCCCGGCAGGCACAGCTGACGTTATGGAAGCGATTGCTTCGGTTGAATTCAAGCCCCACGAAATTGAAAAGATCGTCAATAAGGTCGGAGGTTGTATCGCCTGGAACGGTAGGTTAGGAATAGCGCCTGCCGACGACATCATTATTAGGGTTGAGGAACCATTGGCCTTTGAATCTTTTGATAAGATCATAATCTCCGTTATGGCAAAAAAAATTGCCGCCGGAACGACCCACTTGGCCCTCGACCTTCCCTACGGTAAGACCGCAAAAATTCGCCACTTTTCGGACGCCAACATGGTTGCCAAGAAGTTTAAAGACCTGGCCGCCAAATTCAAAATTAAAACGGTCGTCGACATAAACGAAATGCTCGAACCGGCCGGCCGGGGAATAGGACCAATTCTAGAAGCCCGCGACGTCATGTATGTACTTGAACAAAACAAGGATCGACCTTTAAGACTCGAGGCAAAGGCCGTCAGGCTTGCGGGCATGCTTTTAGATCTTTGTTTCAAGGAAAAGAAAATTAAAAAGAATGGGGAGGACGAAGCCCACAAAATTCTGGAGTCTGGAGAAGCGCTTAAAAAATTCAGAGAAATAGTCGCCGCCCAAAAGGGAGATCCGGAGATATCCAGTAAGAGTCTTAAACTCGCCAAATTCAAAAAAGAAATCGTTAGTACGGTATCTGGTAAAATAAAGAATATCAATAATTATAATTTGAATACGGTCGCCCGGGTTTTAGGATCGCCCAATGATAAGACCGCCGGAATATATTTACTCAAAAAGCTCGACCATAACGTCGACCGGGGAGAAGCGATGATGGTCGTTTATTCAAGCGATAAATACCGTATTAAAGAAGCAGAAGTCACCTTAAAGAACATGCCGATATTTTCGATTGAAAGATAAATTATGAAAAAATTAATACCGACAATTCTAATTACATCAATACTAACCTTTGGTTTTTACCTGTACTTTAGGGCAGGCTCATTGCCGTTTAATAAAAACAATAAGACTTCAAGGATTTTTGTCGTCCCAAGAGGGACGCCGCTCGAAAATATAATTAATTCCCTTCATAAAGAAGACCTTATTAGAAACAAACTTGTCTTTTATTTGATTGTCAAACAAAAAGGTATTGACCGCGCTATACAAGCCGGTGATTTCCGACTTTCGCCTTCTATGAATGCTTATGAAATTGCCGACTCTCTCACACATGGGACGCTTGATGTATGGGTTACCTTGATTGAAGGTACCAGGCGCGAAGAGATGGCCCAGGTTATTGGTCGCGAATTGGGTATACCTGAAATAGAGTTTATTTCCCAAGCCGAGGAAGGGTATTTGTTCCCCGATACTTACCTTATTCCAAAAGATGCGACATCTGGGTCTATCGTCGCAATCCTAAAAAATAATTACGACCAAAAGTTTACTCCCGATCTTAAAGCTAAAGCGGCAAACAGGGGTTTAACAGAAAAAGAAGTTGTCATCTTGGCCTCAATTGTCGAAAAAGAAGCTAAAACGCCGGAAGACAAAAAGAAGGTCGCCGGGATTCTTCTTAAGCGACTTGAAGAAGATTGGCCGCTACAAGTTGATGCCACAATCCAATATGCCCTAGGATACCAGCCCGAGGAGAAAACTTGGTGGAAAAAATACCTTACTTTTGACGACCTCAAAATAAACTCACCATTTAATAGTTACAAGAACAAGGGTCTACCACCGACCCCGATTTCCAATCCTGGAATAGTATCTATTAGTGCAGTTGCCGAGGCTGACTCTTCGACCCCTTATTGGTATTATATATCGGACAAAACAGGCATCATGCACTATGCAAGAACGCAAGAAGAACACGATGCTAACATAAGAAAATACCTCGACTAGCTAGCTTTTTTATTCTTGGGGTTTTGATGGAAACGAATTCTCCGGCGCATACCAATCCTTAGGATCTGCGCCTTTGGTGACTTCACCCGCTTTTACAACTACCGCAATCAAGCTGTGATCTGTGCATACGACCGAAAGGCCGCAGGGAACCGCTTTCGTATAGCCACCTGAAAAAGTCGCCTCCCCTCCTTTTGGATAAGCGACAATCTTGTAATTTCCCTCTGGTAGATTTTCTATAATATAGGTTCCCTGGTTTTCTTCGGTTTCTACTTTAAAATAGGTACCAGGATTGGTCATGCTGAAAGCGATAACTTCCAGAGGAGGAATGCCTTCGGAAGGATAGCCTAAGGTCCCTTCTATTGAACCTGTCTGAACTTTTTCCGGTTCCAATCCCGGTTCCAATGTGGGTGAAGGCTCAATCGAAGTTGAAGGGACTTCCTTGACCATTTGTCGGAGTTTGTCGTTCTCCTTCATTACCCCCAAGTATTTGTTATAACCCCAAAAAGCCCCAAAACCCAAAAGAAAAAAAACCAAGGCAACTATTAGTGTTTTCATATTAATTTAGTATACCAGTTTATCTGGTAGACTATAATATCTTATGTCTAAGTACTACAATCCAATAAGAAAAAGCGTCTATGCACCGGGAAGCCTTTTTCCTTATAGATTAAGCCGGTCAAGAATTGACGTTTTCATGAACTGTCCCCGTTGTTTTTATCTTGACAGAAAGTTGGGTGTTGACCGGCCACCTGGATACCCATTTGCTTTAAATTCGGCCGTTGACAAGCTTTTAAAGAAAGAGTTTGACATCCACCGCGCCGACAAAACAGCCCACCCTTTGATGAAAACTTACGGAGTTGATGCCGTTCCCTATGCCGACCGCAGAATGGACGCGTGGAGAGATGCGCTAAGGGGTGGGATAACCTATTTACACAAGGAAACAAACTTTTTCATAACCGGAGGTGTCGATGACGTTTGGGTAAATCCCGAAGGAGAATTGATAATAGTTGACTACAAAGCAACTTCTAAAGAACAGGAGGTAACTTTAGATGCCGAGTGGCAAATAGGTTACAAAAGACAAATGGAGATTTATCAGTGGTTGTTCCGCAAAAATAATTTCAAGGTATCACCCGTCGGTTACTTCGTATATGCGAATGGGTCAACAGATAGGGCGGCATTTGATGGAAAGTTAGAATTCGACGTTAAACTTATCCCCTACAAAGGTGACGACTCATGGATTGAAAAGACTATATATAAGATTTACGAATGTTTAAACAACAAAAAAATCCCTTCACCGGGGTCAGACTGCGATTACTGCAAATACCAAAAAGCCCTGAAAGAGGTCGGAGCTTGATTAATGAATATCGCCTTCCTGCATATCTACCGGTTCGGCTTCAGCCTGTCTTTTTATGACGTCTCTTGGCTTTGACCCTTCTGCAGGCCCAACATATCCAGCCGCTTCCATTTGGTCAAGAATTCTTGCGGCGCGAGCATAACCAATTGACAATCTCCTTTGTAAAAGCGACGCTGAAGCTTTGTCCTGTTGCATGATTATCTCCAAAGCTTGATTAAATAACGCATCATTTTCACCTCCGTTTATGACCTGGGTCCCACCAACGCCTGACCTAACAGTCACCGCTTGTTCGGTTACCTCCTCGGTGTAATGGATTTCAGGCGATTGCGATTTCAGGAACTTGACCAGATTGACGACTTCCTTTTCGGTAATATACGGCCCCTGAATACGAACAGGCTTTGCCTTATCGGGAGGAAGATAGAGCATGTCTCCTCGGCCTAAAAGCTTTTCAGCGCCTGGCATGTCGATAATGACTCGAGAGTCTATCATCGATGAAACATTAAAGGCAACGCGCGTCGGTATATTAGCTTTCATAAGACCCGTTATAACATCAACCGAAGGTCTTTGGGTGGCCAGTATCAAATGGATGCCAGTCGCCCGAGCCATCTGCGCAATACGGGTAATCAGCTCCTCGGCCTCTCCCGGTGCAAAAATCATCAGGTCTGCCAATTCGTCAATCACAAAAAGGATATATGGTTTTTTTTCAACCCCTTCTATCTCATTGTAGCTCTCTATGTTTCTTGCTCCGACTTCAGCAAACTGCTTATAGCGGTTTTCCATCTCCTTGACGGTCCACTTAAGGGCGGAAATGATTTTTTGGGCGTCGACGATAACTTCAGTCAAAAGATGAGGAATTCCGTTATATATGGACAGTTCTACTCGTTTAGGATCAACAAGAATCATCCTCAGATCCTCGGGCTTCGTCCTGAAAAGGAACGACGAAATCCAGGCATTTAGCAAAACAGATTTACCTGAACCGGTAGCTCCGGCAACCAATACGTGAGGCATTTTTGAAATAGAAGCAGCGACCGGTTGACCAGAGACATCAAGTCCCAACGGAACCAATAGAGGATCATTATTGGAAGTAAATACCTGAGACGAGAGAAGCATTTTTTCGGTGACGATTTCAGGTCTTTTGTTTGGAATTTCAATACCTACCAAACTTCGTCCAGGAATCGGTGCTTCAATCCTCACCTGACCTGTCGTTGCGGCTAACGCCAAAGCCATATCATTTGATAAAGCCGTAATCCTTGAAAGCTTCGTCCCCATGGTTATTTCTATGGCATACTGGGTGACCGCCGGTCCGAAGTTGACTTCAGCCACGCGTGCCCTGATCCCAAACGAATCGAGAGTCTTTTCAATAACGTCGGCATTATGTTTAACGTCCCCACGGTCGGCTTCCTTTTGAGCAACATCCGCCAATAGAGATGTCGGCGGGTAAATCCAAGTCGATGACTTAGACAAAGACGGCAGTGGTCTTATATTAATAAGGTCTTTTGGCGGCATAGTAACTGTTGGTGTAGCGGTCGTTTGAGGGGTCGGCATTTTGATCTTTTCTCCGGCTTTCTTGTCCATAATAAACTGCTTTTCGTCTTTACCACCCACTTTTAATTCTTTCTTATCTTCCTTCTCCTTTTCAAAGAATGTCCTGAAGATATACGTCTTTAGAAAACCAAAAACACCTTTAAGGACGTCAAAAACGAAGATAAGGAAAGCGTCAATTGAAGTATCCAGAAAAAGCACGAGGCCAATTATAAAAATTATTGCCATGATCAAAATCGCACCGATTAGGGAAAAATCTAGGGTAAGATTCTCAAAGATCACCTGTCCATAACGACCTGACTGGAAAATTCCCAAAAGCGACACAAAAACCATAATTATCCCCCCGGTCATATTGGGTTTTACGATTTTTAAACGCTTGGTATTGAAGAAGTGACCTGAAACCATAAGAAGAATAAAAGGAATTAGGATAGATAATCCTCCGAATCTCGTCGCAATATATTCGTTAATCTGCATCAGGACTATTCCCTGACCTTCGGGCATGAGATTTGTCGCGTAGGATAAAAAGAATACAAGCCCTGTTCCGACCAACATAAATCCGACAATGTTGAAAATCGTCTGCTTGTTTATTTTCAGTTTCAAAAAAGGTAATCTGACCAAAGATCTTTTTCTTGCCATATAAATGATTCTAGCTACTGCGCGCTTATAAATCAAGAAGACGCTGTTTACTGGATCATCTGGAGATTGACCCTACCCATATTGTCTATCTGATAGACTTTGACTTTTACGACTTGGCCAATCTTGACGACTTCTGACGGATCCTTTATAAACTTACCCGTTCCCATTTTGGAAACATGGACTAAACCTTCCTTACCTGGAACCATTTCGACAAATGCTCCAAAAGCAAGGATTCTTTTGACCGTTCCTTCAAATTCTTCGCCTACCTGGATTTCACGGGTAATGTTTGAAATATGGGCAACAGCTTCGTCAACCTTAGCGCGATCGAGTCCCGATATGGTGACTTTGCCGTCATCCTCAACGTTGATTTCAGTCTCAGTCTTGGCAATAAGTGCTCTTATATTCTTACCACCCGGTCCTATTATCTCCCCAATTTTATCAGGAGGAGGTGTCAAAACAACAACTTTTGGTGCATAGCGGGATATTTCCTTTCGAGGTTTCTCTATAACCTTATTCATGGCTTCTAATATCTCTAGTCTTGCTTTTTTTGCTTGCTCGAAAGTCTGCTTGATCATTTTCGCGGTCAAACCCTTGTTTTTGACGTCAAGCTGGATGGCAGTTATTCCGTCGGCGGTTCCCGCGATCTTGAAGTCCATTTCTCCCGAAAAATCCTCAAGTCCGGCGATATCTGTTAATACAGCAAACTCGTCATCCGACCTAGACATGAGCCCCATAGCAACTCCGGCAACAGCTTGCTTTAGAGGTACTCCGGCGTCCATAAGTGAGAGCGATGATCCACAAATGCTTCCCATCGAACTTGAACCATTCTCAGACATTATTTCAGAAACGACCCTTATGGCATACGGGAATTCGTCTGACGTGGGTAAAACCGGCTCCAAGGCTTTTTCGGCCAAGGCACCGTGCCCAATTGCTCTTCTTGAAGGTCCGAAGAATCTACCAACCTGACCATAAGAATATGGTCCGTCTGAATAATGGTGAATGTATCTTTTTGCTTCCTTGCCCTCAGGTCCTTCAATAAGCTGCTCCAACGTGGTTGATCCCAAAGTCGCAATTGATAGAACTTGGGTCTGACCTCTTTGGAAAAGGGCTGATCCATGGGTTCGCGGCAATATAGAAACCTCTACATTGAGTTCGCGAACTTTCTCAAATGATCTTCCATCCGGTCTTGTTTTTTTATCCAATATGTTATTTTTTATATTATCGTAGTTATACCTTGTGATAGCCGTCATGATCTGTTTGGTGTCGTATTTCTTCTCAAGGTCTTCATATATTGCCGTAACAATCTCTTGAAGTAACTTGTCGTCCGATCCGGCAGTTGCCGCAGAAACTTTAACAGCCGCATCAACCTGGCTTGCGTATTTACTCTTAACGTGATCTATTATCTCTTTGTAATCTACTTGCTCGGGAATGTCGCCTTTTTTCTTTCCGATTTCCTTGACGACGCCTTCAAGGAATGTGATGATCTTTTGGTTTTCGACCTTGGCCATCTCGATTCCTTCCTGAATAATCTCGTCTTTGATTATGTTGGCTTTGGTTTCTATCATTAGAACTTTTTCTTTTGTCGAAGATACAACAAGATCAAGATCTGAAAAGTCCTGTTCATTCTCGGTCGGATTCAGGATGTATTCAGACTCTTTTTTTTCACTTGAAGTTACATATCCAATGCGAGAGGTGGCAATCGGCCCCGCCCATGGAACTGATGAAACCGACAGGGCGGCCGATACTGCGATTGCCGACAAAATCTCAGGAGCATTGGTGCCGTCGATTGACAGGAGCGTCACCACAACCTGGACTTGTTTCTTATAGGTTTTCGGGAATAAGGGGCGGATCGAACGGTCGATCAACCTTCCGGTCAATACCGCCTCATCTGACGGTCGACCTTCTCTTTTTATCCATCTTGACCCTTTAATGAGACCTCCGGCATAAAGTTTTTCTGCATATTCGACAGACAATGGAAAGTAGTCTAGATTTGGGTTCTCGGGACCTATCGCTACCGTTACTAATACGGCCGTATCTCCTAAAGTCGCATAAACTGAAGTATCAACTGCCTGGGCAAGGCGTCCGAACTGTAAAGTTAATTTCTGACCATCAATCTCAGTAGTCTTTTCTACTATGTTCATAGTGTTTTATATAAATATAATTAAAACCAATTATATATTAATTTTTAAAGAAGATATATTAGGATTTCTTACTTTTTAAGGCTAAGCTCCTTAATCAATTTTTTATATCTTTTTTCGTCTAATTTCTGCAAGTAGTTCAAAATTCTCCTTCTTTTGGCAATCACTTTCAAAAGTCCACGGCGTGAATGATTATCTTTCTTATTGATATCAAGGTGTCCGCTCAATTTCTCGATTTTGTGGGTCAAAAGGGCTACCTGTACCTCGGGTGATCCAGTATCGCCTTTTCTCTGGGCGAACTTTTCGATGACTTTTTCCTTATCTTCTGGTAGATTGACTGTTTTTGAATTCTCTTCAACAGCTTTCGCAGTAACTTTCACAACTTTTTCCTCTTTTGCCGATTTCAACTTTTTTTCTTCCTTTGCTGGTTTAGCAGTTTTTTTTGTCTTTGCCATGGTTAATGATTATAATAGATAATCATGAGAGTTGCAAGAGGAGTTTTAACAAAAAAGGCCTTTCCGGTTATTATATTGACCATTATTTCGGCCTCAATAATCCTGCTATATCCGCCAGTAAGCCTATTAATGATCCTTATTCTGATTGCCATCTTAAGTCTTATTGCTGGACTGGTTGTAAGATCGTTTACGGACCATAAATATGCCTTATTGACGTCTTTGTTTACTTTTATCCTTTTAACTCTTCGCGCCTTGGACCTATTAGATCCTATAAACTCAGCCTTAGCAATTAGCTTGCTTGTCGGGATATCAATTTTGATAAAATAATAAGATGAACAAAAAATTCTACGTTACGGCGGCCATCCCTTACGTCAATGCTGCCCCCCATATTGGACACGCTCTTGAATTTCTACAGGTTGACGTCGTTGCCAGGTATAAGAAACTTCAAGGGGTCGAAGCCATAACACTAACCGGCAGTGATGAAAACGCTCTCAAAAACGTCCAGGCTGCCGAAAAGGCAGGTCAGGAAGTGCAGAAATTCGTAGACCTCAATGCCGAATTGTTTCTTGAGCTTACAAAAAAACTTAACACCCATTTTGACGTGTTCCAAAAAGGCACAAACCCCGGTCATTTCAAATCGAGTCAAGACCTGTGGACAAAGTGCAACGATAAAGGAGATATATATAAAAAGGACTACGAAGGGCTATATTGCGTCGGTTGCGAAGCTTTCTACACTGAAGAAGAACTTCAAGACGGCGAATGTGGAGAGCACCCGGGTAAAAAGCTAGAAAAAGTTTCAGAATCCAATTATTTCTTCAGGCTATCAAAGTACCAGGAACAATTAATTGATCTCATTTCACGTGACACCCTCAGGATTTACCCTGATTTCAGAAAAAATGAAGTTCTTCAGTTTTTGAAAGAACCTCTGAAGGACATAAGCATATCAAGATCAAACGAAAGGGCTAAAAATTGGGGCGTGCCGGTTCCGGGAGATGAGTCCCAGAGAATGTATGTCTGGTTTGACGCTTTGAATATTTATCGCTCGGGTGTTGACGACTCGATATGGCCTGCGGATCTTCACATTATTGGCAAGGGAATAATAAGATTTCACACCGTTTACTGGCCGGCTTTTCTTCTTTCGGCAGATATCCCCCTTCCGAAGGCTGTTTTTGCCCATGGCTACTTAACCGTCAACGGTCAAAAGATGTCGAAAACCATTGGTAATATAATTAACCCCAATGAAGTCGTCAATAAGTATGGTGTTGACGCCACCAGGTATTACCTTTTAAAAGAGATCCCGCCTTTCTCTGACGGAGATTTTTCCTATTCCAGGATGGATGAAGTATATTCTTCAGATTTGTCTAATGAACTCGGCAACCTTTTATCAAGACTCACAAATCTCGGGGAAAAATACAATGTAGAAGTTATTAACGATTATGAAATCAAAGACATTTACGATCCTGCGATCGTTAACCTCATGAAAGAATACCGCTTCAACGAAGCTTTGGAGAAGATATGGCGAAGAATCAAAGACATGAACCGCGCAATTGACGAATTTGCCCCTTGGAAGAACGAAACAGGAAGAGAAGATTTTCTTAAGAAAAAATTGGGTGAACTTAATATAATCGGAACTATGCTTATACCCTTTATGCCGGAAACAGCGGAAAAAATCGTCAGTTCCACCGGAGGCAAGGTAAAAAAAGCCCAACCGCTTTTCCCAAGATTGATATGAATAACAATATTGACAACATAAAACAGATTTTAAACAAAAGAAAAAAACGAATTGCTGTCTTGTCTTTTTTTGCCGTCTTTTTTCTTATCTTTTTTTATTTCTTCTATGATTTGCCAAACCCTTACAAACTTAAGGATTTTCAAACAACACCCTTATCTACACAAATTTTTGACCGAAGAGGAAAACTATTATATGACATATATAAGGATGAGAACCGAACTTTTATAAAACTTGATAGTCTACCAAAACACATGGCTCAAGCTACTATCGCAATAGAAGATAAGGACTTCTACCGCCACAAAGGGGTTTCCTTCCTGAGCGGCATTCTTCGAGCCGTAAGGGACACTTTTTTAACGACCAATGTTCAAGGCGGATCAACCATAACTCAACAGCTTATTAAGACATCTTTGTTGACCCCCGAGCGGACTATAAGACGTAAGGTAAGGGAAATAGTCCTAGCACTTTGGACCGAAAAGATCTATACCAAAGATCAGATACTTGAAATGTACTTGAATCAGGTTCCATACGGCGGAAGCGCTTATGGGATCGAACAGGCAAGTATGCTCTATTTTGACAAGTCTGCCAAAAAGCTGACTCTGGCTGAAGGAGCATTCTTGGCCGGCCTTCCGCAGGCGCCTTCCCTCTACTCTCCTTACCTAAATCCCGAACTTTCTTTTAATCGTAAGAATTCCGTTCTTAAGCGGATGTTTGAGGATAAATACATTGACAAAAACACATATGAAAACGCCAAGAAACAAAAGCTGGATATAAAACCACCAAAAGATATTATTAAAGCACCTCATTTTGTTTTTCACGTCAAAAAAATCCTTGAAGAGCGGTATGGGAAAGAAGTAATTGAAGAGGGTGGGCTTATGGTCACAACCACCCTCGATCTTGATATCCAAACCCAGGCGGAAGAAACTTTAAGGGAAGAGATCGCCGAGCTCGAAGACCTGGATGTGACAAACGGCGCAGTATTGGTCACCCGGCCGCCAACTGGTGAAATATTGGCTATGGTGGGGTCTGTAGATTATTTTGCAACTGGATCTGGAGCCTTCAACGTCACAACCGCTCTCCGACAACCAGGGTCGTCCATAAAACCCATAAACTACGCCATCGGTATTGACCGGCGTCTTGTGACGGCGGCAACTATTTTTATTGACTCACCTACTTGTTTTTCAGCCGCTGGACAACCTAAGGGTTATTGTCCTGTCAATTATGACGGACAGTTTCATGGACCACAAGCGTTAAGGTTTTCCCTTGGTAATTCATTCAACATCCCGGCTGTCAAGATGCTTGCCATAAATGGAGTTGAAGACTTTATTGCTTCCGCATCCGGCTTCATGATTACGTCATTTAAAGACCCGTCAAAGTACGGGCTCTCACTCACTCTGGGTGGAGGAGAAGTTAAAATGACCGAAATGGCCCAGGCATTTTCCGCATTCGCCAATCGGGGAAAAGCCAAAGAGCTGACCGAAATCCTTGAAATTAAGGACAAGTTTGGTAAAACTCTATACAAATTCAACAATCCTAACTTCGTACCAGATGTCAAAAAACCTTTAACGGCACCAAGTTATCTTTCAATTACCGGGAAAAAAGCAATCTCACCCGAGACTGCTTTTATCATTTCCCATATTCTGTTGGATGACAACGCCCGAGCCCAAGCATTTGGTACCGGATCGCAGTTGGTTATTCCAGGCCACGCAGTATCGGTTAAAACGGGAACAACCGACGACAAACGGGATAACTGGACGATTGGTTACACACCAAATTTTTTAACAGCAGTCTGGGTCGGCAATAACGACAACTCGCCGATGAACCCTTACCTGACCTCAGGAGTTACCGGTGCTGCGCCTATATGGAACCGAATTATGAAGAGCGTTCTCAAAAACCAGCCAGACTTATGGCCTGTCAAGCCAGATTCGGTTGTTGGGCAGCAGGTTTGTTGGGACTCCGGTGATCTGATGAATAAAGGCGAAGACGGCAAGGAAAACTGCTCGCCCCGCTTTGAGTATTTCATCAAAGGAACCGAATCTAAAGAGTCAAATATATTCAAGACGACCATTCCCGTTGGAAAAGACGACAAAATGGTTCCGACCGGTTTTCCAGATGTGGAAATGAAAGAAAAGACCGTGATTAAAGACCCGCTTAATACGATGTACTGCATTGATTGTAACCACGAAGGGGGCGACCCATTCCAAAACGTCAATCTTTAAAAATGAAATTTTTAAAATTATCAATCAACTTCGTTTCCGATACCATAGAAACAATAGCTTTTGTCGGCTCGCTTTACATTATTGTCTATTTGTTTCTGTTTTTCCCTTCTTCGGTTCTTGGTGCATCAATGGAGCCGACTCTTCACAGCGGTGACCGAATATTTGTAAGCCGTGTGGCCTACAGGATTTCTGACGTTAACCGTGGAGACGTTATTATTATTGAATCTCCGAAGAACCCGGACATCGAGTATGTCAAACGGGTAATAGCCCTTCCGGGCGAGACACTGCTTATTAAGGAAGGAGACGTATATATTGACGGATATTTACTCGAAGAACCTTACTTAAGTGAAAAAACCAATCTATGGGAGAATGGCTTTACAGAAGAAAACATTCCATATGTGGTTCCTGAAAACCATGTATTTGTTATGGGGGACAACCGGCCTCGGTCTTCCGATTCAAGGGAATTTGGACCTGTGTCCATGGAGTCAGTTATTGGCAAAGCTACGATTCAATATTTTCCCCAATTCAATCTCGGACTATGAATTATGCGGATTTTTTCAAAAATATAAAAACAATAGCGGTAGTTGGACTATCTGATAACCCTCAAAGGCCCTCTTTCCAAGTCGCCAAATTTCTTATGGAAAAAGGTTTTAGGGTTATACCGGTTAATCCTAACATCGATAGCTTCCTAGGAAGAAAAAGTTACGCCTCGCTGTCTGAGGTAAAGGAAAAGATTGATGTTGTTGAAATTTTCAGAAGGAGTGAATTTGTCGAGAAAATTGTTGACGAAGCGATCAAAATTAACGCTAAGTCCATCTGGATGCAGGAAGGGGTTATTAACAACGAGGCTGCTAAAAAAGCCAAAGATGCCGGCTTAAATGTCGTCATGAATATGTGCATGATGAAGGTATACAAAAGAATATGATAGCGGTAGTTCAACGAGTCGACAAGGCTTCAGTAACAATTGGGGGGGAATCCTACTCTCAGATCAATAAGGGTATTCTGATATTATTGGGTATTGTCAAAGAGGATTCTCTTGAAGATGTTAAAAAGCTTTCTGAAAAAATAATTAACCTCCGCATAATGGCAGACGACGACAAAAAAATGAATCGGTCCATCGTTGACGTTAGCGGCGAGATCATGGTTGTCTCTCAGTTTACCCTTGCTGCCAATCTTAAAAGTGGACGCAGGCCGGATTTTTTTCCGGCGATGGAACCCAAAACCGCAAAGTCACTTTACGATAAATTCATCAAAATTCTCAAAAATCAAGGCACATCTGTCAAAACCGGTTTGTTTTCCGCTTACATGAAGATTGAACTTATTAACGATGGGCCAGTAACCTTCATATTAAATAGCCGGGAGTATATAAAAACGTAATCTTTAAGAAAGTCACTATTGACAAACAACTAATGTACTAGTATACTAGTACTTATTATGAATAAGGTAGGGGAGTTGACTAAAGCTTTCACGTCTCAAAAGACATCCCGCGACATGCTGGAATTCCTTAAAGGAATTCTGACTCCAAATGAGTTGGAAGAAATGTCCACACGGTTGCAGATTGTCAAACTCATAAAAAAAGGCCTCCCCCACCAGGAGATTGCCCGCCGTCTTGAAGTCGGCGTTGCAACAGTTACCCGGGGTAGTCGGGAATTAAGAAAGGGCCGTTTCAAAAACATATGAAAATAAAAAATAACAACAATTGGTGGACAACCCTCCTCTGGTGAAGCGGAGTCGTTTTTTAATTGACTTATCCTCTGCTTCAGGCAGAGGTTTTTTATTAATTTTCGTAATTATTATTTTCTTTTATTTTAAAACTATGAAAGCATACAATTTACCAAACAATTTAGGTTATTTCGGAAAGTTCGGAGGTCGATTTGTTCCGCCGCAGCTTGAAAAGATTTTAGATGAATTGGCGATGACTTATTACAAACTTAGCAAGAATAAGGAGTTTCGCCGAGAACTGTCATATTTATATAAAGAGTACGCCAACAGACCAAGTAATCTTTACTATGCCCGGAATTTAACCAAAAAAGTTAACGGAGCAAAGATTTATTTTAAACGGGAGGACTTAAATCATACCGGTGCCCACAAGATAAACAATGTCATCGGGCAGGGGCTCATAGCCAAACATTTGGGTAAAACGAAGCTCATCGCCGAAACCGGAGCCGGACAGCACGGTACAGCAACGGCCACGATCGCCGCTTATTTCGGAATGGAATGTGACATCTATATGGGTGCTCGAGACATAGACGCTCAAAAGCCAAACGTTTACAGGATGAAGATACTTGGCGCTCGGGTAATTCCCGTCACCCAAGGACAAGGAACTTTGAAAGACGCCGTTGATGCAGCTTTAACCGCCTATATCAAAGAACCCAATTCGTATTATCTTTTAGGTTCTGCTGTCGGTCCCCATCCTTACCCCGTAATGGTGCGTGACTTTCAAAAAATTATCGGTCAAGAAATCAAAAAACAAATCTTGGCAAAAGAGGGAAAGTTACCCGAAAGTATCATCGCCTGTGTCGGCGGCGGCAGCAATGCTATGGGGGCTTTTTATGAGTTTATAAAAAACGATGACGTTAACCTTATTGCCGTCGAACCCGGAGGGCTGGGAGTCAAGACCGGTAAACACGGGGTATCTCTTGGCACGGGTAAGGAAGGCGTGATTCATGGTTTCAATACGCTCGTCATGAAAGATAGGAGTGGAGAAATCAAGGAATCGTATAGCGCCGCATCGGGACTTGACTACCCTGGAGTCGGACCGGAGTTGGCTTATTTAAAGGAAACGGGACGTCTTCGGGTTGTCGATTCAACCGACCGGGAAGCGGTTGACGCTTTTNNTATCATACGGAATTAAGCGAGCAGCAAAACTTACACCCAATGATATTGTTGTAATAAACCTGTCCGGCCGAGGAGATAAGGACGTGGAAAACGTCTATAACAGATTTATAAAAATTAAAAGTTAAATCTGATAAACTTGATGATATGAAAGACCAAAAAGTTAGGGAGTACAGCGACAAACTCAAAAGTTTAGGAATTAGCCATGAAATACTGGAGCACCCTGAATTGGTCTCGGTTGAAGACGTTCAGAAATATCTGGGATTTGGACTCGATGAAGCGCTTGCCACCCTTATTATGAAGACGGAACATGGATATGTAGCGGTTATAAGGCGGGGGGACTGCACACTCGATAATAAACAAATAAAAAAAATACTTGGAGTCGAAAGTCTGAGACTGGCAACTGATGAGGAGTTTACAAAGTTGACGAGAGTTGTCCCCGGGGCCGCCCACATCCTCCACACAGTGGACCAGACCTTGATTGACAAGAAGATATTTGAAAAAGAAATGATCAACGGTGGATCTGGCAGTCTGTTGTATACCTTTCGTTACAAAACATCGGAGTTGAAGAAAATCCCAAAGAGCCAGATCGCCGAAATCACAAAGATATCGGTAACAACCACTTCAACCGCAACAGGCGTCAAGCGAGTATTCTCGGGAATAAGAGCTACCGGACGGCTCCACCTCGGTAATTACCTTGGGGCCGTCAAAGGATTTCTGGAAATCCAGGAAAAGGGTGATTATGAAATGGTCTACTGTGTCGTTGATGTCCATTCGATAACAACCCCGTTTAAACCCGAAGACCTAAAGAAAAATAAAAGAGAGATTATCATAGATTATCTTGCGGTCGGACTAAATCCCGAAAAAAGTATTCTAATTTATCAGTCTGATATTCCTGAACATACTGAGCTTGCCTTCTATTTTTCGACAGTCGTCACAATTGCTCGAATGATGCATCTTCCGACCTACAAAGACAAGGTCAAACAGCACCCAAATGCCAACACCATGGCTCTACTTAACTATCCCGTCCTCATGGCGGCGGATATTCTCATTTATAAGGCAGGTTTGGTTCCGGTTGGCATCGATCAGGAGCCCCATCTTGAAGTTGCCCGGGAAATTGCTCGCAAAATGAATCAGCTTTATGGAACCGATTTTCCTGAACCTGTCAGGTTTGCAACTAAAGGCGAATACATTCCGTCTCTAACCGGTGAGGGAAAGATGGGGAAAACGGTCGAGGGAAGCTATATTAATTTGACAGATACACTTGATGAGATACGAAAAAAGGTTAGATCCATTCCAACAGCAACGGTTTCTGGAGGGGAATTAACTGGAGGCCTGAAATCGTTATTTACCTTTGCGGATCTGTTTATTAATAAAGAAAGCGTTGAGGGATATAAAAAAGAATTTGAGGCCGGCACTTTACAGTTCGTAAAGCTAAAGGATGCCGTATCAGAAGCTATATATAAAGAGCTCGAAACCTTTCAAAAAAAGAGAGCCGAGATTGCCTCAAATCAGGAGTATGTGGACCAGGTCATAAAGGACGGAGCAGAAAAGGCTCGTAAAATCGCCAGAGATACTATCAGAGAAGTAAAGGAAAAAATGGGATTACTCTAATAAGAGTTTTTCTAATCTATTGATTGTACTCAAGATTTTACTGTCATCAAACCGGAAGGTATGCCAGCCAAATTTATTAGCTCCTTCAATAAAATCTATCCGGTCGTCAATAAAAAAAATGTCTTCTGGTCGCACCGCGGCCTTTTCTGTTGCGATTTGATAAATTTCCTTCTCTGGTTTTCGAAACCCGGTTTCGCAAGATAGAATAACGGCTGAATACTTAAGGTCGGCAACTAACCCTCTATTAAACAGTTTTGTTATCATTCCCGGATATAGGTTGGAGATTAAACCAATTTTGTATTGCTTTGATAGTTTTCTGGCCAGTTCATGGGTTTCTAAAATAGGCTTATAATCACTCAACCAACTTTCAAGAAAGTCAAAATCTCCGGCGTTTTCGATATTGAACTTCCTGACGGCATCTTGCCAAAATTCTTGAGCGGTTATTTTACCGCGCGTCATATCATCCGCTCCATTTCCACCATCCCAGAATTGGGTAAAATCTGAAAGTGGAATATTGAACTTTGTCGTAGCGCCTTTGAAATAGTCATTGGTATCGGCCATTACATTCCCTATATCAAAATAGATAAATTTAACCCGATTCATATCTAAATTATACTACCTCTTGATTTCCAAATATTATTGCCTTATTATATTAGGTGAACAATTATTCACCTATTATGGATATACCTCTTGCTGAACGCCTAAGACCCCAATCGCTTGACGAATTTGTAGGTCAGGAACACCTTGTCGGACGCGGGAAACCGATTCGACGCATGATCGAAAACAAGAAGGTTATATCGATGGTTTTGTGGGGGCCGCCGGGAACGGGTAAAACCACCCTTTCACGGATTATCGCCCACCACATCGAAGCCAACTTCGTCCCCTTTTCGGCCGTCGCCGGCGGTGGAGTTCCAGAAATTAGAAAAATCATCGCCAAAGCCAAAGAAGACTATGGCTTGTTTCAAAAACCAACGGTTCTTTTTGTCGACGAGATCCACCGGTTCAANNTTTGAGGTGATTGCGCCTTTAGTTTCGCGAAGTCAGATATTTGTCCTTTACGCGCTTGATGAAAAACAAATCGAAACTATCGTCAAAAGAGCAATTAAGCTTTACCCTAAGCATACCTTTATGCCCGAATCGGTTACCCATTTCATAAAAACCGCCAACGGTGACGCCAGGACCGCTATTAACGCCGTCGAACTGGCATCATCGCTTTCAAAAAAAGTCACTATCAAGGTAGCCGAAGAAGCCGTCCAAAGGAAAGCCATTTATTATGACAAGAAAGGCGACTGGCATTACGACACCATATCCGCTTTCATTAAATCCTTAAGAGGAGGTAACCCGGACGCCGTACTCCATTACCTGGCCCGAATGGTCAAAGCGGGAGAGGACCCAATTTTCATAGCCCGCCGATTGGTAATATTTGCTGCCGAGGACGTAGGCAATGCACAGCCGACTGCCTTGGTCGTTGCCACATCGGCTATGCAAGCTTGCCATATGATCGGGTGGCCTGAAGCCTCATTAATTCTTGCCCAGGCTGCAACCTATCTGGCAACCGCCAAAAAGTCTATAGCCTCGTCAAAAGGTATGTGGGACGCCTTGTCTGACATTGATACCGAAAACCTTGACCCTATTCCCCTTCATCTAAGAAACGCTCCGAACAAGGTGATGAAGTCCTTAGGGTATGGTCGAGGCCACGTCAGATACCCATGGTTAACGGAAAAACAAACCGGAAAAAAAGTGGAGCAGGAATATCTACCCAAAAATCTTAAAGGAAGGAAATACTACAAACCTGATTGGAAGTAATCACCTTAAAACCTTATCATACCCACCCGATCCCCTTTTGAGCCAATGTGCGGTCCGGGTAACGGTCGTTGTTGAAACTCCTAGCTTTTCGGCAATCTTGGCATAAGGCATGCCTTTTTTTAGAAGTCTTGCCATTTCTAAACGGTTGGCAAACTCTTCCAGTTCTTTAACCGTCAACAGGTCGCGCAAAAAGTTGGCGACTTCCTGGTCGGTTTTTAACTTCAAAAAAGCTTTGAATAGAAGTTTTTCTCTGTCATCTTTCGGTTTGTAATTTTGGAATCTGTTCATTAATTTATTATATATCACTTGACAACAAAAAGTCCATATGTTATCATATTAACACGTTAATATATTTCAAATATGGCAAATTATCAAAATAATAAATTGGTTTCGCATCATACCCTGCATTCTTGCGGGGTAAACCTTGTATTGTAATTTTATCTATTATTAATTCTCTACCCCGCCCAAAAGGCGGGTTTTTTTATGGAAAATTTAAAACTATTATCGGTTATAGAAGCTAACAATAACGGCATATCAAATGTCGTGAGAAATTCTTTGTGTCGCCTTGAGCGGGCACAAAAATATTATCCAAATCTAATAATGGATGTCGTCAAATCCGGACAATTGGACAATCAGTTGAACTTGAGCCAACTCGAAACCGTTGGCAATTCACGCATAGACAATTCGTTTCCATTATCAGATACCGCTGGCGCCTACTTCTTTAATGAAGAAATAATCGGTGGTTCTAGAGAAAAAGATGTCTTAAATTATGTCAATCTTCTTGGACGAAAAAATATTCCCGGCTGGAAAGACCAGAAATCCAAACTTAAACTTGGGCCAGGTATCGGATTAATTGAGGCACCCTCTATTTATTCCAAATTACTAAAAATGGGGGTAGAAAATCCTGAACTATCTTTAAACTACACGGCTCCTAACGGGACGAGTGAAACGAGACGGGGAATAAAAACGATTATGGATTCAAGAATTGATCCTGAAGGGGATTTCTTTCCCGAATCCGGCGTATTCGTGACAGAAGGGGCAACTGAGGGTATCGATCTTTTTATGGAAGCATTATCCAAGACCGACCCCGGTAAGAGAGTAATATTTCTTGGACTATCTTATTACACCGGTCCGTATTCTGCTTACCAAAAAGGGCTCAAGATTGACCGACTGGCGCAAAATCCGACTAAAAACCAGGGTGAAGCGAAATTCTTCCCCACGGCGTTTGAAATTGAACGGTCGATCCCGATAGATACCAAAGCGCTCGTTATTACAATTCCCAATAACCCAAATGGCGAGACCTACGATGACCGCGAATTGACACAAATTATGGACTTGGTAAAACGCCGGAATCTTTACATACTTTTCGACGGCATTTTCGAAAATATGTACTTTGATGAAAATGATAACTACCGGTCGCGGCTTTTACAGATAGCCGCCGAATCAGGAGCTTTGGACCGGATCGTCGTTGTTGACAGCCTTTCCAAAACCAAGAATTTCGCAGGTGAACGGATTGGCTTCGTAGCCGCAACCGACGATAAAATCGTTCAATCTCTCGAGAACACAGTCTTGTCAAGGCGATGCAATCCCCGCCTTACCCTTGGACCAATACTTTCCTTTGAAGGATTGGCCCGAAAAACTAAAAGACTCAAGGTTGATTATCCGTCATCGTCGATTGAATCGATAGTTGACTATGTTATGGGAAATGGCAATTACTCATTTAACAAGGGTGAATTTCTCAAAATGTTTCAAGAATGGGATGTCTGGGACAGGGAGACTTTGAGGTACTACCGGGACAATCTGAAAATCGTCAAAACCTTACTTGAAGGATCAGCAAGCGGACTCTCTCCCGACCGGGCCGCGTTCAATACATTTGTAAAAATGGGAGAACCCGGAAAAGATGTCAGTTCTATGGATTATCTGGCGAAGCTTATGTATACCTTGGCAACATATACCCAAGTCGGCCCTTGCTTCGGGATTTCCCAAAAGTGCTGGGACAACCAACTTGGGATTTGGCCGAGAATCACATACGCCTCGTCTCGCAACGACCTCGTCGAGGCCGTAACCAGACTCATTATTTTTACCCAGACCTACCAGGAAAAGAAGTTGGGAGATCCAAACCGGTTTCCGGTATTGCAAGTTAGATTTGATAACCAAATATGAGTAAACTCAAAATTCCGCCGAAAAGTTACTTCCAAAAAATTAAGAAGATTCTTTACGAAGAAATCCTCCCTGATATTAAAAACCGGGAGTTTAATAATGTTAGACGGGCAATATACAGCAATGCCAAGATACTCGATCTCATGGCTAAAAACGGAATTTATCTAAATGAAATTTCATCTGGGGTTTCTGACAGAAAAGCCTATAAGGGGTATATTAAACAAATCATTTCGGATTTTAAGCGTAATCGATATTATCGTGATTATTACCCTTCAAAAGGAAACCTCGAAGCACGTCGAGCGCTTTGTATTCGGGAAAACTACAAGTTAGTAGCAAAAAACCGTTACACGCCGGAAGATTTTTGTCTAGCAGAGGGCTCAACCGGTGCGATCACGATGATTTTTGAATATTTAAGCAAATATGCTCCCCGTGGTGAAATCCTCATCCAATCGCCCAATTATTATCTGTACAAATTTGTGTCAAACTATTACGGACTAAGACTTAGGGAAATTATGCCCGAACTTGGACGAAAAGACGTCTCATTCATAAGTGCTGATACGATTGTCAAAAACATTACGGACAAAACAAAAGTGATTGTCATTACCAACCCTGCAAACCCGAGTGGCGAGATACTTGAAAGAAACGGTCTTGAAAAAATCCTCAAGGCGGCCAAAGAAAGGAACTTGCTTGTTTTGATTGACGAACTTTTTTCTGAATTGGTATTTTCTCAAAAAACATTTACCGCCGCCGACTTGGTGGCCTCTCAATTAGATACCATGGAAAACCTCGTAATTGTTAAAGGTTACTCTAAGTCAAAAAATTTGGTCGGCCTAAGGATCGGCTATCTTTATTCAAAAAATAAAGACCTACTTAATGGAGTTGCCCTAATAGCCCAACAAAGAAGTTCCTATTCCGTGGCTTCAAATTTTACTGGACTCATCTGCCTTGATAGTTTTATCCAGTCAGTCAGATTTAACGGTTACAAAAAAATAAATGAAGTCCTAGCCGATTTCAAAGAACTTCCATCTATTGCAGAAAAATCCGAGGCGGAGCTTTATAAAAGCTACAATGATTACGAAAAATACTTCGGCCAACTTATGGCTTTTTACAGCCAACGGTACAACGACATCATAAAAATTCTTGGCAATGACATAGAGAAAAGTTTTCCAAAATATTCCGCATTCAACACAATTGTAAAAATCAGAGAAATCGGCAACGTCAACAGCTTTGATTTCATGGTTAATTGCTTCCTTACGACCGGGTTGAAAACCGAAATTGCGCCTTGCTTCGGTTTTGACCAAAGAACTTGGGACACAAAGCTCGGTTTTTGGCTAAGACTGACGTTTGCTAAGGACAAGAAATTATTTAAAAAGGGGTTGGAAGCTTTTAGAGATTACAAAAAATATTATCTGTCTTCCAATAAGTATTTCTTAAATACCGGGTTGAGTTTCTGAAATGTGTCAGCAACAGGATTCGAACCTGTGACGTCTCGCTTATGAAACGAGTGCTCTACCGCTGAGCTATGCTGACTGTGCGGCTCGTAAATACCACCTATATATTATATAATACATAAATGACAAATCTCGATCTTTCGATTATTGTCGTTTCCTATAATACAAAGCGAATAACAAAAGACTGTATCGATTCGGTAAACGAGTCTTTAAAGAATTCCAAGATCAAATATGAAATAATTGTTGCTGATAACGCCTCCCGCGACGGTTCGCATGAACTTCTATCTAAAATGTCCTTGAATAAAGTGAATCACCTTACCTATCACCAAACCGGACAAAACCTGGGCTTCGGACGAGGAAACAACTACGCGGTTAAAAAATCAAAGGGAAAATACATCCTTCTCCTCAATTCTGATACGATAGTTTTGAACCGGGCAATCGAGAAGCTATATGAAAAATACAAGGAAGACGAAGGTTCGATCCATTTTTTGGGACCCAAACTCCTTAATCGAGATTTGACCCCCCAAGCATCGGCAGCTCATTTTTTTACTTTGCCAGTCGTATTTGCGGCTCTTTTACTGAAGGGCGACTACTGGGGGGCAACCAGATCAAGTCCAAACATTTTTAAAAAGGTCGACTGGGTATCGGGCGCTTGCATTCTAACTTCAAGAAAGATATATGATCGATTGGGTGGATTCGACAATAAAATCTTCATGTATATGGAGGAGGTTGACCTACTATATAGAGCGGCAAAAAAAAACCTCAATACTTATTTCTATCCGGAGTCCCAGATAATTCATCTTGGATCAGCCTCATCAGGAGGAAAAACATTTCCAATTCTCCAGGTATATCGCGGCTTTCTCTTTTTCTACAAGAAACACTATCCACTTACCCATTTAGTCGGTCTGCATTTTATATTAAAATTTAAGGCAGCCATTGCCTATTTTATTGGTAGAATTAAAAATAACCAGTATCTAACAACAACCTATGGAGAAGCTTTTAGGATTTCTTAAAAAACTTGACGATAATTTAGTCAAAATCTTTGTATCAATCTTCATATTCCTGGTACCTTTATGGCCGAAGCTGCCATTTAAAACCATCAATTACACGTACATAGCAATCCGATTCGAGGATTTTTATGTCGCTTTGCTTGCGATCGTTTTTGTGATTCAGCTTTTGAGAAAAAAAGTCGTATTAAACCGCCAATTTGCATGGCTTATCGGACTTTTTTGGCTGGCTGCCGGGGCATCGACTGCTTGGGGAATATACGTATCCAAGACTATTGAGTTTCCTCACCTTGGTATTCTTCATTTCTTAAGAAGGATTGAGTATATGTTCCCTTTCTTCGTCGCTGCTTCTGTAATAAAAACGAAGAAGGATTTTTTCCAGATGCTCGGCTTCTACTTCTTTTCCGTTTTTTTGGTTGTTATCTACGCTATCGGTCAGAAGTTCCTGAATTTTCCGGCTGTTCAAACAATGAATCCCGAATACGCCAAAGGTTATATTCTTTATTTGACGCCCGAGGCAAGAATATCTGGAACCTTTGCGGGTCATTATGACCTGGCCTCTTATATAGTATTTGCCATCCCTATGCTGCTGGGATACTTCTTTTTCTCCAAGAAAAAAGCTTACTTATGGCTATTTATAGGTGCCGTGGCAGTTCTTATTTACACTTCATCTCGCATCTCCTTTGGCGCATACGTTGTTGCTACTTTAGCATTTCTTATCTGGATAAGGAAATATCTATTTATTATATTTGTCGTCATATTGACGGTAGCGCTGGTTTTGGCAACCGGAGAGCTGACCGATAGGTTCCTCAAAACGCTGCAGGTTAGGAGGATATTAGTCGACCAAAACACCGGGGCCGTTTATGTCGGTCAGACGATAACCGCAAAAGAGTTACCAGCCGGATCTTTTTACGTTCCTATAAAGGATCAGACAAAAGGGGGAGCTCCACCGGTTGATCTTGACGCTCTTAAGGCTCGAGTTGTAAAAGAAAAAATTCGAGAAGCTTCAGCTGCGGGACATATATTGACAGACGAACAGAAAGAACAGATTGCTGCATCAGCAACTGCCAACTTAAAGCCCGTCAATACCGTCGTTTCGGATATATCATTCGCCACTCGTTTACAAATTGAGTGGCCAAGGGCATTTGAAGCTTTTAAGAAAAACGTCTTCCTGGGAACCGGACCTTCCTCGATTACGGAGGCTACCGACAATGATTACTTAAGGTGGCTCGGTGAACTTGGGCTTTTCGGTACTCTGGCATTCCTTGGAATCCTAGCAATGATCGTAAAAAAATTATGGAGAAATGACGTTATCGTCTGGGGATTTATATTCGGATTGGGCGCGCTTATGATTAACGCCTCATATATTGACGTTTTTGAAGCATCAAAAGTTGCCTATACATTCTGGACAGTCGCGGGACTATTTGTAGGATATTATTCACTTAAAAAAGCTTAAAGCAAAAAATGAAGCCCAACAATTTCCTCAAAGTGGATTTGATTATACTCGTGATCGTGTTGGTTATCGGCCTGGGACTTAGATTATATAAAATATCAACTCCGTTGGCTGACTTCCACTCATGGCGACAGGTAGATACCGCTGCCGTTGCCCGTAACTTCGTTAACGATGGATTTGATTTAATGAGACCCCGTTACGATGATCTGTCAAATGTCCAGTCAGGCAAAGACAACCCCGAAGGCTTAAGAATGGTTGAATTTCCCCTATACAATTCCATATTCGCCGGACTTCACAAGATGTACCCATCTATACCACTTGAAGTTTGGGGTAGGCTTGTTTCCATATTTTTTTCGTTAACGACGATCGCCGTCATTTATTATCTACTTCTCAAGGAAGTAAGTCGGTTGGCAGCTATATTTGCCGCACTTATTTACGCGGTCTTTCCTTTTTTTGTTTTCTTTTCTCGAGTGGTGTTGCCAGAGCCTACCGCTCTTGGATTTACCTTCATCTCGATTTTTTTTCTCTATATTTCCACGTCGCCATTGACTTATGTCCCGGCAATGGTTTTCTTTGCTGCCTCACTATTGATCAAACCGACGGTAATTTTTTTCGCCCTTCCCTTGGCTTATATCTTTTTCAAAAACCATAAATGGTCTGTTATAAAAAAGCCATATTTTTATACTTTCTTTATTTTGTCCGTAATTCCGCTTTTTCTTTGGAGAAATTACATTAAGATTTTTCCCGAAGGTGTACCAGGATCAGAGTGGCTTATAACAAGCGTCAATACAACGGGTGCTCTGCAAAAGATTTTTTTTCGACCAGCCTTTTTTCGCTGGATTTTTTTTGAAAGGATCAATAACCTAATTTTAGGTGGTTTATCGACGACTTTCTTCTTTCTCGGAATTTTTGCCAGACAAAAAAAAGGTCTTATGTTATCTATACTGGTCGCGTCTCTTTCTTTCCTATTTGTTTTTCAGGGAGGTAATGTTCAGCACGAATATTATCAAACACTGATTCTTCCCGCATTAGCTATTTTTACAGGAATCGGAATCGATTACTTATTTAGCAATAAAAAAACCATTTCGACAGGATTAGTGATAGTTTCTGTCCCCGTTATACTGGCACTATCCTGGTTTTTCTCTTATTACACAGTCAGAAATTACTATAATTATTCCTCAGACCTTATTCAAACGGCAAAGATAATTAACAGCCTTACAGGTCCCGAAGACTTAGTCGTCACCGATACAACGGGCGATACTACCCTTCTCTATCTTTCAGGACGTCGAGGTGCTCCGGCTGTTTATCGTGATCCAAAAACACTTAAAGAGTTAGGATATTCTGTAATAATGACCAACAGTCGGGACATGGTTGAACAGCTGGAACAAGATGATTTTATGCTATTGTTTGAAAACGAAAAATTGTCAATCTTCAAACTATGAGAATACTGATGGTCACTCCATACGTTCCCTATCCGCCTTCTTCGGGCGGTCAGATAAGAACCCTCAACCTTCTAAAGCATTTGAGTGAGAAAAATGAGATAACTCTTGTTGCACTTTATAAGAATCAAGCCGAACGTAAGTACTATTCATACCTCAAAAAATATTGTAAAAAAATATATCTATGCCAAAGACCGGAAAAGCCCTGGTTGTTTAAAAATATATTTAAAACGATTTTTTCATTTTATCCGTTTCTCGTGGTTAGGAATTTTTCTCCTGAAGCCTCTATGATAATCGACGACTTACTTAATAAGGAGCGCTTTGACGTCATTCATGCTGAGACTTTTTACGTAATGCCGCATATTCCAAAGACTCAAACTCCTATTGTCTTGGTCGAACAGACAATCGAATACAACGTATATAAACATTTCGTCAATTCCCTACCTTGGTACCTAAGGATGCTTTTCTATTTTGATATCGATATCATGAAGCTGAAATACTGGGAAAAGCATTTCTGGAAGAAGGCTGACATCGTTGTTGCGGTTTCTACTCCTGATGAGGAGATCATAAAATCTCAAGGTTACAAAATCAAAACATCGGTCATTCCAAATGGAGCGGGCGACGAAATGATCGTCAACTCGCTTACACAGAAGGAACTAAAAAAACCAATTGTCTTTTTTCAAGGTAATTTCTTCTGGCTCCAAAACGTTGAGGCTGCTAAATTCATAATCAATACCATTTCACCTTTAGTTTTGAAAGACAATAAGAATATTGTTATAAGGATTGCCGGCCAAAATGCCGAGAAAATTGGTCGGGTTAATGACAAGAATATCGAAATAATAAACATCGCACATGCCGATAGTGCCATGGTAAAAAAATTGTTTCTTGAAGCAAGTATTTTTATTGCTCCAATATTTGGACCTGGAGGGACAAGACTCAAAATATTGGCAGCCATGGGAAGCGGTGCTCCCGTCGTTTCTACCGAAACAGGAGTTGAAGGATTGGATGTTTCAGACGGCCAACACGTTTTAATTGCCCAAACTCCCGAACAATTCCGAGACAAGATAACCGGAGTCATAAAAAATCAAAAACTTTTCAACGATGTTCGTAAAAATGCCTATTCCCTCGTAAAGGAAAAATATCAATGGAAACAAATTGCAAAAAAATTGGAATCACTTTACCAACACCTATGAACTTGGGAATAGATATAAGCCAGATTGTCTATAAAGGTACTGGCGTCGCCCGCTTTACTCGCGGACTTGTTAATGGAATCCTTAAATACGAAAAGAAGAACCATTGGTTATTCTTTTTTTCAGGATTAAGACAAAAGCTCGATTCCGATCTTAAAGAAAAAATTCTTTCTAAAAAGCACCGTTTGATTGAGTGGCCAATTCCGCCGAAAGCCCTAGCCCAACTTTGGAATGATTGGCACACGGTTGGAATAGTTCCTAAAGAGTTTTTTAAACTCGACCTTTTTATAACTTCTGACTGGACTGAACCGAAAATTAAAGGTATAAAAAAAGCCACTATCGTTCACGACCTCGTGTTTAAGAAGTATCCAGAAACCGTTGAAAATAACATTCTTAATACCCAGAAAAAAAGACTCGATTGGGTAGCAAAGGAATCGGATATAATTTTTGCAGATTCAGAAGCAACTAGAAATGACCTTTTATCATTTTATGATCTAAAAGATAAAAAAATATCTGTCAATTATCCGGGTGTTGAAGTTACTAAGCCTTTGAATACCGTCCGAAGAACAAAGCCGTTTATTCTGACCGTGGGCAAACTTGAACCAAGAAAAAATCTTCCAAAATTGGTTGAAGCGTTTAGCAAAATGGGTAATGAAGACATCGACCTCCTAATTGTCGGACCGCGGGGATGGCAGAACTTAGATAATAAATTCAATATTAAAAATGTCAAAATTATGGAATTTGTTTCGGATCATGAACTCTATAATTTGTATACAAGTTGTCTTTTTTTTGTCTACCCTTCACTTTGGGAGGGTTTTGGAATACCAGTAATTGAAGCTATGAAATTGGGTGCACCGGTTGCCTGTTCTGACACTTCCTCGATTAAAGAAATTGCCAAGGACGCAGCGCTGACGTTTGATCCTGAAAGCACTGAGAGCATCCTATTGAGTCTTAAAAAAATGGCCGGTAATGAATCGATTCGAAGAAGACTTGTTAAGAAAGGATACGAGAATGCTGCTAAATTTACCTGGGAGAATTATTATGATAAAATGATGAAATCAATCTATGATAATAGGAGTTGACGGTAATGAAGCTAATGTAGAAAGAAGAGTCGGAGTTTCGGTATATACTCTGAACCTCCTTAAGTACTTCAATAAAAGAGCAAGCGGCGAACTTAAATTCAAAATTTATCTGCGATTCGAACCACGTGAAGATATGCCCAGAGAAAACGCTAATTTCAAGTACGAAATTGTCCCCGGTTCTTTTCTGTGGTCGCAAATTTTCTTACCCTACAGACTATTTACCAGAAAAGGTATTGACGTTTTTTTCAGCCCAGCCCATTACCTTCCGAGATTTTGTCCGGTACCAACAGTTGTCACCATACACGATCTCTCTTACCTCTATTTCCCCAAGGACTTCTTAAAAAAGGACCTATATCAGCTTACATCCTGGACAAAATATTCTGTTGATAGCGCCTCGCGAATTATCGCCGTATCAGAAACCACGAAAAAAGATATCGTCAAATCTTATAAAATTCCTTCCCAGAAAATAAAGGTCATCTATAACGGTTATGAAAAAAAGAGACTTCTTTCGGAATCAAAACTTCGCCTCCTTGAAAGCAATCATCAGTATATTTTGTATGTCGGCACTTTGCAGCCAAGAAAAAATATCGATACTCTAATAAAAGCATTTTACAAGTTTACCCATGATTATCCTGCTTTTAAACTTGTAATTGCCGGAAAAAAGGGTTGGCTCTACAATGATATATTTGACCTTGTGACCGATCTGGGGCTAGAAGATGATGTATATTTTACAGATTACATAAGCGATAACCAATTGATTTTTCTTTACAAAAACGCTTTCTGTTTTGTAATGCCATCTCTTTACGAAGGATTTGGTATCCCGCCACTTGAAGCAATGAGCTTTGGTTGTCCAGTCATAAGTTCAAAAACATCTTCGTTACCCGAAGTTTCAGGTGACGCTGCTTTGTACTTCGATCCTAAAAACTCTTTTGACTTATTTGAAAAACTAAAGAAACTTAAAGAAAACCCCGATCTCAGAAAGTCATTGATAAAAAAGGGCGCAACCAGGATCAAACAGTTCTCATGGGAAAACTGCGCCGATACGACGCTTTCGCTAATCAAGTCTGTAGTTGCATAACCCAAATGATTAAGATCCTAGACGAAAGTATTAAACCGGAAGATTATAATTCTTTTGTCATACATCCACTACAATCTTGGGAGTGGGGTGAATCAAGAAAGAAAGCCGGTATTGAAGTTGTTAGATTCTCCGAATATGATAAAGACCAGATCAAGGACGTTTACCAGATGACCCTTCATCCAATTCCTCACACTCCTTTTAAACTTGGCTACATTCCAAGGTCGATACTGCCTTCTGACGATCTGATAAAGTTTTTGTTTAAATGGGCGCGAACAAATCGGGTTATTTTTATAAAAATGGAGCCCTACGTTGAGAAATCTTCAAAAATAAATCGATTTTCAAACAAGTCAGATATAGTCAAGTCACAACACCCTCTCTTCACACCATGGACTCAGGTGTTAGATATTACTCAACCGGAAGATAAACTCTTGGAAAGAATGCACCATAAGACTAGATACAATATACGGCTTGCCGTAAAAAAGGGGGTTATAGTAAGGGAGGAAAATGATGACAAGGGACTTAAAACCTTCCTAAAGCTATATTTCGACACAACCCGAAGACAGAGATATTACGGTCATAACCATTTCTATCACAAGACCGTCTGGGAAACTCTCAAAAAAAATATCGCCCATATCATAATAGCTTACTATAATGATATCCCTCTGGCGGCCTACGAACTCTTTTACTTCAAAAAAAGGCTCTACTATGTATACGGAGGTACGTCCGAACTTTACCGGAACCTGATGGCTTCTAATCTTTTGATGTGGGAAGCAATAAAGCTTGGAAAAAAGTTGGGTGCCGAGGAATTTGATATGTGGGGATCACTCCCGCCCGGGTATGATTCTTCAAACGTTTGGTCAGGTTTTACGAGATTTAAGGAAGGGTATGGAACAAAATTCCTTGAGATGGTTGGGAGTTATGATTTAGTGGTATATCCTGCTTACTATAAAGTTTATAGCTACCTTTACAGAATTCGAGAGTTTCTCCTTAATTTAAGACAGAAATTCAGTTGACTTTCTTTTTGTCTTTGAGGGCAACCTTAAGGACCTGATCCATATGGCTAACGTATACGAATTCCAAATCCTTTAGAATATAGTCGGGAATATCTTCAAGGTCTTTTTTGTTTTCCTTGGGCAGTATGATTGTTTTTATTCCGGCCCGATGGGCTGCGATTACTTTTTCCTTAACTCCGCCTATCTCAAGCGCTCGACCTCTCAAAGTTACCTCACCGGTCATAGCGACTGTGCGACGCATTGGGGTTTTCGTCAAGGCCGATATCATAGCAGTGGTTATCGCCAGTCCGGCCGACGGTCCGTCTTTGGGAACGGCACCTTCAGGAACGTGAACGTGAACATCAATTTTGTGAAAAAAGTCCTTATCTAAGCCGAAACTGCTGTGGCGGGCTCTGATATATGAAAGAGAAGCTTGACACGATTCCTTCATCACCTCTCCCAAATGTCCGGTTAGTGTCAATCCACCTTTTCCCGGCATGATCGCAACCTCGATAAAAAGGATGTCGCCTCCGGCTTGAGTCCAAGCCAACCCGGTCGAAATCCCAACCGTGTCCCTCTGTTCAATCATTTGAGAAGAAAACTTAAACGGTCCAAGATACCTAGTAACGTCAGTAATACCAACTGACTTTATTTTGGATTTTTTTTCAACAATTTCCCTGGCAATTTTTCTAAAAACTGTCGCTATCTGTCTTTCTAAATCTCTAACACCTGCTTCTCTGGTATATCGTCTAATAATTGTTTTTAGGCCCGAGTCGGTAATCATGGCCTCCTTGGCGGATAACGAGTGAGCAGCTAGCTGTTTTTTTATTAAATGGGTCTTTGCTATATTGAACTTTTCGTCCTCCGTATAACCTGGAAAGTGGATGACTTCCAGACGATCAAGTAACGCTTCAGGTATAGTATCCAGTATATTAGCGGTTGTTATGAAAAAAACATCGGACAGGTCAAATGGCACTTCAAGATAATGATCTGAGAAGGCGTGGTTCTGTTCTGGATCCAATGCCTCAAGGAGTGCGGCCGAAGGGTCTCCTCGGTAGTCGCGACCAACTTTATCTATTTCGTCAAGCATAAAGACCGGATTTTGTGTATGAGCTTGTTTAATTCCCTGAATCATCCGCCCAGGCAAGGCACCAACATAAGTGCGCCTATGACCTCTAATTTCGGCCTCATCTCTTATTCCCCCCAATGAAATTTTCACAAACTTACGATTTAGGGCACGAGCAATAGATTTTCCTAAGGATGTTTTTCCAACTCCAGGTGGACCGACAAAACATAGTATAGTCGGTTGGTAACCTTTCTTTTCTTTTTTCTTTGACAGCTCCATGACGGCTAAATATTCCAAAATCCTTTCCTTTATCTTCTTTAGCCCGAAGTGGTCTTCATTTAAAATCTTGTTGGACAATTTGATATCTATATTGTTTGAGCTCGCTTCATTCCAAGGAAGATCAACCAACCAATCAAGATATGTTCTTATATACGAAGATTCAGGATTGAACTGCGACATCTGGGCGAGTCGTTTGAGTTCTTTCTTGGCTTTTTCCTCAACTTCTTTGGGCATCTTAGCCTTGGTGATTTTTTCACGGTATTCTGAAATATCCTTATCTTCACCTTTCTCACCGAGTTCCTCTTCAATGGTCTTCATTTTTTCGCGAAGGAAAGACTCCTTCATTCCTCGCTCAAACTTCTTTTGTGTCTTTGACGACAATCGAAATTCAATCTCGAGAATCTTTATCTCGCGATTAACGTACTCTACTTCTTTCTTGAGGCGGCTTTTGAGACTGGTATCTTCCAATAGACCCTGCCTTTCTTCGGGTTTGAGATCAAGAACAACGGCTATCTGGTTTGAAAAGTCGATCGGATTACTGGTATTTAAGATATTCATCAGAAAAACGAAGTCGACAGTCTTACCGAGGTTGATAGCCTTCTTAATCTGGCTAGAAATGTATTTGACCATCGCGGATATCTCTTCATTCTTGACTTCTTCCTCCTTGATGACTTCTGTTTTTCCCTCTAACCAGCCTTCGGTTTTCGTAAACGAGCTTACTCTTACCTTCGCCTGTCCCTTAACCAGAACGTTCATTTCCCCCTTTTCCCCTAACGCAGTTTTTTCGATCGTTGCCAATACTCCGACCGTGTAAAGGTCATTGGTCCCGGGGTCATCCTGGGCTGGGTTTTTTTGCATCAAAAGGACTACTTTCTTGTCCTTCTTCAAGGCAGTGTTAAGGGCAGCCGTGCTTTTTGGCCTTCCGAAGATCAAGACGTTCTCCGTACCTGGAAAAACGATCCCGTCTCGCACCGGTGCAATAGGATAAACGGATTGTTCTGACGCTCCAATTAAAAATGCCATATCTTTTAGCAGTCTAACACACTAATTGCTAATTGTCAAGACCCTTTTTTATAGGCTAAACCTATAGTAATATTAGCCTATTAATACTTTCCAAACCGAAATATCTGTTCAAACTATTTATATAAATCCACCGACTATTTTATCAAAATCAGTAAAGCGTTTATTCTTTATCAATGTATCTTTGTGAAGCGCATCAATTTGTTCGTGGTAAACCGGCCTCTCAGTTTTGTAGACCACGCCTAGCGGAAATTTTTCCTCACCCATCTCAAGACTCTTGGAAACCGAAGACTTAAAGTCCGACGGATCGTAATCGGCCGCTAATTTATATATGTGTTTCAAATAATATTGGTAGGTATTTACCTTGTTGAAAGTAACGCAGGGTTGTAAAACATTCACAAGCGAGAAGCCTTTATGAGAGATTGCTTCTTTTATCATCATGCTCAAGTGAGCTGCGTCCCCGGCGAAACTCTGGGCAACAAATGTGGCTCCTGAAGTTATAGCAAAGCTCAAGGGATTTATTGGTGTTTCAATAATTCCAGCCGGTGTCGATTTAGACTTAAAACCCTTTTCTGCGGTTGGGGCGACCTGACCCGTAGTCAAACCGTAGACACCATTGTCGTGAACGATTACGGTAATATCGTGGTTACCTCGACAGGCATGAAGTAAGTGATTGCCCCCTTCTCCGTAACAGTCACCATCTCCAACAATTGCCACAACCGGAAGCTTGTGGTTTGCAAGTTTTATACCAATGGCGTTTGGAATCGATCGCCCATGAAGCGAATGAATCGCGTAGGCATTGAGAAAATCGTTCATGTTTCCAGAACAGCCGATTCCGAATACGACCGCAAGTGATGAAGGGTCATACCCCATCTGGACAAAAGCCTGTTTTACCGAAAGTCCGATACCAAAATCGCCACACCCCGGACACCAAGTCGGATTGTATCCTGAAAAATCTTGTAACGTTGCCATAGTTATTTGTTCAATTTACTTATAATGTACTCAGCGGACAGGGCTCTTCCATCATATCTTAAAATCTTCTCTTTAATTTCGATGCCTACCTCTGCCAACAACAGTTTGCCAAACTGACCGGTTGAGTTATTTTCGACCAAAACATATCGTTTTTCATGCTTAAAAACATCCATAACCTTTTTCCGATCTAGAGGATACATGTAGGTAAAATGGATAAAAGCTGTTTGATGTCCGCTTTCAGATAATTTTTTTTGGGTTTGAAGGACGGCGCCTTTATTTGATCCCCAGGATACGAAAACGGTTTCTGCAGTTTCAATCTCACCATAAACTTTTGGTGCTTGAAAATCCTTGGTTAGATAGGTTAACCACTTTCTGGCTCTTTTGTCCACCTGAGCGATTCTCGGAGCGGCTTCTTCGGTCGTGTGCCCGTCCTCTAAATGTTCGTACGAATTGGCTTGATAGAAATATCCCGGGACCCCTGGGATGAGTCTTGGGGAAATTCCGTCCTCAGTTACTTTATACCTGGGAAAGCTTTTTGCTTTTCCTTGAGCTTGAGGATCAACTGGCAATGATTCCAATAGAGCTCCCCTATCGACTTTATAATCGGTAATTAGCTTATCGATATAATTTTTGGCAATAGATTTATGACCCTCTGAAAGATACATGTCGCTAAGAATTACAACCGGCATCTGGTACACGTCAGCCAAATTGAAAGCATGAGCTGTCATTTCAACCATCTCTTCAACGGTTCCGGGTGCCAGCACTATTTTTGGAAATTCACCGTGACCAGAATGGACGGCAAACAGTAAGTCCCCCTGCTCGGTCCATGTAGGCATGCCCGTGGCCGGTCCAGGACGTTGAGCCAGAAAAACTACTAAAGGTATTTCTGTGACTCCTGAAAAGGATAAAGATTCGACCATCAGGGCAAATCCTCCACCCGAAGTTCCAACGGCAGATCTGGCGCCAGCGAATGAAGATCCGATTGCGGTATTGACTACAGATATCTCATCTTCTGCGTGGCGGACGACCATTCCGGTCTTATTTCCCCAAGCCGCCAAGGTCGTCAAAACAGTAGACGATGGTGTCATGGGGTATGCGCAATAGAACTTACAGTCGGCGATGACGGCACCAAGCGCGAAGGCATCGTTCCCAGTCAATACCATTTTGGTTTCTACATTTTCCCTCTGGGTCATCTTTATCGTTAGATTTTGGTTATTGTTTATGACGTGATCGTATCCGGCCTTGGCAAACTGCTTATTGAAGTTGACAACCTCCTCACCTTTTCTTGAGAACTGTTCTTCTATGACCTTGATAAAAACCTCAAGAGGAGTGCCAATTACGGCCAAAGTTGCACCCATAGCAATCGTATTTCTCATAACCGCTTGACCCTTGAACTCTGCCATGATTTTTTTGAAGGGAACGCTTATCTTTCTTACTTCGCCTTCAAATTCAAATTCGGAATCGTCATAGACAACATAGCTATCGATTGTAAGGCGAGACTTGTGTTTTTCGTAGGTTTCCTTATTGAGACAGGTGAGGACGTCTATCGTTGGAGCTAAGTAGGTCAACTCCTTTTCCGAAACATGAACCTCATAGGCGTTATGTCCACCTCTAATAAGCGACGGATATTCGACATAGTCAAATGTATGGTAACCGAGGCGGGTAGCGATTTTGGCAAATGCCAAACCAGTTGTCATAATCCCAAAGCCAGCTTCTCCTCCGATCATCCAGGTAAAGTTTTTCATAGTTTAATCGTAACAACAAGGATCCTTATAACCGCAATTGTAACATACAGAATCGCGGCCTCCAGGCATCCCCTTCAAGCTTATTATTCCACACTCGGGACACGATCTAAGGTTTTCCCTATTCTCATTAGCCTTATCTTTTGACAAATCATTTTGGAAAAACTCTGTTGCCTTTATCATCGGTTATAAAAATCGCCGAGGTCGGACACGATTTAGCAGCCTCGATTATATTTTCAATCGAATCACCATCAACTGTCTTTAATACCACCGCTTTGGCATCGGGATCCATATCAAAGGCCTTAGGCGATACTGCCACACAAGTCGCCGCACCTATACAAAGTAAACGATCAACGTAAACTGTATAACCATTCTTGACTTTTATCGGTCCCGACGGTTTAGATTGATCGGCCAAATTTCCATTATTCATTAATGAATTTTGATTATATCAATTTATGTAACGCTTCAAGTGGCAATAAAGCGCACTTAATTCTATTTACGCCGAGCTCTATTCCCAATAACTTAATCATAGACTTTTGATTTAGCTTTTTCAAATCGGCAACCTTCCGACCTTTCACATATTCCGTCAACATCGAGGCGGCAGCTGTAGATATGGCGCATCCAGCCCCTTCAAACTTAATATCTGCAACCTTTTCTTTGTCGACTTTAATTGCCATATTTATTTTATCTCCACACAAAGGATTTGAAACGTGGCATGATTTTGTGGAGTTCACGATAAAACCACGGTTTCTCGGATTCTCAAAATGGTCAAGAATGATTTCAGTGTAAATTGTCATAATAACTTTTGGACTTTTTTTAATCCCGAAACCAATATATCAACGTCTTCTTTACCATTATAGATGTAATAGCTCGCTCTCAACGAAGCCGCAATGCCAAGCTTTTTATGGAGAGGCATTGCGCAATGGTTCCCAGCCCTTACGGCAATATTATCTTCGTCAAGAATAGAGGCTACGTCATGGGCATGATAATCCTCAAAATTAAACGCAATAATGCCGCCCCGGGTATTGAGGTCTTTTGGACCTATAATTCTTATTTTATCGCCAAAGGCCTTACCAAGACGGTCTATTGCGTATTTGACAACATCCTCTTCGTGGGCTCTAATATTCTGCAATCCAATTCTATTCAAATATTTAATAGCTTCTTTTAAAGCGATAACCTCCGCAATCGCCGGTGTTCCCGCCTCAAACTTGTGGGGAGGTTTTTTGAATTTGGTCTGATCCAAATAAACTTCGCTTATCATCTCGCCGCCGTACATGAAGGGAAACATTCGGTCGAGTAGTTCGTATTTTCCCCAAAGGACGCCGACACCTGTTGGACCCAGCATCTTATGCGAAGAGAAAACTAGGAAATCGCAATCGAGGTCAAGGACATTTATTTCCATATGAGGGACCGCCTGGGCGGCATCAACAACCGTAATTATCTCCGGATTAATCGCTTTGGCTTTGGCAATAATTTCCTTAACAGGGTTAATGGTCGAAAGAACGTTTGAAACGTAGGTTAAGGCCAAAATCTTAGTTTTATTCGTTATTATCCGATCAAGATCCCCAATTAAATACCCATCATCGTTTATGTCCAATATCTTGAAGATTGCTCCTGTTTCGGACGTTAGCACCTGCCATGGAACAAAGTTCGAGTGGTGCTCCATGACCGTTGTCAAAATCTCATCACCCTCCCTCATTACCTGTCTGCCTAATGAGTAGGCAACTAAATTTATAGATTCGGTAGTGTTTCGTGTAAAAACAATTTCTTCTCGACTTTTAGCGCCGATGAATTTGGCTACTACCTCTCTTGTTTCCTCAAATTCTTCCGTCGCTCTTTCAGAAATTCTATAAACACCGCGGAAAATATTGGAGCTGTATTTTGAATAGTACTCGCTTATTTTATTGATGACCGAATGCGGCTTTAGACTGGTTGCGGTTGAGTCCAGATAAACTAATCCAGGGTTAGAATCAAAAATGGGAAAATCTTTTTTTATTTTCTTTGAGTCGATCATATTTTTTGCCGTATGTCATTGATAAAACCTTCGACCAACATTTCTTCGGCCTTATGTTCACCTAATCCCCTTGTCTTGGCATAAAACAACTGATCTTGGTTTAAACGACCAGTAGTTGAGCCATGGGTGCAAAAAACGTCGTTTGCCAGTATTTCCAGATACGGTTTTGATTCGACAAAAGCGAATTCGGACATCATTAAGTTTTGGTTTTTCTGGTAGGCGTGAGATTTTTGGGCGTCCTTCTCAATTCGAATTAGTCCACGGTAGTAAAACTGGGATTGATCATAAAACACGCCTTTTATGAGAAGGTTTGAGGTCGAGTCGGGGTGTAAGTGGTTTTGATAGGTGCTGATCTTGAACTCCTGTTTGTTTTTTCCGACATATAAACCATAGATGTTTAGTCTAACTCCGGACGATTTTATATCAAAAAAGAGGTCCCCGGTCATATTTTCAAAATAAACAGTGTATTTGCCTGGTCGGTCAAACGACAGCCTTGAAACCCCGGTCTTATTGAGATTGATTATCTTATTCATATTTTATCCGACGCTACCCGCCATTTCCAAATTTATAAGCCGATTAAGTTCTATCGAATATTCAAGAGGTATTTCTTTAGTGATGGGATCAATAAAACCGTTCACAAGCAAGCCCTCAGCCTCGACTTTTGGAATTCCTCTTGACGAAAGGTAAAACAGTTTTTCTTCTCCCAGCTTTTCGACCGTGGCTTCATGTTGGACGTCAACTTGTTTCTGTTTGATCTTCATTTCCGGATAAGTATCGCTTCTCGATTTCTCGTCAATAAGCAAAGCGTCGCAGGAAACGTAAACCTTTGAATTGGTTGCTTTTGGAGATACTTGTACAAGGCCACGGTAGGAGGTCCGTCCGCCATCACGAGAAATTGATTTTGATATAATCCTCGAGGTCGTATCCGAAGCCAAATGAATCATTTTAGCACCGGCATCCTGGTGTTGTCCTGGTCCGGCATAGGCGATCGAAAGGACCTCGCCTCGGGCACGAGGACCAACCAAGTAGCAAGACGGGTATTTCATAGTAACACCACTTCCTAGATTGCAGTCGACCCACTCCATTACTCCGTCCTCTTCAACCCTAGTCCTTTTGGTAACCAGATTATATACGTTACGGCTCCAGTTCTGGACCGTCGTATACCTGACTCTCGCTCCCTTTTTGACGACAATTTCAACTACTGCCGCGTGAATGGAAGATGTTGTATAAATGGGTGCCGTACACCCTTCTATATAATGGACAAAGCTTCCTTCCTCCGCAATAATGAGTGTTCTTTCAAATTGACCAAAGTTTTGAGCATTGATTCTGAAATATGCCTGAAGCGGTAGATTGACCTTGACTCCTTTAGGTACATAAACAAATGACCCTCCCGACCAAGCAGCCGAATTTAAAGAAGCAAACTTATTGTCCATCGGCGGTATAATCGTTCCAAAATATTTTCTGACGATTTCGGGATGCTTTCTTAAAGCTGTATCCATGTCACAAAAAATTACCCCCAATTCTTCGAGCTCTTTTTGAATACTCTCGTAAACGACTTCAGACTCGTACTGTGCCGATACGCCTGCCAAAAATTTCTTTTCCGCCTCGGGAACTCCAATCTTGTCGTAGGTTTCTTTAATTTCCTTCGGAAGATCTTCCCAAGAATTTTTCTGACCTTCGGTTGGTCTGATGTAGTAAAAAATGTCGTCAAAGTCAATTTTTGATAAATCCGCTCCCCACGTTGGCATTGGACGGTTTTTAAAGGCGCGATATGCTTTAAGCCTAAATTCTGTCATCCACAAGGGCTCTTTTTTGAGTTTTGATATCTTTTTAACGACGTTTTCATCTAAGCCTTTTTTGGCCTTGTATACGTGAGACTCCGGCATTGAGAAACCGTACTTGTAGTCAAAGTTAAGATCTTGGGCTTTCATAATGTTCGTAGCCTCCCCTTTCGATTTCCGAGGCTAACTTATGATTGCCCGTTTTAACGATTTTACCCTTCATCATTACGATGACTTTGTCCGGCTTGATATGTTTAAGGATTCTGTTGTAGTGAGTGATCAATAAGATTGTTCTTCCTTTTTTGATTTTGTTCAAATATGTCGCTATTATTTTTAAAGCGTCTACATCAACCCCTGTATCGATCTCGTCGAATATTAGAAACTTTGCGTCAAGTACTATTGCCTGAAGTAATTCTAGTTTTTTCCTTTCCCCACCAGAGGCACCTTCATTTAACGATCGGGATATTAACTCCTTTTTAATCTTTAATTTTTTAGACAGCTCATCTATTTCTTTTCTCACCGATAAAGGATCCTTGATTCCGCTTAAGGCAAGTCTCAATAGTTGGAACACGGTGACCCCCGATAGGGAAAAGGGTGTCTGAAAAGCAAGAAAAATACCCTTCTTCGCTCTTTGATCGGGAGTAAGTTCTATAATACTCTCTCCTTCGAACTGTATTTGCGATTTACCGTTTACGATGTATGAAGGGTGACCAGCAATCGAGTTGGCGAGACTAGATTTACCCGATCCGTTAGGTCCCATTAGAGCATAAACTCTATTTTTTTCAAATTTAAAGTCGAGGTTGTCGATTATTTTCTTGCCCGCAACCGATATAGTTAAATTTGCAAGACTTATCATCGTAAATTATTTGACTTCAATGAAATAACGTAAGTAGTTTTTGCTTTTTTAGCTCGCGGGAGAGGATTTTACTGAAGGTGTTTCTGAGGACCCCTTTGTGCTGACACACGTCATACCATTTGCAGGTGAATCCCGGCTTGTCGCAACGGGCGATAGAAACCTCTCCTTCAAATATTCTTAAGAAATCATAAAGGTTCATCGTTTTGGCTTTTTCAGTCAACTTGTATCCTCCGACTTTACCTTCGCGACTTACCAGAATCTTGTGCTTAGCCATCTCAGCAGCAATACGCGCCAGATACCTTTGGGGAAGGTTCATTTTTTCTACCAACTCAGAAACAGGGACGTATTCTTTTTTTTTCAAAAGATACGAAATCATCAGGAGTCCGTAGTCAGATTGTGTGCTTATTGTTAACATATACGACAATTGTACAAGTTTAATATGTGGGTCGGGAAAAATCAACAAGAGTTACAGGGACATTCTGGGGATACGGTCCAGGGATTGTCGATCTTCAACATAAATACCCTCATTGGCTTTGTACGAAGCAACCACTCCGATCATAGCGGCATTATCCCCGGTCAGATACTTGAAAGACGGAAACAATACTTTTCCGTTATGTTTTTTGACAAGATCTCTTAACTTTTTCCGAAGATATAGGTTGGCACTAACTCCCCCACCAATAATTAAACGATTGATACCTGTTATGATAATTGCCTTTTCGGTTTTTTTGATTATGGTATCAAAAACCGCCTCCTGAAATGAGCTGGCTAGTTGACGAATTTCCGAAGCGTTTTTTGGCGGATTCTTTTTCAAGAAATAATAGAACGATGTTTTCAGCCCAGAAAATGAAAAGTTAAGATCACGGCTATGAAGCATCGGACGAGGGAAATTAAAAGAGTCCTTGTTCTTTCCTTGCTTGGCCAACGTCTCCATGACCGGTCCACCGGGATATCCCAAGCCTAGGAGTTTGGCTGCTTTGTCTATGGCTTCACCGGCGGCATCATCAATAGTAGATCCTATTACTTCATAATCAAGGTGGTTTTTAAATCTGACAATCTCCGTATGTCCGCCTGATATAACAAGTCCTAAATACGGAAATTCAAATTCAATGGCGGGACTACCTCGACTATTTTGGACAAAAGGCGAATAAAGGTGGCCTTCCAAATGGTTGATCGAAATCAATTTCTTATCATATTTATCAGCCAGTTCCTTCGCTCGCTTAATCCCGACCTCAAGTGCGACAGCCAAACCTGGACCCTGAGTAACGGCTACAGCATCCAATTCTTCTAATGGAAACTTTTTTGTCGCTTCGGAAATTACATAGTCTATTTTCTCCTCGTGTGCCCGTTTTGCCAAAGAAGGTACCACACCTCCCCATTTCTTGTGGATAAGGACTTGCGAATAAATGACGTTTGACAAAACCCGTCGGCCTTCAACAACCGCCACTGCTGTTTCGTCGCACGATGTTTCAATTGCTAATATTTTCATTTTTTAATTATAATTTGACAATTATTTTTCTCTTTTTCTCATTTATATATTCAATCTTTATATACACAATATCGGCTTTGTTCTTCAATAGTCCATAGAGTTCAGCTACCTTTTCCCCCCATTCAAACACCAGTATATTTCCTTTTTTTAGTAGTTTTTCTATCCCCAAATTCCTCAACTCGTCTACTTCTTCTATCTGATAAAGGTCGAAGTGATAAAAACTTCCATATTCATAGTAGATGACGTAAGTTGGCGATACGATATTTTCTATCCCGAGTTTGCGCCCCATTCCTTTAACAAGAACGGTTTTACCAGCTCCAAGGTCTCCTTCTATAATTATCGCCAAAGGCCTTATGCTTTTTGGATCGTGATATTTTGCTAATATGAACTCGCCAAGCTTACCGGTCGCCTGAGGGTTTTCGGAAACGAAGGTATTTTCCCGGTCAAAAATGATCTCTCCTTTCCTCAATATTCTTACCTTGGGCTCTGTCAAATCTATAATGGTTGAGGGCTTGTTTCGTGGCAGTTTTCCCGCGTCAATGACTAGGTCAATAAACTCTTTTTTATCCTTGCCGAGCTCATTAATAAGTGATTCAACCGAATAATGAGGACTCCTACCGCTCAAGTTGGCAGATGTCGCCGTCACCGGTGCGGCAAAGACTCCAACCAGTTTTGTTATGAGAGGGTAATCGGGAATTCTCACTCCAAGAGTACCCTTTTCAGATTCAAGTAAACTTTCTACTTTATGTTTGGATTCAAGAATTACGGTGAACGGCCCGGGTATAAGCTCTTTAAGGAGGTGCTTCTTCCTATTGTCCACTGATACATATTTTTCCATCATTTCAAGATTGGGCACAAAGACAGATATCGGCTTACCGGGTGGACGATTTTTAAACTTGATGAGTTTTTCAACGGCTTTTTGGTTTTTTGCGTCAACGAGAAGCCCGTAAACCGTATCTGACGGAAAAACAACCAGTCCGCCATTTTTCAATACTTCAATTGTTTTTTTAACAATTTCTTCAGTGTTTTTTAAGTTATGTGTTATAAATTTCATTTTTCAGTGTTATCATTTTATCAAAAATTCTGCTAAAATTAGCCATATGGCAAACAAAAACAGTAACGGCATGAAGACGAAACAGTTTAAATTCAATGTCAACATGAGGACGCTTTTCATTTCTATTTTTATTTTTCTTTTTCTGCTATTCGCCTACCAGTCGATAAACCGCGAAATTAAAGGAGTGATTCCAGAAAAATCAATTACGACTATCGTCTCTGAGGCAAAGCAAAATAAGATTAAAAAAGTAGATATTATCGAAAACAAACTTTTGATCTATTACAAGGACGACAAAATGGCCACGACCTTTAAGGAACCTGCTGATAGCTTCATGAAAACCCTTAAAGATAACGGAGTCAATCCGAATAAAATAGAAATTAATGTGAAAGATAATCAGGCTTCATCAGGATTGATGGTTTTTTTGGGTAATCTATTGCCGACGATTCTTATGGTCGCTTTCTTCATCTTCCTCTTTAGACAAGCAAAGGGAGCTCAAGATTCTGTGTTCTCATTCGGGCAGTCTAAGGCCAAAAGGTTTTCAAAAGACATGCCTAAAACCACCTTTTCTGACGTTGCCGGAGTCGATGAGGCAAAAAGTGAGCTTGAGGAAGTTGTCGACTTCTTAAAACACCCAGAAAAATACAAAAAGTTGGGCGCAAGAACTCCCAAAGGAGTCCTATTGGTTGGACCAGCAGGCTGTGGAAAAACCCTCCTTGCTAAAGCGGTTGCCGGAGAAGCCGGCGTTCCTTTCTTCTCGATTGCCGGCTCAGAATTTATGGAAATGCTCGTTGGAATCGGAGCTGCCCGAGTCCGAGATCTCTTTGACACCGCCAAAAAAAATGCCCCGACTATTATATTTATCGACGAAATCGACGCCATCGGTCGCGCAAGATCGGTCGGAGTCATGCCCTCCCATGATGAACGGGAACAAACGTTGAATCAGATTCTTGTTGAAATGGACGGGTTTGCCCCGACGGAAAGGGTGGTAGTCATAGCCGCAACCAACCGCGGAGATCTTTTGGACACCGCGCTTTTAAGGCCGGGACGCTTTGACCGCCGAATAATTGTGGACTATCCTGACGTTGAAGGTAGAAAAGCGATTATAAAAATTCACGCCAAGGGAAAACCATTTGAAAAGAAAGTTGATTGGGATAGGATCGCTAAAAGAACCGTCGGATTCTCGGGAGCCGATCTTGAAAACATGCTTAATGAAGCCGCCATATTGGCCGCCCGCCAAGCAAAAGAAACCATAAATATGGACGACCTTGAAGAGGCAGCGACCAAGGTCAAACTAGGTCCAGAGAAGAAAAGACTTCAGTCCGATCTTGATCGCAAACTCACGGCATACCATGAGGCAGGACACGCGATTGTATCGCATTTCCTTCCCCATACCGACCCAGTCCATCGGATATCGATTGTATCCCGCGGAATGGCTTTGGGTTTCACATTGATCCCGCCGGCAAAAGATAAACTCCACGAAACCAAAACCCACCTAACAGAAAGAATTGCCGTCATGATGGGTGGAAGGGCTGCTGAGGAAGTTGTTTTCAACGAAGTAACTACCGGAGCTTCAAACGATTTTGATCAGGCAACATCAATTGCTAAAGCAATGGTTGTTGAATACGGAATGAGCGGACTTGGTCCAATTAACTACGGACCAACCTACGATGTTACCGAATGGGGTAAAAACTATATGGAACAGAACTCGGTATCCCAAGAAATGATGTCAAAGATTGACCAGGAAGTAAAAAAGATAATTACCGAAGGTTACAACACTGCGGTCAAAATCATCAAGGATAATAGGAAATCAATAGACGACGTTGCCAGCGCTTTGATCAAAAAAGAAGGGCTCGACCAAGACGAGTTTGAAAAGATAATCGAAACAAAAAAGCCCCTAGAATAATCTATGGAAACATTGCTCTTGATCGACGGCAACGCCATAATGCACCGAGCTTACCATGCCTTCCCCCCTTTTACGGCAAAAGACGGTACACCTATACACGTCGTTTACGGATACATTTCTATGCTCCAAAAGGTAATAAACGATTTTAAACCAGCTTACCTTATGTCCTGTTTCGATACTCCTAAGCCAACTTTCAGGAATGAACTGTATAAGGACTATCAGATTCAACGGCCTAAAATCGATGACGATTTTATTATCCAGATACCGCTTGTCAAGGAGGCGCTTGACGAAGCGGGTGTCGCTCGGATGGAAAAAGACGGATTTGAGGCCGACGATCTCATAGGTACGGTCGCCAGAGTTTTTGACGGCCATCAGTTTCGGGTGATAATTTTAACCGGAGACAAAGATATCTTCCAACTTATAAACGATAACGTTTTTGTCGCTTCCCCACAATTAGGACTTGCGAACATTAAGCTATTTGATAAGACTGAGGTTGAACAGAAACTGGACATCCCCCCATCACACATTATCGACTACAAAGCATTGTCAGGTGACCCTTCAGATAATTATCCCGGTGCCCGAGGAATCGGTCCTAAAACTGCCGCCAAGTTGATTCGCGATTACGGTACGGTCGACAATATATACAAGAATATCTCATCAATCCAATCGGATAAGATTAGAGCAATACTTGGTAAGGAAAAGGATAATGTTTATTTGTCTTTAAAACTTGCAACTATTATGACCGACGTCGAGATTGATCTTGACATAGAGAAATTGAAGTTTTCCGGGTTTAATAAGAAACTAAAGACTTATTTGGAGAAATACCAGATGAACTCACTTGTTGCGAGGATTTTCAACGAAAAACCGCAAACAAAAAAGGAGGTTTCTAAAACTAAAAACGACCAAATGGGGTTATTTTGACAAAGACCTGCTTATTTGCTAACATAACGTAGAAGCTCTTTTTGAGTAGCATTACAAAAAATAGCGTATGTGCCCCTTTTTGGGGTAACGAGGAGAGGGTTTATCGAGTAACAGCGGGTGCCCTCACCCCGAAGTTGTCGGGGTTAACGGATACTCAAAATCCCAAAGCAATTTGGGAAACAAAAAGAATCCGAACAACTCTACTTATATATAGAGCTCCATTATAATTTGCATATATCTTATGTGTGGAATATTTGCTGTTGTTAATGATGATTCTGTGATGGCCGCTCAAACAACCCTTGACGGTTTGAAAAAGTTGGAATATCGTGGGTATGATTCTTGGGGAATTGCCATCAAACCGGTGAAAGGGAACGAACTTAAAATCGAAAAACATATCGGTAAGATTGGAGAGGCAACGACTAGCCTCCCCAAAGCTTCAATCGCAATTGGTCATACCAGATGGGCAACTCACGGAGGCGTCACCGACGCCAACGCCCATCCACATCTAGATTGTACTGGTAAATTGGCCGTCATCCATAATGGAATAGTTGAGAACTATCAAACTATAAAGGAAGAGCTCACAAAAAAAGGCCATCGATTTGTTTCTGAGACCGATACCGAAATCATTGCTCATCTTATTGAAGAAAACAAGAAGACTATGCCCTTTAGACAAGCGGTGTTTGCGTCCTTTGACACTCTTATTGGAAGTAACGCCGTAGCGGTTCTTGACCTTGAGACCGAGTCGATTATCAGTTGTCGAAATGGCTCACCAATGGTCGTTGGCATCGACGAAAAGAAAGGTCGCTATTACTTGGGGAGCGACGTTCCGGCGTTTTTAAAATATACCAATACTGTTTACTTTCTTGAGGACATGGAGGCGGTCACAATTACCAAAGGCGGTGTCAAGATTTTCGACCTCCAAACAAAAGGTGAAAAAGCTTTTACGCCGCAAGTACTTGACTGGAAGCTTGAGGACGCCGAAAAGGAAGGATACCCTCATTTCATGCTCAAAGAAATCCACGAACAACACAAAACTATCGCTAAGACTACTCTCATCAACGAGAAGTCTATAAAAAAAATCGCTTCAATAATCAATCAAGGTTACAAGGTGGTTTTGACAGGTTGCGGCACCGCGTCTTATTGTGCCCTCATGGGTAAATATTTCCTTGGAGAATCAGATGTCGAATCGCAAGTATACGGCTCTTATGAAGCCATGCCATTTACGAAGTTCATTGACAATAAAACCGTAGTCATCGCCATTTCTCAGTCAGGAGAAACTGCCGATACTCTTATAGCCGTCAAGGAAGCTAAAAAAAGAAATGCAAAGATCGTCGCGATTGTCAATGCTCGCGGTTCGACAATGGAAAGAATTTCAGATGTTGTCCTACCTGTTGGCGCCGGTCCTGAGATCGCAGTTGTATCAACGAAGGCTTTTACGTCCCAACTATCTAGTCTTTATCTAATATCCCGTGCTGTAGTTGGCCAATATGACCAGGCGGCAAATGACGTTAGAAAAATGTCTGAGGTCGTTAAAGGTTGGTTGAATGATGAGTTGATTGAAAAGATTATTAATCTTGCCAAGACATTGCTAACAACCGAACACGCCTATGTCATCGGAAAGAACCTGAACTATCCGGGAGCCCAGGAGTTTGCACTCAAACTGAAGGAAACCTCATATATCCATGCGGAATCGTTTACCGCAGGTGAACTAAAACATGGAGTTATTACGCTAATCCAAAAAGGAACACCTTGCTTCGTACTCGCTTCAAACGATTCCGTCAAGAACGAAGTACTTTCCAGCGCCGCAGAACTTAAGGCTAGAGGTGGACACTTAATCGGAATATCGCCTTTTAAAACCCACGAGTTCGATGAATCAATAAAGACTCCTGAACTTGGCGACCTGACCGTTTTTCCCAACGTAATTGTCGGACAGCTTTTGGGATACTACTTGGGAATAGGTCGAGGAGCAGACCCAGATAAACCCAGAAATCTGGCCAAGAGTGTGACTGTAAAGTAAGGGTAGGATTTTGTAAAATAATATCGGGTACAATTTAACTACCATGAAATTACGTCTAGGTTTTAATAAAAAACAGAAGCAATATGTTATCGCTATTTTTTTGGTCTTGATTGCCGGTATTTTTGGGATTGACCTGAATGAACTCAGAAGCATCCAAAAAAATATAACTCCCACAACAACTCCCATACCTTTTCCAACAGGCCAAACGGTCGAATCGAAAGTGACATCAGTTATTGACGGCGACACGATTATCGTTGAAGGAGGTTACAAAGTAAGATATATAGGTATTAATGCCCCTGAGGTCAGCAAGGATACGTCGGGTAATAAAACCGGTGAACAATGTTTTTCCGATGAATCATATCTTGAAAATAAAAGATTGGTTGAAGGCAAAGTTATCAAATTAGTCCGCGACGTCTCCGATACCGACAAGTACGGAAGGCTTCTTAGATATGTCTATATAAAAGATCTTTTCGTAAACGATTACTTAATCATCAACGGGTATGCTAAAACCATGACGATTAAACCTGACATCAAATACTACCAAAAATTTAAAACGTCACAGATCCAAGCAAAATCGAAAAATGTTGGAATGTGGAAGGCATGCCCTACCTCGACACCAAATAAGCCCCGATAAAAATCATTATTGTCGCAATAATGAAGTTGGGAGTTACCTTTTCCCCAAGCAATAGCCCTGCCCAATAAATCGTCAAAAGCGGTTGTATAAAGTTTATTGTTGAGGATATAGTTGACGACCCATATTTGATTGCCGTTTGTTGGAGGAAATAATAAGCAACCGTTCCGAATACAGATATATAAAAGATTAACCCCAGCGATGATAACTCAAATCTCACAAATAATATTTTTTGCCATGCACCCTCACCTATAGATAAAATCATTGCCATAAACATGGTTACCATATTAAACATAGCCGTGATAAAAACTGGGGAGTATTTTTTTTGCAGTTTTTTGGAATAAATCAGATGAAGAGAATAAAATACAGCGGCAACAAATATTGCCATACTTGCTAAATAAGTTCCGTTAGTCGAATAACCGTCAACTGCTTTGAATAGAAAAAGTATCGTTACTCCAACAAAACCAAGAAGGACACCAAAAAAAACAGACAATTTAAATTTTTCCTTAAGCAGAAAAAGCGACAATATGGCAACGATTATGGGAACGGTGGCATAGACCAGTTGACCTACATTTGCTGAAGTGTGGGGAATTACATAAATGAAAATCAAAATATTCACCGAAGACAATAGAACAACCGGAAAGACTTCAATAATTTTTTTGAAGGAAGGTTTTTCCTTAACAAAAAAAGGTAAAATTACAATCGAACTTACTAAAAATCTTAAGAAAGTAAAAGAAAAGGGAGGGATCGATCTCAGCCCAATTTTTATAAACGGTATAACGGCCGATCCTAGAATTGCCGCCAATAACACGCACATTATTGCCAATTTTTTATTTTTCATCTCTCACTCGTCCCTATTGAAGAGGGAGAACATGGGCAATAAAATCAGGAGGAACAATGAAGTAACTACCCAATTGCTTTCAATTCCGCTTAAGATTTCTGTAGCCATGAATCGCGGAAAAAAAATAATTGATAACGGTTACTTCTTATTATATGGGAGTTTTTTGGGAAAGGCAAATTACCCAAGTTTCTTTTTAATCGACGGATATATTGTACTTAACAGATATAGGCTACCGGTTATCACCGATCTTCGATTTTTTAACCCTATAAGTCTATCTAAAGCCTGTCCAGAATCATATACTATTTCTGTATTTTCAAAGCCCGCTTTTTTAAGAAACTTCTCGACGTCTTCAGGCTTTTCGGAACTATGGGCCAAGTCCATGTTAGTCATCTTGTAACTAGTTATGATTATCTTTGAAGCTAGAGGTATCAAAAACTTAAGCATTCCTTTATAGTCCTTACCCGCTCTAAAGGCGACCAAGAAAACTGATTTTTCTGAGTATATTTTTTTCAGACTATCGCATAGGCTCTTCATTTTTTGTGGGTTATGGGCGCCATCAATAATAATAGACCTGCTACCCAAACGAAAATTTTCCATTCTCCCAGAAAAGCTAATATTCTCAAGACGCTTGTATATCTCTTTTCGGTCAATTGAATATTTATCTCTTATAGATAGATATACAATAGTTGCCATGGCCAGCCCGGCATTATAAGCTTGGTAAATAGCTGAGGTATTAAGGACTACTCGGCTAAACTCTTGATTTTTAAATTTAAAATCAAAAACTATCTTATCTCCTATATTTTTGAGATTAAAAATGTTTTCATTCTCCCTAATATAATCAATTTTTCCAACCTTACTTTTGACTTTCGCGGATATCACTTCTTCTGCCTGTTTTGCCTGCTTAATACAAAGCACATGATTACTTCTTTGTATAATCCCGGCCTTTTGCTCGGCAATCTTATACAACGTATCCCCGAGAATTTCCGTATGATCAAGGCCAATTTTTGTCAAAACGCATATTTTATCGGCTCTTGTTATTGTATTTGATGCGTCATATAACCCCCCCAAGCCCGTCTCAACAACAGCATAATCCACCTTCTTATTTAGTGAAATCTTGAAAAACATTGCCATCAAAATCTCAAAATACGAAGGACTTTTAAACTCTGTCCCCCTCATTTTGTCGATCGATGGGATTATTTCGTTCAATAATTCGACAAAATCTTTTTTAGATATTAATCTGTTGTTTATCTGACATCTTTCTCGAATATCAACCAAGTGCGGAGAGATCGTTAAGGAAACTTTTAACCCTTGCGCTTCAAGAAGCTGACTTACGTAAAAAGCGGTAGAACCTTTTCCTGAAGTTCCGGCAATATGGATAACTTTGAGTTGATTTTGAGGGTCACCGATGAGTTTTAGTAGGTAGGCGCCTCTTCTTAAGCCGAACTCGCCTGCAAACCGTTTTTTTGGATCAGCGTCAATATGCTTGTAAATAAATTGTTGGGCTTCTTCAAATGTTTTTATCATTTGGTTTGAGGATTCAGTTTGGGTAGTGACATTTCTTATATTTTTTTTTGCTCCCACACCAACACGGATCATTTCGACCGGGTCTTTTTATTGGTCGATTGGCTCGAGTTGATGTTACGGCAGATGTGGACGCTTGCTCCTGGGGTTTTTCCTTCTTTGTGAAGGGGTCAACTGATGAGGCTGATTTGTAGACCATAGGCTCTTCCTTTTTTTCGATTTTCGGTGCTTCCACTTCTACCTTCAACAAACGTCTGGTTACTTCGTAGTTTATCTGACCGACAAGATTCTCGAACATCGAATAGGCGGCGTTCTTGTATTCGACCAAAGGATCCATTTGAGCATACCCTCTAAGATTAATTCCTTCCCTAAGATCCTCAATGGCCGTCAAATGATCCATCCAGTATTTGTCGATTGCCCCCAAAAATATCATTTTGATCACCTGGATCCAGAGATCGGTCCCAAATTTCTTCTCCCTGGTTTTCAGCTCCTTATTAACTTTTTCCAGGAGGTAGGTTATAAGACTCCCGCTATTGCCTTCTTTAACGTACTTGTCAATTTCACTCTCAGATACGGCAACAAATAGGTTCATCTCGGTCAAAAGTTTTTGCTTTTCCTCGTCTTTCAGAACTGCTTCGGTCACAAAGAAGCCATTGGCAAGAGCAGAAATCTCTTCCTGGAAAGTCTCTTTAAGATCCTCATAAAGTTCATCCATGTGGTCCTTATCTGCCTGAACGATTTTGCGCCTTAGTGTGTAAATGATTTCCCTCTGGCGGTTAAGTACGTCATCAAAGTCAACGAGATGTTTGCGTATGTCAAAGTTAAAACCTTCGACCTTGACCTGCGCTTGTTCTATGGCTTTGGAGACCATCGGATGGGTTAAGGGGGCATCCTCGGGAAACTTGAGGAAGTTCATAAGATTGGCAATCTGCTCGCCTCCGAAAATTCTCATCAGGTCATCTTCAAGCGACACGAAGAATGTCGATTTTCCCGGATCTCCCTGTCGTCCCGAACGACCACGTAGTTGATTGTCGATACGCCTTGATTCATGCCGTTCGGTGCCGATAACGTAAAGGCCGCCGAGTTCCACGACCTCATCGTGTTTTCTCTGCCAATCGGCTTTATCTTTCTCATTTCCGTTATCAGGCGGTTCGCCCCCAAGGATAATATCGACTCCTCGGCCGGCCATATTGGTGGCAACCGTTACCGCCCCTTTGACGCCCGCTTTGGCGATTATGGCTGCCTCCCTTTCGTGGTTCTTGGCGTTTAGGAGTTCGTGCGGAATACCCCGACGACTCAATAGAGAAGAGAGATATTCGTTCTTGTCAATTGAGGTAGTGCCGACAAGTACCGGTCTCCCGGATTTGAACGAAGCGGCAATATCTTCAACAACGGCATCGTATTTGCCTTTTTCTGTCTTGTATATCATGTCGGCGTCGTCGCTTCTGACCATTGGTCTGTGTGTTGGAATCGTCAGTACGTCAGTTTTATAGATTTTATGGAACTCCTCGGCTTCGGTAGCCGCCGTTCCGGTCATGCCAGCCAATTTCTTGTACATTCTGAAGTAGTTTTGTAAAGACACCGTCGCCAGTGTTTTTGATTCTCTTTGGATCTTTACGCCTTCTTTAGCTTCGATTGCCTGATGGAGACCCTCTGAAAATCGCCTTCCATAAAGCAGCCTACCGGTGAATTCGTCAACAATTATGACCTCGTTGTCCTTAACGATGTAGTCCTTGTCCTTCTTGAAAAGGGTCTTTGCTTTTAGGGATGCTTCAACGTGAAACAGGGTATCAAAATCCTTTTCATAGATGTTAGTAACACCTATTGCAGACTCTATTTTACTTATCCCTTCATCGGTAAGGTTGGCAGTTCTCAGTTTTTCGTCGATAATATAGTCCTGTTTTTCGACAAGTCCGGAAACCATTTTGGCGTAAGAATAATATTTTGAGGTGTCTTCTTCCTTTGGAGCCGAAATAATATGCGGAGTGCGGGCTTCGTCTATAAGGACAGAATCGGCCTCGTCGATAATCGCATAGTTAAATTCTCTTTGTACTAAATCCGTGCGATTAACGGCCATATTGTCTCTTAGGTAATCGAATCCGAATTCACTATTTATTCCGTATGTAACGTCTGCTTCATAAGCAATTTTCCTAGTTACGGGCTTAAGCCTGCTCAATCTCCAATCCGATGTGTCTTTATCCGAATAGTTGGGATCGTAAAGGAATGATTGGTCAGAGATTATTGCCGAGGTCGTCAATCCAAGGAAATCAAAAACCTTTCCCATCCATCCGGCATCACGCCTAGCCAAGTAGTCGTTGACAGTCACAAGATGAACTCCACGACCTGTTAAGGCATTAAGATACAAGGCTGGAGTTGCTGACAGTGTTTTTCCCTCTCCGGTTTTTGATTCGGCGATCTTTCCCTCATGTAAGGCAATTGCCGCAACCATCTGAACGTCAAAATGCCGCTGACCTAGCGTCCTCCTGGCCGCTTCCCTGGTCAATGCATACGCCCATGGCAAATGTTCATCGGTCTTCCCCATATCCCCGGCAATCGCATCTTTCAATTTCTTGGTTTCCTTTACAAAATCCGAGTCTTTTAGTTTCCTAGCCCTGTCTTCAAGGGTATTTATCTCGGAAACTCTTTTCGTAATTCTTGAAATCTCCTTTTGATTGAAATCAAAAAATTTGGTCAAAAAATTAAACATAAGTGGTCAAAATAAAAAAACGTATTATTTAAGAAAATATTCTTGAGGAATGATCAATACCTTTCTCGCCGAATAGCTGCCTTCCTTGCTATTTAATGGCCGCGATACGACAAAATGGATTGTGTCCCCTTCCTTGATTTTCGTAAATCCACTCACCTCCGCTTCGTTGGTCTTTATGTTGACCATCGACTGCTTCGTAGAACTTTCGATGTCTAAGTCTATCTGTTCCTTGGCGGTTGTAACAACTGTTAGAGTGAAGTTTTCCTTGTCGACCTGACTAATTTTACCTGTCATCACAAGAAACCTTTCATCAATGAATATAGTGTTGGCAGTTATTGAATTATCAGCTTGAACGCCTGTTACGATGGCATAATCACCAACCTCTATGTCTTCTACTTCAATTTCTTGTTTTTTTACGCCCAGGATTTGAAAATATTTTGTCAAAGCATCGTCCAATTTGATTTCATACTCAACGTCTTCGTTGGTCTTGATTCTAAGGTTTCCTGCATTTTTGGTTACCACCGTACCTGCGACTGCCTTATTATTCTTTCTCCTTATTTCGGTAACCTTGTTGGCAACTTTTTCCTTTAGTTGTTCTATGGCAGAATCTTCAGCTTCACCGGTCGGAGACGCCGAAGGAGACGCCGTTTGGGCAAACGACGGAGACACTAAAATAAGAACGGCTAACAGGACTAATAGATAATTGACTATTTTTGTTTTCATAGTTCCGAATCGAGGTAGTAAATTTTTAAATCTTTTTCTTGGGGTCGTATAGTTTTATCCTGCGGGTAAGCGACTATCTTGATGACATTTTCGCCAAGCGCAACCGGAAAATCAAACTGAAAATCGTTTTTATCAGCAACAAAAACTTCATCTCCTACTGGTGACTGAATCACCAATAGACTGCCTTTCTGGACTTTACCGGTGATTGAGATTGATTTTTTATCGGTAATCGCCCCGTCAAGAGGTGATTGAATCTCCAAAACTTGAAAATCAACCCGAACCGGTTGATCGATCGCCTCCTGCCTGCCGGCGTCTTTGGGAGAAATAATTTTGTTTTTTGTCAGTTCGAAATCCTTACCCTTAATGAGAATAAAGAGGGCAACAGCGCCTCCCAGGGCAATTCCGAATATAACGGCAATCAATGTCTCTTTTTTCATATATTAAGGCGTAATTTCACTTTTTAAAACTTCAGGTAATTTTCCTATTATATCACCTACATTATACCAGTATCCTGAAGTGCGATAAAGCTCTTCTGCGGCTTTTTTAAGCAGAATGGATGATGAGACCGCCGACACAAGTTGAGTATTTTTTGTCAAAAATGAAGCCGTAAGCCCCGCTAGAACATCCCCTGTTCCTCCCTTAGTTAGTCCGGCATTCCCACCGCTTACCTCATACGAAGTCGCGCCATCTGTGATGAAGTCGGTGACGGCCTTAAGAATGATCACCGAGCGGTATTTTTTAGCGGTTTCTCCTACAACCCGAGTTATTTCCCTGCTATCCTTATTTTCAAGTGAGATCCCGAATAACCCTTCAAACTCCTTTAGGTGCGGGGTAAGAATTGGAGGGGTTTTAAGCCCATTAAGCCATTTTTTATCCATCATCTGCAAGGCCCCTGCGTCAAAAACGAATTTTTTGTCCGGATATTTTTCGATAAGATAATGCGTCATTTTAAGAGTACGATTTCCTTCCTCCCCCTCCCTCATCATTCCAGGTCCGATCAACACCGCGTCGTCTTGAGATACGTATTCGTCGAGGTCTTTCTGAGGAACAACCATTCCATTTCTAAAAATTTTTTTAAGATCGTGAAAAATCTTCTCGTTTTCGATGGTTGACGAATAATGGACCATGTCAACAAAATGAGTGGCGACCTCAGCTGCCCACAACGATGCTGCATGAAAAAGCGACGACCCGCCGATTATTAGGAGTCTGCCGTTATTGCCCTTGTGGCTTTGTTCGCCTGGAAGCACAATCTTCTTTAAAATATTCTTTACCGCGTCTCCATCAGAAGTCTTAATAACCATAATATTGTATAATTTTACATTATGACGTTAACTCATGTCCAACTCAGGAAGAAATTTGCCGATTTTTGGGAAAAAAACCAGCACAAGGAAGTACCTCCAATTCCCCTGGTTCCCCAAAACGATCCGACTACCCTATTTACCGGAAGCGGGATGCAACAACTTGTTCCTTACTTGTTGGGCGAAATCCATCCTTTGGGTACGAGAGTTTATAACATTCAACCATGTTTTAGATCCCAAGACATCGAAGAAGTCGGCGACAACCGTCACACGACTTTTTTCGAAATGATGGGTAACTGGTCCCTCGGGGATTATTTCAAAAAAGAACAACTAGGCTGGTTTTGGAGTTTCTTAACAAAGGAGATTGGACTTCCAAAGAATAATTTATACGTTACCGTTTTTGCGGGCGACAAAAAAAATAATCTACCCGAAGATACCGAATCAATGAAAATCTGGGCTGAGATCGGGGTTCCCGAAAACCACATATTCAAGTACGGACCGGAAAAAAACTGGTGGTCAAGGGCTGGTGTACCTGACAATATGCCTCCTGGCGAACCTGGTGGTCCGGACAGCGAGGTTTTTTACGAGTTTGATCGGGTTCCCCATGACAAGAAGTTCGGGGAGACGTGTCACCCAAACTGCGACTGTGGGAGGTTTATGGAAATAGGTAACTCCGTTTTTATGGAATACAAAAAAACCGAAAAAGGATTTGAAGAGCTACCTAAAAAAAACGTCGACTTCGGTGGAGGTCTGGAAAGAATTCTCGCCGCCGTCAATGATGATCCCGATATATTTATGACCGATGTTTTTTCAGCAACTATTTCCCAAATAGAAGGACTTACCGGTAGGAAATATGAAAATGATAATCAGTCGAAAATGAGGATTATCGCCGACCATCTTAAGGGGGCAACATTCCTCATATCCGGCGGTGTCAGACCCGGAAACAAGGAGCATGGATATGTCTTGCGACGGCTTTTGAGAAGAAGCGCCATCAAGATGTACCAGTTGACGGACGGAAAGACTTCCGACTTTTCGTCAATTGCGGATTCGGGAGTTCTCTCGTCTTACGATAATGTCCAGGGTATGAGTCGCGAAAATTTAAAAGAAACTGTTGTTTCAATAATCGCCGAAGAGATAAAAAAATTTAACTTAAGTGTGGCTAGAGGTTTGAAGGAAATAAGAAAAATTGACAGTGTAGATGGAAAAATTGCTTTTGACCTATACCAGAACTTTGGATTTCCTTATGAACTGACCCACGAGCTTTTTCAAGAAAAAGGCCAGGAAATCGACCACAAACAGTTTGTTTCGGAATTCAATAAGCACAAAGAACTATCACGAACCAGTTCTGCCGGAAAGTTTAAAGGCGGACTGGCTGATCACTCAGCCCAGACCATTAAATACCATACCGCCACCCATTTATTGCACCAGGCGCTATATGACGTATTGGGTTCCGACGTTCGTCAGGAGGGTTCCAATATCACAGCCGATCGATTAAGATTCGATTTCTACTCGCCAAGAAAACCAGACGATATCGACATTAAAAATGTCGAGGCGGTAATGAATGAAAAAATTAAAGATTCTCTTCCGGTTATCTTTAAAATTATCCCTAAGGAAGAAGCCTTGAAAGTAGGGGCTAAATCATTTTTCCGGGAAAAATATCCGGACATGGTCAAAGTATATTTCGTCGGGGAATATTCTAAGGAATTCTGTGGTGGCCCTCATGTTTCCAACACCAAGGAAATTGGACAAATCACACTTTACAAGCTTGAAAAAATCGGGAGCAATTTGTACCGGGTCTATGCCAAATAAGAAGCTACTTCTTACAGACAGAATTTACGGAAACTATTATATTTCTGAATCCGTCCTGATTGAACTCTTGCGCAGTAGCTCGATCCTTAGGTTAAAAAACATTTCCCAGTTCGGTCCCCCGGAAAGGTACTACCACATAAAGCCTTTCAGCCGCTATGAACACAGTCTTGGGGTCATGCTCCTTTTAAAAAGCCTGGGGGCGTCACTTGAGGAACAGGTTGCCGGACTTCTTCACGATATCTCCCATACGGCTTTTTCACACGTAGTTGACTGGGTCGTGGGATCAAACGAAAAAGAGAACTACCAGGACAAGCGCCATAGAAAATTCTTTGCCGGATCAGACGTTAAAGCGATCTTGACCAAATACGGATTTGACGCAAAAAAGGTTGCCGACCATAAATACCACAAGCTTCTGGAAAGGAAAATCCCAGATCTCTGCGCCGATAGGATTGATTATTCATTAAGAGAGTTCCCGACCACAACCGCCAGGAAATGTTTTGCAGGTTTATTTATCAATAAAAACAGAATTGTCTTTAAGGACAAAAAAACCGCCCTGCTTTTTGCCAGCAACTTTCTGCACAAGCAGGAATCCCATTGGGGCGGTTTTGAAGCCGGGGTTCGTTACATTAATCTAGCAAGAGTATTGAAAATGGCGATTGAAAAAAAACATATCTCTTTCGAAGACCTGTCAAAGGACGACGACTATGTTATAAAAAAACTTGAGGCCATCAAAGACGGTAAGATCGGACGAGTCTTAAGTATCTTAAGGAAAAAGAATTTATCAGAAATAAAAAAGAATACCGTTCTTTTCAAAAAGAAATTCCGCTACGTCAACCCTCCATATCTTAATAAAGGCAAGATTAAGGTTTTAAGTGAAGAAGACAGGAAGTATGCTACGACGATAAAAAATGCATCCGATAGGAACAAAAAAGGCATCAAGCTCCCGATCATTTAATCTAAAAAAAGTTTGGCAAAGAAATTCTTTATGACAAAATGGAAGGCATATCCAAAAAGATCAGGCTTTGTTTTCAGGATCTCCTTAATTTCTTCGGTTTTGAACCATTTGTACTCGACCGATTCGTCGTTCAGGACCGGCGATCTGTCGCTTTTTATTTTATAGACTATGAAATAATGGTTTTCTACGGTTTTTTCCAATTTCCTTTTGTATACCGCCCTGTCAACATACTCAAACTGAAAGTCTTTGAGACCAACCTCTTCAAGCGCCTCTCTTTTCAAAGCCCCCTCAAATTGCTCTCCCGATGAAATGTGTCCTCCGACAGGAGAGACATACTGGCCGGGATCCTGCTTGTGGCCGGCTTGCTTCACCAAGAGCCACTCGCCTTTCGAATTAATGACTTCGGCAATGACCGTTGCATGTAATAGCCCTTTCTCGTGCGCCTCGATCTTGGAAACGGTAAAAAGGACCTTAAGATTTTCATCAACTATGTCGACTTTTTCCACGGATTTTTGATTGATAATTTATTGTTTATGTTTTATTATAGATAAACGAATGAAAAAAAGCGTCATATCCTATCCTGATTTTGACAAACTAGACCTAAGGGTCGGTGAAGTCAAGGAAGCGTCTCACGTTGAAAAGTCCAAACACCTAATCAAGCTCACCGTCGACCTTGGTGCGGAGTATGGTTTTGTCGAGATATTGTCAGGGCTTTCCCCAACCTACGCGCCGGAAGACTTGATGGGCAAGAAATTCATCGTTCTAGCCAATCTCGAACCAAAAAAAATGATGAGTATGGATTCTCATGGCATGATACTTGTTGCCGACGACCCGGAAAAATTTTCCCTCGTCCCCCTTGACAATAACTTAAAAAACGGTACAGTTATTAGGTAATTCATTATTATTTATTACTCATTTATTAATTAAATATGGCAAAACAAAAAACAAAAGCCGCCGAACCGGTAGAAACAAGGATAGTGGTCCAGCAAAACAATAACGTCCTCTATCTCATATTGGCGGTCTTGGTAGTCGCTCTCGCTTACATGTTCGTTCGGATGACGTCTCTTGAAAAGAAATTAGCAGCTGGAGGTGCTGCAGGCGCACCGGTTGAATCTTATGTTACAGTGGACAAACTTAAAAAGTATGCCAAGGATATGAAGCTTGATGCCGGAAAATTCAACAGTTGTCTTGATAAAGACGAAAAAAAAGAGGCGGTTATAGCTGATACCACATACGGAACAAGCCTTGGAGTCCAGGGAACACCGGGATTTTTCATAAATGGACGATTTTTAGCCGGCGCTTTTCCTTTTGAACTCTTCAAGGAGATAATCGACAAGGAGATTGCTGGAACCGGATCTGACAACTGTACTGACTATTCGGAAGGCCTTCAACAATACTGTTCCGATCCTCAGAACCAGGCATTTAACCCCGTCGCAAAACAGGTCGACACGAAAAATGCTCAGGGATTGGGACCGACAACAGCCAAAGTCCAGATCGTTGAGTTCTCCGACTTTGAGTGTCCATACTGCGTCAGAGCTTATCCGACGGTTAAACAAATTCTAAGCGAGTATAAGGATCAAGTCCGATTCTATTACATGCATTATCCGTTGAGCCAAATCCACCCGAACGCCCAAAAAGCTGCTGAAGCTTCGCTTTGTGCCGCCGACCAGGGAAAGTTTTGGGAATACCACGACAAGCTATTTGAAAGTGGTCTTGAAGGACAACAGTAAATTAGGTAAATTGACATTAAAAAATCCCGCCGAAAGGCGGGATTTTTGGTGACGCGTGCGGGATTTGAACCCGCGATTTGCAGGATGAGAACCTGCCGTCCTAGGCCGCTAGACGAACGCGCCTGAAATTTGACTTTGCGTGCAAATTATTGTATCATTTTATCATTAAAACCCCGGAATCGCCAGGGGCTTTTTGTTTATTATAGGTATAGACACTAATATGAAAAAAACCCAGCTGACCCAAGAAGGTCACGACAATTTGAAAAAAGAGTATGAAGAGCTCGTTAAGGTAAAAAAACCTTATGCGGTTGAACGTCTTCACAAAGCCCGTTCTATGGGCGATTTGTCCGAAAATAGCGAATATACAGCCGCTAAAGAGGAGCTTGCCTTTGTTGACGGTAGAATCCTTGAAATTGAGGAAATCCTAAAAGACGTCGAGATCATTTCCAACCAAGCTAACGGAAACCATATTGAGCTTGGGACATCGGTGACGGTCGAGGTAAACGGAAAAAAAGAACTTTTCCAAATCGTCGGAGAATTTGAGGCCGACCCAATGAGCCAGAAACTTTCCCATACATCCCCAATCGGCCAAGCATTGCTTGGAAAGAAACAAGGAGAATGGGTCACGGTTGAAGTACCTGCTGGAAAGATCAAATACAAAATAGTTGAAATCAAGTAAATAGCTGTTATAATTTAACTTCAAGCCAATTGTGAGGACCCGTGGATTTTATCCTCGGCAAGACCGCACAGTCCGAATTCTCGGAGGCTTCGAGAAGAAATCCCGAAAGGGTTAGTAGAACTCGACGGTACAAGCCCGTTATAGCTTAGTCCTGGCTATCAGGAATAAGGGGTAAAGGCGAAATCGGCTGAAGAGGCAGAAAATAAGCTTTACCTAAATCAAGGTGGTACCGCGTTCTAATAAACGTCCTTGAAAGATTAGTAATTTACTAGTTTTTCGAGGACGTTTTTTTATGGCACAAATTGAAAGAGCTGGTAGTGATATACCAACACAGGCAATTCCAAGCAGCGTGGGCCCCCTGTCATGGCCACCTTCAATTGACATTGAGAACAATCGCAAAAGAGGGATGTTTAGACGGGTTATAGAAAGCGGGGCAATGTTTAACAGTTTGGCTGGTCGCTTTTCTCAATTTGAATTGTCAGATGCTGTTAGCAGGGTAAGCGCCAGGATTTTTATAACCGATTCCGCCCTTAGGGAGTCTTTGAAAAATAACCTTGAACAGATTGATCCATTGGTTGAAGCGATCATTCCGCTTAAAGGTTCTGGAATTCCAGAACTTGACGATGTTCTTTTGGTCTATCTTGGAAAAAATTCCGATTCAAGAACATTACCACAAGATGAGGTAAATAAAGAAATATCCAGAGCCAATGAAATATTTTCTCTTGATGAACCCCCCCGATACCATTCATATGAAGGAATAGATTTTACTGTTTTAGATTCTGGATTAAGGCAGGATGCGGAAATACAAAACCAATTTGCTGACCTATATTCTGCTTTTGGATGGAACGTCGATGATGTCGCAAAAATTCTCAACAATCAGGACAACCTTTTGGTAGCCGCCTTTAATCAAGGACTGCTCATAAGTACAGGAATGGCTGAAAAGGCAATCGTTCCCTTAATTCGTCAAGACAAAAGATTCAACTTAGTCATGTATGAAATAACCGAAGCAGCAACGCGTGAAGAATACAGAGGAAACGGACTTTATTTAGCAGTTGCCCTGATTATAAATCGGTTATTGGCCGATGGAGATGCTAATTTAGTGTTTGGAGAATCAAATCTGTCAGCACCCGGCGTTCTTAAAGCCGCTTACAGACAGGGACGACATTCAGCGTTAAGGAATTTAAATGAGTACGGAATATCAGAAAAACCTCTGCGCCAACCTGTTAGAATATCAGGAGGTGTAAACGACCATAGGCCGAAACATCTTAAAAACGATTTATTAGTTACCTACCTTGTACGGGAGGATCTTGTTGAAAGACATGGAAACCCAAGTCATCGCTCTGCTTAAAAAACTTGTTTCAATAGATTCCGCTTATCCTAACGAAGGAAAGATTATTGCGTATCTGGAAAAGTTTTTTGAGAAAAATGGCTATAAAACCAAAAGACAAAAAGTAGAAGCAAACCGTTATAATTTGTTGGTTGAAAAAGGAACAGGAAATAAAAGCATTCTTCTCTATTCCCACGTTGATACGGTGACTGCAGCCTCCGGTTGGACAGATAATCCCCTTACTCTTAAAATTTCTGGTGACCGGGCAAGCGGACTTGGTGCCTGGGACATGAAAGGCGGCATGGTAGTTAACATTTTATCTTTCTTAAGACATAACCCAAAAAAAAATAAATTAAAACTGGCATTTTGCGTAGACGAAGAAAATATATCAAAAGGCGGACACATACTTGCTAACTCAGATTTCATGGAAGACGTCGAATGTATCATATCCCCGGAACCGGCTTTTTTTCATGGTAATCAGGGAATCGTCACGGGCCGTACCGGGAGAGCGGTATTTGAACTCAAAATAAACGCAAATCCAAAACATTATGCGCTATATGAGAAAAAATATGACATGAATTTTTTTGTTGCTGATCTCGTTTTCCGATTAGGAAGCATTTACAAAAATAGCCATGATCGGAAACAGTTTGTGTTTGTTAGGAAAATTGATTCACATAGTCTTGGTATTTCCACGCCTCAGCAGATGACCCTGGAACTTGACTCCTCCGTAATTCCTCCGTATACGAATCAAGACATCATGGAAATGATTAAAAAGGAAATTAACTGGTGCGGACTTAAATACAATAATTACTTTAAAACTTCACTCCAGTATGTTAAAAGGGAGACCCCTTTTCTGGAGAGTTATGAAGTCGAAAAAAAGAATAGATATTTGAAGAAACTTTCGGAGTCAATCTTGAAAAACACCGGAAAAAAAGCGGTCGCGTATTTCCGGTCGTCGGTTGCTGATGAAAATATCTTTGGCTCAAAAGGAATGACGGTTTTAGGTATCGGACCAACGGGAAATAACGCCCATTCGGCGAATGAATGGGTTTCATTAAGTTCACTTAAAAAGCTGTATAATATATTGAATAATTTTTTAGAAATCGCTAGATGATAACATATGATCTGGGTTGACAGAGAAGCAAAAAGATTAAAAGAAAGAAATCTCCCTCAAGAATGGGCCGACGACATGAAGACACCGTCCGGTCGTATTCATGTTGGCTCCTTGAGGGGCGTGATTGTTCATGATCTTATTTACAAAGCCTTGAAAGAACAAGGTGTAAATGCCAAATTCTCGTACGTCTTCAACGACATGGATCCGATGGACGGGATGCCTGCTTATCTTGATTCTGGTAAATGGGGAAAATACATGGGTCAGCCTCTTTATAAGATACCTTCTCCCGAACCGGGATTTGATTCCTTTGCTTCGTATTTCGCCCAGGAGTTTATTAACGTCTTCAATTCCTTAAACTGCTATCCACAAATAATTTGGTCTCACGAACTTTATAAGGCGGGGAAAATGGACGAGATCGTTAAACTCTTTCTTGATAACGCCGATAAGGTAAGGGAAATATATAAAACCGTCGCCAAAGCGGAGCGGGCTCCAGATTGGTTCCCTTATAACCCAATATGCGAAAAATGCGGCAAAATCGGAACAACCAAAGTAAATAAATGGGATGGGCAATATGTGCACTACCGGTGCGAAGAAAAGATGGTCAGCTGGGCCGCCGGTTGCGGATACGAGGGTCGGATTGAACCTAAGGGAGAAAACGGCAAGCTTCCCTGGAAGCTCGATTGGCCGGCCCACTGGAAAGTGATTGGCGTCACAATAGAATCGTCAGGTAAAGACCATATGTCCTCTGGCGGTTCGTATGACATGGCTGTCCATCTTTGTCGCGAATTATTAGGTACCGAGGCTCCCGACGCTATGGGAGGCTATGAATGGTTTACCATAGGCGGTAAGAAAATGTCCTCGTCAAAGGGAATAGGGTCTTCGGCAAAAGAAGTGTCCGCTATCCTGCCTCCGGAAATATTCCGTTTTATGCAGGTTAGGACCCCGATAAGGACTCATCTGGATTTCAATCCATATGGAGACACTATCCCTAATCTTTTTGACGACTATGACCGGTGCTTAAATGCTTATTTTTTGAAAATAGAAAAAGCTTTACCTAAAGGTAAGGCCGGCGAAGTAAGTGGGGATTTTGCCCGAATTGTTGAACTCTCTTCGGTTGATCCCTTGCCCGAAAAACGATTATTCGTCCCAAGGTTTAGAACTGTCGCCAATCTTATAAAGGCCAAAAACGACAACATCGAGTCTTTTTTTGAGAAACAAAAAAAAACGCCCTTGACAGCTGAGGAAAAGGAGCTGCTAAATGAACGGGTCGTCTTTGCTAAAATTTACCTGGAGCAGTATTTGGAAAACAACCAACTTACAGGTACAAAAGAAGCTATCTTCGTGGCTAGCGAATTACAGACACAATTTCTAAAAAATCTCAAGGAAAACATTAAGAACTTGACTGCTACAAACAAATCCGAAATCCAAGAAGCGGTTTTCACATCGATTAAAAAAGCAGGGATTAAACCGCGTGAGGCATTCACAGTCTTTTACCAAACTCTGACCGGAAAACCATATGGCGCAAAAGCCGGCGACCTGATAAGCGAACTCGGGATAGATAAAACAATCGCACTTCTTAGTAAGGGAAAGGCTTCAAAAGAAACAGATGATACTAATCTGTACCCCACATTGGATAAACCCGAGATATTTTCGATCGACCCGCAGATGGCAAAGAAATATCCGACTATTAATATCGGTATCGCGGTAATACGAGACGTTAGTATTAATAAAAGTAACGAGGAGTTGAAAGCTGAACTTAGTAGATTCGTCGAATCTCAAAAAAATCTTACCAATGAAATAATCTCGTCTTACCCGGAAGTCCAGACATACAGAAAGCTATACAAGGAGATGGGTCTTGATTGGCACTCCAAAAGACCCTCGCCAGAAGCACTCTTGAGGAGGATTGCCCAGAAAAAGGAACTTTATGAAATAAATACCTGTGTCGACGCCTACAATCTGATAGTCATGAAAAACAAAGTCTCAATAGGAGCTTTTGACCTTGATGAATTGAAATTGCCGACAATCCTCAGGTTTCCAAAAGCCGGGGAAGAAATATTGCTTCTTGGAGACAAGGAGCCAACCAAATACAAATCGACAGACCTGGCGTATTTTGATAAGGAGGGCGGATACAATATTTACTTTAACTATAGGGACGCTCAAAGAACGGCGGTTACTGAAAAAACGAAAAATATTGTACTAAATATCGATGGTATTTATGAAATAAGTCGCAAACAAGTAGAACAATCGCTCAAAGAAAGTGTAGACATGATAATAAAGTACTGTGGAGGGAGAGTAGAATTTGCTGGTGTAGTGTCAGCCTAATATTTATTTTAATACTACTTTTAAACTAGGATCTATTTTTTTGCATTCTTCAGCGACTAATCTTCGATGACAGTGCTCCGGTTCCTTTTCCCAACAAAGTATAGTTATTTTCCTTTTTTTAGCCATGTCTATTAATAACTTAATGTGCTCTCTTTTTCCTCTAATTACCTCTTTGGAAAATCTTTTCACATAGCCATTCCAATCGACCACTTTAGAATGAGCGTCATCTAGAAGCTTGTGTGATGGAGAGAGAACCGGCATCCAAATATCATAAACCGCCCACGAATCCGGACGCCTCATGATACAAATCCTAATACCGTCATTTTTTGACGGTCTGGCCTGAATAGACTTTGTGTATAAAGCCATATTAAATTATAAAATTTTTAAACAACTTTTTCCATATCTTTTGTCATCAGAAAAAAGACCGAAGGTTTGTCTTTAAATACTCCACGCCCGTTGGCAACTTGAGATTTTAACGTATATCCTTGTCTCATAAACCATTCATGAGAGGTGCCGGTTGCATGGATTTCCATTATCTGACAGCCCTGCTGTTTGGCAATCTGTTCTGACCTCTTAAGAAGAATCGTACCCAAACCCATTCCATCTTTACCCAAGGCAACGTGCATTCTTCTTCCATCGGCAATTATCAGTTGCTTCTCTTCATCCACTCTTTTTCTCACAACCCTATATCCCACCACTTCGTCATTAATTTTGGCAACTAAATTACATAACTGTTGCGGTGTTTCACACAACTGCTTTACATTAGTTGGCGAATTAGCCTCGATAAACTTAGCCAACTCCACTTTATTATCCTCGCCCTGAAGATAGCTATAATTTGGAGCATTTCTAAAATTATTTTCAGCGAGTCGACTGATTGGCTCAAAATCATCATCCGATACGGATTCTAAGGACATTACCTCGCCATTTGAAAGTGGGATTATTTCGGACCAATTTCCTTTTATAACCTCATTTTGATCAATCAGTGGCTTTTCAGCTGAATCGACTAAATATCTATAAAGATTGCCGTCATTATTTAAAGGCTTCATGATATTAACATTATCAAGATATCTCAATAAGACGTCCAGATTATCAGGAATATTGAGGAGAGAGTTAAAAAGGGAGATCGTTTTCTGTTCGAATCCCTCCTCGCCTCTCATAACACCGTCTATCTCCTTAATACGGGATATTATAAGTGGGTGAGGCCAGAGAATTCCTGCCGGAGCTCTTTGCAGTTGTTGTGGAGTAAGGCTCATGACATATTCGCTGATTTCATCTAACGTAAACTTGTCTACCTTAAACCGATGACTTTCTGTCAGTACCGCCCCTCGATTGACATCCTTCAATAAGCCAGCCATACTTGATCTGACGTTAAATACGCTTTCCTCTTTAGTTAACATTCCTGCAATATTAAAGACGATATCCTCGGGAGAACTCCCTGGCTTGGCCTTGGTTAAAAGAACGTCTCCGTGCCTTGTTTCTACATCTCCAGACAAATGTAGCTCTCCGTCAACTGCTTCCTCTTGTGAGTTTTTTATCTCAACGGCCGACTTAAGCGTTGCTCTCATCCCCGGCATCATGTAAGCAGCGCCATGGGCGTCCTCATCCCAAACAGACTCTCTGACTTCATTAGGAATCGGTTCGCCTTCATGATTTCTAAATTTTCCAAGTCGTTGCTGAAAAAACTCAGCCTTTCTTGTACCCGTTCTTAGAACTATTTTCTTTATTTTGCTTAATTGCTCTACTTCCAGATTAGAGGCTGTTAAGGCGATAAACTCAGATAGTCTACCTTTTTCTGTAAGTAATGAAAATATTTTTGATTTGGCTTCCATAACAAAAAAACCCGCCAAAAAGGCGGGCGCGCTCTACGGGTGTAACACCCGAGGCATTAATTTATATCTGTGCTTTCTCTTCATAAAAACAAAAAGCCGCTCTTTTCAGGGCGGTAATTTTATTGTAAGAACTTCTAAGGTGTTCCATATTGAATCTTAAAGCATTTTAAATAAAAAATCAAGACCATTTTATTTAGGCAACATTGCTCGGGCTATTTCGAGAGCTGCTCTTTTAGTTTTATCCATATAGTCGGGACCCGATAACTCAACTATATCTCCTAACACGTGAGCACCTTCGTACTTAAGTCCAAATTCTATTCCTAACTCTCGACAGGTCTCTCTTATAACCTCCAATCCGTGAGTAAGATATAATACGGACAAACCCCTACCTCCAAGAGTGATTGGATAGTCTATTATTGAACCATTGATCTCACCAGCAAAACCAGTATTTGTCAAAAGACTGTAAATCATTCCTGGAAGGTCTCTGTATACTTGAATATCTCTTTGTCCTGCCAGGTAAAGTAGAGCATGAAATGCCGAGTATTCAAACCCTGTAAGTCCTAGAACACCACTTTTTAGAACGTCAAGATCTACCGATAACATGACATTGGTTATCCCCGCCTTTTTCATCTCTAGAATTTCTTTATATACGATTCTTGAAAGGGCTTTTTTCGAAAAAGACATAGTATGCGGATCCTCACCAAATAGCTCCTCCTCGGCAACAACATTCACCTTGCCATTGAATTTTTCAATTCCCCAAGAGCTTCCACGGTGGTCTAATTCAATTTTATCCGGAACCCCAATTACGGTTAATTTGTCAACAACCGGCGCCCTGCCATTTCTGTCTTTTTCGACCAACAACCTTAAGGTATTCGACTTTCTTGGGACATCGCTGGCTGGCCCTGGATCGGTATCTAGGTGGGTATCGAAAACAAACATGCCTATTTTCGAGTTAGGATTGGCTTGCTTGAGAATTCTCATTAGAGGGGTAGTTGTCGCATGAGTTTCAGACAAGACTACTGTTGGTCCGTCCGACTTAGACAAATATTGTTTAAAAAAATCTTCCAGCTTTTCAATGCGCGCGCTATACATCATTGGACCTATTGACTCAGGAAAATGAAAAACACCTAAGTTGTTGAAAAAATCACTGGAATCGTTTATTGCATCCTGCGAATTCCACTCCCTATCAAGAGCATTTTCGTACCAGTTCCAAGCCCGATTGAGAAGCGTTATAATATCCGACATTTTTCTTCTTTGTTTTTCATTTAAACAGCTGAAATCTACGCCGTTTACTATATCCAGGTGTCGGCGAGTCGTCTCCTTGAATCCGGACTTAACAAAGCCTCTATATGACTTATAGTCTGTGTATTCATCTGTTTCCGGTACAATAAGGAGCTTTGGAGTGGGTTTAGCAATAATACTTTCAAATTTTGAAGCTTCAGCAAGCGACATGTTTAATTATACTATAAGATAATCTGTATTTCAATTTTCATTGTTAGATTAGGCTATAATTAATAAATTATGAGTAGGCTATTGATTGCAACCCATAACCCGGCAAAAATTAATGAACTTAAGTTCGGATTAAAGGAACTCAAAATGAAAGGGATTGAGTTACTTACATTAAACGACGTTAGGGTGGAGGAGGAACCAGAAGAAACCGGCGCAACTTTTAAAGAAAACTCCTTTATTAAAGCCAAGTATTATGCAGAAAAGGTTGGATTTCCAGTGCTTTCAGATGATGGAGGACTGGTTATTCCCTACTTAAATAACGAACCTGGTGTCAGATCATCCCGATGGTTAGGTCGTAAAGCAACCGACGAGGAGCTCATTTCATACACATTAAAAAGACTAATGGGCGTCCCACACGATAAAAGACAAGCATATCTTGAATTATTTCTTTGTTTTTACGATCCGGTAACGAAAAATAGTATATTTGAAAACGAAAGGATCGACGGTCACCTAGCAAATAAGCCCTTCAACAAATATGAGAGGGGATTCCCCTACCGGGCACTTCTGGTTGTTGACCGATTTAATAAATACTATGACGACCTAACGGTCCATGAACACAACTTAATTAACCACCGGCTAATCGCTTTAAAGAGGCTAACAAAAAAAATGACGGATCTGATAATATAAGTGAATAAACTATGCTGTCAATAGACTATATAAGGAATAACAAAGATAAGGTAATTGAAGCCGCCAAAAATAAAAATCGTCAGGTGGATGTTGATGGTATCATTAACCTCGACGACGAAAGACGGGCCGTCATCCAAAAGATCCAAATCCTTCGCGAAGAGAGGAATAAAGCTGGAAAAACTAAACCAACACCCGACATCATCGTAAGAGGTAAAGAAATCAAAGAGGAGCTCAAGAAACTTGAGGATAATTTGGCAAAGACAGAAACAGAACTTGAAAAACTGATTAGCCATGTCCCCAACATTCCCTTGGACGAGGTTCCAATTGGCCGAGATGAGACCGGAAACGTAGAAGTCAAAAAGTGGGGAGAACCAAAAAAGTTTGACTTTAATCCCCGATCGCATATGGATTTGGGCTTATCTCTTGATATTATCGACTTGGAAAGAGGTGCTAAAGTTTCGGGATTCCGAGGATATTTCCTAAAAAATGAAGGCGCTTTACTACATATGGCGATTCTTAATTACGTCTTCAACAAGATTGCAAAAAAAGGTTATACGCCGATGATTGCCCCGGCAATTGTCAAAGGATATACTCTTTTTGGCGCCGCACAGTTTCCTTGGGGTGAACAAGAAGTCTATAAACTCAACGATGAGGACGCCTATCTTTCCGGAACGGCCGAAGTCCCGATCACATCCTATTACTCATCTGAGATTCTTAAGGAAGAACAGCTTCCAAAAAAATTCGTTGCTTTTTCTCCATGCTTCAGGAGAGAGGCTGGGAGTTATGGAAAAGATACCAAAGGATTATATCGTCTTCATGAGTTTTGGAAAGTTGAACAGGTTATAATCGCAAAAAATGATATGGAAGGCGCCAAAGTGCTTCACGAAGAGCTTCAAAACAATACCGAAGAAATAATTCGGGATTTTGAAATTCCTTACCGAAAGCTCCTTATGTGTACAGGTGATATGGGTGAACCTCAAGTTAAAAAATATGATACGGAAATATGGATGCCTTACAAAAACGGATACGGAGAAATAGCCTCAAATTCCATTATGGGGGACTTCCAGACAAGACGACTAAAGATTAAGTATCGAAAGAAAGACCAGTCGACCGACTACTGCTTCTCTCTTAACGATACCGCAATACCGTCACCCCGTATAATTATCGCGATTCTTGAAAATTATCAAGAAAAAGATGGTAGCGTCCTTATTCCGAAGGTACTCCAACCCATGCTGGGATTTGACAAAATAACTCCGAAGAATAAACCCGTTTAAAGTGAGGGCGTTGGTGATCCTGTTACACCGAGCTTCTCTCCGCAATTAACTTTGTCCTCAGTGCCCCGGACGAAGAATTCTTTTCTTCCAAAAAAACAATTTTTTGACACGACGTTTTCCGGTTGCTCATACCATTTATTTCCGCTTGAATAGTTTTTCAACAAGTAGCTCATTACACGGTTCCATATAGGGGCAGCACCGGTAACACCAGATGAAAGATAAGGATTCATTGGTGAATTATCGTTATTTCCGACCCAAACCGTTACCAGAAAATCTGGATTATAACCGATTGTCCAGTTGTCTTTTTTGCTGTCGGTAGTTCCGGTTTTGACGGCTACTTTGTAGCCTGGAATTTCGAGCGCAGAACCGGGACCAAATGCCGAAATCCTAGCAAAATTATCCGAAAGTATATCTGAGATTATATACGAAACCGAAGGATCAATTTCCCTTATCTTAAAGGGGTGAAACTCCCGTTCTTCACCTCCGTCAGCCCCTTCTATTTTTAGGAAGTAGCTCGGTTTTATTTTGTAGCCATTATTGGCGAGTACGCCGTATGCAGAGGCCATGTCAAGCATGGTTACCTCTCCTCCGCCCAGTGTTAGAGAAAGCCCATATCTTGAACGGTCGTTCCAGGTGGAAATCCCGAGTTTTTCGGCAAAGTCAATAAAATCAGGAACGCCTACTTTTTCTAAGGTTTTGACGGCCGGTATATTATACGAATTAGCCAAAGCCATTCTTAATGTAACCCTTCCATGAAATATTCCGTCGTAGTTAACGGGCATATAAGGGGATGATCCGGGTATATTAAACTTAACGGGTGAATCGTCGATGATTGATGCGGCTGTGAATCCTTTTTGAAGAGATAGAGCATACATAATGGGTTTAATCGAGCTTCCCGGTTGCCGCAAGGCGGTTGTTACATTAAAAGCCCCAACGTTATCCTCAAAATAGTCACGTGACCCGACCATGGCGATAATCTCTCCCGTTTGCGGCCTTGTGACCAACACCGCTCCATTTGTAACATTTAGATATTGAACCTTCTCCAGTTCTTCTCTTAGGATCGTTTCGACTTCTGTTTGGATATCAAGGTCAAGAGTCGTTGTGACCCGCAATCCGCCTTCCTCAACTGTTGAGATTCCATAGGTATCTTCAAGTTGGCTCTTTACGTAAAAAACAAAATGAGGCGCCTTGATCGATGTTTTTGGCGGAAGAACTTCAATTGGAGAATTTTGCGCTCTTACTCTAGCTTGAGCGTCAATATAACCGTTATCTTCCATGGCCACCAGCACTTCGTTTCGTCTCCTTTTGGCGGCTTCAGGATTGCTGTACGGAGAATATATTGAGGGTGCCTGCGGCAACCCGGCCAGAAGTGCAGCCTCTTCGAGAGTCAGGTCCTTAGCGTCATGTCCGAAATATGTTTTAGCCGCTTCCTGTATGCCATAAGAGCTCCCGCCGTACGGGACCTGATTCAAATACATCTCAAGAATCTTGTCTTTGCTATAAATCCTTTCGGTCCACAACGCCAAAATAATTTCCTTAGCCTTGCGTTCGATCGTGCGTTCCGGCGTCAGGAGAGCGCTTTTTACAAGCTGCTGAGTTATCGTTGACCCTCCCTGAAGACTTTTTGTAATGACTGTTTCCCTAATAGCCCTTAAAACGCCGGAAAATAAAGCTACGCCGTTGTGATTATAAAAGTCCTTATCTTCTATGGCGATTGTTGAATTGACAACGTATGTCGGAAGCTGTGAAAGAGTTACCGGAGTCCTATTTTGGCTTTTATATATTTCATACAATAATTTTCCATTACGGTCGTATATGAGCGACGAGACTGGATAATTGATCTTACCGATACTATAGGGTGATGGTAATTCCTTGACAAAAATGTAACCCTGCCAAACCCCAATGACAATAAGTGTCCCGATAACCCCCAAGGAGAAGTAGCGAACCCGTGTGGTGATAAAACTCAGGTTGATCTTCGGGATTATGAGTTTGGGTAACTTGACGGATAAGGCCGGCATCTTAAGCGATTTTAATCGTCTCAAAAAACCGGTGGTCTTATTTTTCAAAAAGAAAAAGTATTTTTTAGGAATGAACGCCAGAAAATAGAATAATTTCTGGGTTATTTCGCCTATTTTGATAAAAAAAGAGGCAATGTGATATAGTCCCTTGAATATAAGCCCAAATAATGATCTCAAGCCTTGGTTCATGGAGCCTATTTTATCAAATATTATGGGCTAAAGCAATTTGAGTCTAGCCTTGACCACCAACCTTTTCCAGTAAGTTCCGGGTGGTACACAGGTAATGAGAGTCAAATAGGCACCGTCTTTATTCTGTTCCAAGACCGATATTTCTGACGGGTCGACCACAAACGATGTGAAAACAGTATATTCGTACTGAATATCCCCTACTTTGACAAAAATATTGTCACCTTTTTCAAGCGATGGGAGGTAGGTGAATATAGTTTTATAGTCTTTGACATCGTACAGTTGAGGAAGGGTTGAGTGGCCGAATATAGCAACATTGCCATATTCTCCAGGCATCGACTGAGGTAGATAGTGAACGAGGCTTGTCGTCAATTCTTCACCTCCAACAGTAACTACGGCATCTTTTATATTGAGCTTAGGTATAGAAAGCTCGTATTCTTTGGCGTTTACAGTTGCCGCCAGCTTGCCTTGGGGTCGGTCCGGAAACCAGAGGTTGACCTGGGTATAATCTCTTAGATTGTTGGAAAAAATATTGAATACTCCTAAGACCGAGTTGGCCTCATCAAGAGAAGGGGCTAAACCGTCGGCAACCGGATTTTGAACGTTGTTTTTAAGAAAAAAGCGAGAATATATTTCAAACGAAAGTATTGGATAAAAAGACCAGAACAATAACATAGCTCCAATACTTAAAGAGACATAAGAAAAAAGACTTGCGGCTTTTTTCTTCGGCGAGTTATTCTTTTTGACATATACGGCATACGGCATAATCAAAGAGTAGAGATTATTATATTTATATTCTGCTTAAAAAAGGGTAAGAAGTTATTTAAAAATGGGATCGGTTCGTTAATGGTAAGGTTATACCCTTCTATATCTAGTTTATCCTTAAGATCGTTCAGGCTGTTTTTATGCTTTCCTGTGACTTGATTCAATATTTCTTTTTTATCAACTTTTTTAACAGTCTTTGCCGTAACGTTCGCACTAATCTCAACCAAATCCTCATCCTCAAGAGTTGTCTTGTCTATTTTATAGTCCACAAGTGATCGATCGATTGCGAATCCCGGTCTAATATCGTCTTTGACTTCTTCAACGATCTTATCCAGAAGTTCGTCTTTTTCGTAAAGATAGAAAGTTGTCCTTGCTTTGGCATTCAGGCTTACCGAATTACTCTCTTCCCCCACTTCTTTTGAATAGGAAGTTTCAGATAATGAAGTTTTTGTAAGGCTAGTTATAAGACTGCCGTTTATTCCTTTAGGTGGGCTCACCTGTTTTTTAGCCAAATTCAAAATTGCCTCTTCAAGTTTATCCTGATCGCCAACTGATACCGTTCTAACAGTTTTTTTGCTACCACCCGAAAAGGCTGACTCGTTGATTGCAAAATATGTGCCACTCGGATGGTCGGCAATCGTAAAGCGACTTCCTTTTCCCAAATTTCCTTCAGGACCAATCTCAATAGCTGTTACCGACACGCTATTTTTGCCGGGTAATTTGGCCGAACCGTCAGATGCCAAAGATGAGGATGCCACCTTAACTTCGGTGTCAAGAACAAATTTGCGTCCGGCACTTTCAATTTCCGTACCTTTTGAAAAACTTTTCTCTCCGTCATCAAAGCTATGGACAACAACCTGTCCCCGAGCCGGATCACCAATTTGACGTGAACCGGTGGTGGCTTTACTTTGACTATATGAGGCCGACGCAGTTGCCACTTTGTACCCAATAGTAAAGTCAGCGACTTTTGTAATAGAACTTGAATTCAAATATATTTCAAGTTCGGCTTTATGGAAGAAATATTCGTTTAGAAACAAAGCCGCCGATATAATTATAAGGCCGGCAACTATCGTCAGTTTTCCTGAAAGAAATGAAAAGTTCACCTTTGGAATTTTGAAATTTACTTTAGGAATGCTAAGAGACGGTAAGGTAGTTTTTGGTTGAACGAACGCCTCTTTTTGTGGTTCTACCGTGTTCAATTCAGGTTGTATTTCGGCGACATCTTTATTTATTAGGAATCCGAAAGTTTCCTGACTCTCCTGTGTTGGAATTGCCACCTCCGCCTTTTTAGTCCCTATTTGTTCCGCAAATACATTGACAAGACCTGTAATTATGTCGTCTTCCTTGACAATGTCAACACGGGGTAGTTGTATGAAATACTGTTCATCCCATCGATAAGAGATAATTTTATCTACCAAAGGATCAAGGTCGTGTGAATTGTAGAGAATTATCCTTGATGGTAAAAGAAATTTACCCTTAAGATCGGACATCGCCTTAACCAAGTCCTCGGATATATTGTCGGTTCTGGCGACATTTTTCTTGTGTGTAATATTCCCCCCTTTGTATATGAACATTGTCAAATCGTGTGAATCAAGCTCTACTAGTATTCCAGTCAGGGGAATCTCTTCGCGACCTTGAATCCATTTTGAAACCGCTTCGTAACATTCTATATATCCAAGAGCCGTCAACTCAAGACTCTTCACCAGCTCTTTAATCTTCTGCAAGTAAGGTTGTTTTATGTCGCCCACCTTTTCATCAACCAGGTGGGAATAGACGAAAAATATGCTTTTATCAATGTTCTTGTTGATCTTTTTTTCGAACCGGTAAATAATTTCATCTATATCGTTTGATATATTTTCCCATCCGTTAGTATATAAAAAACTTTCTTTTTCCCTTATAGTCATTTTGCCGTCTTTAGTATCCATTAGCATCAAAACCCCGTCCTCTTCCTTAAGAAAGATTCCTAGATAATGGTCGACTTCGTTTTTGTTTTTTGAAAAAAATGGCAAGTTCATAATTAATTTAGTTTGTTATGCCGTATTTGGTATATATTTGAGTAATTCCTGCTTTGGCGGTTTTTAGGGCCTCGGCATAGGACACGCCTTGGGTTGTTGAGTTTATCGCATTCTCTATATATTTAATTATCTCATCATTTAAGCCGTTGTCATATGTTCTTGAAACTAACGGCATGGAAGCAAAATCCGGCGCCTGTCTTATGACCGCCCCCAAATACTCATTTTGACTAAGTACGGGTGCTAGGTCGACGCGAGAATACGGCTCTCCGAATGGTCGCACCTTCGATTGAAGCTCATAAAGTTTGGTCATATTTTCCTTTTCCGAAAGAAAGCGTAAGAACTTCCAAGCTTCAATTTGGTTGGCACTATAGCGGGAAACACCTTCAACCCAGTAGGAGGAAAGCGAAACCGGAGGTGCTCCCGGAACCGTCGGCACGGGAACAACTTTCAGGTCGATGTCAGGATTAGCTGCCTTGATTGTCAGAAGCTGCCAGGAAGGAGCGATTATTATCGCTACTTTTTCCTGGATGAAGGCCATTGTTGATGCGGGCATATTGTCGTTCCAGTATCCTTGGGGCGATTCGGCGAACTTCCTAAATATCTCAAGAGCCCCTGTCCCCTCGGCACTGTCTATTGTCCCCAAATTGCCACCGTTTTGTAAAAGTAAAAGGCCGAAAATATCGGAAAAATGATCTATATTAGAACTCGTCCCTATCGCAATACCAGAAGTTATGAGGTTTCCTGATTGGTCCTTAACTGTTAATTTGGGAACAATTTCAGTTATGTCGTCCCATGTAGATGGCGCGCTCACAATGCCAGCTTTTTTGAGGAGGTTATTGTTATAAATAAGCACCAGCCCATCGACCATGAGGGGAATTCCGTAATAATAATTACCAACCTTGAGGTCCCTCTGAGCTACCGGGTAAAATGTCTTCTCGAATTCTTCATTAGGCATAATCGAAGAAGGTAAGGGCGAAACAATCTCTTTGATCTCAGGCAACCAAGTATTATGGAATCTAAATATATCTGGACCTTGATTTGATTTACTTCTTGCGACAAGCTTCTCTCGATAGTTTTCCGGAGTCATTTTGAGGTATTTGACGGTTACGTTGGGGTTTTTTTGTTTATAGAGATCGATTAAGGGTTTGATGAGAGTCTCCTCTTCCCATAGACCCCAATATGTCAAAGCCACTTCCTTTGTAGCGCCGCCCCCGCCGAAGATAGCCCTTATTATAATAATCAGAAATATTACAAAGACCGCAACACCCCCTAGGATAAAAAAAAGATACTGATTTTTGTTTTCTTGGTATACGGGTGGCGAACCCGGTGGCTCCTGAGGAGCTTCAACCGCTTCGGGGTTGCTGACTTCCGGGGCAACCTCCTCAACCACGGGCTCGTCTGCCTCAATCTGGGTAGTTTCCATCAAGGGTTGGGACTCGGGTTGCAAATCTTGGGGTTTTTCACTATTATCATCCATATATCAATGATATCAAAAACGAAACTAAAAATAATATTTCTAATCATATTTTTGATAGCTACATCAAAGCTTGCCTTTGATCTTAAAGCCTTCAACTCCAAATACCAAAACCGTGTATACCCAAACGTATATATAGACACCCTAGACGTGTCTGGCATGAAGAAAGAAGAAATTAAAAGAATTTTTGACCAAAAAAATCGCAAACTTGCCAGAATTTCGGTAACAGCAATCTACAAAGACGCACCCGTTGCCACTTTTTCAGCCCAAACGTTAAAGATAAGGTATGATAGCGATACCCCGGCGATACAGGCTTATACGATCGGCCGCTCTAAGTATTTCCTTTCAAGAAGCGTCCAACTGGTTTCTTCATACTTTAAATTAAGCAAATATCGTTTTGAGAGTCCCTTATCTTATGACTTAGAGCCTGTGAAAGAATTCCTAGCCATAAGTGAAGAGCGTTACAACCACCCTGCTGAAAATGCCCTTTTTAAATTCAGCGATGGCAGGGTTGTTAATTTTAAAAAGGAAAGGAAGGGACTCCAAATAGAAACAGACCAATTCCTTAAGGATTTTGAAAATAACGTCAAGAATATAAAAACGGGTAAATTAAACACAAAACTTATTCTCAGAGCAAAAACCATTTTACCTGAGATTACGCTAGCTGCCTCAAACGACTATGGAATTGAGGAAGAGATTGCCGTTGGTAAATCCGACTACTCTCATTCTATACCTGAAAGGATCCATAATGTAATTCTGGCGGCTGCCAAGTTTAACGGAATCTTGATTCCCCCGGGTGAGGTATTCTCGTTTAACAGGGCAATCGGCGACATTTCATCAACTACAGGCTATAAACCCGCCTATATCATCAAAGATGGAAAAACCGTATTAGGAGACGGAGGTGGTGTCTGTCAGGTGTCAACAACGTTATTTCGAGCCGCTATTTATGCCGGACTACCGATCATCGAGAGGCACGCACATGCTTACCGAGTTTCTTATTACGAAAACGATATGAAGCCTGGATATGACGCAACGGTTTTTTCCCCAACCGTTGATTTAAAAATCAAAAATGATACACCGGCGCATATACTTATTGAGACCGAAGTCGACAAGGAAAACCAGTTACTTTATTTCAGGTTTTACGGTAAAAAGGATAGCCGTCAAGTTGAGGTCGGGGAAGGTGCCCTTTGGGATGTCGTACCACCACCTGAAGCTAAATACCAGGATGACCCGACTCTAAAAAAAGGCATCACCAAACAAGTAGATTTTCCCGCGTGGGGGAGCAAAGCTTCCTTTACGTACAAAGTGACCAAGGGCGGTAAGGTGACAATTGACGAGAAATTCTATTCCATCTACAAGCCATGGGCGGCCGTTTATCTTGTTGGAACCGCTGATTGATTTATCTGAAGAGTCTCGCTCTACCCAATTTATATTTGAGAGTTTTTAATTTTCTTTCCCCGATTACTTTTGCCGGAACTCCAGCAACGATCGCATAAGGAGGAACATCTTTTGTGACAACAGCTCCAGCAGCAACGATCGCCCCTCGACCGATTTTAACCCCAGGGAGAATAATCGACCGTGGGCCGACAAAAACGTAGTCTTCTATAATAACATCACGATTAATGGCGCTGAAATTGTCGTCGTTGATGTCGTGTTGAGAGTTATAGACCATAACTTCAGATGCCATATCAACATGGTCACCTATTATAAGTCTTGCCCGTCCGTCAAGAACGGCTCCTTCGCCGACTACGGAATCTTCGCCTATTGTCACATTCCTCGGGTCATAAAAATTGGCCTTGGTGTGGATTGTTGAACCTTTACCGATCTTAACGCCTGACATTTTGTAAAAAAAACGCCTGACTGTGTGACTTGGAAAACAACCAACTAAATGTAGGAAATAAACGCTCGTCTCAAGTGAGATGCTTTTAAAGCGATTAATAACTTTACCAAAAAACTCCGCTGTCGATAATTCTCGTCCAGCCTTATCCTTAAACATAAATTACCTATAAGTATAGCAAATTTATTCTTCTAAAAATCTTGACCTTATCGACTCTCCCCTTCTTCCGTAGATAAACCTTCGTTTGGCCCAGGTGATGTGAAGTCTTTCCTTGGCTCGGGTAACTCCTACGTAAAATAGCCTTCTCTCCTCCTCAAGGGCGTATACGTCATCAACTGAACGGGCATGGGGAAGGATCCCTTCCTCGACTCCAACAATAAAAACGGCCTTAAATTCCAACCCTTTTGCCTGGTGCAGAGTCATCAAGCGCACGCCTTCGCGCGACTTCTTTTCTCCAGCAAAATATTCTGATTCAACCAAAGCCACTTGCTCCAAAAATGAAGTCAGGTCTGGATGGGATAGAGCCACCGACTTCAATTCCTTAATATTTTCAATCCTCGAAAAATCTTCTTCGGAATCGGGGTCAAACATCTTCATATATCCAACAGCATCAATGGCTCCTTCGATAAACTCCGCCGTCTCCTTTTTACCTACCTCATCTTTATTTTCATCATAAAATCTTTTGAAATCCGCCCATCTTCTTTTGCCGAGTTTGGAAATCCTTTCACTTGATACTTTGTCAACCGGGTTTACTATTAACCGAAGCATGCTTAGTATATCCTTAATCTCACGCCTTTCGTAAAAACGCACTCCTCCGACGAGCATATATGGAATTCCCCTGTGTAAAAATGCCTCTTCAAGACTTCTTGACTGGGCATTCGTACGATACAATACGGCTATTTGATTCTGAGGATAGATCTTGCTCAAATTCTCAATATTTAAGGCAATATATATCGCCTCTTCCTCGTCGGAATCCGCCTCATAAAAGGTAATATCATCACCACGGGTTGTATTCTTGGTATAGAGTTGAAGTATCGGGTGAGTAGTATTTTTGGATATCACCGAATAGGCAAAATCGAGTATCTTCTGGGTAGATCGATAATTCTCCTCTAAAAGAAAACTCGTTGATCCGGCAAAGTCTTTTTTGAATTTGTCAAGATTGGTTATCTCCGCGCCCCGCCAGGAATAAATACTTTGGGAAAAGTCTCCAACTACAGTTACATTTTTGTATTTTCCTCCAAGTAATTTTGCCAGTTCGTACTGAGCCGTGTTAGTGTCCTGGAACTCGTCGATCAAAATGTACCGGTATTTTTCCTGGTATTTTTCCAGGACGGATTTGTTTTTGCGAAATAACTGGACCGTTAACATTATCAGGTCATCAAAATCAACGGCGTTATTTTCCTTAAGCTGTTGCTGATATTTAGCATAGACTTTCCCGACGTCAACATTAGCCGAGTAGCTGCCAAACAATTCAAGAAATCTCACAGGTGTTAATAGCTGGTTTTTAGCAGACGATATTTTATTAGAAAAATACGATGGCGTATATCTTTTTCCGAACTCGTCTTTAATTATCGATTTTATGACGGAAGTCTGGTCATCGTCATCATAGATGACAAAGTTATCCTTGAGACCGGCATTTTCTGCCTCAATCCTAAGAATCCTTACGCAAAAAGAATGAAAAGTTCCAATAAATCCTAGGCTGTAGTTGCCGATTCGTGATTTCATTTCTGACGCCGCCTTATTGGTAAAAGTGATCATTAAAATTGATTTAGGAGATACATTATGGTCTTTGATTAGATGAATTACTTTGGCCACCAAAGCTCGGGTTTTCCCAGATCCCGCCCCCGCTAAAATGACACTTGGACCCAAATGTTTCAGAACTGCGTCCCTTTGTTTCTTGTTCAAACTACTCAATACCGTATTCTCCATAGGGTGGTTGTTTAAGTTCACTAACGCACAAGCGCAGAAAACTGGTAATGATTTCTAAAAATTATACTCTGCCCTTTGAGGCAGAGTGTTTTATAATATTAGCATACACTTCGTATGAAAAAAATCGCAATCAGGTGGCTTATTATTTTTGCTGTCCTGACTTTGCTGATATTAATTCTTTCAAGACCTTACTACGCTTTCGTTACAAAAACTCTCTCGATTTCACCCTTAAGGGCACTTTTATTCAATGACTCTCTAAAAACTTACAACAACCAGATAAATATTTTGCTTTTAGGAAAATCAGGAGAAGGACACGAAGGACCAAACTTAACGGACACCATTATGGTTGCCAACTACAATCTAAAAAATAATAGACTGACAACGGTTTCAATTCCAAGAGATATTTGGAGCGCCACATTGAGAGACAAGGTTAATTCCGCCTATGCCTATGGCGAAGCTAAGAGGCCGGGCTCTGGAGGGTTTATCCTTGCCAAGTCAGAAGTTTCTTCAATCATCGGTATGCCTATCCATTATGCGGTGGCGATAGATTTTGATAGGTTTAAAGAAGTAGTCGACTATCTTGGAGGAGTTGAAGTTGATATACAAAGATCTTTTACGGACAAAAAATTTCCAATTGAAGGTAAAGAGAACGACGATTGCGATGACGATCAAGAATACAAATGCCGCTACCAGACAGTAACTTTCACTCGCGGTAGAATGAATATGGATGGTGAGACTGCTTTAAAGTTTGTAAGATCTAGAAATGCCGAAGGGTCCGAGGGAACAGATTTTGCTCGTGAAGCCCGACAACAAAAAGTATTAGAAGCAGTAATTGATAAAACTCTAAATTATGTCAAAAAACCAAACATTGAGAATTACAATAATATTTATTACCTTTTGAATAATATTGTCAAAAGGGACATAGACAACCAAAAGTTAGCCGTAATATTCAAAAATATATTATTACGTCGGAATTTTACTTCCAACAAAACTACTTTGACTGAGGATCTATTTACTACTCCGCCCATTTCTGACAAATACGATTACCGTTGGGTTCTTATTCCCCGTTCTGGTGATTTTAACATGATTCATTCGTTTATAAAGTGTGAACTTGAAGAAGAGGGCGAGTGTTTGAAATAAACTAAAGGACAAACGCAAAAGCTATCATGGAGATAGACACTAAGAATATTAATAGTCCACCCTCGATCATTCCAGTTGTCGGCAGCGCCGCAATTTGAGTGGGCTCACTAGTTAAGGCTGCCTCTTCGGTCGCAGTTGTTGTTTCTACGGCCAATATTATTTCTGTCGGTGACGGTGTCAGAGTTAGGTCTTCTACTTCAGCCGCTGTCGTCGGGGAAGCTTCTGGCGTTGGCGAAGGCAACTCTGTGGGTACCGTTGTTGCCGACGGCGTTGATGGTCGATCTTCGCTAAGCGCCACGTATTTCGAATACGTCTTGCTCTCGTTCTTCGTCACTATTTTTTGACTTTCAGTTTGAGGAACCTCCGGCTTGAAAGCGGTCACAAAATATACAAAAATACCAATCATCACCAATAAACCACCCCCGGCGAGCATCATGATCGTTTTCTTATCTAGTTTAATTTTACTCTCCAAGCCATCCATCTTTTATGTGATGAAGCTGAGCTTCAATTTTTAAAAAAGCCGAATCCGTCGCTATTGTAAATTTTTTGTAATAAATATTGGTGGTTTTGTCGTATGTCAGGTCTTCATTTGATTCATTCCAGATTTCTTCATTTAACCTGATTCTGGCTTTATCGATGTTTTGATCTGATGTACGGTCAATCCCAACTATCACTTCGTCACCTCCCCTTAAGGCGGCTATTTTAGCTTCATCAAGCTCAGACCAGTTCTGATCGTAAACTTTTATTCCTTTTGACGCTGCCAACTTTATCAGCGGCTCCTCCGGGGTAGCTTTTACCTCCTCTTTATTGCTATTTTTAATGAATATCGAGAAAAAAATAAAAAGGATAATACCGACCGTTATGATAATTAGAATAAGCATGTTTATATTCAGGCTCTTCGTGTGATCTGTTTCAACCTTGGTCTTTAGGGGTGAATAATTTATCGACGGAACGGACGCGCTTTCGTTGAAATCCGGTATTTCCGGTGTTTCGTGAACCGATTTGGAATCTTTTTTTAGTTGATATACCTGGTATATCAATACCCCTAAGGTTGCGATGAATGCCAGAAGACTAAACTTGTTTATATAACCTAATAGCCCAAATATGTCCATAATTTAATTGTATCGGAAAAAAAGCCTAGAAAACAAGGAGGAAACCCAATCCGACAACGATAAAGGATATTCCTCCTATTATTGGAAAGAAATCTGTTATTCCCGTATTCATCAAGGCTGTAGGCGTGATCGAACTCACGGGCTCTGTTACAACCACCGTCGGAGCCGCAGTCACAGTTGGCGCTGGCGTCGAAGTCGCAGCAATTGTTGGGGAACCTGAAGCTTCTCCCAGGACTTTTCCTTCGTAGTCGTTGGCAATTATGACAAATTTGCGCGTCATACTAACGTCTTTTCCATTTCTGTCTTTTGTCGTAATCGTTACGGTATGATTTCCGAGTTCCAAACTTTCAGGTAAGGCATAACTCCATAATCCGTCCAAGTCAGCGGCAACAACGGCCGAAAAGGTTTTTCTGGAATTTACAGTTACAAAGACTTGTGCTTTTGGCCGGGCGGTGCCTTTGATAAGCGGTGCTCGCCCGGGAATGAGTGCGCCTTCGACCGGATAAATTATGTCTATTTCTTTATTGTTTATGTTTGACGTTTGGGCCGACAGTACCTGATCCCCTGAGTCGTTTAAGTCATATGACTTTCCCACAACAATAGTTGTTGTAACTGGAGCCAAATTGGCCAAGCGACCATTAAGAACTGTATTTTTGTTATCTTCGTTAAATATTTCTATCCTTGCCTTTTGACTTTCGGACAATGCCCGACTCTCGAGCTTTTCTTGATCATAAAAAGAGTTCAAAGGTATAAGCCACTCGCCTGTTGATTTAGTCATTGCTGATAAAGGATACATTCCCTCAACATATAAAAGCACAATGGCGTTCTCTTGACCACTTAGGTTTTCCTTCAAAACCTTACCGTTTGCCGGCTTTAATGTTGAACTCGTAGAAGATAATACTGGAGTTTTAAAACTGAATAAGCTACCGTCCGGTTTCGCGATCACCTGGTTATTGGTGACTATTTTAAAAAAATAGGCCTGCCCTGGTTTAAGGTTTCTCAAAGTGACATAATGATTGAGATAGATTCCTTTTGTTTCTGAAAGATCTCGATCATCCAAGGCAATATTCTTCACTTCGGCGACGTCTTCGCCGTAAAAAATATACCCCTCTTCCGGACTCTCGCTTTGCCAAAATACATTGGCTTGGTAAGGGCTCACGTTTGTGACCTCAACTTTTTTGACGGTTTTTTTGGAAGCTCTGGTACTGGTTGTATTATTTGATAGAAAAAAACGTCCAAAAACAACCGTCAAAATGATAACCAATACCGCGGCAACCGGCACCGGAACTCTTGGCCCTTTATTTTGCAAATATAACTGCGAATAGGACATTGTATTTTATTTACTCTGCTTTATCTTTTAATATGGTTAATATTTCCTGCTTTATTTCGTATTTTTTCAAAGTCGGTATAGCTGTTTTGATTTTGATTTTTTCTTCAGTTGCGGCGTGATGAATATCGGCCACAAGCCAGGCGACTACCGTTAAGAAAACGCCGATCGAAAGCAATAGTAATTCCTTTCTATTCATAAATAGTATCCGTCAATTGTAATAACAACTCTCAGACTACCAGATCCTGTGCTTTCAAGGTCGCGGCCAATTATAACCTTGTCAATTGTCTTTAATCTCCTTTGCGAGTGAAGATCGTTCATAAATATCATAAAATCCTCAAAGCTTGTTTTTCCTTCCACGATTAAACTGACCTTATCCATTGATTTTTTTGAAACAGACAAGTCAACGTCCGCGATATTGGCTTTTTTTATCAGAAAATTATTCCTATCGGCTATGGTCTTTACGTCTTCAACCATCTTGTTGACTTCGGGATACTGAGAAACAGCATCGTCTAATAAGTGAAGCTCTTCTCGATGATCCTCAATCTGTGACTGGATCGAAGCGATATCCATAATCTTACTTTCATATGTTTTGTCGATCTTGTCAAGATCGGCTTCCTCCTTTTTAAGCGAAAAGGCGGTAGTAATAGACGGACGGATAGCGAATACGATGAATCCAGAAAAGATCAAAAGAAACAAGATTGCAAACGTATAATCTCGCGTTTTCTTGGTAAATATGTCTTTTAATTTTAATTTTTCCATTTGCTCAGATTCAAAACAAAATCATAACCATTATCACCCTTTTTTATGGTCTGAAAAGTAACGTCACCGAACTTTTCATCCTCTTTCATCAACTGGAAAAATGCTTGGAGGTGAGCCGGATCAGCGGCCGTCCCGCTCACTTTCATGGATTTCTCCAGAATCTCAAGATTGTTCAGCTGAATGGTCGCCGGAAAAATGCTTAAAAAATATGTAACCATTGACTGAAAACCGGACTGCCTTCGTAAAATACTCTCTATCTCGGTAGTCTTCGTATCGATTCTGCTGGCTTCGTTCAGAAGCGGTAAAACTATTTGGACGATCTCCTTTTTCTGATCAACCGCCTCTTTCAAATCTATTATTCTTTGGTCAATCTGAAACCTGTAAAAAAAGACCCCAATAACCACAAGTTGAGTAATGACGATAATATACCTCAGGTAGTTTAAAGCAAAATAAACCATCTTCTCCAATAAAGGAGTTTCTTTTTTCGGAATCAAATTTATCTTGTACTTCATTTCTTTTTAGTTAATTTCGCGGCTTGACTCTTTAATCTCTTGGCTTTGTTTTTGTGGATTGTCTTACCCTTGACGGCCTTATCTACTTGGGAATAAAACTTGGCTATCAACGATTTCGAATCTCCACCTTTTTTCATCTTTTTCATGGTGTTTTTATAGGACGCGACCACTTTCGTGTTTCTAACGGTCCTTTTCTTGTCCTTCCTGACTTTTTTTACAGCTGATTTTATGATTGGCATAATAATTTAAAGCACCTCCTCTCAATAAATAGTTTACTGAACTTACAATCCAAATTCTTTTTCAAATAATTTTGCTCCGTAATCTCCATTAAATTTGAGCGTTAATTTTATCTTTCCGACAACCTGGTGGTAAACGCAGGTTCCTGACGAGCAGGTACCCAGAGTCAACTCTTTCTCAAATTGCTTCTTACCTTCAAGAGACACCGTCCCGATGACACCCTGCAGCCCTTGGGAGGCAGTTAGATAGGATAGCTCGTATTCGACCGATTCTGTCCCCGACGGAATTCCCGACGCCGATAAAGTTACCTCTTTATTCTGAGCATCGTTTGCTTCAAGACTAACTTTAACCGATGCATCAACAGTCGGCAAGACATCTTCAACGGGAGACTCATCGAGAACCTCCGTTTGACTGTTGTTTCGATTATTTATGACGAAAAAACCTACCAATAGTAACAAGGCAACGATACCTCCGACAATCACATATTTTTTGTGTTCAGGTTTCATAATATTTAAATATTAACTGTTAATCAGGCCAATTTCTTATTAATATACTCCTCAAGCTTCGAAACGGGAATCCTTTCTTGTTCCATAGTATCGCGGTCGCGGACAGTCACCGTCTCGTCTTCCTGAGTCTGATAATCTACGGTAATACAATAAGGTGTTCCGATTTCGTCCTGCCGTCTATACATCTTTCCGATATTACCGGCGTCGTCAAATTCCACGTTAAAATGTTTTTTGAGGTTATGGTAGACTCCCCGAGCGAGAGCTGCCAGCTTTTCGTCTTTTTGTAACGGGAAAATGGCCGCCTTAATTGGAGAAAGTGCGGGCTTTAGTTTAAGAACCACGCGCTTTTTGCCGTTGACCTCCTCCTCGCTGTAACTATCCGCAAGAATGGTTATGAGGAGTCTTGACAGACCGAAGGTAGGTTCAATTACGTGCGGCACAAACTCTTCTCCAGTTTTAGGGTCTCGGTATTTGAGATCGACTCCAGAATGTTTTATGTGATTGACCAGGTCAAAATCGGTCCTGTAGGCAAGACCCCACATCTCTTTCCACCCAAACGGAAACTGGTATTCCAAATCAACGGTCCTCTTTGAGTAGTGAGATCTTTCAAATTCTTCATGCTCCCTAAATCTGATTTTGTCTTTCTTCAAACCAAGATAGAGAGCAAAGTCATACATCTCTTTTTGCCAGTTTCCAAAAACCTTTTCCCATTCTTCAGGCCTAATAAAATACTCGAATTCCATTAAGTCAAATTGGAGGGTTCGAAATACGCCCTGTCCTAGGGTAATTTCATTTCTGAAGCAGGCTCCAACAGAAGCGATTCCAAAGGGCAGTCTAACCCTCATTGTGTCAATAACCTGTTTGAAATTCATAAATATCCCTTGAGCTAATTCCCCTCTCAGGTATGCTTTTGACTTTGACTCCTCGACCATACCAACCTTGGTCTCAAAAAGAAGATTGAATTTACGGGCATCTGTAAGATCGAGCGATCCACATTTCGGGCATTTGAGCTTATTTGTCCTTATTATTTCCGTCAACTTTTCAATCGGCAACCCTTCAACCTTAACGTCTTTAAGCTTGTCTTCAATCAAATGGTCAGCGCGAGTCCTGGTTTTGCAGTTTCTACAGTCAACAAGGGCGTCGGCAAACCCAGCAACGTGTCCAGAAGCCTCCCAGACCTTAGGATTGAGAATAATTGAAGCATCTACCATGACCATATCTGCTCTTTCCGTCACAAATTTTTTGATCCACAAGTCTCGAATGTTGTTTTTCAAAAGTGTCCCGTAATGCCCAAAGTCCCAGGTATTAGCCAAACCTCCATAGATCATCGAGGAAGGGTAAAAAAAGCTCCTTCTTTTGGCCAATGCAATAATTTCTTCCATAAATTCAATTATATATTAAAACCTCGGTAGTTTTTCACCTATTAGATCCTCTATGAAGTCGTTTAACTCCACGTCAGACAGGCTATTCTGGAGATAACCAAGTTTTTGGAGGATTAGATTGAGGTAGTTGCGGGTTACAGGCTTCAAGTCCTGCTCTTTGGCGAGGGAGACTAAATAAGACTTAAAAAGGTTAAATACTTCATCTTCCTTAACACCTTCCGGAAGAATATGTTCGAGGAAATACAAAAACAGATATAAGTGGTCTGTTTTTCCCTTGTGTTCCTTTATCTGTGAAAATCCCGACATCAGGTTAGTCTCTGATAAAAAAAACCTTTCCCCTTTTTTTACGGCCTCTATTTTTATATAGTTACCAGTCTCCAGATGCGGACCACGTCGACTCGTCAGCTTCTGGGCGTTATAAGCGATCACGGTTATGTGGCCATGTTCGCGGGTAAAAAGATCAATCAGGATATTGCGGTTCAAAAGCGCCCGTTTCTTCAAGACAAAGGCCTCGTCCTTGAAGCTGCCTTTCATAGATCATTAAAAACATGGTCTGCGGTTATCGGACCCTTGTAGAGAGTCTTTCCATTTAGTTTTACATCGATTTCCTGACTTTCGACACCCGCTTGTTTTTCAAAAAGAAGCGAGTAATCTTTTGCTTTTAAAGCATCGGGCAACGTGTATTTGACAACGATTGTTGCCTTACCTTCTGTCGGCACTTCAAGGTAACCTTCAAATACGGTCTTTCCAAGATCGTCATAGGTTTGGACTTTTTTGGACGAGCCTTGGAACTCCACGAGCTTTGATCCCTTTGGCACATAGACTCTCACCCAGTTTCTCAAAGTAGCATTAAGACAAAGTCCTCCACGTTCCAGGTTACAGTCTGAATGCGGATACGGGTTTCGGTAGTTGACGGTCACCTCACGCTCTACTTTACCGCTCTTCTCGTCCGACTTGGAAACGATGGCTTCCGAAACGAAAAGATTTGATTTAGCCCCAGCAAAATTAACATTATTGATGTGAAGATAGTCCCCTTTGTAGTCGTTGATACGACCAGCAAAATTTAGCTTTTCAACCGACTTTTGGATCTCTTCATCCTTAAAGTTCAAGAGAATGTGTTTTTCCTGCATATTCTTGTACATGGTCTGTGCCAAAGTCCCCCAGTATCTTGAGGGTGAAAACCCAAGAGCACGGTAGAACAAGGCATACATTAAGTCACCCAAAATACCTTTCCTATTTTCTTTTATATAACCTACCGGTCTGTCAACGATGTCAAAAAGTTGATAGATGACCTGCGGACAGTCGCATCTCTGATCGGTTTTAGCAGAAAATACTAAACCACCAACCTCGGTGTCGCCAAAAATCGTCAACATATCAACCAATATCTTTGAGTCAAGGGCGATAATTCCATCGTAAGCGACCTTGGATCCGCTTTTTTCGTAAAGGCTCTCGAACAATTTAACTGATTCGACAAAATCCGGCGAGTAATTAGAATCTCTTATGTAAAACCGAGTAACATTCTTGTGGTAAGTGAGTATTTCTCGAGGGGCTGCTGGATGAACGGCGATGTTTTCGTCCAATGAATATATGTCATCCGATCGATCGATTACCAACTTGCCCTGCTTGACCTTGAAGACGGTGTAGAATGTCAGAAAACCGCCGGTCGCCCTTCTTTCCTTATCGTTTTGAAAGAGTACCAGATATGTCTGTTCCTCGTCTGCCCCGAGTATATCGGGGAGCTTTTTAATAAGAGGTTTTGCGTCAACAAAAAGCGATGACATGCCTTTGAACTGTTCTTTGACATTGATGATGTTATCCCTAACGACAGTTTTACCAAGCTTCTTCGGGTACCTATCCGGATTTATCTGCTCGATTAGTTCTTCTGCCGCTTTGATGTCTGCTGAAATTGGGTCAATTTTTGAGAGCAGCTTATCAAGGGTAAGAACGGCAGTTTGAAGACGGTCTTCGGCCGACCTTTCGGCAAAAGAGGTCTCTCCCTTTTTAAAACCGATAAGATCCGCGTAAGGTTCAATCGCAGCAACCGCGCTTGTCCCGGCTGAGACCATATAAGCACCGGCTTCTACCCCCCTCTTAAAATCTGCAACATGTGGAATGAAGGCGGCCCAGTAAACGGACTTGGAAGCGCTTTGGAAGTTCTTATATTTTCCAGAAAAATCATTCAGCTTGGATTTAACCAGATCAATATCGTTTTTAGAAAAAGCATCTTTGAGCTCTTTAGCAGACCCCATAAGAACATTTCCTTGGGTTTTTATTTTAGAAATTGGTCTCCATATAAATAAATAGCCAACCAACAAAAATAAGATAATAACAGCAGATACGACCTTCAGCCTTTTGTTTTTTTTCATATCGGTAGATTTTTCTGTAAAACCAAATTTTTTAATCATTCTTTCATTATATCAAACTGATTTTTCAAACGGCGCCACGGCCGTTAAGCATGACAATTGGAGTCTTAAGAATTATCTTTATATCGCCCCAGAAAGAGATTTTGTCGACATATTTGGCATCAATCGCAATCCTTTTATCAAAGTTTATTTCGCTTCTTCCAGTGACTTGCCAAAGACCAGTTATGCCCGGTTTAACTGATAGTACTTTTTTCACTAGTTTCTTTGTATGGGGATATTTTTTTAGCTGATTATCAAGCTCATCCGGATAATAAGCTCTCGGCCCAACTAAACTCATTTCCCCTTTAAATACGTTTATTATCTGAGGAATTTCGTCAATTGAGTGCTTTCTAATGAATTTCCCAACTCTAGTTACCCGCGGATCATTTTTTAGCTTATAGCTACCTCTTTTGTATTCTGCCAATAGTTCTTTGAATCTTGGATCGGTCCTTAGGAGAAAATGAGCGTTGGTGATCATTGATCTAAACTTATACATTTTAAATGTTGTCCCCTTTTCGCCAATTCTCTCAGGTACATCCGCAAAAACTACTCCCTTGGAATCAAGCTTTATCATAATCGCCGCTAAAATGGAAATAGGCATAAAGAGCACAAAAAGAATTATTGACCCAACAACATCTATCACTCTTTTCAACTTCTTTTGGTAAAGAGTCCCTTCCAGTATGTTCGCCATAATTATGTAAGATCTTCGTTCTTGGTGCCGTTGAAGCCTTCGACCAATTTTTTAACTTTGGGCATGGAGTTTTTTTTGGCGATTAAAATAACGTCTTCAGTATTGACGATTATGTGTTCGTCAAGATCTACCCCGACAATGAGCTTTCGGTCGTCGTAATTGTAAATGAGTGAATCCTTAACATGATCAAGATAAAGCCTTCCCCTAGTGGCGTTTTCGTAGGTACTCATCTGTAGCGCTTCTTTGAGTGCTTCCCAACTTCCCACGTCACTCCAACCTATATCTTCCACCACGACCAATGCCTGGCTTTTATCTAGGTTTTCAAGTATGGCATTGTCGAAACTAATGCTTTCAGCTTTACCGTAAGTTTTTTTAAGGTGTTCAATATAGTCCTTCTTGCCATACCTGCTAAGAATAGTCTCGGTATTTTTGTAAATGCCAGGAGCCAGAGTTTTGAAAGCATTATATATAAACCTTGGGGTAGTCACAAAATAACCTAGATTCCAGGCATACTTACCCGAATTATAGAATCTTTTAGCTGTCTTTTCGTCGGGTCGGTATTTCATGCCCTTGAATTCGTTAAAAGGGATCCCTGATGATTTGCCAACCTCTCGACCAAATTGGATGTATCCAAGGTTGATACTGGCAAATCTCGGCTTGTGGGTTATGAATATGATTTTATCCGGATCTTTCTTAATGGCTTCTGCCGATGCCTTGATAATCTTTTTAAAAAGATTAACTTGCTTGACCAAGTGGTCGCTCCATAGAATCGCAATCGGCTCGTCTGGATTCTCACGATTAAGAATCCCTATGGAAAGAGCAATCGCCGGAGCGACGTCCTTTTTTTCGGGTTCAAAAAAAAGGTTTTTTTCGGGTATCTGCGGAAGTTGTTTTCTTATAATGTTTCTGTAGGCAAGGTTTGTCGAGATGTAAATATCTTTGTGTTTAAAATCCGGTAAAAGGCGATCTACGGCAAGTTGAAGAGTTGACCTTTCCCCGATTAGTTTTTCAAATTGTTTCGGAGACTTTTTGCGGGATAGTGGCCAAAGTCTTGTGCCGGTACCGCCTGCAAATATGATTGCTTTCATAAATTCTTTTTTAATTCTTCCATAAACTTATTTTTTCCAAACCTCAAAACCGTCTTCGGACCTATTAGCTTCGCGTTCGTCTTTAAATTGTACTCGATCCTTTTGAATCTTGCAATCGCTTGTCGCAATAGCTTTTCTGACTGACTGTCGAAAAAAATCCCGGTCTTTCCCTCGATAACGGTCTCCGTAGCTCCGCCCTTTTTATGGGAAATTACTGGCGTACCAAAAAACTGCGCCTCAAGAGATACGTATCCGAAATCCTCCTCCTGAGGCATTATTAATGCTCGGCTGTTTTTATATAGATATCCGAGCTGACTATCGCTGACTTTTGAAAGGAAGCTGACATTTTTGCCGCCCATACTTTTTAACTCTTCACTCATTGTTCCCTCACCGATAATAATCAGGCGGTCTTTTAATCTACGAAACGCCCTAAGGACTATATCGACATTTTTATAAGATTCGAGCCTTGAGACTACCAAGAAATACCCGGACTTAATCAGCTTGTGAGAATTATTAATCCCTGCTTTAATGGACTTCCAATATTCGACGTCAAAAGGCGGGTAAACTACCGGAGCTTTAATTCCGTAGTACTTGAGGCACCTTTTCTTTACGGTTTCTGATATCGACAAAATTCTGTCGGGTCGATGGGCGGCGACCTTATCCCAATTCCGTAAATAGTTAAGGACTAACCCGTTCAGGTAATTTTTTTTGAAATACTTCCTCTGGTGGCTCCATAAAAACCGACTGGGTGTTAAAAGATAACATATGTGAAAAGTACCTGGTTTGGTAACGATCGCTTTGGCAAAGCTTGAAGTGACAGAAATAACCAAGTCGTATTCGCTCAAATTGAGGGATTCAAATGCCGGTCCGTAAAATGGTAGTGACAATATCCTATTTTCTTTGATAAAACGCGGCAATCCTTGCATAAATGAAGTTTCAACACGCATGTCTTTTGTCCACGGAGCCCTACTCTTATCATAAACCGAAGTAAAGAAAACCGCTTCGGGAAACATCTCATGTAACGTCAAGAGTACCCTTTCAACTCCTCCCCATTTGTCCAGCCAATCGTAAACGATGGCAACTTTCTTTTCTTTTATCATGCCATCGACTCCCTATAAATTTTTAGGGTCTTATCGGCCATTTTTTTGAATGAAAACTTATCCGTAATTCCATTATATCTAAAGGTTGGCTTATGTTTCATAAAGTTTGACAGCTTCAAGGCAATATCGTTTTTATCACGAGGATCAAAAGAAAGATAATTATCGCCTAGAAGCTCTCTGAATACCGGAATGTCTGATGCGATTACCGGACAATTGAAATATGCCGCTTCGACAATAGGCAACCCAAACCCTTCGGAATACGACGGGTGTACGAGAGCATCGGCGTTTTTGTAATAGAAAATTAGATCTTTAACAGTTGGATTTTTGACGATTACTACTTTGTCTTGTTTTTGAAGATTCCTCATAAGCCTAGAGGTAAAATAATCGTCCGGACCAACAAGCAGTAGTCGCCTATCCGACTTGGTCATTTTGAATCCCGCAACCAAGTTATCGACATTTTTATGGGGATAGAAATTGCCAACGTAAAGGAAAAACTTACCAAACCTGTTTTTCATTTTCGGATTCGTTGTACCATTTACTATGGAGTGACTGACACCTTCATGAATGGGCATAATTTTACGACCTATTTGCTTCCCGTATATGCTCACAAGTTCTTTTTTTACAGCATGAGTTGGTGTGATTATCCTACTTGACATTGATACCTGGGTTCTAAGTATTAGTCTGAAAAAGAAGTGCTTGATCGCATAAACGATCGGATTTTTTGTTGAAGCCCTGCCGGTTCGATATAAAAGGGGTGTGGCGTCGTGAACGGTTGCCACAAATTTTTTTGTATAAAGCACCGGATAGCTGAAATATGTAAAATGCATCAGGTCTAGTCCGTCGGCAAAAAGATCGATAAGGAAACGCGTCTGCTCGGACAACGAATGCCAACGGTAGTCGGCCTTTTTTTTGACCATCTTTTTACTTATGAAGTCAACCTTATTAAAGTCATTCTCTATTAAGTAGACATAAAAAACTGTATCGGAGATCTGCGTCTTGTCTAGGTGATAGAGAAGGTTTTTTAAGTAAGTACCTACACCCGTTTGTGAATATAACCTGGCGTCTATGCCGATTTTTTTCATGAGGAAAAAGTTCTTTTTAAATCTATTGCCCAATAAATTAATTGATTGAATATCCAGGGGTATTTTTTCTCATAGTGCTTGCGGTAAAAAATCTTCATCGAATTGTAAAAATGGAATCTTGTTTTTGACCTTATATTGTTATCCTTTTTTTTCAAACCCGAAACAGATTTAAGATGGAGAACTTTCCACAAAGGGTAATAAAGAATTTTATAACCCAATTCTTTTATCCTGAAGGCCATTTCAACATCCTCCCCATACGCGAAATAATCTCTATCAAAACCTTTAATTTCCTTAATTATATTGGCTCTGACCATAAGAAATGCTCCTGTAGGAACGTCTATTTCGTGGATCGTACCCAGGTCCAAATGTACCTGGTGATATTGGCCGAACATCTTGTTTAAGAAAGGGACCTTGAAAAAAACTTTTTCAAGTCCAAGAAAATAAGTGAGAGATGCCCAGGGTGTCGGGAAACCGCGATGCGATGCGGGATCGATTTCACCGTTTGTCAACATTACCTTGACGGTTAAAGCTCCTAAATCTTTTTTCCTGTTGAAAAAACCAATAAGATCGCTGAAGTTTATATCGGTAACGATCGCGTCTGAATTAAGATAGAGTACGTATTTCCCCCGGGCGACATCGGTGCCTTTATTGTTTGCTTTACCGTACCCTAAGTTTTTCTTCGAGAGAATAACTTTGAGATTCGACCAGTCTTTTTTCAGATCAATAAGTGCTTTAGGTGATCCGTCGACTGAACCGTTGTCGACGACGATGACTTCGTACTTTAAAGGATATTTAACAAAATTTTTCCTTAAATTTCTGAGGCACTTAAGTGTTATGTCGAGGGTATTAAAGGAGACAATTATGATTGAAAGCTGCATAATAAAAAGCTTACAAATTACCTCTTTGGCGACTGCTTGACTCTTCTTGCTTTACCGCCCGTACCTACTTTTCTTCTTTCGCGTGTTCTTGGATCTCTCGTCAGAAGTCCGGCATCCTTAAGAGTTGCCCTGTACTGGGCGCTGTCAACGATATCAAGGGCCCTTGCCAATCCGTGGCTAATGGCTTCAAGTTGGCCGTTAGGTCCTCCACCGCGTACTCTAATTGAAACGGCGAATCTATTCTCGTTTCCGGTCAATTTCAAGGGCTGCAGCATGAATTCGCGATCATATGCTAGGGCAACAGATTTTGCCAACGGCTTCTCATTAAGATAGACCTCTCCCTCTTTGACCTTTACACCTGCGACTGTGGCAGTTTTATCCTTGCCGGTGATATAAAGCCTTACTCTGGCTACCGATAATTTTCGGCGACCTACGGCTTCGTAATACTGAACGTCTTTTGTTTTCTTTGCTGCTTTTGCCATATTGATTATTTAGAAAATTTGTCATTAAATTTATGATTTTCGTCTTTAGAAACAAACATTCTTCTAAGCCTATCTGTTCTGAACTTGTTTTTGGGAAGCATTCCGGAAACAGCATTCTCGATTATTCTGGTTGGATTCTTGACCAAAAGATCAGCGAACTTATCGACTCTCAACCCTCCCGGATAACCTGAATAGCGAGTATAAGTCTTCGAACCGGCTTTTCGTCCTGTTAAAACGACCTCCGAGGCATTTATGACAACAACGTAGTCGCCACAATCAAGATAAGGAGCATAATCCCTTTTGTGTTTTCCCTGAAGGTATTTGGCGATCTCAGGAGCGATCCGTCCAAGGACCTTTCCCTTGACATCAATTTTGTGCCAGTTCCTTTGAATGTTTTTTTCCTTAAGCGACTTTGTGGTGGCTGTTGTTTTCATAATTATTTATCCTTAACTTCCTTTTTAACAACTTCTTTACTCTCTTTCTTATCTAACTTAGGAGCGGACTTTTTAGAGGTATCTTTTTTCTTACCCGGCAAAACAACCGGATATGCCCAAACAAGAGTCGCCGACTTAGCTCCGTCACTTTCACGGTCCCCCAATTTGATTATCTTGGTGTATCCGCTTTGGACTTTTGATAACTGGGTTGAGACTTCCTTGAAAACCTCCGACAACATCTTGTAGTTGCTGCCGAACCTTTTCAAAAGGTTGTTTTTATCCGCTTCCGTTCCCTTTTTTATCTTTGTGACGGCTTTTTCTATCTCAGGTCTTAAAGCCTTTATTTTAGAAAAGGTCGTCGTCAACTTGCCGTTTGTAAAAAAATTAAACATCAGCTTACGCATAAGCATGCGGTCTGCGTCATAACCTGCGGCAAATTTTGCTTTCTTAAATCCGTGCCTCATAATTAGTCAAGAGAAATATCCATTTTTTTTAACTCTTCTTCAATCAATTGAATTGATTTCTTTCCGACACCTTTCATTTCCGCAAGTTTTCCCCGTCCAGCCTTAATAAGGTCGGCAACTGTTTCAATCTTCTCTCTAAGTAAGGCGTTGATAACCCTGCTTGGAAGATTCAATTCATCAATAATAATTTCGAAAAGTTTCTTATCGATGACTTCTTTCTTCTCTTCTTCAACCGATGCGGCTGTCGACTCAACAGGTGCATCAGATCCTGAAAGGATATATGAGAAATATGACGACAAAAGTGTTGTAGCATTTCTCAAAGCATCATTAGGAGTGACTGATCCATCGGTCCAAACTTCCACAGTCAATTTATCGAAGTTCGCTTTTCTTCCTACGCGAGCTTCCTCAACCTTAATGTTGACTTTTTCAATGGGTGAAAAGAAAGCGTCGACCGGAATGAATCCAAATTCCTTTTTCTCGCGCTCGTCAACGGCTGAATACCCATATCCAACCTCAACAGTCGCTTCAATATTTAACTTACCCTTATCGTCTGAGACTTCTCCGATGTAAAGGTCGCGATTTATAGGATCGACCTCACCTTCAATATCTGCTGCGGTAACTTTCTTGGCACCTTTGACATTGATCTTTATCTTAAACGGCCCACCTTCGGTGACGTTAAATTTCAACTGCTTGAGGTTCAAGACAATGTCAAGAACCGATTCTTTAACGCCTGGAATGGTCGTAAACAAGTGGGGAGCCCCGTCAACCTTAACATTGGTAACGGCAGCGCCTTTCAATGACGACAAGAGCGTCCTTCTCAAGGCATGGCCCAAGCTTGAACCAAATCCTTGTGGAAGAGGTTCCAATACGAATTTACCGTAATTGCCTTCTTCCAACTTTACAGTCGTGAAATTAGGATTAATCATAATAAAATTGAAACTGTTAATTATCGAGAATAATATTCAATTATTAATCTCAAATTTATCTGTTTGGCGATTTCATCGAGCGTCGGTTCGGCTGCTAGACGACCGACAATAGCTTTCTTCTCAACCCATGATGGGATCATTAAATCTTTATTCTCAAGAGCTGCTTTTATATAGGGAATTTTTGCTGACTTATCTTTTATAAAGGTCACCTTGTCCCCAACCCTAAGTTGGTACGATGCCACTCTGACCTTCTTGTCGTTAACAGAAACGTGTCCATGATTAATTAGTTGTCTGGAGGCAGCGCGTGTCGGTGCCAACCCCAACCTGAAAACTACATTGTCTAGTCTTTTTTCCAAATATTGGGAAAGATGAAGAGCTGTGTTTCCTTTTTTCTCACGAGCTTTTCCAAAATAATTCTTCAGTTGTTTTTCCGTAAGTCCGAACATGAAACGAAGCTTCTGTTTTTCCCTTAATTGGATACCACGCTCTGAAACTTTGCGGCGACCGCGAGTTCCGTGCTGACCTGGCAAAACATTTAGCTTCTTCAAAAGTCGGGCATGGGATTTAGAGCCCGGCGTTTTTAGTCCGAGATCAATTCCTTCGCGCCTAGCAATTCTATTTTTTGGTCCAGTGTATCTCATATTTTATACTCTCCTAATTTTTGGCGGCCTGACTCCATTGTGGGGAACAGGCGTAATGTCAATAATGCGATTTATCTCGACGCGCGAGGCTTTAATTGCCCTCAATGATGCTTCCCGTCCAGGACCGATGCCTTTTATGAAGATGTCGGCTACTCTAAAGGAATATTGTTCGGTCGCTTTCTTTAAGACAGCCTCTGTGGTTACTGTTGCGGCGTGTGGGGTTGATTTTCTCGTACCTGTAAATCCGTGCATTCCGGTTGATCCAACAACGACTGGATTGCCTTTTTCGTCGGCAACCGTCACCATCGTATTATTGAAAGTTGCGGTGATATAAATTCTTCCTTTTTCAACTACTTTTTGTGTTTTTTGTTTTGCCATGGTTTTGTTTAATTAATTATTTTTTTGCCGCTTTTGCGTCAGTAACTGCAGCTGCGGTTTTACCAGATTCGAGCTTTGCCCAAGCTTCTTTTCTAAGAGCTCCTACGGTCTTTCTCTTACCACGCTTGGTACGAGCATTAGACTTTGTCCTTTGACCTCTTGACGGCAAACCCCTAACGTGGCGATTGCCTCGGTAGCTCCCAATCTCCCGTAATCTCTTAATATTGTCTGTCAATAGTTCCCTTAACTCTCCTTCTACTTTGAAGTTTGTCTCCATTACTTCGATTATTTTTTTCATCTCATCTTCGGTGACATCTTTAACCTTTTTCGAATGGTCAACCTTAGATTGATCTAATACCAATTTGACGTTACTCCAACCAATGCCGTAAATTAGCGTCAAAGCGTAATCGATTCTCTTTTCATCCGGAAGGGTTATACCCATTAATCTTGCCATATTATTTTATGCCTGTTTTTGTTTATGTTTAACGTTTGAACAAACGACATATATTTTTCCTTTTCGTTTCACCATTTTACACTTCGGACAAATTTTCTTAACCGATGATCTTACTTTCATAATTAAATTCTATAAACTATCCTTCCCCGATTTAAATCATAAGGTGTCATTTCTGCTCTCACCTTATCTCCGGGAAGAATTTTTATATAATTCTTTCTCATTTTACCCGATAGGTAGCACATAATCACTTTCTCAGAATTAAATAATTTAACCCTGAAAAGCGTGTTGGGCAGGTTTTCAATCACTTCTCCCTCAACAATTGCTACGTTATCCTTCATAAACCTAATATTTTAGCACAAAATTGACAATTTATACAAGCAAATTTCACTTTTCCCATTAATTCACTCAAGTCAACACAATTGTGCCCTTTTCTGATATTGCAATCGTATGTTCGAAACAGGCGGTCAAACTCAGATCCGAGGAAGTTATTGACCAATCATTCCCCGATTCATAAGCAATCTCTTCCGTCCCCTTCGAGTATATGACTTCAATAGCGATTACCAACCCTGGCTTAATTTTTAATGTCTTCTCTATCTTGCGGTCCAGGTAACCCGGGACAAATGGGTCTTCATGAAGCTCTTTTCCCACTCCATGGCCCGTCAATTCTTTAAGAATAAAATAACCAGCCCCATAGATATTGTCTTGAATTACTTTTGATATTTCGCCGATCCTTGCACCGGATTTTGCCCGATCAATGGCTTTTTCCAATGTTTCTTTTCCAATTTTCAAAAACCTTTCAGTTTCCGGATCAGTCTTACCCCCGACAACAAACGTCGTAGCATAATCGGTATGGAGATTTTTGTAATAGACTCCTATATCAACCGTAAAGACGTCACCGTTCTTAAGCACTCTCTTTGAGGGCGGCGTATGAACGACCTGTTCATTTATGCATAAACAAGTACTCCATCTGTAACCCTTTACCTTATTGAAGGAAATATCCCCTCCCTGATTTTTAATGAGCTCCGTCGCAATCCTATCAACCTCCTCCGTCGTCATTCCCTCCTTAATAAGAGGCAAAAGCTGATTAACGACATTTCTTAACATCGTTCCACCCTGCCTCATTGATTCTATTTCATCCTCACTCTTGTAATCGATCATGAATAATAGATCATCCTGTAAACTTCCTCTAATTTATCGTGGAAATCCTCTATCGAGAAATTGTTTTTGACGAGAAAGTCTGCGTAGGCGATTGTTGGGGCCATATTGATTCCGATTAATTCGTCCAAGTCACGATCTTCACCATAGAGCTTGTTTCTTTTTGTTCTCTTGACTGACCTTGACCACCTCAGTTTCTTATCGGCATAAATGCCTACCAGGTAAATCTTAACCTTGGGAAAAGCCTTTTTCAGATAAACATATTCTTGCCAACTTCTCAAACCATCGATTACAAGAGTCATACTCTCCTTAAATGCTTTTTTTATTTTTTTCTCGTTCAATTTGGCCATCGCTGCCATTCCATACTTTTGCCTCAATTCGAGTCGGACTTTCTTGTGGGTCTTTTCTACATGAGGCATGTGATTATCATCGATATAGTCGTTTATCGCTTGTCCGAAAGAAATCGTTGGTAACCCGCGCTCTTTGAAAAAGTTAGTAGCATCGGTCTTCCCGACTCCGGGAAGCCCAACGATACAGATCATCTTCTTTGTGTCCTGCTTCCAATTTTCGATCCTGTTTTTGACAAGTTGTTTTCCTAAACTCTTCAAGACCTCCTGATTAACAACTTCAATAGATTGAGTCCCGTCAATTTCTGCAAGCTTTTTTTCTTTTTGGTAATATGCCAGAACCGGTAAGGTAAATTTCTTAAAGGATTCTATTCGCTTTTTTATAGCTGGAATAGTTTCATCTTCCCTGACTTCGCTATGACGATAAACAAGTCTGTATATGGCCTCTTTGTCTGGAATATCTAAATAAACAACCTTATCGACGTTATTGATAAACTTCTTGGCTTGAGCGATCGTTCTTGGGAATCCGTCAAGAATGTATCCTTTGCGGTATTCTGGTCTTGATAAATAGGTGTTAACGATCTCAATTGTTTTTTCGTCGGGAACCAAAAGCCCAGTGTTAATGACAACCTTTATGTAATGACCTAGCTTGGTTTTTTCCTTAGCCAACGTCCTGAAAATATGGCCGGTCGAAAGATAAGGTATACCCAGTTGGTGTGACAATAAATTTCCCTGAGTAGACTTACCTGACCCTTGAATTCCGATTAAAACAATTTTCATAATATTGAATCAGTCCAATTTCTTCGTTTCCTTGTGGGAAGTGTGCTTTTTGCATTTCGAGCAAAACTTATTAAGCTTCAAGGCGGTCGTTGTGTTGATCTTGTTCTTTGGAACAACGTAATTTATACTCTTACAGACTTCACAGACAAGTCCGACCTGAATCCTAGATCCTTTTTTTGCCATATTTGTTTAAAGATTAATTATTAATTATTATTTTACAAACCTGTCGTAACTCTTCATCACCAGCTGGGCTTCGATTTTTTTGAAGGTCTCAAGAACGACCGAAACTACGATCAAGATTCCGGTCCCCCCAATAACAAGATTAGTGAGTCCCGTTACTTTGGAAACCAATACCGGCATAACCGCAACCAACCCCAAAAATACAGCTCCAACGGTTGTAATCCTGTAAACGATTTTTTCTAGAAACTGCTTGGTGGCAAGTCCCGGCCTAATTCCCGGTATAAATCCGCCATGTTTTTGGATTTCTTCAGATATTTTTTGAGGATTAAAGACGACTACTGTATAGAAAAAAGTAAAGGCGATGACCAATACGAAATAGAAGAAGTTATAGAAAAAACCTTCTGGTGAGAAAAAACTCACCAAAAACCTTCCGATTGATGACAATGCTGAATTTGGGGAATAAACTATAAAATTACCAACAAGTTGTGGCATCAAAACGAAAGAAACAGCGAAGATTATCGGAATGACTCCTGCCTGATTTAACTTTAAGGGTAAGAAATTTGTCGCCCCGGAATACAATCTATTCCCTTTTATTCTTTTGGCATAATAAACAGGAATCTTTCTGACAGCCTCGTTAATGAATACGATCGAGGCAATAACAGCAATCGACAATGCCACAAAGACTACAACACTAAAGATCGTTTCCGGTGTCGCGACGGTTGCCGTCTGGGAAAGGACAATCGGTAATCTGCCAACGATCCCCGCGAAGATAATCAAGGATATTCCGTTTCCAAGTCCGAATTCTGAAATGAGCTCTCCAAACCAGATGAGAATGAAAGTTCCAGCTACCATGGTTAGTATAAAAGAGAAAAATTCAAGTGGCGACATTACACCGACTATTCCTTGGTTCTTGAGGAGTATGAATATGCCGATCGCCTGAACGAACGTCAAAGGAAGGGTCAAATATCTCGTATACTGATTTATCTTGGCTCGTCCGTATTCCCCTTCTTTCGAAAGCTTTTCAAGCGTTGGGATCATGGCCGATAATAGTTGAATTATGATTGAAGCGTTGATATATGGATTGAGTCCAAGAGCCATAACCGAAAAGTTTATAAGAGTTCCTCCCGAGAATATGTCCAATAGTGATAAAAACTGGCTCTGAGCGAAAAGCGCCTTTAGTTTAGCGATATCGATTGCGGGTACGGGAAGAAACGCAAAAAAACGGAAGAAAAGAAAGATCATCAGGGTGAAAATTATCTTTCTTTTTATGGCGGGATCGTTAAAAAGAAGTCTTATTTTATCCCTGATTTTTTTTAGCATTTTGCGATTTATTGAACTTCAGTCTTTCCTCCAGCTTTTTCGATGGCAGCTTTTGCCGCTTTTGACGTAGTCAGATTAACGGTTAACTTTTTACTCAATCCTGAATCTGCAAGGATTTTAACATTCCTGTTTTTTCCGTCAATAAGGCCTTTTTTAACTAATTCTTCGTAATTAACTGTATCGCCATCCGAAAAAACATTCAGAGACGATAGTTTAATTATAGCGGGTTTTATATTTCTCGACTTGTTTTTGCCTTTACCTCTCAAAAGAGGATATCTTTTAACAAGTCTTCCCTGACCACCCTCAAAATGTAGCGGGATTTTTTCCCTAGCCTTCTGATGACGAGTAGTACCACGACCAGACTTTGATCCGCGGCCGGAACCTAATCCACGACCCCTTCTTTTGCTCTTTTTCTGTGTTGTTTTGGGTAATTTCGACAAATCCATATTATTTATTTTTAGTGAAATTTTTTAACTTGCCCAAAGCTTTTATTATTGCATAGGTATTAACAACCTGATTTCGACTTCTTATAATTTTTCCAGAAGCGTTTTCTATTCCCGCTAAGTCCAAAAGGACACGGGTGACCGAACCGACCTTGAGACCGGTTCCCTCTGGGGCTGGCTTCAAAAGAACGTAAGCGGCTTTATACTTCAATCTGATTTCATGGGTAATGGTTTTACCGCGACGGGGAACCGTAATCATATGCTTCTTTGCATAGCTTATGGCTTTTTGGATAGCGGGCGGGACTTCTTGTCCTCGGCCGATTCCAATCCCGATGCGACCTTTTCTGTCTCCGACGGCAACAAGAGCCGAGAAAGTCACGTAGTTGCCACCGGTAATCTTTTTTGATACTCTCTTGATTAAGAGCACCTTCTCTTCGATTCCATCTACGTTCTGTCTGCGTTGATCTCTCATATTTTGATTCCTCCTTCTCTCAAACCCTCACAAAGGGATTTGACTCTACCAAGATAAGTATATGAACTTCTGTCAAATACCGCCCTAACAATTTTCTTTTCTTTTAATTTTTCCGCCAATTTCAAACCAGCGGCTTTAGCTTGCTCACCTTTCTTGCCTTGAGCGCCCTTGCTGGATGATGAAGCTAAGGTAACTCTCTTAACATCATCTATTGCCTGTGCATATATGTAGCGGTTGGATCTGAATACTACGACTCTTGGCACATCGCCTAGTCCCATTATATTAGAACTGACTCTTTTTTTTCTTCTTAATGTCCTATTGGTGTTTACTTTTTTCATATGCGTTAGGCAGCGGCTCCGGCGGCCTTGGCTTTTTTACCCGGTTTAATTCTTAATTTTTCACCTTCATATTTGACACCCTTACCTTTGTAAGCGTCGGGTTTTTTAATTAGCTTGATCTGATAAGCGACTTGTCCCACGAGCTGTCGGTCGGAACCTGAAATTATAACCTTGTTGTTTCCCTCCACTTTGTATTTCACTCCTGGTTGTTTTTTGAAAACGACAGGATGTGAATAGCCTATTTTAAAAACCAAGTCTTCACCTTGCATCTTTACGTTATAACCTGTTCCAACGACTTCCATCCTCTTCTCCCAAGACTTCTCAACGCCGACAACAGCATTAAAAATAAGTTGACGATATAAACCATGGACAGATTTGGTCTTCTTATCTTCTTTTTTTCGCTTAAGGATAACGCCGTCCTGGGTCTTTTCCAAGGCCAAAGTATCGGGCAACTCAAAATTCATTTCATCAGTAGGACCCTTGACTTTAACCATCTGACCGGTGACTTCAAGCGTTACCGAAGACGGAACCGTAATTGATTTTTGTCCAATTTTTGACATAAATTACCAAATATTAAATAACAACTCTCCACCTATTTTCTTAACCTTTGCTTCCCTATCGGTCAATATGCCAACAGGAGTCGAAAGAATCGCGTAACCAAATCCTGACACAACCGGCTTCAAATCTCGGTACGAAACGTAATATCGGCGTCCCGGTTTTGAGAAGACCGCTACGTCTGTAAAAGACGTCCCGTCTTTACCGTAAACAAGGGTGATGGACATTGTCTTTATAGCTTCATCATCTATCTGATATTCCCCAACATACCCTAAGGTTTTTAATTTCTTAAGAACCTCTTCTGAAAACTTGGAATACGGGGCGTTTATGGTTTCTTTCTTCGCCATATATCCATTTTTGATCCTGATTATTAAATCGACTACAGAATTGTGCATATTATTAGGTTGCTTCGGTAACTTTCTTGGTCACCTTACCGTGACTTCTAAATGTTCTTGTTGGAGCAAACTCCCCCAACCGGTGACCGATCATATTCTCGGTGATTAAAACTTCAATAAATTTTCTTCCGTTATGGATGGCAATCTTCTGTCCTACAAAATCCGGACTTATCTGACTACCTCTCGCCCAGGTTTTAATAGGTTCGTTTATTTTGGCGTCTTTCTGACGCATGACTTTCTTCAAAAGTTTTTCGTCTATATATGGGCCTTTTTTTGCTGATCTTGACATATGATTACCAAGAAACTTTTCTAACTCCGGGTATTTCACCGTTTAACGCTTTTTCTCTAAAACATATCCTACACATTCCAAACCTTCTCATGTATCCACGCGCACGACCGCACACAGCGCAGCGATTGCGGTTTCGAACCTTAAATTTCTGATCTTTTTTGAACTTAACTTCGTCTGATGTTTTTGCCATATTATTTTATTTTTTAAAAGGAACTCCTATCAATTCAAACAACTTGCGACCCTGCTCATAATTCTTGGCAGTTGTCACAACCGTTACTTCCAAGCCTCTTATTTTATCAATTTTATCGAAATCTATCTCGGGAAAAATAGTCTGCTCGTAAAAACCAATATTTAGATTTCCGTGTCCGTCGACGTTTGTCGGGTTCAGACCCTTAAAATCCCTGAGCCTGGGAACCACGATTTTGACTAGTTTTTCTAAAAATACCCACATATTTTTTCCTCTTAAGGTGACCTTCGCCCCAATCGGCAATCCTTTTCTTATCTTGAAAGCCGAAATAGAAACTCTGGCTTTGGTGATGACCGGCTTTTGTCCTGCTATAAGCGTCAGCTGTTCGGTCACTTTCTCCAACACGTTTTTCGAATCAACCGCTTCACCAGCACCGACATTCAAGACGATCTTAATCGGTCGAGGCGCTTCCATGACGTTTTTAAGCTTCAACTCGGTCATGAGTTTTGGCTTTATTTCCGTATTGTAATCTTCTTTAAATTTCATATTTTTGATTCGCACTTCATGCAAATTCTAACCTTCTTGTTTTTTTCCATTTTGTATCCGACTCGGACGGCCTTGCTGCACTTTGGACAAACCAGCATTATCTTGGAAACGTCAATAGGACGGGGTACATCCACAATTCCGCCTTGGGGCATCTGGTCGTTTTTTTTGACGTGTCTTTTGTATTGATTAATACCCGTAACCAAGACGCGTCCAGCGTTTTCAAATACCTTCTCTACCTTGCCATCACGACCCTTGTCTTTTCCGGCCATGACTTTAATTTTGTCTCCTTTTTTGATTTTCATATTAATAAATTTCTTCAGCCAAACTGGCAATTTTAGAAAAACCGTTTTCTTTTATCTCTTTGGCAATCGGGCCGAAAATTCTTGTACCTTTAGGATCCTTGACATCAGGTCCTGCCAAAATGACACAGGCATTGTCGTCAAATCTAATATAGCTTCCATCTTTTCGTCTTTTTTCTTTACGGGTCCTGACAATGACTGCCGGATGAATCTCGCTCTTCTTGACGGCGCCATAGGGAATCGCCTCTTTTACCGTAACATTGATTATTTCTCCCAAGTACGCAAAGTGACGATTGCCTTTTTTTGACATGCCGATCATTGAAACCTTTTTGGCTCCGGTATTATCAGCGACATTCAACATTGTCCTTAATTGCAACATATTTGTTAGGCTTTTTTAACTACTATAAAATGTTTATCTTTTGATATCGGCCTTGTTTCTTCTATAACGACCTCGTCTCCAACTTTCAGGCCTTCCTGCTCGTTATGAACCTTATACTTCTTGTGTCTAATTATGATCTTGTGATACTTGGGATGTCGGAATTTCTGAACGACTTCGACAACGACTGTTTTGGTCATTTTATCCGATACGATTTTTCCTGTTAAAGTCTTTTTCATATTGTTACTTTTTCTGTGTTTGCAAGGTCAGCAAAACTGCTAATTTCTTTTTCATCTTCATCACCGTGTTGGTGTCTTTTGCCGGACTAGCTTTCATAGAAAGCGTTGTTTTGGCAATCTCACCCCTTAATTTGGCAATTTCATTTTCCAATTCCTTGGGTGATTTATCTTTGTATTCTTTAGTTATTTTTTTCATACCGCTTTTGATACGAATTTTGTTTTAACAGACAGTTTCGAAGCAACGGTTTTCATAACGGCACGACTATCACTAGCGTTCAAGCCGTCTATTTCGAAAAGAACCCTACCAGGGGCAACCGATGCTACGAAATGGGCAACGTCACCTTTTCCAGCACCCATGGTAACTTCCGGCGGCTTTTTCGTATAAGGTTTGTCTGGAAATATCCTCGTCCAAAACTTTCCCGTCTTACGCGTAGCACGAGCAAAGATGACCCTGACCGCTTCTATTTCCCGATCCTTGATCCATCCGTGGGTAATGGTTTTCAAACCATATGATCCGAAGTTCAAACGATCGCCCTTAACGGCCAATCTCCTCCAGGTTCCCCTAAATGTTTTTCTAAATTTCTGTCTTTTTGGTGCCAACATAATTATCTACAAAGCCAAACTTTTACTCCTACGTATCCTGATCTTGTAAGAGCCGGATACTTTCCAAAATCAACTTCTTCTCTTATTGTTGATGTTGGAATCGTGCCTTGAAAATACTTTTCGCGACGTGAAATTTCAGCTCCATTAATACGTCCTCCAAGCTGAATTTTAACTCCGCGTCCACCGGCTTCAATAACGCGATTCATGGCGTTATGAATGGTCGACCTATGTGGAAAACCTTTAACGATCTTTTCAGCTATCGTCTGGGCGACATAATATGCATTCACATAAGGCTTTTTAACGGGCTCGATTTTTATATCCAGTTTAAATTCTTTATTCTTGTCCCCTTTCTTCATAAAGGGAGCAATGTATTTTTTGACATCCTCAAGTCCTTTACCACCTCGCCCAATGATCATTCCCGGCTTAACCGAATAAATGATAAGGGTCACTTTGTTAATGGCGCGCTCAATATCAACTTGGGTAACCGAGGCAAAGGCCAACTTTCTCATCAACACTTCCCTCATTGCGATATCGGAAGTAAGTGCGTCCTTATAAGCCTTCTTGTCAGAAAAGAACCACCTGGAATTCCAGTTGTAAATAACTCCGAGTCTTAATCCTTTTGGATGAACTTTCTGTCCCATTTATTTTTTTGCCTTTACAGTTTCCGACTGTTTCTTAATTTTTAATTCGTTTTTCTTTTTCGGTTCTTCAACCTTCTTGGTTTCGACAACTTTTTCCGTTTCCTTTTTCACTTCCTTTTTGGCATTCGCTGCGCCTTTAACTACAAGAATTATCTTGATATGACTCATGTGTTTCTTTATGGGCTTAGCATTACCTCTTGAACCAGGAAGATATCTTTTCAAAGTCTGACCTTCCTCAATTGTCAGGACCTTAAAGTTTAACAAATCGGCGCTCGTTTTTAAAGTGGTGGTTGCATTGGCAACTGCCGATTTTATGGCCTTGTATAAAATTCTGGTCGCCCTTTGCTTGCCGTAGTAAAGCTGCTTTAGAGAGTCATTTGGAGTCATTTTCTTAATTTCATCCAAATAAAATCTCAACTTCTTAGGCGGCATTCTCAGATTTTTTATATATGTTAATGATTCCATATTATTTACGTTTTTTAACTATAAACTTATTGCTCCATTTTTTTCTGTTTCTAGTGACCTTACCACGGGCAGCCTTACCCCATGGAGTTTTCGGGTGCATTCCTTCTCCAGATCTTCCTTCTCCTCCACCGTGTGGGTGAGAACGGGGATTCTGAGCGGTACCACGGACGGTTGGTCTTATTCCCATAAGGATTTTTCTTCCGGCTGATCCAATTTCCTCATCCTTAAAAGCAATATTACCAACGCGACCGATTGTGGCATAACATTCGGGAGAGAATCTCCTTACTTCGCCTGAGGCTAATTTTAAATTGATGAAATCGCTTTCCTTGGCTATGACGGTAACGGCTGATCCGGCACCACGAGCCAATTGTGCTCCGTGACCTGGATACATCTCAACGTTATGGATAAGGAATCCAATCGGTATATTCTTAAGGGGCATGGCGTTACCGGTCTTAATGTCTACGGTTTCCCCGGCAATGATCTTGTCTCCAACATTCAATCCATCCGGGTGGATTATGTATCTCAACTCGTCGTCCTTATATTTTATAAGAGCGATATGGGCGTTTCTATTCGGATCCTTCTCAATCCTTACAACCTCTCCTTCAATATCCCTCTTATCTCTTTTGAAATCAATCATTCTGTAGTATCTTTTTTGTCGGCCGCCCTGGTGTCGTACCGAAATTGTACCTGATGAGTCCCGACCTGAATGTTTTTTCAGGATGACCGTCAGTTTTTTTATCGGTTTAACGTTGGTTGATAAGAATTTCTTTTTCATAGATTATGCTTGGGGAAAGATATCTATCTTTCCTTCCTTCAACTTAACATAGGCAATTTTTTGATCCGCTAATTTCTTGGCCAACATCTTGCGCCCTCGTCTGACTTCTTTACCCTTTCTGACCATGATCCTGACATCTGACACCTTGACTGAGAATATTTTCTCCAAGGCGGCCTTGACCTGAAACTTAGTCGACTTTTGGTTTACGACAAACATATATACCTTATCCTTGGTATTAAATGTTGCTTTTTCTGTCAATACCGGACTTACGATTGTTTCGTTTATCTTCATACTTTATAGTGTTTTTTTAACGACTCTATTGCCGATTCCAAAAATATAAGCCTTTTGCTTTTAAGTACCTGATAAGTATTCAAGGACATCGCATCAATGACATGCGTGTTTTCAATATTTCTGATTGCTTTAGTAAAAGGGGTAATCTCCATTTTAGGTAAAACAAAGGTGACTCGCTGACCGGCAAATCCGACTTTCTTTAAGAATTGATAGGCAGTTTTTGTCTTATTGGTCTTTTCCAATCCGGATTCCTCCAAACCGTAGACTTCCTTGCTCGCAGCCTTATTTGACAAGGCTCCGAACAAAGCTTTTCGCTTCATTGCGTGGCCCATGCTCAACGAATGATCTTTTGGTCTTGGCCCCCCAACAACTCCTCCACCAACAAAAATCGGGGCTTTGATATCGCCGTGGCGGGCTTTACCCGTACCTTTTTGCCTATATATTTTTCTTGTCGAACCTTCAACTTCGCTTCTGGTTTTGGTCGAAGCGTTACCTGACCTTTGGTTGCTCATATATACCCTTACCGATTGAGCAATTAAAGCCTGGTTTACCGGAGCGTTAAAAATGGCTTCAGGTAGTCCGATCGACTTCTTCTCAACGCCCGTTATATCATAAACTGGCGCTGTTAAGGTCTTTGATTGTTTTTTTTCTTTAGTTTTTTCCATAATTATGAGCTTTTGATCTCCAATAAACTTCCTTTGAAGCCGGCGACTAATCCCTTAACCACCAAGCCGTCTTCTTTAATATCGATTATCTTGAGGTTTTTGACGGTGACGCGATCGGTTCCCATGCGTCCAGCCATTCTCTTACCCTTAAAAACCCGTCCTGGAGTTGTCGTCATTCCAATTGATCCGGGAGCCCTTTCTCCGTGAGATTGACCGTGTGTCCTTGATCCACCTTTAAAATGATGTCGCTTAACGACGCCTTGATATCCTTTACCTTTTGAAACGCCGCTAACAGTAACCAATTCATCCTTCTTAAATATCGATTCAGGTTTTACTTCATCGCCAACAAATATTTTGACTCCATTTAATTCAATTCCTTTTTTGCCGTTTTCGTCGACAAGCTTAACATTCTCACCAAACTTCTCCAACCTAATTTCTTTTAAAAAACGAAGCGGGGTCTTTATCCCCGCCTTGTTTAATTCTCCCTGGACCGGCTTCTTAATATTTGAGGTTTGACCGAGTCCAAGTTTAACTGCAAAGTAACCTTGTTTATCGCTAGTTTTGACGTCGATCATAAAACAACCCACAGTTTTGATGTAAGTGGTCGGGACCCGAACGCCATTATGGTCGTAGGTTTGATTCTGTTCTGATTTTATTCCTAGTATGAAACCGGACATATTTTTATTTGGCAAAAAAAATAGCCCCAGATTGGGGCTATGTTCCAATCCGGACTATTTAATCCTTAGTTCCCGAAAACAAAAGGATATTTAACATTTAGTGGACTATATAATATCACATCTTGACTTCGACTTCAACACCTGCCGCAAGTTCTAGATGCATTAAGGAATCTATTGTCTGGTTAGTGGGATTCACAATGTCTATGAGTCTTTTGTGAATCTTTAAGCCGAAATGCTCTCTGGCATCTTTGTCTACAAAGGTAGATTTATTCACAACATAAACCTCACTCTTTGTGGGAAGAGGAATTGGTCCGATTATCGACGCTCCTGTACGGATCGCCGCATCGACTATTTTCTGACAGGTTTCGTCGATCAATCGATGATCATATGACTTCAACCTGATCCTAATTCTTCCTTTCGGCATAATTTAAAAGTGCTTAAACCTACTAACCAATAATTATTTAATTATTTTGGTGACAACACCAGCACCTACTGTGTGACCACCTTCACGTACTGCGAATTTGAGTCCTTCTTCCATGGCAACCGGGTAGATCAACTTACCTGTAACTTTGACGTTGTCTCCAGGCATGACCATCTCGACTCCCGCGGGAAGGGTGACTTCTCCGGTAATGTCGGTTGTTTTGATGTAAAACTGAGGACGGTATCCCTTAAAGAACGGTGTGTGTCGTCCACCTTCTTCTTTGGTAAGGATATAGATCTCGGCCTCGAATTCTGTGTGTGGGGTGATTGTTCCAGGCTTGGCAACAACTTGACCTCTCAATACATCAGTTTTTTCAACTCCTCTTAACAAAAGTCCGACATTATCACCAGCTCGTGCTTCGTCAAGTTGTTTTCTGAACATCTCAACTCCTGTGATAACGGTCTTTCGAGTTTCCTTGATTCCGACAATCTCAACTTCCTCGTTGACCTTGGCAACTCCTCGCTCTACACGTCCGGTAACGACAGTTCCACGACCTGAGATTGTAAAGACGTCCTCAATAGGCATCAAGAACGGCTTGTCTGTGGGTCGGGTCGGCTCTGGGAAATATTCATCAACCGTCTTCATAAGCTCTTCTATTTGCTTGACGGCTTCCGGGTCATCGGAAAGAGCCTTGAGAGCTGATCCTCTTATGACCGGAATTTTGTCTCCCGGAAATTTATACTTTGTCAAAAGATCTCTAACTTCCATTTCAACAAGATCAAGAATTTCCTTATCAGCAACCATGTCTACCTTATTCAAGAAGACGATGATTCCCGGGACGTTAACCTGATTGGCAAGCAAGATGTGTTCTCTTGTCTGCGGCATCGGACCGTCTGGAGCAGAGACGACTAAAATGGCTCCGTCCATCTGGGCGGCTCCCGTGATCATGTTCTTGATGTAATCTGCGTGACCTGGAGCATCAATGTGTGCATAATGCCTCTTGTCGGTCTCGTATTCTGAGTGATGAAGATTAATGGTGACTCCGCGTGCTCTTTCTTCTGGAGCTTTGTCGATTTCTTCGTACTTCATTGCCTTTGCCAAACCTTTTTTCGAAAGAACGTAATGAATTGCTGAAGTAAGAGTTGTCTTTCCGTGATCAACGTGACCAATTGTACCAATATTCAAATGAGGTTTTGTCCTCTGAAAAGCATCTGCCATATTAAAAATATATTAAATTGATAATAACAAAAAGAAAGCCTCAATGTTAGTGAAGCCTTATTTTTCTTTTAATTGTTTTTATGATAAAGGCAAACGGCCAAAAAGTCAAGGACAATTTTGCTATAATTTCCACAATGCGTCCTATTAAAGCGATAATTCTTGATGTCGACGGGATATTGGTCGGCGACAAAATCGGTTACAATTCTCCCGACCCTCACCCACGTGTGATTAGCAAACTCAGAAAAATAAAAGAAAAAGGCGTTCCCATCTTCCTTTGTACCGCTAAACCGCATTATTCGGTTGAGAAGATTATAAAAGGCGCTAATTTGGATAACTTACATATTACCCAAGGTGGAGGGGTAATAATCAATCCTTTAAAAGGACATGTGCTCAATAAAAACCTTATTGATCACGAACTGACGACACGAATCATTAAAACTTACATTAATAATAATACATATATAGAGCTTTACACCTTGGATAACTATTTCATTCAAGCAAATCAAAAGTCGTACTTGACGCAAATCCATACCCACATACTCCAAAAAAAACCCAGTATAGTCGCTAACCTGTCGGACGAATCTACAAAACATGAAACGGTCAAGCTCATGCCGATAGCAAAAAATGAAGAGGATAAAGAATTATTGACAAAACTATTTGAGCCATTTAGAGATCAATTAACTTTGAGTTGGGGAATTCACCCAATAGCCCTCCCCCACCTTTTTGGAATTGTAACCGCGCTTGGCGTGTCAAAAAGTCAGGCGATCGAAATGGTATTGAAACAGAATAATATCGGGCCGGATGAAATTCTGGCTGTTGGGGACAGCCTGTCCGACTGGCAATTTATGGAACCGTGTGGTTATGCTGCAACTGTAGCTAACGGCAACGAGGAATTAAAGAAGTTAGTGCAAGCCAAGGGAATCAACAAATCATTCATAGGTAAATCTGTCGATGATAATGGTATCCTGGATATCTTTAATCACTTCCTATAAAATTGAATATTTCTTTACTATAGGTTATAATGCTGTTTGAATATGGCAACGGAGAAAACAGCCCCACAAAATCCTTGGTTTCAACCCCACCTTTCTAAGGGAAAGCTTATAGATTATTATGATGTAAGTACTTATAAGGAACTGCTCAAAGGAGGATTGGCCACTGCTTCACTTGGTTTAAGTAATATTTTTCCTAAATCAGATAGAGACAACTTACAACAAAGTATTGAAAAATTAATTGCAACGTGGAAAGAAGTTAAAACAGATACATACATGGAATTGGGTACTATGTACATTTATATTAATCATATTCTGTTCGACGCATCAAATGAATTAAAAAATCAAATGAAGAAAGATTTATTCGGCGGAATTTTTAATGGTGATGTAACTCGACCAAGTAAAAAATCATAAAATTCTCCTTCTCAAACGTATGTTAAAATGTGGTCATGCTTAATATTGAGCAAAAAAAAGCTGTTCTTTACAATAAAGGTCCGCTATTGATTGTCGCCGGAGCCGGCACCGGCAAGACTACAGTTATCGTCGAGAAAATAAAATACCTAATAAAGAAAAAATTCGCCCGACCTGAAGAAATTCTTGCCTTGACATTCACGGAAAAAGCCGCATCCGAAATGGTCGACCGGGTCGACCGGGAAATGCCCTATGGATATTTTCAAATGTGGATTTCCACCTTCCATTCTTTTGCGGATCAAGTCCTAAAAGAAGAGGCGTCCCATATTGGTATCTCGCCAGGATACCGATTGATGACAACCGCCGAAACGGTGATATTCTTGAAATCTAATCTGTTCCTTTTCGATTTGAAGTATTTCCGCCCATTGGGCAATCCTAATAAATTCCTGGAAAGTCTTTTGCAACATTTTTCAAGACTTCGTGACGAGAATATTGATCCATCGGATTATCTTATTTGGGCAAAGAAAAGCAAGCCTGAAGAAAAAAACGAAAAAGAAAAGTCCCTGGAACTGGCTAACGCTTACAAGACCTACCAGAGTTTGAAGATTAGGGAAAACCTCTTCGACTATGGAGATCTAATTTACTATCTAGTTAGACTTTTCAAAACAAGAAAAAACATCTTAAAAAAATACCAACAAAAATTTAAATATATTCTCATCGACGAATTCCAGGATACGAATATTGCCCAATATGATCTTATAAAACTTCTTTGTCCACCCAAATCAAAACCGCGACTGACTATTGTTGGGGACGACTCCCAAGCGATATACAAATTTCGCGGAGCTTCGGTCTCGAATATTCTCGCCTTTATGAAAGATTACAAAAATGCCCACCAGGTAACCCTGATGAGAAATTATAGATCTAATCAAGCTATTCTTGACTCTGCATACCGTTTGATTAAAAACAACGATCCCGACACCCTTGAATCACGACTCGGGATATCCAAAAGACTTACAGCCCAGAAAAAAGCCAGCGAAAAAGAGCCTCTCAATTTTTTTTATTCCGAGTCACCGGACGAAGAAGCAGAATATGTCGCCCAGGAAATTATCAAACTAAAAAAAAATTACCGGTTCTCGGATATTGCTATCCTAACTCGAGCAAACAACCATTCGCAACCGTTTATAAACGCCTTTGCGAGACTGGGAATCCCCTTTCAATTCTTGGGTCCATCAACACTATACAAGCAACCTGAAGTCAAAGATCTTATCGCCTATCTCAAGGTCCTCAATAACCCCGACGACTCGATATCGCTTTTTAGACTTTACAGTATGGAAATATTTAATATCGATATAAAGGACCTGACCCTTCTTATGTCTTTTTCCAAACGCACTAACTTGAATTTATTTTCCGCAATACAGGTATATCTTGAACTGATCAAAACGGATATTGAGAATGAAGAATATGACAATTACAAAAAATATATTCCCCTCCTTTCCAAGGATTCACGAAAAAAAATCCACAACGTGTATTCCATGATTGTCAAGCATCTGTCGCGAGTTAAAAAGGATACCGCCGGTCAGATTCTGTTTTATTTTCTTGAAGATTCCGGTCTCCTTTTGAAATTGACCAACTACAGTTCTGAAAAGGATGAAAAGATCGCGTTAAACATTTCCAAATTCTTCAACAGGCTTAAAGGTTTCGAGTCTGACCATGAAGACGCATCTGTTTCTGCGGTTGTCGAATATATCGACATGAGTATGGAACTTGGCGAATCTCCGATCGCCTCGCAAACCGATATCGGAGAGTATAACGCCGTCAATGTGATAACCGCTCATTCCGCCAAAGGCCTTGAATTTAAGATTGTGTTTCTAGTCAATTTGACCCGTGGTCGCTTTCCGACCGTATCACGGCGAGAAACAATCCCTATCCCTGTTGAATTAATTAAAGAAACCCTGCCTTCAGGCGATTACCATATGCAGGAGGAACGAAGACTCTTCTATGTTGGTGTAACTCGAGCAAAGGAAAAGGTGTATATGACGACTTCACGATTTTACGGACTAGGAAAAAAAATCCAAAAAGTTTCCCCATTTATTTCAGAATCCCTAGGAGAGGCCGCCGTTGAGAGAACATTGGACACGAAAAAAGTTCAAAAGCAGCAGTTGTCCATTTTCGATTTTAGAAAACCAAAAGAACCTATTGTCAAGGAAAAATACTTTCAAAACAGTTTTTCCTATACCCAGCTTGAGACATACCTCCGCTGTCCGCTTCAATATAAATATCACTACATTCTTAAAATTCCCACGCCTCCGACAGCCGCCATTGCCTTTGGCGACTCGATCCACAAAGCCCTCCAAAGCTTCTATCTTGAGTTTGTTCAAGATAAATCGGTCGGAATAAAGCGACTGTTAAAAATTTTTGAAAAAACCTGGTTACCGGTCGGGTACGCTTCATCGTCTCATGAATTGCGAATGAAAAAAGAGGGTGAAAAAATTCTTGAAGGATATTTCAAAAAATACCATGATAAAAGACTCGACATTATGGCTATCGAGAAACCTTTCAAAATCAAAGTGGCAAAAGACATTTATGTCGCAGGTAAAATTGACCGGGTTAACTCCCTTACCGGAAAAAATATTGAGATTGTTGACTACAAGACCGGCAAAAAACCTGAGGAAAAAGAGCTTAAAAAAAGCCTCCAACTTTCAATCTATGCAATGGCCGCCACAGACAAGGGCCTATACAATCGCAAGCTTTCAGAAGTCGTCTTATCGTTTCATTACCTCCAAGATCCCATCAAGGTCTCGTTCCAAAAAAAACAAGAAGAACTTATCGAGACAAAAGAAAAAATTGTAGACATCGTCGAGAAGATTAGAACGAATGACTTTTCTCCGACTCCAGGACGCTGGTGCGATTTCTGCCCTTTTAAGATGATTTGCGAGGCTTGGCAGTAAGGTGTAAACTTCTTACATGAACTGGATTATTTTATCGATACTCTCGATGTTTTTTTTCACCGCACTGAACCTCGTTCAGAGAAAACTTGCAATAGATACAAAGTATCCTCGCGCCCTTTCTTTTCTTTTCAATATTTCGGCAATTTTCTTTACTGTCGTCTATTTCTTTACAAGCGGTGTCTATAGGAATATCGAACTACCTACCAATCCTGAAGCTTGGATGTATGTAATAATTGCCCTTTCTTTTTATGGCCTTTTTGAAAGGGGGAGATATATCGTCGCAAAAAACCTCACTGCTTCTACCCTTTCTATAGTAGGAACTGTAAGCCTACTTATCGCTTTTACGGGGTCTATCTTTATTTATCAGGAGTCTTTAACAACAATTAAGATTATCGGAGCAGTGATGATATTTATCGCCATATTTTTAATTTCTTACAGTAGAAGTCATGGGCGCGAGAATTTAAAAAATATCGCTTTTGGGGTTTTTCTGTATGTTCTATTAGGGATCGCCTGGATGCTCGATAAAAAAGGAACCATGTATTTTGGAGCAGTTCTATATAGTATGTTCGTCTGGATTCTACCTATTGTCTTTGTCGTATTTCCGAAAATAAGGATTAGCGAGATCAAATACGAACTCAAGGTGGTGTCGTGGAAGATTCTTATACCCGCCTTCATAAACGTCGTCGGTTACCTTCTTCAACTTAAGGCATTGGAGTCCGGCAACGCAACCCAAATTCTCCCTATCGTTCAAACATCAACGCTATTGACGGTAATTGCCGGAGTCGTCCTCCTTGGAGAAAAAGATAGTCTCTTAAAAAAGATTTTTGCCGGCATCTTGGCACTTATCGGATCATACTTCCTCATAGGGGTTGTATAATATAGCTACTTATGACGGACAAAATCGTTAAATCAAAGTTTTTTAACCGGATTCTTGATATGGTTGTACCGGCCACGTCGTGGACAATGATAACTTTGCCTTTATGGTTATCACCCTTTCATCCGGCCGTCGTCGCCTACTTCATAATTGCATTTGACCTTTACTTTTTCTACAAGTCAGCAACAACCACGTATCGTGCAGTCGTGAGCTACAACGAAATCCTTTTTCATAATAAAATAAACTACGGAAAGAAGATTAAAAAAATCAAAGGTGGATCTGAAGTTAAGCATTTTGTCGTAATTCCAAACTACAAGGAACCTGTTTATAAACTTGAAGCAACCATTAAGGCATTGACCCAAAACGACTTACCTTACAAAAGCATTTATCTGGTACTGGCATTTGAGCATAGGGAAACCGAAGCTTCCGAAAAAGCCAAGGAATTTATAAAAAAATATAGTTTTTTCTTTAAAGACATCATTTGCACATATCATCCCCTAATGCCAGGCGAGGAGGAAGGAAAGGCGAGCAACCAAACCTTCGCCTGCCGACAAATTGAAAAATACTGTAACGCTAACAATATAAGCGATAAACAAACTCTGATCACAATATGTGACGCTGACAGTTTCCTGCCAAAAAACTATTTTTCGTATCTAACATTTGAGTTCCTGAGGGACAAAGGACGACTCCACCATTTTTACTGGGCACCTGTCCTACTCTATAATAATTTTTGGCAGCTGCCATTATTTGTCAGACTTCAAGCGACCCTGTCTTCGATTGTCCGCTTAGCGTTTTTGTCGCAAAAAGAAAATCTTATTCAAGTATCAACATATTCAACTAACCTCTGGATGCTCAAGAAAATCGGATATTGGGATGTCGACATTATTCCGGAGGATTGGCATATTTATTTTCAAGCTTTTTTTGCTTTCGGCGGATTGGTTAAAACAATACCACTCTTTACGATCGTTAACGGTGACGCCGTCTACTCCGGTGGCATTGTTAAGACACTCGCCAACCGTTATGAGCAGGAAAAAAGATGGGCATGGGGAGTCTCCGATGTTGGATATGTGTTCCGTAAATTTTTTGTTACACCCCATATAGATTTCATGACTAAACTGAAAAAGGCCATGTTCATAAGCGAAACTCACCTTCTCTGGCCGGTCTCTTTCTTTATATTGACGGTGTCGGCGTCCATCCCGCCTTTGGTAAACCCAGTATTCAAAAGAACTGTTCTAGGTTTTCTACTACCACAGCTTTCTGGCCTTATCTTAACCTTTTCCTCTGCGATGCTTATCCTATATATATATTTGGACATAAAACTCAGACAAAAAGTTAATGTTAAAACCGGCGCCTTATACCTACCGATTCTAATAATTCAATGGTATCTGTTGCCCATTGTTTCCTTTTTCTTTTCCTCTCTACCAGCTCTTGATGCCCACACCAGGATTCTATTTGGGAAAAAGCTCAAATATAAAGTGACTGAAAAAGTATAGACAATTGAATAATTTAGTATTAAACTGGGTTTATGTTTAACTTCCTGTTTACGAAAACTCCGCTTGTTTTTCTTGTCCAGTCGTTGTGGCGCGACGAAGCTTATTCTTACTTACTCGCCAAAAAAAACATTATTGAAATAATTTCAATGACAATGAAGGATTTCAGCCCTCCTTTGTACTACCTTATTCTTCATTATTGGATAGCCATTTTCGGTAATGGAGAAATAGCAATGAGAAGTTTGTCTCTTATATTTTTTTGGGCAAGCCTATACGTCGTTTATCTCATTCTAACCGAAGTTTTCAAACTGGATATGAGAAAGTCTTTTCTCTACCTCTTGTTCTTTCTACTTAATCCCATCCTTGTTTATTTTGCTTTTGAAGTAAGAATGTATTCACTTTTTGCATTTTTATCAACCCTTTCTTTTTATTCGCTTTACAAAAAAAATACCAAACTTTATCTGATATCAACGATACTTGGGTTATATACCCACTATTTCATGGTATTTGTTGTTATTGGACAGTGGCTCGTTTACAGATTTAAACAGAGACAAGCTTTACTGGCATTTGCCCCATGGATGATCCTCGTCATCCTAAGCCGAGCCACCTCAAGCACTTCGTTTTGGATTAGTAAGATATCTGCTACCAACTTTCTGACATTCCTCGGAGAGGTTTACACAGGGTACGAAAAAAACTTTGGTTTTTTCAACAATCAGATTATATTCATTTCATGGGCAATTCTTGCCGTAGTCGTCTACGCGTTATTAAAAAGTAGACATGAAAAAAAGGCTGAAAAAAGTCTTTTTAACACTCTTTTTGTCTGGGGTGTGGGTATACCATTTTTCGTACTGGTTGTGTCGATATTCAAACCGGTTTTCCTCCCCCGCTATCTCATTTTTTCGAGCATAGGGTTGAGTCTTCTTATGGTCTATGCTTTTGAAAGGATGCCAACCTATATTAAAGTATTTGCGATCGTTTTTTTCGTTGCCTTTTCCTTTAATTTTCAGAAAATGCAGGTAGCAAAAAGAACCAAAGCGCCACTCAGACAAACTTTCGCCGAAATAAGTAAGGTAATGAAAGAGGATGATTTGGTGTATGTGGAAACTGAACTGGATTATTTCACCGCCCAATATTATTTAGATCACGACCGGATATATATCTACGGCAAAGATTACGAAGAAATCCCCGATTATATTGGAAAGGTATTGGTGAGTAGGGATAAAGTTGTGTCAACATTACCCGTCTATCCGAAAAAAGCCTTTATCCTCAATTTAGACGGCTCCTACGACATAAAAGCCCTTTATTGAACAATCTTATCATTACTTTTTTTACTGCTTTTTCTCGGCTGTGTATATAAGTACATGTAGAATCCGGTAATGACATTAATCATCAATACGATTGCGAAATAAGGGCTAAGGTTATTATGAAGATTATTTGAAAAACCTCGATCAAGAAAGAACCAACCGTATTTCATATTTAATCCCGTAACCATCATTACTAACGAAAGGACAACGATGATAACAACTATCATTCTGTGAATTTTACGCGATAGTATGTAAAGTTGCGGCGTCATCATTTTCTGATTATAGCAGATATATAATCTAACAAAAATGATACTGTTTCTGATTGATTTTTAACAATATTTTTATACACCATAATTGAATTTCCCCCTTGACAAATTAGCAGTTAATATGATAGAGTGCTAATATGGAAGGAGGTGAAAATATATGGCAATCATAAGATTAGATCCTTTTTCAAGCCGGCGATGGATGAGACCGTTTTTTTCATCCTGGGAAGATGAAGAATGGCCGGAAATCAAAATGACGGACGGTTTAGACGTTTATGAAGAGGGCGATCAGGTAATCGTCAAGGCAGCCGTTCCGGGTGTTTCGGCCGACCAGGTCGAAGTCACGTTCGAGGATGGAGTCCTAAGAGTTACAGCACGTACCGAAGAAACCGAGGAGGAAAAGAAAAAAAAGAAGGTAGTCTATAGAATGGACCGAGTGGCATCATTTGACTACACAACAACTCTTCCCCGGGCAATTGACGCCAAAAGCCTTGAGGCTAAAGTCGAAGACGGTGTCGTCGTAATTTCTGGGAAAATTGCAGAAGAAGCCAAGCCCAAAAAAATCGCCGTTAAGGCGATCGGAAAGTAATAACAAATAAAAAGATCTTTTTAAACCCCGCTGGTACCAGCGGGTGTTTTTTATAAAAAATTACCAACGTCTTTGAGGATTTGCCCCGAATGAATAAGCGGGTTAACTTTCTTGTATGTTTTAGCAATCTTACCCAAAGGATCAATGAGATAAGTATTTCTCAACGTACCTTCAAATTTTTTACCCATGAAGCTTTTTTCTCCCCAAGCACCGTAATTTTTAATCACTTCTTTTTCCGGATCGGAAAGAATCGGAAAGTTAAGTCTATATTTATCGCTAAACTTCCTATGGGATTCGATCGAATCCTTGGACACACCAATTACGACAACTCCCCTATTTCTGTAAACCTCCATACTGTCCCTGAAACTACAAGCCTCCTTAGTGCAACCTGGAGTATCGTCTTTGGGATAAAAATAAAGCACTACCCATTTTCCTTTATAATCTGAGAGTTTGTGCATCTTTCCGGTTTGATCTGGCAACGAAAATTCCTTAGCTTTCATTTTTTTTGATTTTTTTTAAATAATTTTTAAGAAAATTCTCCTCCTTGGGCTCCCGTAAATTCATATAGATAAGATAGGTATTAACCCCGTGCCAAGCATTTGGAAATTCACCACCGACTTTGAATCCACGTCCCCGATAAAAATCCAAATTGTTTTTAGTTGTCCATAAAAAAAGCGAGTGAGCACCCTCTTTGATTTCATTTTCTTCCCACATCTTAAGAAGAGCCGATGCGATACCTTTTTTCTGATAAGGTTTATCGACGGCCAACCAATCTGCAAATCCCACTCCGGCAATAGACTTCGATGCAAACAAGTATCCGGTGATCTTATTTCCATAATACGATAGGAATACTTTTTTCCTATTTTTTTTCAGCTGGCTACTCATCCACTTTGGACCGTAATCAACGTCGACGGTATAGTTTATTGAGTTTGGAGAATAATGATCAGAAAAAAGAGTCTTTACGCTCGTCCGAAAAAATTGGAGAAATCTATCCAAATCCTTTTCTGATCCCTTTCTAAAAGTCAGCTTGTCTTCCATATGAATATTTTACACCCGAAGTGTGTATTTACTCTTCATCTTCGTATTCTATCTTCTTCTTGTTTTTACGCTTCGATATCACTTCCCTATTAAATATATTTCGATTAAGATACCATATCGCCTCTTGAAGCAAATACCCTACGAACATATATACAAATAAGGCAAAGATTGCCGAAAACTCTATAGTGAAGGGACCTGATAAGGTTGGAGACGGAAACATACCGATAAATGGAGATATTAATGGCTGGCTCATGTCGTAAACCCATCTCACGAAAGGCGCCGCTGTTGAGGCTCCCATTAATTTGAGGAGTATGCGTAAAGCAATCGCAGTTTCGGCAAAACCTATAAAAATATTGAGCATTCCTAAGATTATATCTGCGGTTATCATATTCACTAAGTATTATGCAAACTATTACAAAAAAGTTGCAAGAATAATGTATCATTAATTTATGTATGTAAAAATAGCCCTGGCAGCTATTGTTTTTGTTTCGATCTTCGTACTTTATTCATATTTTTCAAAAACTAACTCACTGGCTCCTTTACCAAAACGGGAGTCAAACCCAATAAACGTTAAAGGTGAACCAGCAGCCGAGATTCCTAATATTTCAGATATTGTTTTAGGCCTCGATACACCTTGGTCCATTGCATTTCTACCCGATAATAATTTGCTTATTACCGAGCGATCCGGACAAGTGAGGTTGATCGAACTTAACAAAACTCTGGATTCAGTGCTCGTTGGGAAACTCAATCAGGCTGCGGAAATCGGAGAGGGCGGACTACTGGGAATGACCCTTCATCCAGACTTTGAAAACAATCGTTATATCTATTTCTATTACACTTATTATTCCGAAAATGATAACACATTAAACCGCGTCGTCAGAACAACATACCAAAATAATAAATTGGGTACTGAGTCTATAATTGTCGACGCCATTCCCGGCGCACGCAATCACAACGGAGGAAGAATCAAATTTGGCCCCGATAACTATCTATATATAACGACCGGAGATGCCCAGAATCCGTCTAAGTCACAGGATAAAAATAATCTTGCAGGTAAAATACTCAGGGTGACTGATCAAGGCAAACCGGCACCAGATAATCCTTTTGGAAACCTCGTCTATTCGTACGGCCACCGAAACCCTCAAGGACTGGCATGGGATCAACAAGGAAGTCTTTACGCTACCGAACATGGGCGATCAGGAATACTTTCGGGGTTTGACGAGTTAAATCTTATAAAACCTGGCGGGAACTACGGTTGGCCAGACATTGAAGGGGATTCGACCAAAGAAAACATGATAACACCTCTTATACACTCTGGGCCTTCAACTACCTGGGCACCGGCAAGCCTAACATATCTAAATAACGCTTTCTATTTCGGCGGCTTACGCGGCACCGCTCTTTATAGGATAACCCTTTCTGATGGCATGCCTTCCATAAAGGAACTATTTAAAGCCGAGTTTGGTAGAATTCGTGAAGTTGTTGCCGGCCCCGACGGCATGCTTTATGTGACAACTAGCAACCGTGATGGTCGCGGAATTCCAAAATCTGGAGACGACCGAATAATCAGAATCAATCCTAATGGGCTTTGAATTTGGTAAAATATACTTGCTTTTAAATGCCCGGTCGTTCAATGGTAGGACAATAGACTCTGAATCTATTTATCCTCGTTCGAGTCGAGGCTGGGCAACAAATGGAAACGTTAGTTCTGTTGGTAACTTTTATTGTCTCTCTCATTGCCCGTCTACACAACAGCGGCGCCTTCGCCACTATTACGGCTGAAGTTGGCCAACATTATCTTGAAACTATAAAACTACTCGAGGGTAACCTTTTGCTTGATGGTCCATTAACAAGTCATTCTTGGCTGAGATTAAGCTCTACACCCTATTATTTGTTCTTTCCTTTTTTTGCCGGTCTAAAGTTCCATCCGCTGACTTTAAATTTTCTAGTTATTTTAGTAAATATACTAACCGTTCCTTTAAACTATATCGTTGTCAAAAAAACCATCGATCGAAATACTGCAATAATCTCGACCGCTTTTCTTTCAGTTTCACCGCTGTTCCTTCTATTTGGGCGGACTCCAGGTTTTTACAGCTTCATAATCCCACTTTTATATGTGCTTTTTTTACTCGTCTACAATATTGTTAATAATAAAAATAAAATGATTTGGCCGATCTTTCTACTTATAGGATTTATGACAACACTCCACGCCGCGTCTTTCATGCTTCTTCCCATATTCGTGTCCCTATTTATATTCCTTAGGAAGTTTAATCAAAGACAAATTCTGGCAAGCATTGCCGCATTCGCCTCGTCTCATATACCATTTTTTTTAGTCGACTCGACCAACGGTTTTCGGATGACCATAAATTTTCTACTTTGGATACCATACAAACTATTCAATTTCTTAACCGGCCAGACGATTGGTTTAAACCGAACGAAAGTAATCGATATAACGCTTATTAATATTTCGGATTTTATTAAATCTGGATTGCTAATTCCCGAAATCCATTGGATTTTTGGACTGGTCGTTATCATTCCTGTTGCTGTATATTTCATCGTTAAGAAGAGGTCTTTATTTGAGAGAGTATTATGTTATTGGCTTTTTGCCGGACTTTTGTTTCTATTTATACACAAGAACCCGCCAATTCATTACTTCGTACCCGTTTTCGTTTTACCGATAATCTTATTTTCAAAAGTCCTTTCCAATTTATGGAAAATAAATGACAAAAAAATTTTTGTCATTTTGGCGGTAATTTCTATAATTACCATTAATTTGGGATTCATATTTTCTAAAAAATATCTTTTTTATAACCCTGAGGTTGCTTATGGATTCACCGCCTTTAAGGATCAACAAAAAATAACCATGATGATAATTAAAGACGTCAAAAAAAATAAATATTCACTTTCTAGGATCGGGCCTTTCGACTCCTACCAAGGGCAGTCAAAAGAAGGTTACGAGTTCCTACTTTGGTGGCAGGGAAACCCGCCATCAAAACAAGCTAAAATTATTTACGTAATTGTTGAAGGCAGATCCGACAGAATTAAAAATATGAAGAAAATTGGAACATCAGGAAAGCTAACTTTGTTCCGGATCAATAATTAACAAAGTAGTTTATCTTTGCCTTTTCCTTCAATCCGGTTATAAGATTTTGAATCTTTTCCTGAAGTTTTTGTTGCTTTATCTGTTCCTTTACCGCTTCCCTCGACGGGGCTTCCCCCTCAACAGGTTGAACCGAGCTTAAGGCCATTTGTTCCTGTTGCGCTGTCAAATAATCGTCTATTTCTTTCTCGGTGACGCTAACATCATCTCCTGCCAACTTCGTCACTAAAAGCTGAAGTCTAATCTCTTCGACAAGCGTAGCCTTTGTCATGCCTTGTTGGGCAAGAAGTGAATCGAGAGTTGCACCTTGAGACGATACATTTTTTTCAATTTTAGCCATTTCCGCATCAATATCTTTTTGGGAAACAGTCACTTTATTTTTTCTGGCTTCCTGGTTGATTAGGGTCTTGAGAATAAAAACGTCAAGCGTCTTTTTCCCTCCCTGCTTCTCGAGTTCGCGAACTACTTCAATTCGGCTAACCGGCTGACCATTTACTGTAGCGGCGACTAGCAACCTGCCTCCAAAATATATAAGGGCTCCTGTTGCCAGTAGCAAAGTTGCGTATAGGAAGAACTTTTTTGGAAATTTCACGGTGACGCTCGGAGATTTACCTTCCTGTACGGACTCTATAACGGGAGTGACCTTCTTAAGTGTTTTTTTAATCTTTGTTTTTGCCATAGTTAATGGTACAAAATATTTACCGAAAAGCAACAGAGTTTTTTATGCTCTATGGCAACTATTAAGGAATCGAGAACCTCATAGCTACCTTCCTTACTTCTCCGCCGATCCTCTTTATAATTTTATTCTTTCCAATTTCCGCTTCGAATTTAGCTATATATTTCGATCTCAATTTCTTATCTTCTGGGAGTTTATAGTCTTTCAATAGATTAATGACCTCTAGCATCTTTTCGCCTATAAACTTCATTTCCTTGTCCTTCATCCCGCGAGTGGTGGCTGCCGGTGTCCCTAATCTTACTCCAGACGGATAAAAGGGCGACATTGGTTCAGCGGGTACGGTATTCTTGTTTAATGTCAGTCCCACAAGATCAAGCGCCTTTTGAACAAAAACTCCGCTTCCGGGCGATAGCGTCTTTGACAGATCTATTAGGATCAAGTGGTTTTCACTCCCTCCACCTACCAATTTTAATCCGCCATTTTTAAGCGTGGATGACAAAGTCTTGGCGTTCTTAACTACCTGCAAAGAATATTTTTTAAACGCCGGTGTTGACGCTTCATACAGGGCAATCGCAATTGCCGCCGTCTGATTATCGTGCGGTCCGCCCTGTAACCCCGGAAATACGGCCTTATTGATCTTGTCTCCAAGCTCCGGATCTTTCTTCAAGCCTTTTTCGGTAACAAGAATCATCGCTCCTCTGGGACCTCTTAGAGTTTTGTGCGTAGTTGTAGTCACAATATGAACATATGGAACGGGCGACGGGTGGACACCCCCGGCAATAAGTCCGGCAACGTGGGCGATATCGGCTGCCAAAAACGCCCCAACCTCATCGGCGATCTCGGCAAATTTCTTATAATTAAATTTCAAAGGATAAGCGGTTGCTCCGACCCAGATAAGCTTTGGTTTGTGTTCCCGCGCCAATTTTCTTATCTCTTTATAGTCAAAAAGGTCCCCGCCCTCATGTATACCTGTCGATTTCAAGCCATACTGGACGCTATTGAAGAATATACCGGTAGCCGAAACGTTATGACCATGAGTTAGGTGTCCTCCGGCCGTCAATGCCTGTCCCATCAAGGTATCTCCGGGACGGCATGTGGTCAGGCAAACGGCCATGTTGGCCGGTGATCCGGAATACGGTTGAACATTGGCAAAAGGTACTTTAAATAGTTTTTTAGCTCGTTCTTGGGCTATCAATTCGACCGAATCGACGTTTTCGTTCCCTCCATAATAACGTTTTTTTGGATAACCTTCGGAGTATTTATTGACGAAATAAGAAGAAAGGACTTTTCTTACATGCTCGGATGCGTAATTTTCAGAAGGAATCAATTCAATTCCTTCTTTCTGTCTCTTTTCTTCTTTTTTAACTAGGTCGTATATTTTTGTGTCTTTCATGGGTAAATATTGAGAATTAATAATAGGGAAAAGAAAGAAAGTTGGTTAGGTAGTACATCTTCTCATGTCATTGAAATAACATGATAAACAAATAATTTCTACTTTGCAAGAGGTATAATATATATTATGTTTTATTTACTATTAACAAGTAATATTTTGATGGTGGCGACATTTTTATTGAAGATCAACACATTGCCACCTCAGATTCCCCTATTTTACACTCGACCGTGGGGAGAGGAACAGCTTGCAGATTTCTGGATGATTTTTCTTTTGCCTCTTCTTGTCAATGGGCTATATTTTTCAAACGATTATTTCTATAAAAAATTCTTTCTTGGAAATAATCTAGTAAAAAAAATATTAAATATTACCAACATCTTTTTAACCATATCTTTGACGATGATATTTATTAAAATTATTTTGCTCGTTTCCTAATATGCCTTTTGAACTGGTCGTATTATTCATGTCTTTTGCCGTCTCCTTCCTGTTAACTGGTCCCGTAATCATGCTCGCTCGGAAACTAAATCTTGTCACCAATAAGGCTTTAAGATTCCACCCCGCCCATACCCATGAGGGAATAGTCCCACGAGCAGGCGGCGTTCCAATATTCTTGGCAATCTTTATTACTGTGATTGTATTTTTGCCGATAAATAAGATTATGTTCGGTATCCTACTCGCCAGTTCCATATTGGTCATAATCGGCACAATCGACGACTACAGTGATATTTCACCGTATGTTAGGTTTGCCTTAAACCTTATCGTATCGGCGATTGTAATCGGCTTCGGTCTTGGTATTCCTTATTTATCTAATCCTTTCGGTCAAGCTATTCCCTTAGATGCCTGGATAATAAATTTTGATTTTTTTGGTACTCGTTCTATCTGGCTTCTGGCAGATATTCTGGCCATAGTCTGGCTCACTTGGACGACAAACATGGTTAACTGGAGCAAAGGAGTGGATGGGCAATTGCCAGGATTTGTTGCCATAACCGCCATATTTATGGGTCTTTTGGGTGCTAGATTTACTGCCCACGATATAAGCGTCCAGTCGGTTACTCTTTTTTCGTTCATAGTTGCGGGAGCTTATCTAGGTTTCCTCCCTTTTAATTTCTTCCCCCAAAAGATCATGCCCGGATACGGAGGTGGAGGTTTAGCTGGATTCCTTCTCGGTGTCCTATCCATTCTTTCTTTCGGCAAACTAGGTACGGCCGTTCTTATTTTGTCGGTTCCGATGATCGATGCCGTCTATACTATAGTCAGGAGAATCAGAAAAAGACAGTCGCCTTTTAGAGCTGACTGGGGTCATTTCCATCACCGTTTACTGGAGATCGGGTGGGGAAAAAGAAGAATCGCCGTTTTCTACTGGCTTATTTCATTTATTCTGGGAATCTCCAGCCTTTTTTTAAAAGGTGTTGAAAAAATAATTGCATTTGTCACTTGCGGAGTTATACTTCTCGCCTTCATGTTGATAATTAACCGAATGAAAAAGTTGAAATGAAATACCTGATTCATACGTTCGGTTGCCAGCAGAATCATGCCGACTCGGAACGCATTCAGCGTAATTTGATAGGCCGAGGAATGACTAAGGCTCGGTCATTTAAGACTGCCGACTACATTGTTATTAACACCTGTATGATCAGGGAGTCTGCCGAAAACCGCGTTTACGGTTTGGTTAATAACCTCGGAAAACTCAAAGAAAAAAAACAGGTAAAAATAATTGTTACCGGTTGCATGGTGGGCCTAGCTTTCAGGGACAAAACTGGGAAATTTCTTAAAAAAATCCGAGAAACGATGCCTCAAGTAGACGAATTCATGCCAATTGAAGAAGTTGGATTTGATTTCGCACCTGTCAGAAATAACCGGACAAATGCCTGGGTTCCGATTTCAAATGGTTGTAACAATTTCTGCACCTTCTGCATTGTTCCGTTTACTCGTGGTCGGGAAATAAGCCGACCTTTCAAGGATATAATCGATGAATGTCTCGAATTGAAAAAAAAAGGATACAAAAATATTACCCTACTCGGACAGAATGTCAATTCGTATGGAGCTGATTTGATTTTAGGGGAAAAGAATATTCAAGTGATGCGAGATATCAATAAGACATATTTCAAGAAAAACCCTCTTATTCTGGTGAAAGATAAATTTCGTATAAACGATAAAGAAATCAAACCCGTTTATGTAAAGCATCTTGGGCGATACCGGATACCGACCCTATTCCCCATTCTCTTGGATGAAGTCGCCAAAATGGGTTTTGATAAAGTAGACTTCATATCTTCTAATCCCTGGGATTTTTCAGACGAACTCATTTCGGTCATTGCCCGAAACAAAAACATCACAAGACTTATTCACTTACCAGTTCAGTCGGGTTCGGATACGGTTCTTAAACGGATGAATCGCTGGTATACGCAAAAACAGTATCTTAACCTTATCAATAAGCTGAAGAAAAGAATACCCGATATTAGATTCTCAACCGATATTATCGTCGGATTTTGCGGAGAGACCGATTTGGAGTTTAAAGATACTGTCAAGCTTGCCAAAAAGGTAAAATTCGAAAAGGCATATTTGGCAATGTACTCCCCACGGTTCAACACCGCAGCATCAAAGGCATTTTCCGATAATATTCCACATCCTGTTAAGAAAAAACGCTGGCAGATTCTTGAGAATCTGATTAATGTACCCAACCTCAACAAAATGGTTGTCTAAATGACAACCCTTTTGATTTCCGGATTCAAATTGACCAAGAATTCATACGGGATTTTTGTCTTTGAAGGGGTGATAAATTTAATTATCCCCTCATCACCAATTCTGACGTTTTTCACGCCAGTCACATCAATTGTGGTAATGTTCATACTTACCCGCCCGATAATACGACAAGCTTTACCCCTGACGATTACTTCACCTCTATTGGATAGTTCGCGATCAACACCGTCATTGTAACCTATCGGCAAGACGGCGGCTTTTATGTTTTTCTTTGCAACATAGGTAAAGTCGTATCCGACCGTACTCCCTTTTTTGATTGTTTTAACTTGGACGATTTTCGATATAAGTCTTAATGCCCGCTTGAGTTTGCTATTTTTTTCTTCCGGATCTATCCCATACAGGGCAATCCCACATCTGGCCACGTTGGTTATTCCATCAATACCCAATTTACGGTTGTTTAATAGACCCGAAGAATTGGCTATATGTACAAACTTTGGGAATATGTTTTTTTCATTGAGCGTCTTGATAGCATTTTTGAATGCGACAACCTGGCTTTTTGTTCTTAGATCATTGAACTTGTCGGATGCGGCAAAATGAGACATAAGACCTTCCAAATTTTTTATATAACGATCGGGAATCTTTTTGAGAAAAATTTTCAAATCCCAAATTGGGATCCCTTCTCTTCCCATTCCAGTGTCGACAAATATATGAATTCCCGAGTGCGGTTGATACTTAACCAAATTTAGAAAATGGCTTATGTTGTAAGCGGCAAACGAAAATGGCAGTTTTTTAAAACTAAGGTTTTTGACGTCTACATAACCCATTACCAATATTTTTGTCTTTATTCCTGCCCGATGAAGTTTATATCCTTCGTACAAGCTGTCAACGCAGAAAAAAGGCGCACCCCGGGAGTCAAGAATTCGGGCTGTTTCAACAAGGCCGTGACCGTAAGCGTTACTTTTGAAAACCGGCGCTATGTGAATTTTTTGACCGATGCTAGAGAGAACCTTATAATTGTCAAGAAGTGTCGAGGCCGAGATTTCAACTTTATTCAAGGGTCGATATTGCCGGCCAAAAGCCCTTTTTATCCACTCTTTAAACATCGTAAGTATTATATAATATAATCTATATTATGAAGATGCTCGTCACCGGCGGAGCCGGTTTTATTGGTTCCAATTTCATCTTGTACTGGCTTAAAAACCATTCAGATGACAAGATTGTAAACCTTGACAAACTTACTTACGCGGGCAACCTCGAGAACCTTAAGTCGGTTGAGAATAATCCTAACTATGTTTTCGCCCACCAAGATATCTGCAATGCCCAGGCCGTGAATGACCTTATTAAGCAACATAACATAGATACGGTCGTCCACTTCGCCGCGGAATCTCACGTCGACCGATCGATTATAGACCCAGCGCCATTTGTCAAAACCAATGTCGAGGGAACTTACGTGCTTCTTGAGGCAGCTCTCAAGAATGACGTCAAAAGATTTCATCACATATCAACAGATGAAGTTTTTGGAGCGCTAAAATTGGATTCTAATGAACGGTTCTCGGAGAAAACTTCATATGATCCGCGCTCCCCTTACTCTGCCTCAAAGGCATCCTCCGATCACCTGGTACGTGCCTATAATGTCACTTATGGACTACCTGTGACCATATCTAACTGTTCCAATAATTTTGGGCCATTTCAGTTTCCGGAAAAACTCATACCTTTGGCTATCACCAACCTCATAGAGAACAAGAAAATTCCTGTTTACGGCGATGGGCTTTACGTGCGAGACTGGCTATATGTTGACGACCATTGTCGAGCAATCGACCTTATATTGGAAAAAGGTAAAATCGGCGAGACATACTTAATAGGCGGACTGACGGAAGACATTCCAAACATAGAAGTTATAAGGAAAATCCTTTCACTTATGGGTAAAAATGAAGACGCAATAGAATACGTTAAAGACCGACCCGGACACGATAGAAGATATGCGATGGATTGGTCAAAAATTAACCGGGAGCTTGGATGGAGTCCAAAACATGGTTTTGACGAATACCTGAAATTAACGATTGACTGGTTTATTGATAACAAAGAGTGGTGGAAAAGAATCAAGACCGGTGAATATCTAAAATATTACGAAAAACAATATGCTTAAAATCGCCATGACTGGAGGAGATGGCTTAGTCGGCTCAAGAATCGTCGAATTGCTAAATCAAGATTTCCTTTTCACCAACTTTCGACAAGCTATTATGGATATTACCAATAAAGAACTTGTCGATGAGTCACTAGATAATGCGGACTTTGATATTTTTCTTCATCTGGCCGCCTATACAAACGTCCAAGGTGCGGAGACGAACTCTGATTTGGCGATGAGAATAAACCGTGATGGTACTAAGAACCTATATGACGCCGTGACTCGCAAAGGCAAAAAATTTATATACATATCCACCGACTTTGTTTTTGATGGTGAAAATCCCACTTACTACGAAGACTCTACTCCAAACCCAAAAGGCGAATACGCAAAGAGCAAATATGAAGGTGAGAAGATTGTTTCAGGAAGTGCGATGATTGTTAGAATATCCTACCCTTACAGGGCAGAATACGACCCAAAAAAGGATTTTGTCAGGACATTTAAGCACCTGCTCGAACAGAAAAAGAAATTAACGATGGTTACCGACTCTCTGATGACGCCGACTTTTATCGACGACATCGCCTTCGGTCTTAAACACCTCATGCAAAACTACTCTCCGCAAATATTTCACCTCGTCGGCGGATCTTCAATATCGCCTTACGATGCAACTATTATGATTGCCGATAGATTTAACCTTGATAAGTCGCTAATTGGCAAGACTACCTATGATGAATTTATGAAGGGCAAGGCGGCGTCCCCCAAACTTGGAGTCATAAAAAGCAAAAAAAACAATTTCTGGAAAATGAGGACATTTGAAGAAGGGCTAATTGAAATTGAAAAACAGTCGTTAAAAATTTAAAATAGGTTTCTTATGACAATTACAATTGTTGGTCACGGATATGTGGGACTTGTCACTGCGTGTGTCTTTGCCGATTTTGGCAACGTTGTTCACGTCATAGGTCATACTAAAGAAAAGATCGATCGTCTAAAAAAAGGTGACCCGATAATTTATGAACCAGGACTTAAAGAGTTATTACAAAAAAATCTAAAAGGTAATAGAATTTTCTTTACCATGGAATACCAGCAAGCAGTTGCGGTATCTGACATCGTCTTCATTACGGTGGGTACTCCGCCAAAAGAAAGCGGTGAGGCCGATTTAAGCGCCGTTGTCGACGTAGCCAGAAAAATCGGAAGCGCTTTGAAAAAAAAATTCACGGTTGTTTCCTGCAAGAGCACGGTTCCTGTGGGAACTAATAAAAAGATTGAAACCATTATTAAACGTCACAAGAGCAAGTCCGTTGATTTCGCCGTTGCCTCAGTCCCGGAGTTTTTAAGGGAGGGTACGGCACTTGGAGACACTTATAAACCTGACCGGGTGGTTATCGGTTCTGATTCGAAGCGTGCCGTCAAAATGTTACTTGAACTCCACGAACCGATTCCGTCAAAAAAAATAATTACCAACTTGGCTTCTGCTGAACTTATTAAATACACTTCAAACTGCATGCTGGCGACAAAAATATCATTCGCTAATCTGATTGCTCTTTATTGTGAGTCCTTAGGAGCGGATGTTGAAATGGTCCTTGAAGCTGTAGGAATGGATAGTAGAATTGGCCGCAACTTTCTTTACCCGGGAATTGGATACGGAGGTAGTTGCCTACCCAAAGACGTCAAGGCATTTATAAGCATTGCCCGAAACAATAAGGTCGATGCCGGTTTTTTTGAAGAAGTCGAAAAGGTAAACTCAACGGTTAGGGATAATTTTGCCGAGACCGTAATTAAGATGTCACCAGGAAAGAAAATTGCCTTTCTTGGTTTAAGCTTCAAGCCAAATACAGATGATATCCGGGAAGCACCATCTTTGTATCTTATTGCCGACTTACTGAAACATGGATTTGAAATCAAGGCATTCGATCCAGTGGCCGCGGACAACGTCAAGAAGATTCTTGGTGACAAAATAAAATTTGTCAACGATCCATATGAGGCAATGGAAAAAGCAGACGCCCTGGTAATCGCCACAGAATGGAACGAGTTCAAACAAATCGACTTTGCACGAGTCAAAAAACTTCTTAAGAATCCTGTCATATTCGATGGTCGGAATATATATAGTCCCGACCTTATGAAAAAACAGGGGTTTAAGTATTTTTCGATTGGCAGAATATAATCCCATGAATAAAATTCTCATCGCCGGCGGCGCCGGTTTTATAGGAAGTCATTTGTCCCGGTATTTTTTGGGGCTAATGTCCGAAGTATGGGTAATTGACAATCTAGTTACAGGCTCACGCACCAATGTTGCTGATCTTGATAATAATCCTAACTTTCATTTTGTTGAAGCTGACATAGCCGATTACGACTATTCAGCTCTTCCTCAATTTGATATTGTTTATGACCTCGCCTCACCGGCCTCCCCTATTCTGTTTGAAAAAATACCATTGGAGATTCTAAAGACAAACAGTTTTGGGCTGATGAAGCTATTGGATTTTGTGAAAAAGAGTCACAGCAAGACGATGGTATTTGCCTCAACGTCAGAAGTCTACGGTGATCCTCAGGTCAGCCCCCAACCAGAAAATTATTTTGGTAATGTTAACTCTTATGGGCCGCGCGCTTGTTATGACGAGGGAAAACGATTTGCGGAGGCCACAATTTATTCATACATAAGTAAGTACGACCTTGATATTAGAATCGCCAGAATATTTAACACGTATGGACCAAACATGAATAAGGCCGATGGACGGGTAATATCCAATTTTATTAATCAAGCATTGGAAAATAAACCGTTAACCGTATACGGCGACGGCACCCAAACCAGATCGTGTTGTTATGTAAGCGATATGGTTCACGGATTTTACCTTCTAGGAACAAAAGAAAATCTCAAAGGAAATGTTATCAATTTAGGTAATCCCGATGAAAGAACGATTGTCGACATTGCCAAGTTAATAAAAAAATTGGTTAAATCTGATTCAAAAATCTCATTTTTACCGATCGGTGAAGATGATCCTAAAAGAAGATGCCCGGATATTACAAAAGCACGACAACTCTTGGATTGGTCGCCTAAAATTAATCTAGAATCGGGTCTCGAAAAAACTATCAGTTATTTCAAATCGCTATGAAAAAGGTCGTCGTTGTCGCACCCACATACAATGAAATCGGAAATATAGACAATTTAGTCAAACAAGTATTTGATCAACAAAAAAAAGTCCCGAATTGGGAAATTCATCTTCTTGTGGTCGACAGCAATTCAAAAGACGGAACGATCGAAATAGTCCGTAAGCTTAAGAAGAATTACTCACGACTCCATATATTGGAAACTCCAAAGGAAGGATTAGGTAGAGCATATATAAAGGGATTTAAATATTCTGAAGACAAAATCAATCCTTATGTAGTGATGGAGATAGATGCCGATGGGCAACATGAACCCAATAAGATACCCGAATTTCTAAAAGAAATCGAAAAAGGGGCAGATTTTGTTATCGGCACCAGGTATTCGAAAGGCGGCTCTATTCCATCAAACTGGGGTCTTCATAGAAAAATTTTATCGGTCGGAGCTAATCTTTTCGTTAGATTGGGATTTATGAAGTTAAGGCTGACCGAATGGACCAACGGTTACCGTGCTATAAAATTTTGGTTGGTGAAGAAAGCATATTCCCATTTGGAAAGTTATTCCGGTTACGTATTTCAAGTGGCTTTTATAGACTTCGCCCTCAAAAACAACGCCGTTATGGCGGAAATTCCCGTCCACTTCAAGGAAAGAAAATTTGATAAGTCGAAAATCAATGCCGTTCAATATACCCTCCAGGTTTTCTTATATGTCCTAACCCATTCATCATTTATTAAGTTTGTTGTTGTTGGGTTCCTGGGTTTTTTTGTCGATTTCGGAATTTCGTGGCTCATGATAGAGCAGCTCCATAAGGCTGTTTGGGTCGGCACTCTTGTGAGCACCGAAACTGCCATACTATCGAATTTCATACTCAACAACTATTGGAGTTTTGCCCATAAAAAGATCGAAGGTTCGGGGTCTTTTGTTAAAAGCTTCCTAAAATTCAACTTAGTTTCCTCTGGATCAATCGCCATCCAAACCGGCGGTATGCAACTTCTGACAATAATATTTGGGAGAAAATTCTGGTACCTGTATAAGGTTCTCATCATTTTCTTTGTGATTATCCCTTATTCGTATATTCTCTACAATAAGGTCGTGTGGAAAAACAAATAAGAAGTTTATTCTTCGCTCTTTGAAGAGTATTCCGATGAAACCCACCCTTCGGTGAATTCACCTTCGTAAAGCCCATCTTTATTCTCGTTGTATTTAATCTTGTACCATCCGGTTTTTTCTTCCATAAGTTCATACTTTTCACCGGGCTTAACTTTTGCGGCTTCACTAGCCTCGACCGACCCGTCTTCGCGGACTCGAAGCCAACCTTGAGGATTTTCGTCGATAATCACATACTCCGTACCTGGTTTCGCCGACTCGGTCGCCTCCTTAGGCGTCGTGCTGACACTGGTTTGGCTTTGGTCGATTGCCAACTTGAAAGACGCGTTGACCCTGAATCCCGGATCAACGTTAATTTTTTGTGTTCTTCTAAAAAATCCCGGCATAAATACTGAAATCTCATGATCGCCCCTTAAAACATCCTGGAGTATTAACGGGGCTATACCCTTCTCGTCGTTATCTAAAGTGATTATTGCTCCTTGGGGTTCGGTCTCAATATATATCTCACCGTAGTTTTTATCTTTCGGGGGCGAAGACATCTTTTGGGTAGTAAAAATCTCACCGGCCGAAGTGATATCCGATGAGCCCAGCTCTCGGTTGACATAAGTCAAAGCATTCTTGAAAACAGTCACCTTGCCATTCCATGAAGCGGTCTCGGTCGAAGTCCCTTCGGGAATGAGCTTTAGAAGATATTCCCCCACCTTGTATTTATCCTCAAAAGGTGTTTTTCCGATAATGGCATTATTTATGAAAACAGAAGCTCCGGGCGAAGAGACAACTTTAATCCTTCCGTATGCGTTCTGACGATCAAATACGAAAAAACGAATCAAGACAAATCCAATAAACAATACGACCAGCACCAAAAGCAACATCAATTTATTTTTCATATGGAACAATATTATTGTATTTCAATCGTGCCGATAATTCAACATTGACTAACCTAGTTTAATAAGGAAGACTCCGGCAAGCATTATAAGACTGCCGATCCAAACACCTCTTTTTGGTTTGTCACCAAACAATAGAAGTCCGATTACAAGAACAAAAAATACCTCGAGCTTCTTAACTCCCGAAACTAATGCCAACGCACCACCGGTTGTTATTCCGTAAAGATAAGCTAATGAGACTATCGTGTAAGCTAAGGCGCTACCAAACAAAACCCAAAAATTACTTTTAACGGTACCTATCCATTTGAAGTCATTCTTGGACATATAAAAGCCGATCACAACCGTTATAAATATATTACCTAGTAACAAATAGAAAGACTGATTTAGAGGCTCCATATTATTCAACGCTGTTTTATCCATTACAGAACTTACCGTCATAATGATCATCGCCCCCAAATACATGAAAGCATTTTTATTGGTTACAAGGATTTGAAATGGCTTCAAAAACCCCTCCTTTGCCTCCTCAACTTTTAAGACATATCCCCCAATGACAATAAGAATTAGTCCCAAAATCGGTATAAGCCTAATCTCCTCGGCAAAGAATATAAGCCCTAAAACATACTGAAAAAGAACGCTGAAAAAAGCCAAGGGAACAACTTCAGACATTAGACTTCCCTTTAGGGACTTCAGGGCAAGCGTTTTGGCATATCCGAAACAGATAACCGACCCCAATGTCGCCAACCAAAAATAAGCGTTCAACTTTGGAATACCATCTTTTAATGAAGGGTAAATCAAAAAAGGTAGGGAAAAGGCAAATAAGGTCCATGACACCAACGAAGCGTTGACTTTAGCCAAAGCTTTTTTGTTAAGAGTTACCGATATCGCGGATGTTACCGCTGACAATAGTGCAAACCAAAACCACATATAGTTTTCTATTCTACTATTTTTCTTACAATATAATGTGATATAATTCTTTTCATGAAGTTACTATCTATCACCAATTTGAGGAGGATTTTTGGGAGAGATAGTATTCTTATGGCCTAAGAAACAAAAACGAACTATCTTTCCCCCGCCCCAACAAGAGGGCGGTTTTTTTATGGCCGAATTTAAAATTTAAAAATTAATATGACAATCGAAGCAATTAAAAACAAAAAAGTAGAATTAAAGCAACTTGGTGCGTGCAAGTTAAGATATTGGGAACCCGAAGACGCCCAAGATATATACAATCAGGTCGAGAAACTCAACTGGGCATCGTGGTTATCTGCTTCACCGGCGACACTGGCCGGTCGGGCCAAGGTCTTTCCCGAAGGACACTTAATCATGAAGGATCCAGATGATAATAAAATATTAGCCACTTTGTCAACCAATCGGATAAACTGGAACGGTGATCTTTTGCAGTTGCCAAACTGGGACGGAGTTGCCGGAGAACCCACCGATTATTCAACTACTTATGAGCCCGAAGGCAACACTTTGGTGCTTATGTCAATGAATGTCAATCAGGAAGTTCAGGGGTCGGGCGTGGCAAGACAGATGATTGAACTAATAAAGCAACAGGCAAAAGACCTCGGAGTAACTCATTTAATTGGATCGTTTCGACCTAATCAGTTTGGGAAATTCAAAGCCGAAGGTAGCAACTGGAAGGTTGACTTTGAGGAATACTGTAAGATGAACCGTGAAGACGGTTGGCCAGTAGACGGGTGGCTTAGAAGTTTGACAAAAAATGGCATGGAACCATTAGCGGTTGACCGTGAGGCAATGATGGTCTCTTCAACTCTTGATGAGTTCGAAAATTACAAGACGCACTATAATCCTGACAACTGGAAAGAAGTCGCCCCGGGTGTTTGGGAGTGTGGCGAAGTGGGTCAGTGGACAATTGACGGTGATCAGGCGCTTTACAAAGAGTGTAATTTGTGGGGTAAATTAACATTTTAAAATATATTATGTGGTTTACAGTCAAAAAAATTAACAACTATATCTGGGCGTTTGCCGAGTTTAAGCATTTCGAAGAGGTGATTTCCTACCTTGTAATCGGTAAGAAAAAGGCGTTACTTGTGGATACCGGCTTGGGAATAAAAGATATTAAAAAAGAGGTCGAAAAAATCACCGATCTTCCCATAATCGTAATTAATACGCATAGCCACTTTGATCATGTCGGAGGTAATAGTCTTTTTGACAACGTCATCAACGTCAGCACAAAAAATAGGATAGTCGTCGAACCTTTTGAATTTAACGTCATAAAAACTCCCGGTCATTCTCCGGACTCGGTATGTTTTTACGAAAAAAACCGAAAATGGTTATTTTCCGGAGACACGCTTTATTCCGGGCCAATCTATTTGCATTTGAGAGAATCAAACGTTAATGACTATCTAAGTAGTCTAATTGATCTGATGAAAATTGACATTAAAGAGATATACCCTGCTCATAATGATTTCAATTTTCCCAAAATAAACATCGCTCGTATTTACAAATCATTAACTAAGCGAAACAAAAGAACTAAAAAAATCGTCATCGACAAAGAAACTTCTCTATTATTAAAGTAAGTTATTGAATATAATATATCCATGATAAAATCACAAATTCACGAACTTTTAAAATCTGCAATCACCAAGGTTGGGGGTAAAGATGTCGAATTTGAAATTACTCTTCCAGCAAATAGCGCTTTTGGAGATTATTCTTGTTCGATAGCCTTGAAATTGGCAAAATCGCTTAAAAGCAAACCGATGGAAATTGCTGAAAATCTGAAAAAGGGAATCCCGAACAGCGAAATAGTCGAGAAAGTGGAAGTCGTAGCTCCCGGCTTTATTAATTTTTGGGTCAATAAGAACTACTTTATAAGTCTGGCAAAAAACATCACCGCCAACAAGTTTGAGTTTAAGGAATTCCATCTGGGTACGAACAAAAAAATTATGGTCGAATTTGCCCATCCCAATACCCACAAGCTTTTCCATATCGGACATCTTCGAAATATCTCAACCGGAGAGTCGATTGTTAGGATTTTTGAAGCGGTCGGAAATAAGGTCATAAGAACCAACTATCAGGGAGACGTCGGTCTACATATCGCCAAATGTTTGTACGGAATCAATCATTCTAAAACAGACTACAAGAAGCTCGCCACTCTTAAAGAGAAAATTGAATTTATTGGCAAAATGTATACAGAAGGTACAAAAGCTTATGAAGATAATAAAGAGGCCAAAGAGGAGATATTAAAGATAAACAAAATGGTCTATGACCAGTCTCCGGAGATCATGGACTTATGGAAGGAGACAAGGCAGTGGAGTCTTGATTACTATAATGAAGTCTATGAGCGCGTCTATAGTCATTTCGACAAGCTTTATTTTGAAAGTGAAGTCACCAAACGTGGACTTGAGATATCTAAGGAAATCTATAAAAAAGGAATTCTTGAAAAAAGCCAAGGAGCAATTGTTTTTAACGGAAAAAAATACGGATTGGATACTCGTGTTTTTATAAACTCTTTGGGTTTCCCAACATATGAAGGAAAAGAAATGGGATTGGCCGAAAAGGAATTCTCCGACTTTGGAGAAATAGATCGAAATATCCACGTCGTCACCCCCGAACAGACAAGTTTCTTTAAGATCACTTTCAAAGTAGAAGAACTCATAGACGAGAAGAAATACAAAGATAAGCAGTACCATTTGGCTTACGAATGGGTTAAGCTCAAAGAAGGTAAGATGTCTTCACGGGTAGGAAACGTGATTGAGGCTAACTGGCTTATCGACCAAACAAAGAGCAAGATTCTCGACAAATTCGAATGTGATTCGGAAACGGCAGAGACTTTAGCTGTAGCCTCAACCAAATATTCATTTCTCAAAACTAGCACCCAGACGATTGTCCATTTCGATATAGACGAATCAATAGCAGTTGAAGGTAACTCAGCCCCATACCTCATCTATACCTATGTCCGCTGCCAGTCGGTCTTGAATAAGGAAACCGTCGAAGATTTGAAACAGATCCAGTATGACGTGTCCAAATTAAATAAAGACGAACTCGACTTATTGCGTAAATTCCAGCAATTTTCGCAGGTGGTATCACAATCCGCCCGAATGTTTTCACCGAATATAATTGCAAACTATCTTTACGAATTGGCGTCCGACTTCAATGTTTTTTACCAAAAAAATCCGATATTGAAATCCGAAGATGAAACTAAAAAACTGAGACTTCTTTTAACTCAAGCCACCGCTAATACTATAAAAAAAGGTCTGGAACTTTTGGGAATTAAAACTGTAGAAAAAATGTAATATGGCGTTATTTGTATGTAGCGACTGCGGATATGGTTCGGCATCCTGGTATGGAAGATGTCCTGATTGCGGTGAATTTAACACCATGGTTGAAAAGCCGGAATTTACAAAGAGCAACAAAAATAAGAACGAGTCTGTCAAAAAAATTACCATTACTCCACTTAACAAAATCAAATCCCAACCCAATCTCAGGATAATGACCGGGCTTTCCGAATTTGATAGGGTGACTGGAGGCGGTATGGTGCGCGGTGAAGTTCTTCTGCTGACTGGCGAACCAGGAATAGGGAAATCCACTCTCGTTCTTCAGTCTTTGAAAAACATCAAAACGTTGTATATCTCCGGAGAGGAGTCAGGAGAACAGGTTAAAAACCGCGCTGACCGCTTGGGAATAGGTCTTGATAACTTCTTATTTTCAAACGATCTCCAGGTTGAAAGTATCATAGAAACAGTATCCCAAATGTCAGAAAGTATCGACCTCGTGATTATTGACTCTATTCAAACCGTTTATTCAAAAGATGTCGAGTCCGGAGCGGCTTCGGTCGCACAACTAAAGGAAGTTACCAAAAAAATCGTCTCCTTTGCTAAACAAAATAATATCATCGTGATCATTATCGGTCACGTCACCAAAGAGGGGGTCGTCGCTGGACCCAAAACCTTAGAGCATTTTGTCGACTGCGTCTTAAACTTTGAGGGTGAGAAGGTGTCAAACAACAGACTTTTAAGAGCTTCAAAAAACCGTTACGGCGGAACCGACGAAATTGGAATTTTTGAGATGACAGATCGCGGACTTAAGGAGGCAGGTGACCCTTTACTTTTTATATCAGAAAAGGAAAAATTGGAAATCGGTCGAGCTGTCGTTGGCGTCGGTCAGGGAAATAGACCGCTATTTTTTGAAATTCAGTCATTAGTGAGTCCTACCGTCATGGCATATCCGAGGCGAGTTGTTAAAGGGCTTGATTACAACAAGGTTCAACTTTTAATCGCCGTAACTCAAAAATATCTCCGCATGCCGCTTGACCGATTTGATATCTATATTAACGTTATAGGCGGGGTGTCAATAACCTCGACGTCATCGGATCTCGGTCTAATCGCATCTCTTGTCTCGTCTTTCAAAAACATTCCCCTACCAAAAAATTCTCTTTTTTTGGGGGAAGTTGGACTTCTTGGTGAAGTTCGAAAAACCTACTTTGAGGAGAAAATAATTGCCGATGCCAAGCGACTCGGATTCAAAAAAATATATTCGATCAAACAGATTGAGACTATAGGAGAGCTTAAAACCTTACTTGGGTGATTGCTTGTAAAAAGTTTTTTCTACGTCGGATTTTTTTCCGTTGGCACCAGTCAATTCAAAAATAATCTTGTTAGTCCCTTCCTTTAACGGAAATTCATAAACAAACTTGCCGTCATCATTCAAATAAAGCCTTTGGTTAACAACGGTTACAATCGCATCCTTGTCTGTTCTTCCTGTAATTTTAACTTTATTTTCGGTTGTGAATGATGTAGTTTTTGGCGATATTATCTCGAGTTTTGGCGGTTGAAAGTAAAGCCTGAGCTGATAACCAAAGTAAACAATGAATATAAGAACACTTATTAAAACTATGAACCGGAAAACCCTTTTGGACCCGGAGGTCAAGTCGGAGGATGATACTTTTTTCTTAAACTTAACCTCTTCCTTTTTTTCATAATCTCTTCGAAAAAAGGCTAAAACTCTTTTGGGGTCAAGTCCAAGGATTTTAGAGTAGTTTTTTAGGATTCCGATTATGTAAATTTTGGAAGAGAAGTATGCCCAATCGTTTTCCTCGATTGCTTTTATGAATTTTTCCCTAACCTTTAACTGTTTTTCGATTATAGCGAGTGTCAGCCCTTTATTGAGCCTTTCTCTCTTTAAAATTTCGCCAACGGATAACATAACTTAATTATACCCTTTTATACCCTACCCGTGTATTCAGCTGTCTCTGGATTTATTGAAATCGTTTCGCCGATTTTTACAAAAATCGGTACCAGCACTTTTGCACCCGTTTCGACAATAACTGCCTTCTTTGCACCTGACACGGTATCACCCTTGGCCGCATCCTCGGCCTCGGTAACCTTAAGTCTAACGCTCATTGGTGGTCGGATCGTCAAAGGTTTCTCGTCATAAAGATAGACGTACATTTTTTCGCCTTCTTTGAAAAATCTCGCTATATCACCAACAACCGTCAAAGGAATAGAGAATTGGTTATATGTTCTTTCGTCCATAAGATAAAGACTTTCGTTGTCTTTGTAAAGATATTGCATCTCGACCGAAGAGACGTCCAAAACCTCAACTTTCTCGTTCGATTTATATGCATAATCAAGGGTCTTTCCCGTAAGTAAGTTTTTTATTCTGGATTTCATCAATGCCGAACCCTTTCCAGGTGAATAAAAGTCCGCTCTCTGAACTTGCCAAATTTCACCTAAATGTTTAACGAATTCCCCTTTTTTGAGATTTCCCGCGTTTGCGTACATATGTAAATTAATATGATTGCGAAGAATTCAGACGAATTCGAGCAATTAACTGGTAATGTTTATCAACTTCAATTTGTCAATCGAAGTAACTCCGGCAAAAACCATCGCCAACCTGTCCATTCCTATGGCGATGCCACTGCAATCCTTAAGCCCATATTTTAACGCCTCAATTACTCCTTTGTCAATCGGATGAGGAGTTTTTAAAGAGTTTTTTCTACTTTTGTCCTCTACTTCAAATCTTGACATTTGTTCTTTCCAATCAGTCAATTCTGTATAACAATCTCCGAGCTCAATACCATTTATATAGAATTCAAACCTCTGGGCAGTTTTATTATCGGCATTGTGTTTTGCTAAAGCGGCAAATTCCTTCGGGTAATCGTATATTAACGTAGGTTGACCATTTTTACCCAAATGGGGTTCAATTTCCTGAGAGTAGATTTGGCTCCATAAATCCTCATAAGTGAACCCACTAGTCCGATACCCTTTTTCTTTGGATTTATTAATAAATAGTTTCTTGTCAAAAAGCTCGCTCTCCGAAATCCCGGAATATTTATCGAAAGCTTCTGATATAGACAATTTTTCCCACTTGGAAAGATTTAGTTTTTCATTTTTTACTTTTTTGTTTATAAAATTGAGCATTTCCAAAACTTCGTTTGCGATATCCATATATGTGGCGCCCATTTTATAGAACTCGAGCATCTTAAATTCAAATGAATGAAGGGTTGATGGCGGGTCACTGTTTCTGAATGACTTTCCCAAATAGTAACAATCCCCTACCCCATAAGCCAAAAGTCGCTTCAAGAAAAGTTCTGGAGAGGGTGTCAAATAAAGCTTTTCTTTGGTTGAAAAGTACTTGAATTCCGTTTCAAATACCTCAAGATATGATTCGGGAATAAGAGTTGGTGACAAAACTGGCAAGTCGATATTGAGGTAACCCTTGTTTTTAAGAAATTCGTGCACCGCTTCATCGACTGTTAAATATTTTTTGTAAGCGGAAAGATTCTGGATATTGGTTTCTATTTGCATTATAACGCCTCCTTCAGTTCTTCAAGAAGTTTTTTGGTTTTATGGGAAATCCTTTCGGGTACCCTGATTTTGAAGATTACGTACTGATCTCCTGTCCGATTCGAATTTGGAAAGGGAACTCCCTGTCCACGTAACCTTACAGTTGTCCCCGACTGCGTCCCCGGCCGAATCTTTAAAATAACAGGCTTATCTATTGTCTCAACTTCAACAGCTCCTCCTAAAACCGCTGTTGGGTAGGAGATCTCTTTCTCGAGATATATATCCTGGTTTTCCCTTTTAAAATATTTATGGGGTCTTACCCTTACCTGAAGGTCAAAGTCCGAAAACCTGATAGTTGTCCCATCATTGACTCCAGCCGGAATCCTTATTTTTTTTGTCGAACCCTTAATGACTGTCTCCTTCTCAATTCCGTGAACGGCTTCCTCAAAGTTGAGGGTTATTTGATAGATTTCACGCTGTTGACGTCTCCCTGCTCGTCCGCCAAACGGCGACTGGAAACCAAAAAACTGTTCAAAAATTTCAAAAGGGTCTGAAAATCCTCCGAAGTCCACATTTTCAAAAGGGTTACCTTGGCCTCCAAAGTTGGTATAAACGTTGAATGGTCCATCTTGATAATACTGTCCACCCGCGCCTGGAGCACCTCCACCCGCCGCCCCCTTAAACGCCGATTCGCCGTACTGATCGTACATCTGTCTTTTTTGAGGATTCGACAGAACTTCATAAGCCTTATTAACTTCTTTGAATTTATCAGCGGCACCGGCAGCTTTATTTCTGTCCGGATGCCATTTCAAAGCCTGCTTACGATAGGCGGTTTTTATTTCCTGATCGCTAGCATTTTTTTTAACTCCAAGTAAATCGTAGTAATCTGCCATAATTTAAATCAGCCTGCCCTAAAAGGGCAGGCTAATTATAATATTTTTTAGTTCTCTTTAGTTGACGACTTCTCCCTCTTCAACTTTGTCTTTCTTTTCCTCTTTTTTATCCTCTTTGGGATTCTGGTCAGGGGTTGGTTGTCCGGGTCCGGGTCCTTGACTTGGTTGACCTTGTTTGTTGTACATGGCCTGGCCTATCTTTGTTAATTCATCGGACAAATCCTTAGTCTTGGTTTCAATCTCTTCTTTTGTCCCCTTACCGATTGTGTCCTTAAGCTCCTTTATCTTCTTTTCGACGTTTTCTTTGACGTCTTTGGGTGCCTTATCGCCAGCGTCCTTGAGGGACTTTTCGGCGACATAGATCATGTTGTCGGCTTTATTCTTAACTTCGATCTTATCCTTCTCTTCCTTATCCTTCTCGGCATTTTTTTCAGCCTCCTCTTTCATCTTTTCAATTTCTTCTTTATTGAGGCCTGTTGAGCCTGTGATTTTAATCCCCTGGGATTTTCCGGTTGCCTTATCTTTAGCTGTAACCGAAAGAATTCCAGAAGCATCTATATCAAACGACACTTCTATCTGGGGTACACCACGAGGAGCCGGCGGAATGCCGTCCAAAATAAATTGCCCCAACGACTTGTTGTCCTTCGCCATCGAACGTTCACCCTGAAGAATATGAATCTCAACCTGTGTTTGATTGTCTCCGGCAGTTGAGAATGTTTCCGCCTTGGTCGTTGGAATAGTCGTGTTTCTGTTAATAAGCGGAGTCAAAACGCCACCTAAAGTCTCAACACCTAAAGTCAAAGGCGTGACGTCCAACAAAACAACGTCTTTGGTTTCGCCCGTCAGGACTCCTGCTTGAACGGCCGCGCCAATCGCAACGACTTCATCTGGATTGACTGATTTATTGGGTTCTTTGCCGAAAAAATCTTTAACCTTCTGGACAACCAATGGCATTCTTGTCATACCTCCGACCATAACAATTTCGTCAATTTTTGAGGTCTCGGTCTTGGCGTCTTTAAGACAGGCTTTAACCGACTCGAAGGATTTGTCAACGAGCGAGCCGACCAGCGATTCTAGTTTTGCCCGGCTTAGCTTCTGAACTAAGTGCAATGGTTGCCCATCCTGAACGGTTACAAATGGGAGGTTGATCTCTGTCTCAAGACTTGACGAAAGCTCTATTTTAGCTTTTTCGGCAGCATCTCTCAGTCGCTGAAGAGCTTGCGGATCTTTCTTAAGATCGATGCCGTTTTCTTTCTTAAACTCTTCGGCAATATGGTCAAGAATAACCTTGTCAAAATCGTCTCCGCCTAAATGGGTATCTCCGTTTGTCGCTTTGACCTGGAAAACCCCTTCACCCAGTTCAAGTACGGTAATGTCAAAGGTTCCTCCACCTAGGTCGTATACGGCAATTGTATGGGCATGTTTCCTATCCAAACCGTAAGCCAAAGAAGCGGCCGTCGGTTCGTTAATGATACGAACAACTTCAAGTCCTGCGATTTCTCCGGCTTGTTTCGTTGCTTGTCTCTGGGCATCGTCAAAATAGGCAGGAACTGTAATGACAGCTTTGTCTACCTTTTCTCCAAGATAAGCCTCGGCATCCGCCTTAATTTTTTGGAGAATCATCGCTGATATTTCCTGGGGAGTGTACGTTTTACCGTTGACTTCAACGTTAGCCATATCGTCGCGGCCGGCTTTTATGGTGTAGGGTAACCATTTTTTATCCATATCAACCGATGGATCGGAAAAGCGACGACCCACTAGTCTTTTTATCGAAAAAATAGTATTTTTAGGGTTGACAACCATCTGCCTTTTGGCAACGTCTCCGACAATCCTTTTAACAGGATCGACAACAGATGGAATGACGTTTCTTCCTTCTGCTGAATGTATAACCTTGGGCTTTCCACCCTCCATGACGGCAACACACGAATTGGTGGTGCCTAGATCGATTCCGATTATTTTAGCCATATTTGTTTGATTAAATTATTAACTGGTTTTTTTGCTCACTTTTACCTGAGCAACTCTTAATATTTTTTCACCCATCCTGTAACCTTTTCTCAAAACCTCGGTAACCATATTGTCTTTATCTCCACCGACAAGCTCTATCACCTCGGCGGTGTAGGGGTCGTACTCCTTACCGAGTACGTCAATCTCCTCAAGTCCCAAATCTATAAGAACCTTTTCCAACTGGGCCTTGGCAATCTTTAACCCTTCATCCTTGATAAACACCTCGGCTTTGTCAAGATTGTCAAGAAAAGGTAATAATTTCAAAACCAAATTACTGTTGGCGTTCCCAACAACCCATTCCCGCTCCTGTTTTATCCGGTTTTCCAGATTTTGATAATCAGCAAGTGCCCTCAAATATTTGTTTTTAAATTCTTCAACCTGTTTTTTTAAAACCTCAACCTCAGTATTTGTTTTTTCAACCACAGGCTTTTTCGATTCCGATTTTTTCTTTTTGTCGTCCATAGTTTAAAACCCTTGCTCTTTGATAATACCTTCTATTAGTTTTGAAAAATATCTAACTTGAGGAATAATTTCCTCATAGTACATTCTTTTGGGACCAACAACCCCGACCATACCCTTAATCTTGTTACCTTCAAATTCTCCCCAAACCGAGGCCATGCTATCAAACGCCGAATCGTGAAAATCTTCTTCACCCAACATACACATAACCTGATCCTCGATTTCCGTAAACTCGTTTAAAATCCTGTCCCAAAAGGTATATTCATCGAGTCGGCCGAATAGGATTCTTGACATATTAAGGTCAAAAAACTCGGGTTCGGTCAACAGATTGGCGACGCCGGCATAATAGAGATCGCCGTAATTGGTTGTTACCAATGATAAAAGACCGGTTTTCTGGGATAGAACCTTAACCGACTGTGAAAGCAAACGATGGGACTCCGCCCTCTCATCCCAAATGCTGTTTTTGTAGGCGACTTCGTCGGTCGTTGACAATTCCTTCTGTTTCATCAGGTGCTTGATATAAAACCTGAAGCCCCGGGCTGACGGGATACGGCCTGATGAAAAATGGTTTTTTTTGAGGTAGCCTTTTTTAGCTAACTCGACCATTTCATTCCGGATCGTCGCCGGAGACACTCCCAGCTTATATTTTTTTTCTAGGATGTCACTACCGACCGGCAAACCGGATTCGGAATACTCTCGTATAATTGCTTTCAAAATATCAACCTGTCTCTGAGTTAAGTCCTCCATATTAGCAATCATAAAATATGTCTGCTAATTTGTCAAGGGGATAAGCAACTTTTGAATTGATATAATCTATTTATGCTCAAAAAATATCACGTGGTATTGGCAGTTGGCGCTTTCATCGTCAACAACAATAATGAGATTCTAATCGTCAAGAAGTCTGAGGCTGAACATATAGACGCCGGACTTTGGACCATACCGGGAGGTAAGATAGAACCCGATGAGGCGATTCTTGACGGACTCAAGCGCGAGGTCAAAGAAGAGGTTAACTTAGATATCGAGGTTGATCGCTGGATCGGTGAGGATGTTTTTGAAAGTTCTGGTTTTTATTACCATGCCCAACACTTTTTGTGTCATCCCTTGAACTTTGACGTAAAACTCGAGAAGAAGCTTCTAGAATTCCGTTGGATCAAAAAAGAGCAAATTAACACTTATGAATTTCCCATTAATATCAAAAAAAGAATCAACCAAATACTATGACAAAACTGGGCGCCCATATATCAATTGCGGGAGGTCATCATAAGGCTATTGAAAGGATTAATGCGATCAAAGGCAACTGCCTTCAGATTTTCTCTTCCTCCCCGCGGGGGTGGAACTTTGTCAAGTTAGACGAGATGCAAATTCAGTTGTTTAATGAAAGTAAAAATAATTTAAGAATAGATCCTATATATTTCCACGCCTCTTACCTCGTCAATCTTGCCGACGATGGACGGATCGGACACCTTTCAAAGCAGTCGCTCATAAACGAGCTTAACTTGGCTCCTTTAATGGGAGTTAAAGGGTCAATCGTTCATTTGGGTTCGTATAAGGGAGAAGCGACCCCAAAGAAGTATCAAACGCTTACTAAAAACATCGGGGAAATCCTGGAAAAAACTAATTCTAATTCACTATTTCTTATCGAAAATGCCGGCAATCGGAAAATTGGACAGACTTTGGAAGAAATTGGACAGATTGTGAAAGATGTTGGTTCGAACCGGGTGAAAGTATGTTTGGATACCTGTCACCTTTTTTCAAACGGTTATGACTTAAGAAGCGATCGGCAACTCGAGGAATTGCTTCTCAAATTCGATAAATACATAGGAATTGAGAAGCTTGAGCTCTGGCATTTCAACGACAGTCGCGATCCTTTAAATTCAGGTCGTGACCGGCACGAGAACATTGGTCAAGGTGAAATAGGCCTTGAAGAATTTAGGATATTACTGAACCACCCGAAAACAAAAGATTACCCTTTCATCATCGAAACTCCCGGGTTTGATGGTGAGGGACCTGATAAAAAAAATCTGGACATTCTGAAGTCCCTTGTAAAATGAATAAATACAATAAAACGATTGAAAAGGAATTGTTGAGGTTCAAAAGAAAGTCTGTCGACCCCCAAATTATAGATAGATTCCTAAAAAAAATCAGATCGACCAATCGACTCACTAAGGAAGTTAATATCGACGAACATATCTGCTCTTTCTTTATTCCTTTTGATCCCAAAACTGGCTCCATATACCTTGGCCACCACATCAAAGCCGATAGTTGGATACCACCAGGCGGGCATATTGATGAACTCGAACACCCGGTCGATACAGTCGTTCGAGAATTTTTCGAGGAGCTTGAACACCAAATAGTCAAAGATCAAGTAACACCTTTAAACCTTTCCATAAAAGATATTAGCGATAATCCGAGAAATCCCTGTAAAGTCCATTACGACCTGTGGTATGTCGTCAACGTTCCAATGAAAGATTTCGCCTTTATTAAAAGAGAATATTACGACGCTCGTTGGATGACGATTGACGAGGCTATGTTTAAGATGGACATTCCGCTATATAAAGAAATTGTCAGATCAGTTAAAGACGCGCTATAATTACCTAATGATTACCATACCCGACGAAGTTTTAGAATTCATGAAAAAATTCAAGGACAAGGGCTTTGAGATATATGTTGTGGGAGGCGCGGTCCGCAACTTGTTGTTGAAAAAAAAGATCACCAACTGGGATTTCACCACTTCGGCAACCCCTGAAGAAGTTCAAAATCTATTCACTGAATCCTTTTACCACAACGGTTATGGAACTGTCACGGTGACCGAAAACGATTCTCTGTACGAAGTCACTCCCTTTAGGCGCGAAAGCGACTATAAAGACCACCGCCATCCCGACAAAATTTCCTGGGCAAAAACACTAGACGAGGACCTTTCTCGACGCGACTTTACCGTAAATGCAATCGCTCATGATGGAAAAAACATTATTGACCCTTTTAATGGTCAAAAAGATTTAAAGAGTAAGATTGTCAGGGCAGTCGGCGACCCGGATAAAAGATTTAACGAAGACGCCTTAAGGTTACTTAGGGCTATACGGTTATCATCACAACTCGGGTTTATGATCGAAGAGAAAACCCGCGTGTCAATACAAAAAAATGCCAATTTAATAACTAACATTTCCTGGGAAAGGATCAGGGACGAATTCTTAAAAATTCTTTCAAGCGACTATCCTTCTGAAGGTGTTGTTTTTCTCAAAAATTCCGGACTTTTATCATTCATGCTCCCCGAAGTTGACCTCTGTTTTATGATTCCCCAAAAAAGTCCGAAAAGACATCATGTTTTTGATGTCGGAACCCACTTGATTCAAGCTTTAAAATACTGTCCGTCCAATGACCCCATAACCCGATTCGCCACTTTGATCCACGATGTAGGAAAAGCTGAAACCTTCAGGCGAGATGACGATTCAGGTTTGATCACTTTCTATAACCACGAAGTTGCTGGCAAAAACCTGGCGATAAAAATTGCTGACCGCTTCAGGTTGTCAAACAAAGAAAAAGAAAAGCTTGTCAGACTTGTTCAATACCATCAGTTCACGGTTTCAGAGATTCAGACCGACAAGGCCGTCAGACGATTCATAAGAAGCGTCGGTAAAGAATACTTAAACGACATTATTGACCTTCGTTTCGGGGACCGGATCGGATCTGGAGCTAAACCCGATTCCTGGAGATTTGATTTGTTCAGGCGCAGGCTCGAAGAAGTCCAGAAGCAGCCATTTCAAATAAAAGACCTAAAAGTGAGCGGCAACGACGTCATGGAAATATTAAAAATGAAGCCAGGCCCCAGGATCGGCGAAATCCTCAAAGACATATTTGACAAAGTGGTTGAAAAAGGACTAAAAAACGAGAAAGAAATCCTACTTAAGGAAGTCAAAAAATACTCCTGAGTTTTTTTTCTCCTCTTGAATCGAGGTTTCTTCTTCGTGTCCAGGATAGACAATCGTCAGGTCCGGCAATTCAAACAGTTTGGTAAGTGATTTACTAAGATCTCCCTTATTACAGTAAGAAAAGTCAAACCTTCCGATGGCTCCTTTAAACAAAGTGTCGCCGGTAAATACAACCGAATCGGTTTTAAAATAGAAAGAAGCTCCACCCGGAGAATGCCCAGGACTTCTTATGACGTCAAAAGTAAAATCCCCAATATCCATCTTACCGCTTTTTAGGTATTCAGTCTTTGACGGTTTCATTACCACCGGTTCATATCCCAAGAAGTGTTTTGCCGTTTCCCCCACCCTGTCGACCAAAAACTGGTCTTCCTCATTTATGTAAAAAGGAACTTCAAGAGATGTCTGAATTTCACCAACCGCCATGATATGGTCAAAATGTCCATGGGTTGCCAATAATGCCTTGAGTTTCAAACGGCGCCTAGAAAGTTCTTCCAATATGAATGGAGCGTCGTCGGCCGGATCAACAATAATACAGTCCGATCCTTCAATCAAGAAGTAACAGTTAGCTTCAAGCGAGCCAAGACGGAATTTAAGCGTCTTCATCTTAGTTCTGCCATTCAACAAAGTCGCACCCTACAGCCATTTTCTGTTGCGGATCCCATTGGTTAGTCGAGCATTTTTTAAGTTTTTTTCCAGATACGGTCGTAAACATGACAAGCTTCGAACCGCATTTCGGACAGTCTTCGTCAAGAGCCTCGGTTGTGCCTTTGAGCCATTCGACATAATCACAGCCTCCGGCGGTTTTAGTCTTTGGGTCCCAAGTGGCGGTCGAACACTTTTTCATTTTCTTACCCATTCGGGTTGTTACCATAAGTAGAGGAGCCCCGCATTTTGGGCACTTCTCTTCAAGAGCGGTCGGCTCAACCGCCAGCCATTTAACAAAGTCGCAACCAACGTTTTGCTTTGTCTCGGGGTCCCAACTACCGGTCGAGCATCTCTGGAGTTTTTTCCCAGATTTTGTTTCAACAACTTCACCCAACGGTGCACCACATTTCGGACAAACCTCAGCTTTTACTTTTTTATCATCCATAATATTTTTTAGGAATTTTTAATTTTTCTTTTCTCAAGCCAGACGAGAATCGGGGTAGCAACAAACGGAGACGAATAAGTCCCGGTTATGGTTCCGATAAGTAAGGCTATTACAAAAAACTTAATCGTTGAACCCCCCATCAAAGTCAATGCCAGAAGCATAAATACGATGGTCATTGAGTTATTTATAGATCTAACCATTGTTTCGGTCAACGCACGATTAGCATAATGCTCAATATCACTCTGACCTTCTGTCTGAATATATTCCCTGACCTTATCGAAGATGACTATCGTATCGTGAACCGAAAAAGATAAAGTTGTCAAGACTGCCGTCACAAACATTGTGTCGACTTCGGCGTTAAAAAAGTGCGATAAAAGAGAGTAACTCCCCACTACAACCAGAAAGTCGTGTATCATCGCCAATATAGCCGCAATGGCAAATCGGTAGCCTTTAAAGGCAAAACTCATATAGACAAGAATGCCGATTATCGCCAGTATGGACGCAATCCCCGTTTTGACCATGGTTTCGCGACCAAGAGTTGGTCCAACCGTCTCGGATTTCAACACAGTGACTTTTCCGGTATTTAACTCAAGACCCTTCTTGAAATTTTTTTCTTGCTTATCGGTTATCGCTTTCGCTCTAAGAAATAAGTTGGTTTTTTCAAGTCGGTATTCGATCGCCTCAATTTCATTATCCTTGAGAATCTTTTCAAATGATGAAGGACTTATTTCCTTTTTCAACTGGTATTCGACGTTGGTGCCTCCAACAAAATCTATGGAGAATCTGTACCCCCAAAAGGCAATTGAAAAGAGACCCACGCCGATAACTATTGAGGAAATAATCAAATACAAGAACCTGTATTTAAGGAAATTAACCATTTTTGATTTTGTAAAAAATATTTATTAGCCGTTTCGTTATTATTACACCGGTAAAAAGACTGGTGGCGACTCCTATCGCCAGAGTCAGCGCAAATCCCCTAACCATCCCAAACTGGGGAAGAAACTCCCAGTTTAACGGATTGAATAGAATGAATGCGACCGTTAGTGTTGTAATATTGGCGTCTTTGATGGCATCAATTGCTCGTCCGAATCCAAGACGAGCGGCAATGTCAAAAGACCTACCGCGCCTCAGCTCTTCCTTTATCCTTTCAAATATTAGAATGTTCGAGTCGACAGCCATTCCAATGGATAGGATGAATCCCGCTATACCAGAAAGGGTCATAACTACCGGAATAACCCTTATAATCGCAAAAGATATGAGCCCATAAATGATAAGCGCCAACGAGGCAATCACTCCAAGCTTTCCATAATAAGCAATCATAAAAATCAATACAGCTATCAGTCCCACGCCTCCGGCAACTAAACTCTTCCTGACTTCAGTCGCACCAAGAGTCGGTCCAATATTCTTTTGTTCGATAAGCCTAACGCTCAACGGCAACGCCCCGGAATTAATGGCAATTGCCAGCTTTTTTGCTTCATCAGTTGTAAAGGAACCGGTTATGACGGCGTTGCCGTCGACAATTTCTTGTTGGACAATTGGTGCCGAAATAAGCGAATTATCAACGACGATTGCGACTGGTTTTCCGACATTTCTTTTGGTGACTTCAGCAAAGAGTTTTGACCCTTCGTCGCTAAAAGACAGAGCGACTTGGGGTTGCCCGTTCTGCTGATCAAACGTGACCGTTGCCTTTTTTATGTGTTTTCCTGTCAGCCCGCTATTGACCAAAGTCGGTGTTGTCGTTGCCTCTTTTTCCGCCTGCTCTTGAAAAGTCAATTGGGCTGTCCGCCCGATCAATGCGACCGCCTCTGAAACATCAGTTACTCCTGGCAAATCGACCGTAATCCTATAATTTTGACCAGATTTACTTGTGGAGACGGTAGGCTCTGAAACTCCAAAAAGGTTGACTCTTCGTTCTATAATATTTCGGCTCGACTCGATGGCTTCAGCCAAGTCTTCAGATTTGACCCCCTTAGTTTCGGCCTCAAAGACTAGATGACTACCTCCCTTTAGATCAAGACCAAGGCGAGTTTTAAAATCACGCTTGATATTTACTCCAAATAAGTTGGTGTCAATCGACAACGGGTTAACGGTATATTTACCGACTTTAAAATCCTCGGGTAAATCTATCCAAATAATAAGCAAAGCCGTTAAGAGCAAAAAAAAGTATTTGAATATTTTCATTTTGGGGGTTTACTTGAGTAAGTCGTCCTCATGTCCAACCAACATAATTTTGGGTTGCTTAAGAAATCTCCAAATAAACGGATCATTATTCTTTTTCCTAAAGACAAACTCGTCTTCTGTCATAACGGTATAGTTTATCGGCCGACCAAAAGTCTTTTCCGCCTCATGAATTAAACTCTCGACTTCAGCGATGACTATAATACCCACAAACAAAAGATATATTTCATCTTCTTTAATAACGACGTTCTTGGCAAACTTCAAGGATACAGCCACAAACTTAATCTTACCCAATGCCGATTGGTTTTTATAAATTGATTTGGCTAAAGATGTCGACTTGGTGAATATTCGAGTGAACTCGTCATATAGGTGATAGTTTTTATTAAGTGAATAATATATCTTATTAAGCCTTCTTTCCTTGAGAAGCAGCTTCTCGTTTGAAAGGATATCAAGCTCGCGTTTAACGGCGTTCACCTCTTCATCTATTTCTCTTACGATCTTCCTAAGATAAAAATTTTCCATCGGATGATGGAAAAAGAATTCTAGTATCTTTCGCCTTGCTTTGGAAGGAATTATGTGTTGCAACATATCAATAGTTTACCTTATTGCCTGTCGGCAACATTTCAACGAAAACCTGACCTCCTACAAGGCTAACTTCAGCACCTTGTTCGTCTGTGAATTTCAGATTATCCGTTGTGTCTGTCCTTGACCAATCCCCTTTTATAACATTGCCGTTGTTGAATATTAAGGCATCTCCTGAACCAATTGTCCTATAGAGGAGATGTTGTCCGCCCTCATATCCATCGTTGGCCGGGGACTCTTTGGCGAATATGACTATGACGTTCTTTGAAGTTATCTGCTTACCATTATTCTTGTCCATATGGGGGGCTCCTCCGCTTGATCTTTTGTATGAATTTGACGTCTTATCATATGTCCAGACAACGTTGAAATCGGAAGCAAAGCTATCCCAAAAACCAAAGTCGATCTTAGCAACCGTTCCCCGGTCTTCGGATTTCGCGTCGTCTTCGAATTTCCAAGGTGTAAAATCCTCATCCCATCCGACACCATCTTCATCTTTATCGGTTAGATCCCTTTTATCTTTAGCATACTGCCAAAGTTTTGAGGTCGATGTGTATACGGTGTGTTCGGTAGCAACTCCCGGCAGTCTTTCATAATCACGCCAGAAATACGGGAACGGGACTGAAAACTGATTGAGATCGTTGTAATTTGACCAACCTATTTCCTTTATATAACCTAAGGCATCTGCCGGCCCCGGTGTATTTGCTCCTCCAACGTGGGCATATAACGGGTTGGCGCCATAAGCCTCCAACAGATTGATGAAATATATCCTGGCCGATCTAACAGGACCAACAGGAGATGCGTCTTTACAATAAAAGATCGCTAAAAATCTAGTAATACCGCCTTCTGCCACTGCTTCGTACACAACATCAGCAGCCGTCAGACCAGACTGCGGTCTTGATTCTTTGTGATTTTCAACGACAATTGCAAGGGGTCTTCTTTTTTCCCAATTAGTTCTCTGTGACTTTGCAAGCATTTCCCCGTTTATCGGACATTGTTCGGTTTTTGGTTCGTCGGGAGAAACCGACACTCCATTTGGGGAAGGGGGTTTATAGTTTGATAGAGGTGACAAAATGGTTGCAACGCTTCCACCTTTGAAAAAAGAATATGAACTAACGGCGGAAAGCATAAAAACAACAAAAACAATTACCCAAGCCATTTTTTTGTCTATCATATTTTTTTAAAAAATACTAACTAGTAAATATACTTATATACTTTTTTCAATCGCTTTTTCTTCTTCTTTTGATAGTTCGTACTCTACTCCGATACCTTTTTTTACCCTTTTAGTATACACTCTTAAGCCTTCTTTTGTGTAAATAAAATTGAGAACAATTCCGCTGTTTTCTTGGTCTACAAATGCGGCCACAAAGCTTTGTTCGCCACCAACGGTGCCGAAAGGATTGAATCTCACAAGCCCAATTTTTTGAAGGTGAAGGCTAGATTTCTTGACCTCAGCTTCCAATCTTTTTTTCAAATCGTCGACTTCGGCTTTAAGCATCCTTTCACCACTAATTAGTGAGTCTAGGATGTCATCCAACCTTTCTTTTTTAGTCGTCGAAATAAGATTATAGTAATGGTTCCTGAGTTTTACAAAGATGAAAGTGAGGATAAGTAACCAAAAGAAACAGGCTCCTATTAATATGTATATCAACATTTAATAATGATAGCCTTTGGGTGAGGCCGTGTCAATTTGACTTTTACGTATCTACAATCTATAGTGATTGCGTATGCCAAAAAAAACCAAAAGGCAAAAAATGATCGCCGCGTACCGAAAGAAAATGATGCTTGCTGAAAAGGTTTCTCCTGTAGTTGTCCCCGATGTAGCTGAAACAAAAGTCGCAACCCAGATTAAAGAGATTCCCAAACAAAATGAAAAAAAATTTGAGAATTCCTTCTTTTTTTCAGATCTAAAAAAAAGTCTTGTTTTGGTGGCAGTCGTGATTGCGCTTGAAATCGCTCTATATTTTGCTAGGATAATTAAGTAAATGAAAGGAGGTGATATAAATATATGGTATCAATGTACTGTGTAAAATGTCGCGCAAAAAAGGAAGTTGACAATCCTGAAAAAGTCACCATGAAAAATGGAAAGCCGGCCATGAAAGCAAAATGTCCAGACTGTGGAACAGGAATGTACAAAATCGGTGCGGCATAATATTTTCTTTAAATAAAATATTTAACCTAAAAACCACTCAGCACGAAAAGGGGTGGTTTTTAGTTTTTTAGAAGTGCGAAGGTAGCAAGCTTCTTGTAATATGGCTTCTTCCCCGTAAGGATACTCTCAAACAAAACCAACTTTGTCACATTGAACGATATATCAATCTCAACTTTTTCCATCTTCTTCTTCAACGCAAAATATTGTTGTTTTGAGGATTTTCTTCCCCGACCAATTGTCAGATGTGGTACATATTTTTGTTCAGAGTACGGCCCTTTGAAGTTGTCTTTTATCAGATTCGCCAAGGATTCAAGTTTTTTCTCGCGTCTAAAATTGAGATACATAAGTAATTTTTGGTGGACAAAAACGTCAATGTTTGCCGAATAGAGATAAAAACCCTCCCTGTCAAAGAGCAAGTCTTTTATCTTTTTTTTAACCGGATCGATGTTAAAAGTTTCTCCAAAAAAATAGACCGTTATGTGAAAGTTATCAGCGGTTACCCAATTAAATTCCGGATACTTTTTTTTGACGTCTTCAAGTTGGGTATCCAATTGCTGTTTGACTTTATCCGGCAATTCTATTGCTAAAAATAGTCTCATATAGGTTAAAATTCCGAAATAATTTTTCTCGTCGAAAACTCTTTTAATAATTGAGTAACCATCTTGACTTTAGCGCCTACCTTTTCTGCCTGAGCCTGTTTCTCTTTAAGGTATTGGTCGCCTTCGGTTACGGCTATTGTTCCCGGTCTAATTATCTCAACTAGATTATAGTATTCCTTCTCATTTTCAAAAAAAGGCAGTAAGACCACCGCGTCTACCATATTCAAAGTGGCAAGTATCTCGGCTCTTTCCCGTTGGTTATGGATCGGGATGTTTCTTTTATTCCTTTTTATAAATTCGTCACTTTCCAAAGCGATTATCAAAAAATCACCCGTACCCGACGCCGACTTAAGAAACTGGACATGTCCGTAATGTAAAAGGTCAAAGCATCCTCCGACAAGAACTACATTTTTCCCTTCGAATAATTTCGTCGATCGTTTGAGATCGTGATAAGAAATAATTATGGCCTCTTTTGTCACCCTAAAATTATACAATAAGTATTATGTCCTTTACGACCGAAATCCTTGAAGAAAAACAAAAAGCCTTAATAGTTTCCAAAAATAACTACGGCTTTATCGACAATCTCAAGGAAAGGCTCAAGGAATCTTCTGTCGAATACTTCTTTTCTTCGCGCCGGATAGAATCACTTGACCGCTTCGATTATTGTTTCTTCATAAACGAACCTTTCTCTCCCGAACACATAAAGAAATATCCGCAAAAGAAAATTATCTACATCATGCTAAACCAGAAGAAAGACATTAAAAAGAATAAGGGTAAATCGCAATATATCAAAACCGTGTCAGTCGCCTCGGAATTCTTGACCGACCAGGATCTTGATAAGGTATTGTGGTTTGCCTTTTCAAAAACTTCAGAAAGCCATCTTTTTATAAACACCCGCCATTTCATCAAACCTCAGACCCCAAAGGCCGGATTAAAAATTAATCTGAGTAAATATATAACGACAAAAACTATAACTATCATATTTATTGTATTTGTGTTCATTTACCACTTCTTATTTATTCCACCACTAGCTCTCTCAATATTTCACACGGCTTTGTCATATGATGGACTAAGAAAAGAGTCGTTTGAAAAAGTTAGTAAACACGTTGGTCTCGGTAACTTTTATTTAGACATCTCGAAGAACCTTTATAGTTATGCGCGACCGACATGGCTGCTTTTCGGAGTCGCGTCATTTCCCGATAATTCAATCGATATCAGCGCCAAAGGATTGACAGTAATAAAAGAGGTCACCTCTATAGTTGAAGGCGCCAGCGAGTTGCAGATATTGATATTCACAAAAAGCAAATCACCAGAAGAAAAAGCCGATTTGACGTTGAGATTCAAGAAAATAAAGAGTAGCTTAGCGATAATTAACGACGACCTTTCTGTTTTGAACCAAAAGCTTCCGTCAGGAATACCGATTATTAACAAAATAAAAACCGAAATGATCGAAGTCGTTGACCTGATCGGCAAATCGGGAAAAATCATAAACTACCTAGAATCCCAACTGTTCTCCCCAACTGAAAAAAAATATCTAGTTTACTTTGCCAATAATAGAGAACTGAGGCCGGGAGGCGGTTTTATCGGCTCATTTGGAATCCTTAAAGTCGGCAACTATGAGGTTCAGAAAGTCGAAGTGTATGACGTGTATGATGCCGACGGACAACTTACAGTCCACATAGATCCGCCAATACCTTTATCAAAATACCTTGGCGTTCCCCATTGGTTTTTAAGGGATTCTAACTTTTCACCCGATTTCCTTGAAAACCATCAGGAAGCACTTTTCTTTCTCGATAATGAAATGGGTTTTGAAGACTTTGAGGGAGCCATCCTCATTACAACGTCAGCAATAGAAAATGTTTTGGCAGCTTTCGGTGATCTTTACATTCCGGATTACGACGAGCACATTAATGCTAAAAACTTTTACCTAAAAACCCAACTCCACGTTGAAAAAGATTTTTTCCCTGGCTCGACCCAGAAAAGAAATTTCCTTTCAGGACTTATGAATCAACTATTTATTAATCTCGACCGGGTATCACCAAAAATACTTGCCCGTGAGGTTAAGAGATCTCTTGACGAAAAACAATTAACAGTCTATGTAAAAGATCCGTCGATTCAGGCTCTTTTCGATTCTTCTTTCTGGTCGGGTCGGGTAATTGAACCAAAGTGTACTCTCTCCCAAGATTGCATAATAGATTATCTTTTCCCGTATGACGCTAATGTCGGATCGAATAAGGCTAATTATTTTGTTAATCGGAGTTTGTATTTAAAAACTAACATCGACAACGAAGGTCAGATCAACCACCTACTATCAATTCAATACAAGAATAACTCCCCCGCCCTGGTATTTCCGACCGGTCTTTTCAGGAATTATTTTCAAGTACTTTTGCCTCGTGACGTGACCGTCAAGGAAGTTACTAAGAATGGGGTTAGAGTCGATGAAGTAGACCAAAAAGACGATAAATACAAAACCGTCGGATTCTTTTTTGAAATAAAACCCACAGAAACGGCTGAAATCAAAATAAGCTATTCTTTAAATCAAAAAGTAGTCAACGAGCGTCAAATTTACCAGTTTGTCATTCAAAAACAAATTGGCGCTCCAAATTCGGATTTTGTCCTAGAGTTTACGACTGGCAACAACATCTACGTACTCAACCAGAATTTTTCTCCAGTTGTCAAAGGTCGTGAAATCATCTATAATACCAATTTATCAACCGATAAAATATTTTTAATTGAGTTGATGAAACAATAATTATGAAAAAATTAACACTTCAGGTTTCCAAAAGGGAAGTTTTCGGCAAGAAATTAAAAAAATTGAGGCGCGAAGAGATGCTTCCGGCTAACATTTTCGGACCGGATTTCAAATCCGCTTCAATTACCGTTAACATGAAAGACTTCTTGAAAGTCTATCGGGTCGCTCATGAAACCGGGGTTGTTACCTTGGACCTTGATAAGAAAGAAATCCCTACCCTTATTAAATTCCTTCAAAAGCACCCGGTAACCGATCAGATACTTCACGTAGACTTTAGGAAGATCGACCTTTCAAAGAAAGTATTAACTGATGTTCCAGTTAAAGCTGTTGGAGCTTCGGAAGCTGTTAACGTAAAGGGAGGAGTTCTCCTTATCCAGTCGGATGTCCTATCTCTTGAAGCTCTACCTAATGATATTCCAACGGCAATCGAAGTAGATATCTCTGTCCTAAAGGAACTCGGAGACGAGATTAAGGTGTCAGACCTTAAGAAGTCTGCTAAATATGAATTAAAGGACGAGGCAGACAAGGTCGTCATCTCGGTTGTAGCTCACAAGGAAGAAAGCGTTACTCCAGATACTGTCTCGACAGCCCCGGAGGTAACCACCGAGAAGGTCGAAGGTGAAGCGGAGGACGAGGCAGCTTCTACTCCTGAAAAAGGAGAAGCTAAACCGGCAGAAAAAGCCGATACTCCTGAAGCTAAAAAGTAAAATTTGTGGTAGAATTACCCTATGACAATCATAAAAACAGAATTTGCTCTGGCATTGAATCAGGTGGCGACCGAAAGGGGTATATCCCCGGACGACGTTTTGACGTCGATTGAAGCCGCAATCATTGCCGCATACAAAAGAGAATACCCTGAATCGGAAACTGAAGAGTTTGTAGCCCAGGTCAGTCGAGAAACCGGCGAGACCAAAATCCTTAAAGAAGGAAAGGACATTACCCCTCCAGGCTTCGGAAGAATTGCCGCTCAGACTGCTAAACAGGTCATTCTTCAGAAGATAAGAGAGGCCGAGAAAAAAACCGTTGCCGCCCACTACCAAGCCCAGATTGGGGCTTTAATTAAAGGCCGGGTTATCAGATACGACGGTTATAATGCTTATTTGGATATCGGCAAAGCCGAGGCTGTTTTACCTCGTGAAGAACAGATGAAAGATGAGCGTTATTCGGTAAATGACAGTCTCATTGTATATTTGAAAGAAATCTCCCAAGACAAGTTCGGCAATCCCCGAATAATAGTTTCTAGATCCGATTCAAAGCTAATCGAAGAGCTTTTCAAAAGAGAAGTGCCTGAGATAAGCAATGGCACTGTAGAGGTCAAGAAAACGGTCAGAGAGGCCGGAGAAAGGGCAAAAATTGCCGTTTATTCCACCCAGTCGGGTGTTGACCCCGTTGGAGCGTGCGTCGGACAAAAAGGCGTACGGGTTCAAACGGTAACCGATGAACTCGGAGGCAAGGAAAAAATTGACATTATTCAGTGGAATCCCGATGAAAAACTCTTTTTAATGGCTTCACTTTCCCCGGCAAAAATAACCGAGGTCGAGCTGGACAGTAAAAACCGCAAGGCTAAAGTAACTGTTGACGAAAAGGAAGCACCTTTGGCAATCGGCCGCGGTGGGATAAACGTCAATCTCGCATCTCGATTGACGGATTTTGAAATTGATATAATCCAGTTAAAGAATGAAACGACCGAAACCAAGGGCGAGCCAGCTGTAGAAACCAAGGACGAACCTTCAGAAATTGAAACTACGGTTGAAGCTCCAGATGAAAAAAAGGCTGACGAAACTCCCGAAACCAAAGAAGAAGAAAAAGAAGAAGAAACAACCAAAGCTTAATCAATCCCCTTTTAGCAATTTAGTAATATAATTGAGGTATGGTAAAAGCACGTCCACCTATCGTAGCTATTCTAGGCCACGTCGACCACGGTAAGACTACTTTATTGGATAATATCAGGAAAAGTAATATTACCGATCGAGAGCACGGAGGAATCACCCAGAAAATCGGTGCCTACGAAATCGATACCGGTATGAAGGATTATAAAACTGGAAAGATTACCTTCATCGACACACCGGGACACGAAGCGTTTTCCAAAATCAGGGCTCGGGGGGCAAACGTTGCCGATATTGCCATACTTCTTGTTGACGGCAAAGACTCGCTAATGCCCCAAACAATCGAGTCTATTTCGCACATTAAAGCCGCCAATATTCCCTATGTGGTCGCCATTAATAAGACTGACCTTCCGGAAGCCAATCCGGAAAAAGTCAAAATAGACTTGATGAAGCATGAAGTTTTAGTTGAAGGAAAAGGAGGTAATGTCCCCGTTTCACTAATATCGGCAAAGACCGGAAAAGGAGTCAAGGAACTTTTGGAAACCATCCTTCTATTAGCTTCCGATCTTAATCTAACCTATAAGGAAACGAATCCTCCGAAAGCTTATATCATCGAGACGAAAAAGGATAAAAGAGGGATCACTCCATCGCTAATAATCAAAGACGGAGTGATAAAGGTAGGCGACGAATTGTATGAGCAGAATCAAAAGGTAAAGGTCAGATCACTTTTTGATGATTTGGGACATCAAGTTCAGACCGTATACCCTTCTACGCCCTTTGAAATGAGCGGATTTCAGAATATGCCAACTGTCGGCTCTGTTGTAACAAGCAGCCAGACTGAAGCCGAAAAAGTAGAGGCAGCGCCTGAAGTAACAAAAACCATCGATATGGACGCTCTTCTGGCAACTCCAAAAATAGAAAAAAAACTTTCACTGGTGATAAAAACCGATAATTTAGGAAGCTATGAAGCTATAAAGCAGGCTCTTGACAAGAACGCCAATGTTAAAATAGTTTTGATCGCCATAGGAGAGGTCAATAAATCCGACATTTTCTTGGCCAAAACCACCAAATCTATCGTTATCGGATTCGGAGTTGTTACTTCTTCAGAAGCTATCGGACTTGCCAAGCAAGAAAAGGTAATAATTAAAACCTATAATATTATCTACGAGCTATTGGATGAGCTAAATGAAGTTGCCGACCTGATGAATGAAAAGGAAGAAAAAGAAAAAAATCTTAAAGGTGAGGCAAAAGTCTTAGCCACCTTTATAATCGAGGGGGAAACCATCTATGGAGTCAAGGTAACTAAAGGTAAAATCAACCTAAATGATGGTTTGGAGGTCCACCGAAATAATAAACTTTTTGGCAAGACCAAGCTCGTTTCTTTAAAAATCAGGGCCCGAGAAGTCAACGAAGTCAAGAAAGACCAGGAATCCGGAATGGTGTTTTCACCACCACTTGACATTACTATAGGAGATATGGTAAAATCTATCCTATAGAATTATGAACAATAACCAGAATGTCTTGAGCCGGGTTCATGAAATCATCAATAAGGGTAGTTCTGGAATTATCGTCATTCCCCCAAATTCCACGATCGACGCCATCGCTTCCGCATGTTCTTTATACCTAGGACTCACTAAAATGGGTAAAAACGTCACCTTAGCTTCCTCAAACATTCCCCAGTCAGACGTAATGGGAGCGGACAAAATCAAGAACCAGTTTGCAACCGGCGGAGACTCACTAATGGTTTCATTTCCATATTCTGATGGTTCTATCGACAAAGTCGATTACAACATCCAAGGATCAGCTTTCAACCTTATTATTACGCCAAGGGCAGGGTTTAAAAAACTTGACCCCGCGCAGGTTTCTTACTCATATACCGGAGGCACGGTCGATTTCATAATCGTAATCGATTCGCCGACCCTTAATAACTTAGGAGCTATTTATACCGATAACCAAAATCATTACACCGGACGGGATATTATTAATATCGATCGTCATTTAACAAATGCCTTTTTCGGAACCGTAAACTACGTCAATAAGACCTCATCGTCCATTTCCGAACTTGTATTATCGGTCCTTCAGGAAGTTAAGATTGAAATAGATCGGGACATGGCCACCAACCTATATTCGGGGATTGCAGCTGCCACCAACAACTTTACATCCTATTCTGTTTCGGCCGAAACTTTTGAACACATCGCCACTCTCTTAAGAATGGGGGCCGTCAAGAAACTGATTAAAAAGCCCGAGCCCGTTAAGCCACCGACCGTTACGAAACCCAATCCTCCGGTCGTCACTCATTTACCATCAAGCGAAGGTGAACCAACTCCGATTGAGAATGTGGAAAAAGAAAAACAACCGACAGACCCAGGATTTGAACAAAAAAGTCCTTCAGATTGGCTCAAGCCAAAAATCTTCAAAAACGGCGGTCTGATATAATGGATTTGTGAATCCAATCGTATTTATTGCCGTCTCAGCCCTTCTTTTAGCAGTTGTTTTATTGATTCTAAGAATCTGGTTCAACAAACTCGAGGAGAAATCTAAGGTGTCAGAGGAGCTTGTCGACTGGTTAAAATCCAATAGCGTCAATACGGATAAGAGAATGACTGATCAAATGACGGTTTTCAATGCCCGTCTAGACCGAGCTGCCCAAGTGATTGCCGACGTACAAAAGAATATCGGAGAGTTCTCGGAAATCGGTAGGTCTATGAAAGAGCTTCAGGAATTTCTCGCTTCCCCGAAAATACGCGGAAATATCGGGGAGCAGATTCTGAAAGATCTTTTGAAACAGTATTTCCCAAAGGGTTCATACTCCCTCCAGTACCAATTTAGAAACGGTGAAAAAGTAGACGCCGTCATCAAAACCTCACAAGGCCTGATCCCGATCGACTCCAAATTCCCGTTTGAAAATTTTAAAAAGTATATAAAAAATGACAACCCCAAGGAAAAAGAAGCCTTTAAGAAACTTTTTATATCGGACGTCAAAAAACACATAGGAGATATCGCCCGCAAATATATTCTTCCCGACGAGAAGACCGTCGACTATGCTCTAATGTATATTCCTTCCGAAAACATCTATTACGAAATAATTAACACCGATGAAATATTTGATTATGCCGGATCAAGGATGGTCTTGCCGGTATCTCCGATGAGCTTTTACGCATATATAAAAGCTATTCTCATATCGTTTGAAGGTCAGAAAATCGAGGAAAAAGCCAAGCAGGTCTTAACACTTCTTAATGCCATAAAAAAGGATTACCAAAGAACTGAAGAAAATCTCTCGGTCCTAAATAAACATATAGCTAACGCCTACAACCAATCATCCCAGGTAACCAAAAACTTTGCTTCCCTTGGAGAAAAACTAACGACCACCAACCTTCTTCATGACCCCAATGAAAAAATGTTAGAATGATTGACCCCATGAAAATACAGTTTAAACATGAGATAAAGCCCGAAGATAAAATCGACGCCGATTCGATAATCGGACTGATCTTAAAAAGCCGAAAAATAGAAAATATTAACGATTTTCTTAACCCGCCTTCACCTCTTAACATATCAATTTTTGACTTTGAAAAGAAATATAATGATCGTTTTAAAACAGTTGTTAAGATACTTAAAGAAATTAAAGATAAGAATCAGATGATTGTTGTATATACGGACTATGATGCCGACGGTATAACCGGTGGTGCCATCCTGTGGGAGACCTTGAACTTACTCGGCTTTAAGGCAATGCCTTACGTACCGGACCGCAAAACCGAAGGGTACGGATTCTCAAAAAAAGGAATCGATAATATCATTAAGCAGTTTGACCCGACTCTTATCATAAGCGTCGACCACGGCATAACCAAGGTTAAAGAAATTGCCTACGCAACCTCAAAAGGCATTAAAGTTATCGTCACCGACCATCATTTAAAAGGTGAAAAGATTCCTGACAAAGCCGAAGCGGTCTTCCATATCCCGGCTCTTTCCGGATCCGGAGTATCCTACTTCTTTTCAAAGGAAATTTTTAATTCGTTCAAGGACAAGGCCCAAAACAAAAGCACCCTTGATCATAATTTTTCATATGATTATCTGGCTCTTGCCACTATCGGAACTGTCGCCGACTTGGTTCCAATAATCGGACCTTCACGTTCGGTAGTTAAATATGGTCTTAAAGCGTTTACGAAGGTCAAAAGACACGGAATAATACAAATCCTCAAACAGGCTGGAATTGAAGATAAACCGATCACGCCATACGAAATAGGTTTTATGATTGCGCCTCGTATCAATGCCATTGGTCGTCTAGGACATGCAATTGACGCTCTCAGGTTATTGTGTACCAAGTCCGAAACTAAGGCTCATCAACTTGCCCAAATGGTAGGCTCGGTAAACGTCGAGAGGCAGGTGCTTGTCGAAAAGTCTGTCAAGGAAGCGTTGGAACTTGTACCAAAGAAGCTGAAGAAAATAATCATCCTTCCTTCAGATAGTTGGAATGAAGGGATAATCGGACTTATCGCATCCAAACTTGTTGAAAAATTTTACCGACCCGTTATTATCATGACGAGAAACGACGGATTTTATAAAGGCTCTGCCCGATCGATCACAAACTTTCATATGACCGACTTTCTTAAGTCCTTGAAAGAACACCTTGTTGACGTCGGTGGACACGCCGCCGCTGCCGGGTTTACGATTGAGAGTGGAAAGTTAAAAAACTTTATCAAAGAAGCAGAAGTAAAAGCCGGATCTCAAATCCAAGACAAGGACCTCGAGAGAACGGTAATTGCGGACATTAAAATTCCGGTATCCAAAGTCAATCTTAAGTTAGTTGAATCTTTAGAAAAGCTTGAGCCGTTTGGAATCGGTAATCCCCGCCCGTTATTTGTCAGTCGAGGCAATATTACCGGAGCCTCTCTCTTTGGAAAAACCTCGACCCACCTCAAAATATTTGTCGACGGTCTGGAACTCATTGCCTTTGGAAAAAGCGAACTTTTCAAAAAGTTATCCCGAGGTGAAGAAATTGAATTGGTTTACAATCTAGAAATAGATCGGTGGGGAGGAAGAAATAGATTGAGGGGGAAATTCATCAGCTCCAGCTATTCTTAAACCTCAATTCATCCGACACCGTAAGCATTCTTTCTCTGACCATACTATCAATGTTGAAATCATTTCCATAAATCTCTTTTGGGAAAAGCCTACTCGCGGCACGGATTGTACGCCTCAGTTCATATAACCTGTGCGCCCGTCCGCTATAACCATCCCCTACCTCATAACTGTAATCTAGATATTCAGGGAGCGAGAAAAACATAACCTCAACCGGCACCGACAAACCCTTCAAGTAATACTTTTTTCTTGCTTTGAAAACGCCGTTATTTTGACCTCTATCCGCGTCAGGTAAAGAGTCGTCTTCTGTGGATTCATATTGGTCATATGTTTTGATTAAAGAATCAAAGTGTTCGATAAACCGATTTCTATCCTTGTCATCTCCCATAATTGTCAACTGAATTCCTATAGAATCCTGAACCGAACCCAAAACGTCCACCTCGCCTCTCCTATCTAAGGCTTTTTCCAAAGCTTTTATTAGAGCGATCGTTTCACCTTTATGGCGGGCTTGAGTCAAGACTTCAAGTCCGGTTGTCGTATTTCTAACTTTTAATCCATGTTTTTTTATGTGACTACCCATTTCACTTTTAATTGGATAACCAATGTCATATCGATTTACGGCATTAGTTTTATTGTTATGCTCCGCGTATACATCGCGTCTGATAGCCTCGCCTGTCTTACCCACAAACAATTTATCATCCAAAAAATCTTGGAGGTTGGTCAACCTGGTTGCCAGCTTATCCTCAACAGCCCTCGCATCTAATGGTGCAACAGCTAAGGCAAGGAACATCTGCCTGGCTATCTCATACCTTAAGGTTTTATCAACACCACCAATGTCAGCGATTTTTTTTAACCTGAGTGCCGGGCTGTCAGAATAAAGAGTAACCTCGTTTCTTAAAGCAACCATATCTTCGGGAAGACTCAATTCGTTGATCAAATAACTTACAATTTTATTCGCTTGCTTTAACTGACGTCTGTAGAATTCCACCTCCTGGCCGGGCTTTAACTTAAACTCTTTCCTCAAAACGCTGAAAAAATTATTATTCAACTCCGCCTCCAGTTTTTTTGTCCACTTGAAACCACTGTCGAGTCTGTGCAAACCAAAAAGCACATTCTTTGCCTTAGGTCCAAAAAATTTTGTTGTGATGTCGACTTCTCGTCGATTGACGTGACCGTCGAACATTCGTACTGATATTGTTTCTGCTCCCATATTTCAAAAAAATCCGCCTTTCGGCGGGGTAATTATTTATAAAAAATAAATTACCTCCGCTTGTATCGCGTGTATAGTTTCATAATCCTGACAAAATTGTTTTTCATATTAGTTCAATAACATTATACATAATAAGATCCTATAATATGTAAGAAAGCATTATTCCTTGTTAATAGGAACAAAAGATTGTATCATAAGAAAATCCATTATGAAAACCTTATATGTAGAAGATCTCGTTGAAAAAGTCGGTTCGGTCGTTGAGCTTTACGGTTGGATCGATTCTAAACGTGATCACAAAAAAATTGTCTTTGTCGATCTTCGAGACCGAACTGGTACTGTTCAAGTTGTCGGGGGAGAAAGCTTTAAGGATTTGTCCGAGGAAGACGTCGTCTGGATAAAGGGAGAGATCAAAAATAGGCCAGAAAAGCTGGTCAATCCGAAAATCAAAACGGGGTCGATCGAAGTTGAGGCCAAAGAATTAAAAATTCTCAATAAGACAAAAGCTCTCCCTCTTCCCGTAACAACCGATGGACGGGAAATTGACGAGGAGGTTCGGCTTAAATACCGATATCTCGACATCAGGCGGCCGAGAATGTACAAGAACCTGGCCCTCAGGAGTAAATTTATAGAACTGATAAGGCAACATCTTTTCGGTAAAGGATTTCTCGAAATTGAGACTCCTGTCCTTTCGGAAACAACCCCCGAAGGAGCCCGTGACTTTATAGTCCCCTCCCGCCTGCAGCCTGGTAAGTTCTACGCCCTTCCCCAATCGCCGCAACAGTATAAGCAGCTTCTGATGGTTGGCGGGGTTGAAAAATATTTCCAAATCGCCAGGTGTTTTAGGGATGAAGATCCAAGAGCCGATAGGGCATATGGCGAATTTACCCAACTTGATCTTGAGATGAGCTTTGTAGAGAGGGAAGATGTTATGAATCTTGTCGAAGCAATGATCATTGCCGTTTACGAAAAACTTGATATACCAATAAAAGAAACACCCTTCCCGGTATTTACATATGATGAGGCTATAAAGAAATTCGGAGCCGACAAATTTGATATGCGAACCCCTGAAGAAAAGATAAAAAATATTCAGGCATTCGCCTGGGTTATCGACTTTCCATTTTTTGAGAAAACAGATACCGGCGGTTGGACATTCACCCACAACCCTTTCTCGGCCCCCCTACCCCAACATATGGGAGACCTTTTGGAAAAGAAAAATATTGATAAAATTATAACTTCCCAATACGACCTTGTTTGTAACGGCTATGAGGTCGGAGGAGGCAGCATCAGAAACCACACCCCAGAAGGATTGAAAGCCGTGTTTGAAATCATGGGCTTGAGCCAAGAGGAAATAAACCTTAAGTTCGGACATATGATAGAAGCCCTCTCTTACGGTGCCCCTCCCCACGGAGGTATCGCTCCGGGGCTGGATCGACTTTTAACCTGTATAACCGGTGAGCCGTCTTTGAGGGAAGTCATTGCTTACCCGATGACATCGGGAGGTCGGACTTCGGTTATGAAGGCTCCATCGATTGTTAAAGACGAAAAACTTGCCGAACTTGGTGTCAAGCTTAGAACAACATCAATACCAGATGAACCCAAATTATCAGTCTTAGAACAGATTCTTAGGACACTCGACCAAAATAAAGTCGCATATAGAAGGATTGACCACAAGGAAGTTATGACTTCCCAAGAAGCATCGGATGCTAGGGGAACAAAGCTTGAAGAAGGGGCCAAGGCGCTTGTCATGATTGCCGATAAAAAAGCAATTATGGTTGTCCTACCCGCCCACCTTAAAGCCGATACCAAAATTCTCAAAGAGATAATTAAGGTTAAGGACCTTCGTATGGCAACGCCAGATGAAGTCAAACAAATTACAGGAGTTGGAATAGGCGCCGTCCCTCCATTTGGAAATCTTTTCAATGTTCCTCTATACATCGATTCCAAATTTGAAGCTAACGAAAAAATGTCATTTAACGCCGGTTCCCATACCGCATCCATAGAAATGCATTACAAGGATTTTTTGAAGGTAGCCAAGCCGACGTTAGCAAATTTCTCTAAATGAAAATCAGATTTTATTTCTTTTTCACATTTTTTGCCTTGATTTTGCTTTTTTATCCGGGCGATTCTTATTACTTTCACATCTTCGCGTACAACCGGCCGGCATTTGAAGAAAAAGAAAAGAATATTGAACCGAAAATTAACCCGGTCCCTTATCTGAAAAACACTTTTTATTTTCCGGAAACCTCAGCTGCTGGGATATATGTCGTTGACCTGCCATCCTTTACTCCGGTCCTTCAGAGGAATAGAAGCGAGAGAATGCTTCCTGCTTCAACAACCAAGATCGTAACCGCCTTAGTCGCTCTTGATATTTACGAGCCGGACCAGGTAGTGGTTGTAGGTAAGGTTATGGGAGAAGGGCAAACAATGGGTCTTGTCGAAGGAGAAAATATCACCGTCGAAAATCTACTTTACGGTATCCTTGTTCATTCTGGGAATGACGCCGCCTATGCTTTAGCCGATCATTATGGGTTTGAAGAATTCATAAACTTAATGAATAAGAAGGCTGAAAACCTGGATATGAAAGATAGTCATTTCGCAAATCCGGCAGGATTGGATAACGGAAATCAATATTCCTCACCCTTTGACTTGGCTTTAGCAGCCCGCGAACTTCTTAAAGATAAGTATTTGGCGAAGATCGTCTCAACTAAGGAAATAACCATATCGGATACGGACTTTAAATACTTCCACCGTCTCTCAAACGTCAACCAACTTTTAGGGGAAATCGCCGGGATTGGGGGTTTGAAGACCGGATATACTGAAGATGCCGGAGAAAACCTCGTGTCTTTTTACAAAAAAAATGGGCATCAATTTCTGATTGTGATTCTCAAAAGCGCAGACCGCTTTCAGGATACGAGAAACATCGTTTCATGGATTGAAGAGAATATCGACTATATAAATCTCTGATTCCTTATTTCAATCTCCGTGAAGTTATTGGTCAAGCAAGTACTCATCTCTAACTGCGGTAACATAAGCGACAAAGTCATTGTCACCCAAGAATACATAGACCGGTTGGAAATATGTCTGGTAGGCATCTGGGTCAAGATAAGCTGTAAACATTTTTTTTATCGTCACCGACTTTGTCCCGGCGCGTCCAGCAACTATCTTACCCTGCCCCGCCTTAAGCTTCATCCACGCTTCCTCACCCGTTCTTAAAGGATATACGCCTGTTTGTTCTTCTGATTTTTCAAAAAATGCCATCTGGGCACGAATTATATTAGGTTCCCCTTTGTCGAAATTCATAATAACATAGTTGTGGCTGTTGAAAAATTTGGGTGTCGCAATCGCAATATCCCCAACCGTCGGCCTGTAGAAATCTATTTCAACTGCCGAAGCTTCCGATGCCCTTTGGACGTTGACAAAATCACCGTGCGCCGGATCATACTTGAGGTAAATCAAGTTTGTTGTGCCTCGGGAAAGCTCGTCGGGGTAACGGCCAGTGGATTTAAGAAAATCTATTGCCTTATTAATAATATTGGTCTTTGAAAGAGTAATTGACCCAGTCATAAGCGAGTCGGTTTCAATGACGTTGTTTACATACTTAAAGTTAAAATTGCCTATGTCGATTGACAACGTTGTCCCGTTATCTTCAAAAGTGGCTATCTTACCGTCGAGCTTGTGCTTAACAACCTCAGTGTCATAACCGAAGGTCTTAGCCATAAGATAAATTTTTTCCCGATAACCGAATCTCGTTGGGATTTCCGGCATAAAATAAACAGTCGCTGCAGCCGTTGCCGTTACCGGCACCCCTTCAATTGTATCTAGGGTAAAATCAAAGCCTGCTGATGAAGTGGCCTCAGTAAGTTTCGGCGGTTCGATTCTTCCGAATGTGATTTTGGTAAAGGTTGCGTCGGTTCGATTGGCTTCAAGATATATGAAGTAAAGTTTGAAAGAATAAAAAATGATCAAAAAGACCAGTCCGAAAAGGACCACAAATGGCATAGCGCGTCGTACGTAATAAGACAGTTCTGTTAAGGTCATATCATTGAGATAGCCAGCCACCGTCAACGTATAATGTGACGCCAGTTATATAATCGGCCTCATCGGATGCCAAAAATACTGTCGCGTATCCGATATCCTCGGCTTTTCCGACTCTTCCTTTTGGAATTCTCGACAACATTCCTGATTTTGTTTTTTCATCAGACAACATACCTTGAGTCATATCTGTCTCGATGACTCCAGGTCCAATAGCATTGATATTTATACCTCTAGGTCCGAGCTCAATAGCCAAATCTTCAACCATTCCTACAACTCCTCCTTTTGAGGCGGCGTAGTGGGCAATATTTCCGAAGCCGACGCCGACTCCTCCGGAGGCAATAGAAGAAATGCTAACGATTTTTCCACCCTTAGGCATAATCTTCAAAGCTTCCTTTATGCACAAAAAGTGTCCTTTAAGGTTAGTGTCAACTACACGATCCCAATCCTCCTCGCTCAACTTATCTATCGTTCCCATTGTAACGACTCCAGCATTGTTGACAAGAATATTGAGGTCGCCGAATTGCTCCTTAACCTGACCGAACATTGTGGCAACCGAATCTTTATCGGAGACGTCGCCCATTACGGTGAAACTCTTGACCCCAAGCGCTTTAACTTCTGTTGCCAGTTTTTCCGCCTCTTCATTTTTCGAATGGTAATTGATCGCAACGTTGGCACCGGCTTTGGCTAAGGCTAGAACGATTCCTCGGCCAATTCCTCTTGAACCGCCGGTCACTAACGCATTTCTATTTTTTAAGTTAAACATAAGATATAAGCATGGAAACTACTAATGATTTCATTGTAGCGGATTACGGGTATTATTTGAAGAGCTATGAAGCAGTGTGTCGGGGAGAGGACTTGAACCTCCACTCCTTTTGATGGGAACTAGCCCCTCAAGCTAGCGCGTCTGCCAATTCCGCCACCCCGACATGTTATACGATCAAGACCTACAAATTATATCATTTCTGGCGGTAGTTTTACTTCCTTTTGATCGTATACACGTAAGGGTAGTAAAGGAAAACCGCTGGAGGGTCGTCTTGTATATTCTTTTGAAAGTCAAAATAGGCTTTTTCACGATCTTCAAGATTTATTGTACCTCGACCCTGCTCCAACAGGCTATCGATTCTGACGTTTTTGTACCCACCAATATTACCCCCTCCGTTCTTTACAGATTGAGTGGAGTGCCAGAAATAGTACTGATCAGGGTCTTTAGGAACATTCCAATAGGCTAAAAATAGATCAAAAGGAGTCGATCCTCCAAAACTCGAATAATTTAATTCATTAGCAAGTCCGACGAATTCAAGTCCATCGGACAACTGCTCAGCAACATCATAATAATCGTATGAAGTAATGAAATTTAAGGTAGCCGATTGACTTGCTGATATTTCATTTTTGATGATCTTTTCGGCGTTGGTAGCGTCATAATTCGGGTTTTTAAGATTGGGATTATACGCCCAGGATGTCGGTTGGATTGGTCCCCTGGCTATCTCTCCGAATTCAGAGAGCTCTTGATAATCAAATGCCAAAGCAATCGCATCCTTTACGTTTTTATTGGTAAGATTAGGGTTCTCCGAATTAAAAAAAAGTGTCAAAAGCCTCGAGTGATCAACGGCTTTCTCAACCGTCGAATTTTTCCAAGTCAGAAAGGTATCAGCAACCGATTTTTTGGTCAGCGTTATTTTATTGACTTCTCCTTTTTTATACGCATTAACAAGTTGCGATTCGTTATTGTAAAATTTGTACCTTATCGGTGTTAGGTTTTTAGTATTGGGTATAAGATAGACTTCTTTTAGATATCCATACTGAGTTTTTATTTTTCCCGTTTTATAGAAGCCGGCCACACCGAGCATTGGATATTTAATAAGAGGTCTGTTGAGGTATGTCGGAAATATCGCAAGGGCAGTTTTGATTGAAAAGTCAACCGTTTTATCATCAACGGGAATAACCTCGACGTCTTTAAATTGATATGAAATGTCGGAAGCAGAAAATTTTTTATTATTACTCCATACAAGGTTGTCTTTAAGATGGAAGCGGTATTCCCGACCGCTCTCTTTGATTTCCCAAGAATTAGCTATGACCGGGATAATCTCACCTTTATCGGTAACCGTCACCAATCCGTTTGAAATTTTATTAACGATTTCCTCCGGCGGGTTTTCGACGGTGTAATTACCTATAAGACCAACTATTTCTTCCGGAGTCAGCGCCGTTTTTATGAATGGTGACACCGAAAGAAAGCCAATTATGCCTATAAAGCTAATGAAAAAACTAACGACCATTAAGCGTCCGTGTTTTTTGAAGAACTCCAGAATCAGCCAATAGTAGTAACGAAAAAATTTATTATTCATTTAACAAAAAGGTTGACCAGGGAGACCACAAGAAAAACCGCAATTGCAATAGAAGTCAGCCAAAGGATAACCTTTTCGACTCCCCGGCGGGTTGAATACATCTCTCCTCCCCCACCCCAGGCACTTCCGAGTCCGGCACCCTTGCCCTGGACGAGAATCAAAACAACGATAATTACCGAAAAAATTATATTAACGAACAGTAAAGCGTTCTTCATAAAATGTGCTCTAACGAATTAATAATTGTCGAGACCGACAGCGCTGAAACAAAAATATTGGCGGTCTGCGATACTTCGATACTCTGAAAAACCCAACCGTCAATTGCGATAACTGAAAAAAAACTTGTCACGAAATAAAAAAGAAGACAATAAACGGCTACCGAAACTAAACCCATAGTAATGATGTTCAAAGGTAAAAGCACCAACTTTGTGATTGGCCGTATTAGATAATATATTGCTGCACTTATTATGGCCGCCTTTAAATACACAAACCAGTCTGCTTGGATTGAAAAACCCTGATTCCAAAGAGTCGTTAAATAAAGAGCTGCTGCAGAAAACACCAGCATCCTAAATATCTTTTTCATTGATCAATTATAACAAAAAATCCCGTTCCCTTAGTTGAAGGTGATATTTGCGTGCAAAACGGTGTGACTCATCGCGAATAAGCCTTATAAGGCTGAATCCGGGATTGTTGATTGCCGGTTTAACGGTCTTTAAAATATCGACCCCCATAACCAATCGATCGGGATTTTTAGCAATTCCTATAAGTGGAATCTTACGATCTAGTAAAGTCAAAATACCAAGAACGGTTGCGACCTGCGGCTCACCACCGTCAACGACTATAAGATCTGGAGCGGGCCATTTCTGCTTCATTCTGCGGGTCACAACTTCCTTCAATCTTTCAAAATCACTTTTAAGCCCCGGCGTCTTTATCCGAAAGCGCCGATACTGACTTTTATCGATTCGACCATTGGACGCAACAACCATTGACGCCGTTTGATTTTTATCACCAAGATTACTGATGTCGTAGGCCTCAATTCTATCAATTTTTTTGAGATTTGGAAAAAACGGTAAGAGAATATCGAGAAGGAATTTTTTGGAATCGCCCTCATTTATAAGTGCGTTTTCGTGCGAAGTTAACGGATAATGGATTAACCTTTCCATCCTATATATTTTGTTTCTTATTTTGATCGCTTCTTCGTATTTTTGCTCTCTAGTCAGCTTCTTCAAATCGCGATAAAGATCAGCTAATAATTTATTAACCGACCCTTGCAGTATCCGCCTTACCCTTGAAATATTGTTCCTGTATTCCTTTTTTTTTAATTCATAATCTTTTTTGTCTTTTAATCCAATAACCGCACCCGGGCACGGGTCGCATAAGTGGATCTTTGAATAAAAACATCCCCGTTTCCCGATTCTTTGTTGGGTGCAGAAAGGAACAATCCGTCTAATATCGGCGATCAAGTCCTTAACTTGAGAACTTGAAGAAAAAGGTCCAAAGTAAAGAGATTTTTGACTGTACTCTTTGCGACTCACTAAGACCTTGGGGAAGTCCTCGCCGACTGTTATTTTGATATACAAATAACTTTTATCGTCTCGCCATCTGACATTGTACTTTGGGGTATGCTTTTGGATAAGAAAAGACTCTAGGATAAGTGCTTTAAACTCATTCTCGGTTTCAATTGATTCGACTTTATCGGCATTTGAAACTATAAGGTATTCTTTCCTATCCAGTCTGGCGTTTTCCAGATGAGAGTAAACTCTGGCTTTAATATTAATGGATTTTCCAACATAAATAATTTCTTTACCCTTTTTGAAAAGGTAAACGCCGAACGTGGAGGGGAGGTGTTTTACTTCGCTTTTAGTAATCATTATCTAAATCTTCTGATGACTATAATCAAAGCTATTAATGCGGTCAACCCACTGGCAACGATAATTAAGAGGTTTGTGTTGATTGTCGATATGGTTATCTTACGGTTAAATAACTCATGATCCCGTATCATTACCCTCAAACTCCTATCGATTGATTTATCGTCTTCAAGAACTTGATAATCGAATGATATTTTCTTTTTTTCACCCGGGGCAAGTGAAACGATGTTGGTTTTTGAATTGGAAACACTTAATCCTTCCGCGACTATTTCAACAGGAATATTCCTGGTATATATGTTTCCTGAGTTTTTGATATAAAACTCTCCTTTATGACTTTTATTACCTGTAATTCTCGTTGCGATTGTAATATCAGCAACGCCTATCTCTTCTTGTTCTTGTGGCCGAGATGTTACCGCAGTCACTTCAATATCTTTTGAGTTTTCCACTTTATACATACCTGCAGGAAGCGGATATTCCGAACTCTTGCCGTGAATCGCAAACACTATATGGTTCAAGTCGAAAGAACTAAAATAATCTATTCCTGATGTGTTCTCCCAGGTCGGATCTACCGGTCTCCATATTCCAGCCGTTTCGTCATAAAATTCCGGCCATGCGTGAAGAACGTCAGATGACAGTGAAAGCGGTCTCAATTGAGGGTCAGAAGATGACCCATATCCCTCGATTTCACGGGCATAGATACCTTTCTCGCGAGCTATCCCCACAAAAAGGTCGGTGAATTCCATACAAACAGCTATGTTTGGGGTCTGGAGAATTTTTTCCGCCCCCAACCTAACGCTATCGGCATTCACTCTTTCATATGAATAATTGAGCGTCTTGGCGACGTGGTAATAAATATCTTCAACGGTTTTAAGAGGTGCAATCTTGTCTAAGCTTTTGATTTCCCAATATTTCTGAGAGTCCAGAAGGTAGGTCTTCTGATGATTGAAGGCCGACCTAATCTGAGGGATAGCCGCCTCGCGAGGAGTGGTGAATACCTCTATTAAAAAATCGGCGTTGATAGTTTTTGTTTCCTTGGGTTTGAGATTGAATATGGCCATGAAATTGCCATCTTCGTCCTGATAGGTTTTTATCGGTTGCTGAGAAATTGATTCAAGGATTATTTTCTGGTACAAGGTGTCCGGTGGAAAAGCCACTTCAGCATTGGCTGAAGTCAAATTATTATTTTTCAAATGGTAGGCGAGGTTAACATTATAAAGTTGGCTTTCTCCGAAAACCGCATAAATTGTTCTTGTTGTTGGATTACTCCACTTAATTTCCCGCCCGTTGATTTCCGACGGTCTTGGTTTGGCTATAGAAATCTTTCTGGTACTGGTTTCCGGTAGTAAAACTGTTACGTCATAAGAACTATCGCCCCGGTTTTCGATAACCGGAAGAATAACTTCCCAAACATTTCCGTTAACTTTAAAAAGGTTCGCTTGGTCAAAACTAAGCCTGAAATTATTGACGCTCCCTCGACCTATATTTGGGTTATTAAATTCCATGCCGATCTTGTTATACGTGTCGTCGACTTCTATTGTCGGTTTAACTTCACCATGATCATCGGTGACCTTGAGATTGCTGATCGTAAAAGATTTAGGAAAGGAGATTGCAAATTTATTGACGTAAACGTCAGATCTACTATTGGTGATCGATATTAAAAAGTTCGCCCTCGAATTGATATTATTTCCTTCCTCTTTAAGCTCATAGACGACCCGATAACTGGTTTGAAAATCGGCAGCTTTGACATTCACTAGAAACGGAAAGAATACAAAAAAGAAGATGACTGTTAAGAAATACTTTATAGTTTTTGACATAACCCTTATTTCATTTTACTCAAATATTGTCCTGTGTACGAGTTCTTTGCCTTAGCAATCCCTTCAAGTTCGCCCTGATATACGATCTGGCCTCCTTCATTTCCTCCCGAAGGCCCGAGGTCAATAACATACTGACAATTTTTGATAACGTCGAGGTTGTGCTCGATAACAACAACTGTGTTACCCCGGTTAACTAAGTCGCTTAGCGTTAAAACGAGTTTTTGAATGTCGTAAAAATGAAGGCCGGTCGTCGGTTCGTCAAGGATATATAGAGTTCTTCCAGAATCGCGTCTCGATAGTTCTGTTGCTAACTTCAACCGCTGCGCCTCACCTCCGGAAAGAGTTGGTGCCGGTTGACCAAGCTCTAAATAACCCAGACCCGTATGTTCCAAAAACTGGAGTTTATTAAAGATCGGGAAATGATTTTGGAAAAATTCCGTTGCCTCGGTGACTGTCATCTTGAGAATATCAGAAATGCTTTTGCCCTTGTATTTAACCTCGAGCGTTTCCTTGTTATAGCGATGCCCATCGCACACGTCACAGGTTACATAAACGTCAGACAAAAACTGCATCTCAATCTTAATGACTCCGGCACCCTGACATTTTTCACAGCGTCCGCCCTTGACATTGAACGAGAACCGGCCTTTTTGGAAACCTCTCTCACGAGCATCCGGCATATCGGAAAACACCTGCCTTATTTCATCAAAGAAGCCGACATAGGTAGCTGGATTACTCCTTGGAGTCCTACCTATTGGAGATTGATCAACGAGATAGACCCGGTCAAGATACTGCTGACCTTCAAATCTCATAAAATCACCCATCATGCCAGAATAATAACCGTCAAGGTGATATCTCAAAGCTGGATACAAAGTTTCAACAACGAGAGTCGACTTACCTGATCCCGAAACCCCGGTTACCGCGATAAGGTTTCCAAGCGGAAGTTCAATGTCAATATTCTTTAGATTGAACTGTTTTGCTCCTGACAATTTAATCCGACCCTGGGTTTTATTTAAAGGTTTTTTGGCGATCTCTATTTTTTTATCACCTCTCAGAAAAATACCGGTCAGGGATTTTTTTGACTTCATCATTTCGTCAAGTGAACCGTCAAAGATAATTTCTCCCCCCCGTTTGCCCGCAAACGGTCCAAGCTCGATCAAATGATCGGCCGATTCGATAGTCTCTCGGTCGTGTTCGACAACAACTAGTGTATTCCCCAACTCCTTCAGGTTTTTTAAACTGTCGATCAACGAGGAAACGTCTTTCGGATGAAGTCCTATTGAAGGTTCATCGAGTACATAAAGGACTCCAGTTAATCCGGTCCCGATTTGGGACGCTAACCTGATCCTCTGTAATTCTCCCCCCGACAGGGTTTTGGCGGTGCGGGAAATAGTCAGATACGAAAGGCCAACGTCAAATAAAAACTTTAGTCTAGTTTTAATCTCCTTAACAATCGGCCTGGCAATCTGTTCTTCGTATGCGTTCATCACCTTAGGCAACCTCGTATCCAAATAGTTAACCAAGTAATCTATAGAATTGTTTGAAAATTCCGATATGTTTATTTTATCTATAGTTACCGCCAGAACCTCCTTTTTCAACTTGGCTCCACGACAGGTGGGGCAGGTTTCTTCCCTCATGTATTTTTGTATCTCTCCAACTGCCCATTCGCCGGTGGCGTTGTAGTAACGCCTCTCAAGTTCGGCAACCACGCCATCAAACTTTTCGAAAATTGTCGTAGGTTTTCCGTAGCGGTTGACGCCTGGCACCCTATAAACTTTTTCGGTTCCATGAAGGAGCGTTTTTATTTGGTCCTTTTCGAGCTTATTGATGGGTTTATTCAAATCTATTCCCTCCTGTTCACACATCGTTTTTATAAGTCTCACGTACCAAGTTTCGTGGAAAAACAGTTTATTAAACGGTAGGATTCCACCTTCGAGAATCGTCAGTTTGGGGTTGAGAATCAAGTTCTCATCAACCGCATGAATGGTTCCAATTCCCCGACATTGTTCACAGGCGCCTATTGGAGAGTTAAAAGAAAATATTCTCGGCTCAAGTTCCGGTAAGGAGATATTGCATACCGGGCAAGAAAATTTTTCAGAATATAAATGCTCTTCCTTATCTTCCTTAAGCACAACCAACCCCTCAGATAAATTTAGAGACTGCTCGACAGAATTGGTTAAACGGGACTTCAAGTTAGCCAAAAATATCTTATCTTTAACTTCCTTAAAAGAAGCGTTGAAACGGTCAACAACTGCCGATATTGCGTGTTTGTTGGTTTTTATCAAATCAACTTCCTCGTCGAGACTTTTCTCTTTGTTATCGACGATAATGCTTGAGAATCCTTTACTCCTCAGGTTGTCAAAAAGATCTCTGAATTCACCTTTTTTTCCGCGGACTATCGGTGACAAAAGTGAAAAGCTATGCGGTTTAATTTTATTTTTCAAAACTGCCGACTCTAATTGCTCCACAATCTTATCAACAATCTCATCGACCGACATCTTGGCTATTTCGCGACCGCAGTTGGGGCAATGGGGATGACCTATTCGAGCATAAAGGAGCCTGAAGAAATCATAGATTTCGGTAATCGTCCCAACGGTTGACCGAGGGTTGTGGGAAGTTGTTTTCTGGTCTATTGATATAGAGGGTGATAATCCATCTATAGAGTCAACATCGGGCTTATCCATTATCCCTAAAAACTGTCTGGCATATGCCGACAACGATTCAACGTACCGTCGTTGACCCTCGGCATAGATGGTATCGAAAGCCAATGACGACTTACCCGACCCAGATATACCCGTCATAACGACGAATTTGTTCTTTGGTATATTAACCGAAATGTTTTTAAGGTTGTGTTGTCTCGCGCCTTTTATTTTTATGTAATCCATAATTATTTTCGTTGAGATAAAAAGACTATCATATTTTATTTAATAATTTGGCAAGAATAACCTTGCCCTATCGATTATTTCTTTAACTCCTTTATCTTTTCCCTTATCTTAATTGCCGCTTCGAAGTTCAAATTCTCCGCCTGCCGTTTCATCTCCGATTCCATCTTCTTGACGACTCTCTTTCTGTCATAGGGGGTCAGTGAATCTGTGTTTATCTTATCCAAAAAGTCGCCGTCCACTTTCCGGTCATATACCGGATCCGCCTGCTCCTCATTAGTTATTCTCTCTCTTATAGGTTTTATAATCGTTTTTGGCGTAATTTTGTGTTTTCTGTTGTATTCCGTTTGGTAAATCCTCCTCCTGTCAATTTCCGTCACGGCCTTATTTATAGATTTTGTCATTTTATCGGCATAAACAATCACTTGGCCTGTAATGTTGCGGGCAGCTCTCCCCATGGTTTGAATAAGCGAGGTGTATGACCTCAAAAATCCTTCCTGATCAGCGTCCAATATGGCAACGAGCGACACTTCGGGAAGATCCAATCCTTCTCTCAACAAATTAACACCAATAAGAACATCAAACTCCCCTTTTCTCAGGTTGTCCAGGATATCAGACCTTTCAAGAGTTTGAATATCGGAATGGAGGTATGACGCTCTTATGTTTTTTTCCGTTAGGTACGTTGTCAAATCTTCTGCGGTTTTCTTTGTAAGAGTGGTCACTAAGACCTTCTCTTTTTTAGCGGCTCTTTTTTCGATTTCAGTAATAAGATCCGGTATCTCTCCTGACGATGGCCGGATAACGATCTCGGGGTCAATTATTCCGGTCGGACGGATTAATTGCTCAACCACTTTTGACCGGTCAAGTTCCCACACGTCGGGGGTGGCTGAAACATAGATTATTTTTGATGGAACGGGATAGAACTCTTCAAATTTTAGTGGTCTATTATCGTAAGATGCCTTCAATCTGAACCCGAAATCGATAAGAGTTTTTTTACGCGATGCATCGCCATTATACATACCTCTCAGCTGTGGAACGGTCATATGGGATTCGTCAATAAACAACAGCCAATCATTTCCATAAGTCTGTTTAAAGTATTCCAACAACGAATATGGCGGATCCCCTATTTTTCGTCCGTCAAAATACCTCGAATAATTTTCGATACCGTTGACGTAACCCATTTCAGAAATCATTTCAAGGTCGTAGTTGACGCGTCTTATGAGTCTTTCCGCCTCGAGCAATCTACCTTTTTTTTTCAGAGCTTCGGACTCATTTTTAAGATCATTCCTAATCTGCTTCTCTACGCTTTTGAAAACTTCCGGATTCATCATGTAATGTTTGGCAGGATATATAATTGTTTTTGAAATCTCTTGGGGGACGCTGATTATCTTGCCGGATATCGGCTCAAAGCGACTAATTCTCTCGATCCGACCATTTTTTATGGTAATCCTGTACCCATTATCCTCGTATGCCGGATATATATCCATTCTGTCGCCCCGCACTCTGAAGGTCCCCCTCTTAAATTCGAACTCACTTCTTTCGTATTGGAGTTCAACCAACCGATGAGCTATGGATTTTTGCTCCCCGGTCTGACCGACTTCAAGTTCGAGGACGAATTTACCATATTCTTGAGGAGACCCAATATTGTATATGCATGAGACCGAAGCCACGACGATAACATCTTTTCTTGTCAAAATGTTTGTCGTTGAAGCCAGCCTTAACTTATCTATAGTTTCGTTAATCTGGGCTTCTTTTTCAATATAGGTGTCGGTCGTTGGGATATAAGCTTCTGGTTGGTAATAATCATAATACGAAACAAAATAGGAAACGGCATTTTCCGGAAAAAAATCCCTAAATTCCTGGTAAAGCTGTCCCGCCAATGTTTTATTATGAGAAATTATCAAAGTCGGTAACTTGGTTTTTTCAATAACGTTGGCCATTGTAAAGGTCTTCCCTGACCCGGTCACACCAATTAAAACCTGGTTTTTGAGGTTGTCCTTCACTCCGGCAACCAAGCCTTTTATAGCCTGGGGCTGATCTCCGGTTGGAACAAAAGTGGATTTAAGGTTGAACATTCTATAGGAAAAATTGCAACCTTTTATTTTACACTAATAATGTACTAGTTAGCAACAATATGCTTATGTACCCATTGAGGTGTAGTATTAGGAGGTTTCCTTACTTTGGACAGGACTTTTTGGTTTTGATAAAAATTTATTGACAAAAATAAATCCTCCGACCAATAAGACGGTAAGAGCGATTATTACTAGCTCCAAATAATTATTGAGAAAGTCCTTAATCGCATCACCAAAAAGGTAGATCAGTATTCCAACCAGGAAAAATCTACCTCCACGACCGATGAAAGAAGCAATCATAAATCTCTTGACATCAAGCTCAAACAGACCAGCCGCAATAGTAAATATTTTATAGGGAATAGGTGAAAAACCTGCCAAGACTATCGCCCAAACGTCATATTTCTGGTAAAGCAATTTAACCTGATAAAGCTTCTCTTCTGATATAAATCTCTTCACAATCGGCCTCCCACCTTTGTATCCAATGAAATAACCGAAAAGACCACCGACAACCGAACTCACCGTCGTCAAAAACGCGTAAAAGATCGCAAGCTTGGAATTGACCAACGCCATTGGAATCATAAGGGTGTCTGGCGGGATGGGGAAAAACGACGACTCGGCGAATGACAATATTCCAAGTATTAATAAGCTATAATTGGAGTTAACGGATGAGTTTATAAAATCAACTAAAATTTCTTTCATATGCTATATATTATATCAACCCCTATCGGCAATCTCGATGATTTATCGATCCGCCAGGCAAAGACACTCATGTCTTCTCACTATATTCTTGCTGAGGACAGCCGCTCGTACAATATTTTGACTCACTTTATCGGCACACAATTTCCAGAACTCACCAAAGCCGATCATAAACCGACCATAGTTTCTTATTATAAAGAAAAGGAGTTTGAAAAGCTTCCGGAAATAATTTCGCTACTTAAAGATGGAAACGAGGTCTCATTAATTAGCGAAAATGGAACCCCTCTCGTATCCGACCCCGGACACCTTTTAGTCAAAACTGTCATCAAGGAAAAGATTCCTTTCGTGGTAATACCTGGGCCATCGGCAGTCATTACCGCTCTTTTATATTCTGGATTTAATCCGTCACCAAAGCAAAGTGGTTTCTCATTTTTAGGATTCTTTCCAAAAAAGTCGGCCGACGGCAAGAGATTGATAGACAAAATGGTTAAAAGTCGAGCCCTTTTTCCTGAAATGGTTTTTATCTTTTACGAATCTCCCCACAGAATAAAAGAAACTCTCAAGACTTTAAATGACTCTGGATGGGACCCCGATATTGCTGTATGTCGTGAGATGACCAAAAAATTTGAAGAAATTGCGAGGGGTAAAGCCCGTCAGTTGATGAACCGCGATTACAAAGGTGAAATAACCGTCGTAATTAGATAAATTTCTTTAAGGTATCGGCCGAATGCCGCATCATCTTCTTTTCCTCGTCTGACAAATTAAGTTCGATTATTTTCTCAACGCCATTCTTGCCCAAAACACATGGAACACTCATCGAGATTCCGGATAAGTCATACTCCCCATTCAATGGCACGGATACTGGAAAAATTCTTTTGCTGTCTGTGAGGATCGCGGCGACCAACTGGTCAATTACAACAGCTATCGAATAGTAGGTAGCCCCTTTACCAGCAATGATTTCGTATGCTGCGTTACGAGCTTTCTTATAAGCTTCCATTACCATATCGTATGAAGCACCTTTCATTTCGGTTATTGGCTCGCCTCCAATATTGGCAGTCGATATGGTTGGGAAAGAACTATCCCCATGCTCTCCCAATATATAACCATGAATATTTATTGGGTTTACATTTAGTGCTTCGGAAAGATAATATCGGAACCTGGCTGTGTCCAAAGTTGTCCCAGATCCAAAAATCCTACCTTTTTTTAGTTTGGTTATTTCATTTGCCTTATGGGTTAATATGTCGACCGGATTGGAAACGATAAGAATAGTACTTTCAGGCGAATATTTTAGTATTTCCGGTAAAACCGACTCGAGTATTTCTGTGTTTCTTTTAACAAGATCCAGGCGCGTTTCGCCTTTGACCTGGGCAGCGCCCGTTGCGTAGACTATGACATCACTACCTTTGAGGTCTTCAATATTTTCGGCAATATTTACCTTTGTATTGCCCAAAAAAGACAATGAATGGAGAAAGTCCAATCTTTCTGCGGCTACCTTTTCCCGATTCCTGTCATAGAGGACAATTTCATTTATAGAGTTTTTAAGATACATTGTATAGGCGGCGGTGATTCCCACCTTTCCACACCCAACGACCGATACTTTGGTTTTATTGTCCATATGCTTATTTACTATTATATATAACAATTAGTAATATATGACTGCCGACCAGGTAATACGCTATTGAAAGATACCCAAAAAAACCGAGAGACTCCTATTTAAGAAAATCGCCAACCCGAAAATAATGAGGAAAACTTCGGAATAAAAAAGAAAGGCATTCTCCATGTAATACTTCAAATATCTACCCAAGTGAAAGTCACTCATATCTTTATATTTCGGTTCCTTCAACTTCATGAACCCGTAATGTTTTTTGGAAAATGGATAGAGTAACCTAATTCCCCCATACTCCTCTTCCCTAGCTGCAAACCAGTCGGTAAAAAAATGCGAAGCTAGTCCCAAACTAAATACCAATAAGTAAGAATTGAACTGGTCGTTATTAACGAAGTTTGCAATCATAAACAGTGCCCCGACTACTAAAAGCCAAAATAATGGCGCATGTGTCCATGTATTTCTATGATGGACTTTGTTTTGCGCGGTAATAAAATCAAGGTCGGGAAGATTTGCGGCAATAATTCCCGTAAGTATTACTACCGGGGTGTTGAAATTGATACTCGGATAAATAAGATCAAGGGCTTGGGTTGTGAGATAGCCTGCGGCTACATGGGCAAACGGTGTCATATGAAAACCTCATTTTAGCATATCAACCGAAAGTAAAAGCAAATAGTTCTAAGTTTGAATCCATGAATTCTAGCCTCAACTTATGCTTCCCAGAGCGGTCGAGTTTAACAACGTCATATAGCCTATACTCGTTTACTTCCAGTATGGTGACGAATTTGTCGTCAAGATAGACGTTAACAAATCCCGTAGTTGTGCTTTTTGGGCCCATAACAAGAAAAACGTTTTTTGCTTCGTAATCAAATACTAATGTTGATGACTTAAATGGTTCGGCTTTTTCATCTTTGACGATCCAACGGCCTCCAAAGGCAAAATTATTCGACTTTAAACTCGGAGGCACTGTGTAGACAAATTCACGGTCTGGATTAATCGATTCTATAGATGAAAAATTATCGATTCTGTTGTGACCAAGGTAGGTTTCGGGTGTCCTGGATTCGATTCGATAGTCAATATTTTCTATCGGCATATCGCCTTCAAGACTACCCGCTTCCTTAAGAAGGGTTTGTATCATTCTCTCCGATTCGTCGTATTCACCCTCACCAAAATGAGTCGATCTTATCCTACCTTCGCGGTCGATAAAATACTTAGCCGGCCAGTAACGATTACTATAAGCTTTCCAAGTGGCATAATCATTATCCTGCATGATCGGATATTTAAGTTTGAAGTCTTCAATCGCCCTGCTAACGTTATTGGGGTTTTTTTCAAATTCAAATTCTGGAGTATGAACGCCAATAATTACAAGGCCTTTATCTTTATACTTCTCATGCCAGTTCTTCAAATATGGAAGTGTCCTTATGCAATTGATACAAGTGTAGGTCCAAAAATCTATAAGAACAACCTTACCCTTGAGCTCGGACAACTTTAATGGCTCCGAATTAAACCATTGCCCGCCCTGTATGAGCTCTGGTGCTTGTAGATAAAAACCGCTTCCTAGTTCTTCCAAAAAGCTGCCACCTTCTTTAAGTTTCAAGAGCTCATTCTTGACGGCCTTATTGTCTTCAAGTTTTGTCAAACCAGCTCCGTAACCAGGAAACTTTTCCAGGACATATGCCTGGAAACGTCGGTCAAAATTGAGGAATATGGCAAGAGCCGTAAAAATCATTAGGACCCCAAATACACGTTGGATATTTACGGTATTTGATAGTAACCCCGGAATCTTTGTCAATAACGCTCTTCCACCGTACATAATAGCCATCATGGGAACGGCCGTACCAAGTGCGTAAGCTAGTGTGATCGCGACTGATCCGGCCGCTATCGTGTTTGAGGCAGCAAGAGTAATAATTGAGGCCAATATCGGGCCGACGCAGGGAGTCCATATGAGCCCCAAGCTCAACCCAATAAGAAGCCCTCCAAAAAAACCGTTTTTCTTGTTTGCGGTCGGAGTCGCCCCGGCTAATCTAGAAAATAACTTTTCAACCTTGACTTGAAAACTTGGCAAAACAAGACTCAATCCAAACCCCAAAATGACAAATATTGAAACACCCCGCAAGGCATCAGCCGATAGACCAGTTGCTTTGACTATCGCAGACAGAAAAAGGGTAAAAAACGTAAAACTCAATACAAATCCGGCAATGATCCCAAAGGGTTTGGATTTCTCCGAAGTCACGCCTCCGGATAAAATAACCGGAAGAACCGGCAAGATGCATGGCGACAATATCGTCACTACTCCGGCAAGAAAAGAAAAAAGAATAAGTAATATCATTGCTTAAGTATTATTAATAAGTTCCTCTATTCCGCCACCATTCCATTTCTTTATTTCATTCCCTTCCATATCGACAAGGACAAATGTATGTTGATAGGTAATCCCGTATTTCTTCTTGAGTTGGCTCTCGGTATCATAATCTGTCTTGAAAAGGACGACGTCTACTGGGATTTTTTCGGCCTGACTCATGAACTCCTCGTCAGCAACCTTGCAGGTCGGACACCAGGATGCATGGAAGAATATCACCCTCTTCCTATCTGCTACCAAACCGTATTCGTTTTCGTTGTAGACTCTATACCGACCATTCTCATTGACTGGCTTGTCGCTCTTGGTCGGATTGCTGGTTTTATCTACTGTAACTAAACTATTCGTTCCCGACCGAAATTGACCGTAAAAATATACGCTCAAACCGACAACCAAGATCGCTATAAATATCAAGAATTTATTATTTTTCATAAATTCATTTTTCCAAATTACTAATACTTATATAGTAATAGTATACATACCGTATCTCATTTTGCTATAATATAAGGACATACATTTACGAACAGTTGTAAAAAGATCGCTTCCTGAACAAAATGAAACAAACAATTTTTACGGCATTTATATTTACGATTATCGTCTCCTTGGTCGTCCTGTTCTTCACTATGCAACAGGCAAATCGAGAGCAGCAAAGGCTCACAACTGATCTTCAATACCGGACAACGCTTTTGGCAGACTCCCTTAAAGAAAGAGTCGAACCCTACATGATTGCCAACAACACTTTTCAAGTCCAGAGAATAATCGAACAATTTGCTGAAGAGAAAAGGATCGCCGGTGTCGCCATTTACGATAACAAGGATAATATTATCGCTTCATCTGAGGGTATGATCTTAAAAGAGAACGAGCAAATGACAACGATTATCGGCAATGCCATGGATGAGGATAAGTTGAGCGCCGACTTCATAAAGGAAGATAACAAAAAATCGTATGTATTTGCCCTACCCCTTCATCAGGACAGTAATGTCATCGGTTCTTTGACGCTGGTACAAAACGCCGGATTCATTGACGATCGGTTGAACGAAGTTTGGAAAAACAATCTTCTCCGATTGGGTATACAAGATACCCTCATAATTCTGGCTATAGTTTTGACCCTCCGTTTCTTAATTTATCAACCTATAAAAGACATCGCAGAAACAATAAGAATCTCACGAACCAATGAAAGCATGCTACCTCCGAAGAAGCTTCCCAACAACTTCATTCTCCAACCGCTAATTAGGGAAATATCTCACTTTATGAAGAGTCTTTATGAAGCCCGATTAGCTGTTAAGGAAGAAGCTCGGTCAAATATTGAAGACATCGACTCACCTTGGACAGAACAAAGACTTTACGAATATGTCAAAAAAATCTTGGACAATAGGATGATGTACGTCGTTTCGAACCGCGAACCATACATCCATACGAAAAAAAATGGCAAGATTAATTATTTTGTTCCGGCATCAGGAATGGTAACGGCGATTGAACCGATGATCTCAGCCTGCGGAGGAACTTGGGTCGCGTCAGGTTCAGGCGATGCCGACAGACTCGTTGTTGATAAAAATGACAAAATCCGCGTTCCACCGGACGAGCCAAAATATACCCTCAAACGCATTTGGTTGACCGAGGAAGAGGAGAAAAGATATTACTATGGCTTTGCCAATGAAGGACTCTGGCCGCTTTGCCATATGGCTCACACTCGACCGGTTTTTAGGGAAGAAGACTGGGAGGTCTATAAATCAGTAAACGGAAAGTTTGCTGAAATAATTCTTAAGGAGATTTCGAAAACAAAAAAACCGGTAATAATTATCCAAGACTACCATTTTTCTCTACTTCCAAGAATGATTAAGGACGCCAGGCCAGATGCTCAAATAGGAATTTTTTGGCATATACCTTGGCCAAACCCTGAAGCGTTTAGCATTTGCCCTTTCAGAAAGGAAATTCTTGACGGAATGCTGGGAGCCGATCTAATCGGTTTCCATACTCAACTACATTGCAACAATTTTATAGAAACGGTCGGACGTGAGCTTGAATCTTTGATCGATCTTGAACAATTTTCAGTTACGAAAAAATCTCACAGGAGCATGATTAAATCGTTCCCTATTAGCATCGCCTTCAATGACGAAGAAGATACCAATAGCGCAAAACCTGAAAGTATTCTTGACGAAATCGGAATCAAGAAAACCAAGTATATGGGTGTCGGCGTTGACAGACTTGACTATACCAAAGGAATACTTGAAAGACTTATGGCTATCGAACAACTTTTCAAAAGAATGCCCTTCTATAAAAACCAGTTTACTTTTATCCAAGTCGCCCCTCCGAGCCGGAGCAAGATCCAAGCCTATCATGACCTGGAAATACAGGTTGAAGAGGAGGTAGAGAGAATCAATTCCCTATATAAGAACAAGGGCTGGAAACCAATCGTCCTTCTTAAGAAGCATCATACTCATGAGGAAATAGATCAGCTTTATAAAATCTCAAACCTCTGCTTGGTAACATCACTCCATGATGGAATGAATCTTGTTGCCAAGGAATTCGTTTCCTCAAGAACTGACGATAAGGGAGTTTTAATATTGAGCAAGTTTGCGGGTGCTTCCCGGGAATTAAAAGACGCGCTAATTATCAACCCCTACGACAGTAATGAACTAGCCGACGCCATAAATCAAGCTCTCCAGATGGGGATAATTGAACAAAGAAAAAGAATGCAGAGGATGCGTACGGCAATCAAAAGAAATGATATTTATAAATGGTCCGCTGATATGTTAAGGAATCTCATTAACCTCGGATGAAAAATATCTGGGAAGATAAAAAAGCCATCTCACAAAAACTTATAACTTCCAAAGGTGTTCTGATTTTTTTAGATTTCGACGGTACTCTATCCCCAATTGTTTCCGATTTCAAAAACGCCAACATCGATCCTGAGATAAAAAATATCCTCAGGAAGATTATCTTACTTGATAATGTTTTTGTAATGATAGTGAGCGGAAGAAAACTTGAAGGCTTAAAGGAAAAAATAGACTTACCTGGCTTAAACTATGCCGGCAACCATGGACTGGAATGGATAATAAACGGTGTTTACGATAGATTTCCTATTGACGAAAAGATCACCAATTCGTTAAATGAAGTCAAAAAGATCTATTACCAATTATCGGAGAAATATGAGGGTATTTTTGTTGAGGATAAGTCCATGTCCATCTCCATCCATTACAGGAGTCTTGAAGAAAGCCGCGAGGCAGAATTCAAAAAAGATTTTTATCGGTTAGTCAAAGACACTGAAAAAGAAAAAATTATCGAATTTGTCGAAGGGAAAAAAGTCATAGACGCCAGACCGAAAATAGATTGGAATAAAGGACAGATTATTGAGATTGTTACCCAACAGATTCCAGGAAAATTAGCAATTGCGATTGGCGATGACACGACAGACGAAGATATGTTTGGAAAAATCACTAAAGGAATAACTATTCGAGTTGGGGAAAGCGGTCAGTCAAAAGCCGAATATTTTCTCGACAGTATTGATGATGTTAATCGTTTTTTAAATTACCTGCGCGAAGAGATAATCAAAAATCCACTTCAGCAAAAGATTGGTGAGTAAAGCAGAATATTCCAACCAATTGGAAGATTAATTAATTATTTCAAATTCCATTTTCCCAAGATCTTTCTTTTTTTTAAAACGGCATTAGACGTCAAAAGCGTCACCGAATCTATGACGTAGGGGTTGATATTTATCTTCGAAGAAAGCTCCTCTATTTTTAATTTATAGGAGGTCGTCAGTTGTGAATTGAATCTCACAAGTGTCATATTACAAAAAAAGTTTTCGGTATTAGTGTATTGTTTGTCGTCAGGAACACTCTCTTCTCTCAATCTCCGATCCAAATCAAGAACCAAATCATCCAACTCTTCCCCTGTTGTTCCGACAAGCGCCAGATTGGATTTGAACAGTAGTAGCCTATAAAAAAAGACTCTAAATTTCTTGTGGGCCGGGACAACCCTTTCAAAAATGCTTTTAACTCTTGCGAGGTCGTTGACAGTAAAGTTTGGTGGGTCGCTTATCACCCTGATATTTTTAATGGTCAAGTGTAGATTATCCTTCGTATAGTAATAATGATCTGGAATTATTTTTTTGAGGGGTTGGATCATTGTCTTTTGGATTGAATCAAGGAGGCCGTCTTTGGGAAAATGGACGCTCGTCAGACAAATCCTAGGATCGTTTTCGTAGTCTTCAATCGGGAGAACCGTGCTAAACTTCAGATCATTATTCTTTACCTGGCTTTCTATATCTTCAATTACCTTTATCTGCTTTTTCTGATAAGGTGTATTATCAAAATAACTCATTGTAAAGTTATACCATACGCTCTTTATCTATGCAAAGCCCTCCTAATAATATGGATTACGTAAGCTATTTCAATATCTCCTGAAGAAGTTCTGGAAACTCAGATGATGCCATATCCTCAATTAAAAAATGTCCATAATTATGGAATTCACGGTACTTGATGTTTTTTATATTTTGCAGAAGTATCTTTGCCGATTTCTGAACAGAGTCCTCGTCATTGTCTGAATTAAATACGACAATTCCTTTAGTCCTTTCCGATAAGTCGACGTCAATTTCATAATCGTCAAAAAAACCGGTCGTCAGCTCTTTTTCCGGATCGATCCAAGGAGCAACCAATATGACTTTGCCGACTCTGAGCTTTTTATGAACACTCAAATATTTTATGAAAAACCCGGCACCGGTGCTGTGACCGACTAGTAGGGTATCAGGACCAATATCGTGACGTTCAACCTCCCGACTCCAAACTTTCCAGTCCCGTATATACGATTGGGGCACCTCCGGGGTTGAAGCGGCTATATTAAGTTTCAGCAACTGTCCCTGCAGCCAAGGAATCCAATGGGAATTGCTCATACTGGGGGACTTTGGGTCGTAGTATTCTTCTCTTGAGGGGCCGCCATGAAGAATGATCGCGTTTTTCATAATGGACAAGCCCAGTCACCGACTATCTGGATTACCTTAACAGACTTGTCATTATTGTACAGGTCACCCATTACCGTGCCCGATCTTTGATCCTCGTTATATGTCAAAGAAACGTTACCTCCGTATATGTCACCTTGCACATCTAATGGGCTTAACTGAAGATACCCCTTATAGCTATTGGATCCCTCCGATTTAGTCATTTTATAATTAAAAATGTAGTACTTTCCGTCGATCCTTCCAACGGAAAGCTTGATTCCGTCAAAATCGCACGCGTCGTCAGGTCTTAATTTATATCCTACGGTGAATCGTCCTTCCATTTCACCAGTCACCGTCATCCCCTGCCAGACTCGTCCCGGCGGTAGAGTGGCATCGGGCATAAATTCCTCGGCATAGCTCTCAGTGACGTTCTGCTGACGGCTAGCGCGACTTGAGATCATGAAAGTCGAGGCCGACATAACAAGGAGAAACACCATTGCCGCGCCCACGCCAAAAAATGGCAGAATTCTTTTAAATTTTTCGTTATCCATACTTACAATTGCCTTAATTTTACCCCCAAGTAAGTTACCGTGTCAATACAAAGAAATATTTTGATAATCGAGTTGGATACTTAGTCTATTAAAGACTAATAGAAGATTTTGATTTTAATACCTCATTTATTAAGATAATCTGGTTAGTTCGAAGTAGCGGAAGTTTATCCTGTGGAAAGAATCCGTATTCTGAAACTTCGTGCGTCGGGGTAAAATCACCGCCAATTAGTACACCCACGTAACAAAGGTCGAGTCGAGCTGTTTGCCTATCTGTACGAGTCTTGAGTGATTCATCGACACTCACAACCAATCCCGACTCTTCCTTTATCTCGCGTTCCAGAGCTTCTCTCGGATGTTCGCCTGATTTCAAATAACCCCCTGGCAGGCTCCAAGAATGAGCTCTATATGTATGCTTAAATAGCAGCACTTCTCTTTTCTCATTTAAAATTACTCCCGTCACGCCAACCAAAAATTGATCTTGGAAAAAACGCATTATAAACAACTGTAATCCTATCGGTAGTCGAAACAGCTTCCATAATTTTGCAAGCGATGTTTTCATAATGCGTTTTCGTCACCGCTTTCTGGATTGGAAGCTTTAGCCAGCCTTTCATTCTTTATTTCCAATTGGTGGATGCGTTTTGTCAATTCCAATGCTTCGATTTTATTTTTTCTTATCTCTCCATCCTTACCTCTCAAAATCAACGAATTGTATATGGCATTGACAAGATATGCTAAATATGACAAAACCAGACCGACTAACATTGAGCCTACCATTACATAAAAAAGAGGAATGTTTGAGAATGAGTATAATCCAAGATTAACCGAGACCGGTTGAAAATTGAACTTAGATACATAAACAAACAACGATCCTACCATTAATGACAAAATTAATAGCAACATAGTATTTTTGTCAAACTAATAATTTTCCCAACTTGAGGTTATCCTAGTATTCCCAGTCCGATAATACCTGTCAGAATGAGATACCCGGCAATCAGATAGTTGAGAAATTTCGGAAACATCAAGATTAATATTCCAAATACCAGAGAAGCCAATGGACTTAAGTTTGAAATAGATATGTTCATATTTTATTACTTTCTATATTCATAATTTTTAACAAGAAATTCAAAAATTTTGATTTTGTATCTTCTACTAAATATTCAATTACATTAAGCCTGCGATTGAAATCTTTCGCCCTAAGTAATAGTTTTTTTATAAATTTTATTACTAAAAAAAGTAGATACATTAACCAAATCGTCACGAATATAATAGCTATCATCGCAATCGATGAGGTGATGTAAAAAATATTTTGCCAGTTAATATCTATAAAATTCATCTATTTCGAAACATCCGGCTAATATAAATAACTACCATTGCGCCTATGACGGCAACAACTAGGCTATAAAGATTGAATCCGGTCACACCCGATTGTCCGAGTAAATTCATTATAAATCCGCCGACCAAAGCTCCAATTATTCCCATAAAAATATCAGCAATAGTTCTCTGTTCTGAATTAGTGTTCATAGCTATTGATGCTATCCAACCAGCTAAAGCTCCAAATATAATCCAAAGTATTATTCCCATGATTTATTTTAAGAAACTTTTAATATTTTGTTATTTTGTTTGCTGAACGTTTACATCTATCTTGTCAGGCATTACTACTTGAGGGGCAGGAATCTTAATTTGAAAAGGTTCCGATCGCCGTATAGCCGGTACACCGAAAAATAAGAATATTCCAACAAGAAATAGAACAACGAAAGCTCCGATCAAAAGTGATGTCCCTCCGGAATCATTTGTTGGTGTTCGACTGTTTACTATTGTGGTCATATTGACTTTAAAGCATTATTAACCTCTTTTGTTGTTTTGTGTAGCGATTTTTTTGCTGATTTTACAACTTTACTTACATTTTTTTTACCAGTTGAAATTTTTTCTCCCAATTCCTCTTTTTTTATTTCTGCTTGATTTTGTTTCTTTTCAACATATGCAGCTAAGTTGTCTTTCATATCAGATGCGATTTTTATAACCTTCTTTCGATTTTTTTCATCTGAAAGTGCTACACCAGCAACCGCAATTCCAGCCCCAACTACAGCTCCAGCGACGGCTGCTATTACCGGGTTAACTCGAAAATCATCTCCTGTCTGGCTATTTATTTTATTTTTTTTCATACTATTAAATAGTTAATGAATTTATAACTTATTTACTCTGTTTCAATATCTTTTGGAGTTAACGGATAAATTATCTCAAGCAAATAAACGAACCCCCACGCAATACTGAGATAAACAATTCCGGCAACTATTGTCGACCATTCAATCATTGAATTTCCTTCTATAGACAGTCCTAGAATACCATTGAAAGGAGCAGTAAAAGGAGACGTGATAGAGTAAATCAGATTGGTAAATCCGATAGAAGAATTAGCCCCCAGCATCTTCAATGTTAATCTAAACAAAAGCAACATTTCGATAAAACCTAATATGTACCAAATGATTTGATTAAATCTGAAAATTCTTTTCTTCTTTTCGTAAACAATTTGAGGTGCCTCTCCTTTAGCCTGAGGTTCAACTTGTTTAGTTGTTTTTTTAATAACCTGAGCTGGAGTTTGATTTTCAATTATAGTTACTTCCTCTTGTGTGTTCATATAGGCCCAGTATAAATTGGTGTAAAGATATTTAATGTAATACCAGGTACATTAATCTAATGTTAAAAATTACATGAAGTGTGTGAGCTAGATTACACTAGTTATATAGAAGAAGTCGTGTCCGAAGATAATTCAAACTCTAACTTATTTATATTATTAAATTGCATAGAATGGTCTATATATTTAATAAGCCCCTTTTTCTCAAGTTTACCAATTTCTATACTCGCGGTTTCGCGAGCAATTCCAACTAGAGTTGCGATATCCTGCTGTGTAAAACGGTGATTAACGATGACAATCTCGTCTTGTTTTTCTCCAAAATGCTTAGCGATATATATAAGCACTGAGATTACTCTTCGATACGCATCGCTAAATACTAAGTGTTCAATGCGGGAAAGCGTTTCTTCGTAATCTCCTAATAATTTACTCATCAATTCAAGAATGATTGATGGTTTGTCATTTATGAAATTAACAACCTGTTCTTTTGGGGCTCGACCAACTTCAACAGGGGTTAAAGCTTCATAATAATACATATTCGGCGCACCATTAATTGCCCAAATTAGAGGAAAATAGGTAATTGGCTTAAGTATTTGAAGGGTTAACTCGATCCCTGTTTTGGATATGGTATATTGACGTACATATCCTTTTGTCAGACAAAAAATCCCTTGCGGGTTATCGTCGGCTCGAATAAGTATCTCGCCTTTTTTATACCCACGCGTAGAAAACTGCTTGTAAAATATTTCAAATTCCTTGGTCCTATCAATTATCACTTTATTATTAGATGGGGAACTAATAATTCTAATTATACTCTAAATGTGATATAAGGTTGTTTTGAAAGTTATTTAAGTTGGTTCAGAGCAATTGAGGGCGTTAGAACCTTTTTTGCGCAAATTTAGTATGGTAAATAAAACTTAACTTTAATATTCGCTTGACAATCAATATCTTATCTCATAAGATAATAGTATGGTTGATTCAAAACAAAAGACATTGAGCATATTTATGCAGTCTCTCATGAAGATTCGTCGTATAGCTGAACAGTCTTTCATTTCCCCCATAAAAGATGGGGGTGTGACGTTACTTCAAAATCAAGCACTTCTCCACTTGAAAGATCATCCTGGTTGCACAGTGGGAGAGTTATCCGCAAAATTGGGATTATCATCTTCCTCCGTAGCTCAGTTAATTGAGAGACTGATAAATCTAGATGCAATAAAGAAAACGCCCGATGCAGAAGATCGTCGAATTACCCACCTTTCACTTACAAAAATAGGCCTTTCCCAAACGGAGGTAGCTCACAGTATGTTAGCGGAGAAAGTTGGGAATGTTTTTTCACAGATGCCTGAAGAGGATCTGAAGGAAGTCGTTCGTATTTTTACCAATTTTCTCAAAAAAATAGAGAAATAAAAACAGAATGAAAAAAATTACATTAATACTATTCCTTTCAATTGCAGCTTTATTCGTGATAAGAATGATAATTCTTAAAAAACCAAGCACTGAAATACTACATACGATAACAAAAGAGGACTTGGTAGAAACTGTACAGGTAGCTGGGACTTTTAATAAAACTGCATCTGATGAGGAAAAAGCTCTCGCATACCTCAATTACCAAAATGCAATAAGCGCTGTTAAAACAAGTCAACAAAATAAGCTAGCTGCAGATGCAGCAATGTGGACAAAACAGAGGGCACTGCTTGATGCACAGAATGGTGTTGATTATAAGAATAACAACATTACCAATACAGTAACAAAAAAAGACTATACGGAATTGGAGAAATATAGCATTGATGGTGCACTCACTCAGGCACAGAAAGATTTTTTAGCATCGGAAACAAAATATAAAGAAGCAGACATTGCAATCAAAGCGGCAAATGCTCAGGTTACCGCAACACAAATTGCATATGAGGATACATTTCTCAATGAGCCTGTCATAACGGCCAACATCAATGAAATGTATTTACCACGAATATCTATTGGACAAAAAGCGAAAATAGTTTTCGATGCATTTAATAATCAAACAGTGACGGGAGTTGTTAAAAGCATTGATACCATAGGTACAGTTAAAGGAGGGGTAGTTACCTATGAAATAAAGGTTTCTATGGATACCATTCCACCCGGTGTAAGGGCAAATATGACTGCGCTTGTTACGGTAGAAACGCTCCGTAAAAACGCTATTCTTTCGATTCCAAATAGTGCCATAATTGCCAAAAACAATAAAAGCTATGTTGAACAGGTGGTGAAACAAAAGAAAAATGTAGTAGAGGTAAGCACGGGGGTAAAAGGGTTAGTCAAGACTGAAATTATAAAAGGACTGGTTGAAAAAGATATGATTGTTGCAAACCCAAATGATTAATAGGTTATTCAAGACAAATAAATCTGTTGAAGTTGGGTTTTTTCTAGCTGTTTCCGATATTAAAAGAAGCAATCCCTGGACTACCGGTTTGATCATTTTTGTAATGATGCTTACATTTTTTAATATGATTCTTCTGAATGGAATATTGATTGGACTTGCTCAAGGAATGACGGGAACATTCAAACTATACTATGCGTCTGATGTGCTCATTACTCCTTCATTAAATAAAAAGAGCATTGAGGATACAAATATGGTTTTAACGGTTATTGACAGCTTGCCAACAGTGAAGAATGTCACAGCTCGGTATACAGGTCAGGCTACCCTTGAATATGGGTATCAAACAAAACTTAAGGAGTCTGATAGCGCAGAAAGCGTAAATTCACTACTAGTGGGGATAAATCCAGAGAAAGAAAATAAAGTAACTCATTTGTCTCAAATGATTGTTGCAGGAGAGTATCTTGAGCCCACTGATATGGATGCAATTATTCTTGGATCTGATTTAATATCAAAATACACAACAGCTAGAGGATCATCGGAGTCTGATGGGAGCAAGATATTAAAAACTGCAGATGTTGGTTCAAAACTAAGATTGACTGTAAATAATATTCAAAAAGACGTTGTAGTTAAGGGAGTGGTGAGCACTAACAACTCGACAGTTGATAGTCGCATATATATGACAGAAACGGCGGCAAGACAATTATTTGATAGGAAAGGGCTTAATGTAAATGAAATAGCAATAACTCTCACAGAGAATGCGTCTGATACAGCGGCAAAATCCTATATAAAAAATAATTTGACCGGTGCTCGTAATGTGTTAATTCAGACATCAAAAGAAGCAATTCCGAGTGGAATTAGTCAAATGATTAAAACGTTTACTCTTCTTGGAGTTATGGTTGCCGCAATTGCTCTGTTTGTCGGAGCAATCACTATATTTATAGTAATTTATGTCAACGCAATAACGCGACGCAAATTTATTGGGATTCTTAAAGCGGTTGGAGTTCCAAGTAGTGCGATAGAAATTTCCTACATATTTCAGGCTCTTTTCTATGCTATTTTTGGGATTATTATCGCGAGTATTTTCCTCTTGGGATTTATTACACCCTATTTTATTCTGCATCCTATTCATTATCCTGTGGGGACGGGTTCACTTGCGATTACGCCAAATGACGTTTTGACCCGGGCAATTATTTTACTGGTCACAGCATTTATTTCTGGATTGGTTCCAGCATGGCTCGTTACGAAACAAAATACGTTAGATGCAATTTTAGGAAGATAACTATGATTATAGTAAAAAATGTGGTAAAAAAATTTAAGATGGGTTCAATTGAGAGCACCGTATTAAAAGGAATAGATTTTACTGTTCCTAAGGGACAGTTCCTTGCAATTACGGGGAGATCGGGATCCGGGAAAAGTACTCTTCTCTATCAATTGGGACTACTCGATCACCCAACTGAAGGCTCAATCATTATAAATGATGAGGTGGTAACGAACCTGTATGGTTCAAAGCGAATTGAATTTCGTCGAAAAAATCTCGGATATATTTTCCAGGATTATGCAATTCTTCCGACGCTTACTGCTAAGGAAAATGTCATTCTTCCTATGATGATGGGAGACAATCAAAAAAATGACATAAAACAAAGGGCAAAAGATGCTTTAGGAAAAGTTGGCTTAGAGAAACAGATTAATAATCTACCCTCTCAACTGTCAGGAGGAGAGCAACAGAGGGTGGGTATTGCTCGAGCAATCGCACATAACCCCAGTATCATTTTTGCTGATGAGCCAACTGCTAACCTTGATACTGAATCCTCAAAGGTTGTATTGGATATTTTCCTTAAGCTTAATAGTGAAGGACAAACCATTATCATGGTTACACATGAACCAGAGTATGCAAAATTAGCAGACAGGATTATTGAAATCAGTGATGGAAGGATTGTTTCTGATAAAAATATAAGCAATAAATATTAGTGCTTAAAAGCGTTATTCCACTCTCATTACTAAAATTCCTTTTCAAATTTTTTTATTCTTTTAGTTTTAGAGTAAAAGAGGTTAAAAGTGAGGTTGATGATTAACGAATCGGTTCAAACCCTCAGAACAAGTTGATAAGAAGCTCCATATAGAGGCTTTGTATGCCTCAAGTCCAATCGTGTCCAGAGGGGAGGATTCGAACCTCCGAAGGGAAAACCCAACAGATTTACAGTCTGTCCCCGTTGGCCACTTGGGTACCTCTGGTATCGTTAAGTAGTATAAATTATATCATTTGTTGATAAAATATCTTTATGAAATCGCGCGTTGTAACGGGTGTTCTTATCAAAAAAAATGGGTCATATCTCTTTGGAAGGAAAAGGAAAGACGTCGGCCCATACCCGAACACCTGGGTAATGATCGGTGGAGGTCTTAACCTTGATAAAGAATCGATCGAAGAAGGTATAAGAAGAGAAGTTTTAGAGGAGACTGGTCTAAAAATAGATAATTTGAAAAGGATGTCTTTTGACGAAGATACCGAACCTGATAAAAACGGTGTTGAAACTCATTATCTTTTTTTGGTTTATACGGCAGACTATCTTCGTGGTATTGAACGACCCGGCGACGATGTTGTCGAATTGAAATGGATAAAAAAGTCTGATTTCAATAAGTATCCTATGTCCCGACCGACAATTAAGCTTTTCACAGAAATCGGTTGGATTTGAAATATGCTGAAATGATAAAACTTATCTCAATCATACATCGCCTACAGAGGCGATATAAAGAGAAGATTTAAAACCCTCATTGACTCAGGATTTCCTCTTATTTTTAAAACCGTTAATTTTATCTTTCACCCTACTTTTAACCTTTCGACCCATTTCAAGAATTTTGTCGGCCGCCTTGTCGGCAGAGCCTCTCAATATGAGGGTATTGGAGGCGATATTCCATAAGGCAAGGGCTACAGAGATTGAACCGAAGTTTTCAAGAAACGGTTTTTTATCATCTGACAAAACAGACTTGATACTAGAATACAAATAGGGATTCATGACGCCAACCGGCAACAAGTGATATGCATGGCTGACTGCTGACACAAAGACTGCCGGAATAATCGGACACTTCTTAAATACATCCTTGACGATAGGTATTTTATCGGCCGTATCTTTGACCATTATGTTCAAGATTGAAGATGGCGGATTGTTGCTATAGTTATGTTTAACCAGAGTTGCCGATTCAACGGCGATGCTAACCGAATTGAGGGCTATAAGTCCGTAGGCCAAAAGCGCAAGTGGCGTCGTACCAAAATGATTAACCGCTTCAGCGACTCCAGCGGTTAAAGCAATTTGAGTCGGGACCAGAAAAGCCGATGAAATTCCTGCAAACGCAATACTAATACCGACGCCTTTTTTATTCTTATGGTATTTAACTTTGGCACCTTCGTAGATTTCCCTTAATTTTGACACAGGCTATTATATCAAACTAAACCTTAGCCTTCATTACCTCTAGAAGCTGTGAATGAAGAATATTTGATGCAGATAAAAAAGTAAAATGATCTTGGATTTTTTTCATATGATTTTTATAGTCTATCGGCTTTCCCTCAATATTGGTGACTGTACCCCCTGCTTCCTCAATAATTATCTGCGGGCCGACAACGTCCCATATTCTCATCGATTGATTTATGTAGCCTCCAAATTTGCCAGAAGCGACCATCATGGCGTCGTAGACGCTATTTGATGACCTTAAGTTTTGAATATTATTGACCAACTGCTCCAAAATAACCATCTCATGCCTAGTGAATTCCGGGTCATCCTTATGACTGTCTAGACCGTAAGCTATCAAAGATTCAGAAAGCTTATGATTAATACTTACTTTCGCAATTTGTCCGTTCCTGTAAGCACCCTGACCTTTCTCGCCATAATATGTTTCGTCAAAAAATGGCAGAGATACTCCTCCGGCAACGGGAATATTTTTGTGTAAAAGACCGATTATTATTCCGTATAAAGGCAGCCCCACTGCAAAGTTCCCGGTCCCATCGATGGGATCGACCACCCAAGTATATTCAGAACCGTTGTCTATGACTCCAGACTCCTCGTCAATGATGTTGTGGCTAGGATACATTTTTTGCAGAGCCGTAACTATATGATCACCTATTTCAAGATCGGCCTTCGTCAGGACTTGATTGTTATCTCCCGGTTTTATTGAATATGAAACCTTACCGAAGTATCGGCTTGCGATCGACGCAGATTTTGTCAACAAATCAGTTATAGTATCTCGATAGGACATGAGAATAATTGTATCAAAAGTTCTACACCTTAAAAACGTCGACGCCCTTATGGACTAGTTGGTCAACTTTAACTCCAACGCTTTTTCCCTTCTCGGCTTTTTCTAGGTTTGCGTGTTCTTCCTGGATAGACTCGACTTTTTGTTGAAAAAGCTCCTCATTATCACCTCGCCTAACGAACTTTATTGTGTCACCTATCGAAAATGGAGATTCGACTTCGATAATGGCTACTCCTAAGTGATTGTAGTAGTGGGAAACACTGCCCACTTTTTGATCGGCCATACAGATCATCACCGCCTTTCTAATAAAGATTGTAGCAGATAACTATTCCGAAGATTCCAGTTCAAAAAAACTCATTTCATTGCCTTTGTCATATACCGCTTTATAGGAGATTACCTCTGGATTATCCGATAGGATGTGGGGTAAGACCTTCTTAAGCTCAGCCAACAGATTGTCGAGTGTCAAGACTTCATTTTTGGTCAGCCACACAAACTCTCCATCGTCGATCTTTTGCTTAAGGTCTCCTGAACTATAATCAGCTGTAACCATAAAAAAATAAAATTCCTGATCAAGATCTTTAAGATAGGCATTGCCGACTGCTTTCAGTTTAAGGTTTTTTATATTGAGCCCTGTCTCTTCCATAACCTCCCGTCTGGCCGCCTCGAACAAACCCTCGTTAAATTCACGGTGACCTCCAGGCGCCATCCAGACGTCGGGCATTATTTTCTTTTTTGAATGCCGATGTAACATGAGGTATTTACTTCCTTTTTTTATAAAACACTCAAGGGTAACGGCTATATTTCTTTTCATATTTTCTTGAACGTTTGGGATTTTCTTAAGTTAGTCCCAAGACCGACTAAAATATTAACACCTTTAATCATGCCTATTTTACCCATTGCCATGACAACTCCATAGCCTGGGATGTCGTACTTCCAGAAGAAAAAATCCTTACCCATATGCTTTTCGGCAATTTTTTTCAATTCCGAGTACGGCAAATCGGTATCGATATCTATCTGAAACTGAGGACAAAATTCCCCGTACTTGTCCGTTAAGTAAAATATTAACTCGATTTTAGGGATGGATACATTGGAGCCGTGCTTTACAAAGAACCAACGATTATTATCCTTGTCTCCGGAGTCCTCTTCGAGCAATTGAAAACCGTCTTTCATATGTTTTTTGTATTCCCCCAATTCATCATAGATGTTTTGCGTTTTGTATCCGAACCCCAAATGATTGAGCCTTAAGATATTACTCTCAATCTCCCCAATAAAAGAAAAATAGGAATTAAATTTATCCCAACTGTCGCTAGTTATTGGTTTAAGTTTAGATAAAACGTTAATTTCAAACAGTTTTACATCAGAATCGCTTATCTCTAAATAGTTGCGCCCCATATAAGATACTGAAAGTTTTTCATCGGTAAAGTTTATAAGTTCGTTTTTGGGGAATAAATATTTTTGTTTGCTAAGAAGTTCTAGAATAGACATACTGAGATTATACTAAAACCCCGCCTTTCGGCGGGGTTTGCTAACAATCGTTTTACCTAACTTAATATCCCATTCCACCCATTCCCGGCATTCCCCCTCCCATAGGTGGGACAGATGGAGGATTTTTATCGGGCAAATCGGTGACTAGAGCTTCGGTTGTTAAGATCATGGTCGCAACCGATACGGCGTTTTCAACAGCCGATCGGACAACCTTCAAGGGATCTATTATTCCGACCTTTATCATGTCAACTGTCTGAGCCTCTGACGTCGATTCAGTCTTGAGAACGTTAAACCCTTGACCTTTGGCCGATGCCGATCTTGCCTTGGCAATAAGTTCGCCAGGATTCAGTCCGGCATTCTCCATCAGTTTTGCAAACGGCGCTTCTATGGCTTTCTTTACGATCTCAAAGCCGATTACTTCATCCTTTGCGACATTATTCTTACCCGTGCCCATTTTCTGACTTATATCAAGAAGGGCAACGGCTCCTCCTGGAACAATTCCCTCTTCAAGAGCGGCTTTAGTGGCGGCAACGGCATCGATGACTCTTTCTTTTTTGTCCTTCATCTCAACCTCGGTTGCGGCACCGACATTAATAACGGCGACTCCACCTGACAACTTGGCTAGTCTTTCTTGGAGTTTTTCCCGGTCAAATTCACTTGTTGAAGCAACCAATTCTTTCCTTATCTGGGCAATTCGACCTTCGATCTTGGATTTCTGGCCTTTACCTCCGATTATCGAAGTATTTTCTTTATCAGACTTTACCTTCTCGGCACGTCCGCAGTCTTCGACCTCGACATTTTCAAACTTCTTGCCCAAATCTTCGGAAATTACCGTCCCTCCCGTCAGAATAGCAATGTCTTCAAGCATTTCTTTTCGACGATCACCAAATCCCGGAGCCTTGACGACCAGGGAATTAAATGTTCCTTTAAGCTTGTTTACAACAAGAGTTGCCAAAGCCTCTCCCTCAACCTCGTCGGCGATAATGACCAAATTCTTGGAGACTTTTACAAACTTTTCCAAGAAAGGCAAGAGATCCGACACTGCAGTAATCTTCTTATCGGTAATGAGGATATAGGCATCTTCAACTTCAGCTGACATCTTATCAGCGTCGGTTGCAAAGTAAGCTGATGCGAATCCCCTGTCAAATTGCATTCCTTCTTTGTGGTCGTAGGTTGTTTGTAGACTTTTACCTTCCTCAACGGTTATAACTCCATCCTTACCTCCGACCAGTTTCAAAGCATCAGCAATTAGTTTGCCTAATTCCGGGTCACCGGCTGAAATTGTCGCAACGTCGGCTGCTTCTTTCAAAGTAATTTTGGTTGACATTTCCTTAAGTTGCGCTACCACATATTCGCTTGCTTTCATGAGTCCACGTCTCATCACCATCGGATTGGCTCCGGCGGTAATCATTTTGATTCCTTCGTTCACAATTGATCGCGCAAGGACTGTTGCTGTCGTGGTTCCATCTCCAGCAATATCGGCCGTTTTTGAAGCGGCTTCTTTAACCAACTGAGCGCCCATGTTTTCAAATGCATCTTCAAGTTCGATTTCGCGGGCAACCGAAACGCCATCGTGAACGACGTTCGGGGCTCCCCACTTCTTGTCAAGAGCCACATTTCTTCCTTTTGGCCCCAAGGTGGTTGCGACCGCATCAGCTAATTTATTAACACCTGAAAGGAGCTTTTGTCTGGCGTCTGCCCCGTAAGTAATTTGTTTTGCCATATTTATGTATATATGTAATTATTAATTTGTAACGATTATTCGACAATCGCCATAATGTCTTTTTGTTCGATCAATAGCCATTCTTCGTGCCCAACCTTGACTTCGTTTCCTCCCCATTTTTTGTAGAGGACCTTTTGGCCGACTTTAACAACCATTGACTTGCACGAATCTTTCTCATCCCCACAACATTCACCGCAGCAATCATCGGACCCCGGACCGACGGCCATTATTTCACCGACTTGGGGTTTTTCCTTGGCCGTATCCGGAAGGACGATTCCTGAGGGAGTTTTGGTTTCGCCTTCAAGGGGTTTAACTAATACGTAATCGAAAAGGGGTTTTATCCCAGATCCAGTTGTTTTTGACATACGAGATTATATAGAATGAATTTATAACTAGATAACCTTTTTAATAACCTGAAATTAATTCAGGAAGACTAATTAAGTAAAGACATACTAATAAAAAATTATTGTTTTGTCAATAGAGACATTACTCTGCTAATTATATGGACGACCAGAAAAGTCTTTCAGAAGTAGAAAAACTTAAGACGGCTTTACATAATGCCGAGCTTCCGTCGGACCTACATGAGAAAGCTCAACAACAGATCGAGAGAATAGATCTGGCGCTAAAATACGGTGGCAACTTATCACAACTTGATATCACCACAAAATACATTGACTGGATCACTCACTTGCCGTGGAACAAAAAGTCCGAAGACATTCTAGATATCGATAAGGCAAAACAGGTTCTCGATCAAAACCATTACGGTCTAGCCAAGATTAAGGAAAGAATATTGGAGTTCTTATCAGTTCTCATAGTTCAAAGACATACATTGAAGACCGATGTTTTTCATGCCCCGACACTCTTTTTTGTCGGACTTGCCGGCACAGGTAAAACAACTTTAGCCATATCTGTGGCTGAAGCCTTAGGGCGGAAATTCGTTAGAATTCCTTTTGGAGGTCTGTCTTCGGCTCTTGATTTAAGGGGACAGTCTAAGACCTCAATGGAGGCCGAACCCGGAATGATCATAAGGGCTATAAGGCGGGCGCAAACCAAGAATCCTGTAATTCTTCTGGACGAACTTGACCGGATCACCCCCGAATCCCGGGCTTCGATCATGGGCGTCCTTATTGAACTCTTGGATGCCAACCAGAATGCCAACTTTTCGGATTATTTCCTTGACTATCCCTTTGACCTTTCCCAGGTTCTGTTTATTGCGACAGCCAACAATACCAACAGCATTTCAACCGCCGTCATGGACAGGCTTGAAGTAATACAAATGCCCTCATATACCGATGAGGAAAAGATTGCAATTGCCAAGAAGTACGTTCTTCCCCACCTTCTTAAGGAAACTGGATTGGACGAAGAGAACTTGAGGATAGAAGATTCCGTTTGGCCAAAGATCACAAGGCCGATGGGATTTGATGCCGGCATAAGAAGTCTCGAAAGAACAGTTGAGGGTATTGTCAGGAAAGTGTCTTTCAAAATTGTGTCCGGGGTCGGTCAGTCCTTCACGATCACCGAAAACAATATTAAAGAATACTTATAATATTAGGTATATCTATCAGCTACTTTTGACGCTCCGTAAGAATCGGGCTTAATCTTTACCTCATATCCTGATCCGCGAATCATCCCGACAACTTCGTTTATGAGTTCGCGCGTTTCACCATTTGGTCCGATGTCTACGTGTATCTGAAAATTATATTTGGAGATGCCGTTGGTCCTAAAAAAACTAACAAAATTCTCAGAAGTTGTCAGGGACATAGTTGCCTCCTGATAAATCCTTTCTTTTAGTGAGATTTTTTTATCCTGAACGATTCTCTTCCAAAAGTAGATTCCCCCCCAGCCGACTCTATGGATAACAAGCGCTGACACAAAGTCGTATTTGTTCTTTTCGATTTTTTGGGAGTCGGTGCCGACGATGATCTCGTACTTGGCATTTTTGTCCTTACCCATGAATTCAGAAACGATTTCCCTTAAACGTTCAAGATTTACCTTACCGTACGTCGGACTTTGATAATAATCCATAAAACTTTGGATTAATTGTACCACAACGCGCTGTTATAATTAAAATATGGAGACTCTCAAGGAAATCCTCAAAAACCTCCTGGCAGGTCTGAAGGAGATATTAAAATGTGAAAGCTGCGGCTAAACTCGCCAACGCCAAAAACATAACAGAAATAACCGTCCTTTGAAATGGGATAAGACTTTTCTCCTTGTTTCTTTTAAACATAATCCTCTCAACAAAATGCGCGACGAAATACGTCACCACTCCGACCGTCAAACCGACAACCACCCGGTAAGTCATTTGACCCGTCTGAAGCAAGTAAAGATAAGTTATAAAATAGAAGATAACCGACAGAAGAAAGCGGCTGACAATAGCCCTCTCTTTAAAAAGACCCGAAAGGTAAAACGCCATAGCCGTATTCAAGCCCGAGATCCAGACAACAACCACGTATTCGTCGACGCCGAGTTTACGGGCAAGAAGCAGTCCACCGCCAATTCCAAGAACGCATACCGCGCAACTTCCCATATGTTTATGTTAAATTATCCAACATATACTTCATGGCTTCGTCAAACCCACCTTCATAAACTGGAGAGACGACCAAGTCAGCTATATCTTTCAGTTCCTTATGGCTGTTACCCATCGCTACCTTAAACCCAACCGCCGTCAATAACGGATAATCGTTGTACCCATCCCCTATTGCTGCCACTTCCTTCCGATCAAGGCCCAATATTTTGCAATACTCCAGGACAGCCGTATGCTTGGTTGACCGTTCGGAAGTGATATCGACGCCAAACGCTCCATCGAAATTGAACTTAATTATCTCAACGTCTTTAGAAAGAGCCTGGATCTTTTTAACATGTTTATCTATTAAATTCTCCGGAAACCCGTTCAGTTTTGCAAAGACTAATAATTTATATACCGCTTCGCCATTATATTTACTTAGATTTATTACTTTTACGTTTTTTAAGTAAATAGTATCTATATGTTTGGGGTACATATATATGCTGTTTTCCGTTTCAAAAGCAAAGATAACATTTTCATTCTTGAGGTATTCCGAAATTACAGAAAGAGAGTTACTCGAAATACTCTTGTGCCATATCTTTTTGTTATTTATAGTGTCATATATCATCGCTCCCCCGTGAACTATGTGGTAACCGTCGATACCCAGATCCTTAATAGTTTCTTTAATCTTCCCAAGATATTGTCTGCCGGTGGCAATGGAAAAACGAACCCCTTTTCTTAGGGCTTTGTCGATTAGTGATTTGGCTTGAGGAGAAAATCTTTCGTCGTTGTCGACCAAACTGCCGTCAAAATCACAGAGGATAGTTTTTATTTTCATAATAAAAAAGCGGAGGTGAGAGGATTCGAACCTCTGATAGCCTTGCGACTATACTAGTTTTCGAGACTAGCCCGATCGGCCACTCCGGCACACCTCCTGATGATTACTATTTTACCAGAGGTTGACCCCGATCGCGATGCTTAAAGCGAAAACTAATACCCCTCCAAATATGTCAATAATGTAGTGCTGTTTGACCAAAACCGTTGATGCGATAATAAGTAGCGCTGTTCCCCAAATCAATACCTCGTTTCCGGGAAAAACAATAGAGAGAAAGTACGAGCAGATCATCGTTGAAAAAACATGGGCACTCGGAAACCCGTTGGTGTCGTCGTCATATTTGTATATCAAATTTGTCAACCGACTGAACACATCCTCCTTGGTTATTTTCGGACGGGAAACCCCATTCGGCAATACGTACCAAAAAATTCCGGCCAATATATAAGAAACTATATAGCTTATAAGAAACCGATCGATATATTGAGTCTTCCAAAGAACAATAACCGTCCAAATAATGAGCAAGAAATATCCGATATAAGGAATAATGAAAATAGGAACCAAGGGAATCCGATCGTCAATTTTCAATTTCCAGTAATACCTTGATTTTCTTCTGTTTAAGGGCAAATACAAGCTTTTCACAACTATAAATGCCAAAAGTAGTAAGTATTTTGTCATTTATTAATGATAACAGCCATTGTTAATATAGGCTATTTGAAGTAAAATTGGGTGTTAGAAACAGCGTGGCGCGTTGGTGAAGAGGAAACACGGGTGTCTGCAAAACACCTACTGCGCCGGTTCGATTCCGGCACGCGCCTCATTATTGTGATTGGAGGCGTGTCAGAGCGGTTTAACGAGCTGGTCTTGAAAACCAGTATGGCCGAAAGGTCATCGGGGGTTCGAATCCCTCCGCCTCCGCCATGAAAATACAACCCGTTGTCATTGCCGTTATAAGGCGCGGCAACAAATACCTTCTTACCCGACGAGTTGATCTTGATGCGACCGAAAAAAAATACGGACCATATGTCTGGAATCTACCCGGAGGCGGTATAAAATTTGGTGAAACGCCCGAAGAGGCGCTTATTCGGGAAATGAAGGAAGAAATCGGCGCTGAAATAACAATCATAAGCCTACTACCAAAAATATTCTCAGAGACTAGAAACCGCTGGCAAGGGATATTTCTTTGCTACTTGAGTGTTCTTAAAAATAACCAAACAAAGATTGTCCTTAATTATGAAGCCGATGAGTATGGTTGGTTCACAACCGATGAAGTCAAAAAATTAAAATTTTTGCCTCTGGCCGACAAAATCTGCATAGAAGCTGATAAAATTAGTTCCTAATGATACTACTTATTTTATTATCTTTAGCCGGCCTTGCCGATTCCATCTATTTGACTTATGAGCATTTCAACGAAGTCATCCCACCCTGCACTGTTAACGCCTTCTTACCGATTCTCTCTGACTGCGGTAAAGTCCTGACAAGTCCGTACTCTGTAATGTTTGGAATTCCCTTGGCGGTTGCCGGAATTTTACATTATGGATTTCTATCGTCTTTGTTGATTGCGACTTTCTTCTCACGCAGAAAAGTTATCAAGTATATGATAATCCTCCAGTCGATTATCGGCGCGGTATCTTCCCTATATTTCATGTATATCCAATTTGGAGTTATCGGCAGCTTCTGCATCTACTGCACCTTGTCGGCATTGGTAAGTTTTATTATCGTATCACTGGTTTACATATATCTAAAGAGGGAGCGTTTTCAACTTCATACGCTAATTTATGCATTTATATATCAAAATATTTTAAAACCGGTGCTTTTTCTTTTTGACCCCGAGTTTATCCATAACACTATGGTTTCCCGAGGAAAACTTTTGGCGACTACACCACTTATGAAACTCGTTGGCAGCAAACTCATCTTCAAAGATAAATCTCTCAGGCAAAAAACCGCCGGAATATATTTCGAAAACCCGATCGGTCTGGCTGCCGGATTTGATTACAACGCCGACCTAACACAAGCATTGTATTATTTGGATTTTGGCTTCCAGTCAGTAGGCACTATAACCAACAGTTCATACGCCGGTAATCCTTATCCGCGATTAGGACGCTTGCCCAAATCCCGGTCACTTATGGTCAATAAAGGATTCAAAAACAAAGGCGCAACGGCAATATCTGAGAAACTAAAAAATTTAAAGTTTCTGATTCCTGTCGGCGTAAGTATCGGTGTCACCAATTCAAGTGAAATCAAAACTGTCGACATGGCCGTCAAGGATATCGTCTCCGCGTTTAGGATTTTTGAAAAATCGGGAGTCAAAAACAGCTACTATGAACTCAACATTTCTTGCCCAAATTTAGTTAACGTCAAAAACCTGACGCTTTATTCACCCAAAAACCTAGATGCGGTTTTAAAGGCAGTTGGTCGATTAAGAATAAAAAAACCCGTCTTTGTAAAAATGCCGATTGAAAAAACTAACCGTGAAATATCCCTGATGCTTTCCGTTATTGCCAAATATAAGTTCGTAAAAGGGATCATAATCGGCAACCTTCAAAAAAACAAAAAAGACCACAACCTGGTTCAGTCGGAAGTACGAAAATTCAAGGTCGGCTATTTTTCGGGTAAGCCCTGTGAGGAAAGGTCTAATGAACTTATAGGACTTGCCTACAAAAAACACAAAGACCGTTTCGTGATTATAGGTTGTGGCGGAGTGTTTACCGGTAAAGACGCATACAAAAAGATAAAACTTGGCGCATCCTTGATCCAGATGATAACCGGCATGATCTACGAGGGTCCCCAGGTCATATCCCAAATAAACCTGGAACTCATCGAACTCCTCAAAAGGGACAACTTTAAGAATATCAAGGAAGCGGTCGGGACGGAGTCATAATTATGAAAGTTGTAAACCAGATTTCAGCAGGTGGAATCGTCTATAAAAAAGAGGGTGACGATATATTATGGCTGATAACCCAGCATTCAGAGCATAAGGGTTGGGTCTTCCCCAAAGGATTAGTCGGAGATACCCAATCTGATGAATCTATGGAACAGGCCGCTATACGAGAAGTCGAAGAAGAGGGTGGGGTCAAGGCCAGAATAGTCGACGCAACGCCTGTTGAGACACATTACGAATATAAATGGGAGGAAGAACTGATAAAAAAAACCGTCTTTTACTTTGTCATGGAATATATTTCAGGCGACCCGGCCAACCACGATTGGGAGATGATGGACGCCAAGTTTGTAACGGCAAAAGTTGTCCAACAAACCTTAACTTACGATTCTGACCGCGAAGCCTTTGAAAAAATCCTTACAAAGGGAATATAATCTTCTTATGGATGATGATAAGCACGACATAATTGACACACCCGCAGAAAAAAAACGTAGCCTTATGGATCTTTTCAGGTACAACGCCATCCTTTCGGCTCTTTTTTTCATTGGATCAACCTTTTACCTCGGCGGGCAATTATCAGGCTACCGTTTCGATAAATATACAATCTCAGAAATGAGTTATTTTCTCAATCCGGAGCAACTAATCTTTTTCAATTTGGTTTTTATAATAAAGTGTTTGCTCGATTTAAGTTTTACTTTTTATGTTTTCAAAAGGTTTGAGTTGAAGTTGAATGCCGTTACCTCGATCGTATGGTTAATCGCCGTACTCTCTTTCGGACTCATTGGTTTTTTTCCGGTCCACCAATATACGGTCATACACTGGATCCTCGCCATAAATCTCTTTGTCTTTTGGACAATATCCGAATACGTATTTGCTCAGATAACCAAAGATGAGAGTTTTATATATATGACTAATAATATAATTCTTATACAAGTAACTGAAGTTCTAGCGCTTTTGGCATTAAGACAAAAGACAGCTATATTCGAGATAATCTATTTCTTCCTGGCATTTTTCTGGCAGATAGTATTCATAAGCCGGCACTTGAAGTTGGAAAAATGAGCGGTGGACCGGATTTGAACCGGCGACCTTCTCCTTGGCAAGGAGACATTCTACCGCTGAACTACCACCGCAGTTCTAGCCCTTATATTCTACCAGAGCGCGCTTCAATATCTCAATGGCTTTTGTAAGGTCGCGAACATTCAAAACATAAGCAATTCTTACCTCATTCCCTCCCAACCCCGGAGTGGCGTAGAATCCGGCAGCTGGAGCAATCATAACGGTTTCATTATTGAGTCTAAAGTCGGTCAAAAGCCATTGGCAGAAATGCTCGCTATTCTTTACCGGTAATCTAACTATGGTGTAGAAAGCCCCTTCGGGTTTTTCAAGAAAAACTCCTGGAATGGATTTTAAGCCCTTATACAAAACGTCGCGACGCGATTGATACTCCTTATGTATTTTTTCAAAATACGAGTCTTTGACTTCCGTCAATTTTGCGGCCATCGCCTGGTCAATTAGACCAGAGGAAAGCCTACCTTGGGCAATTCTCAATACTCCTTCCATCACGCCCCGATTCAAGGAAACAAGCATTCCGAGCCTGGCCCCGCAAAGGCTATAACGCTTTGACAGACTGTCCAGAAGAATTACCTGTTCAGGCATGTCTTCCATATATTCAAGGATTGAAGTATGCTTTTTTCCGTCATAAACAAACTCTCGATAGACCTCATCGCTTATAATAAAAAGTCCGTGTCTTTTAGCAATGTCTATCAAAACGTCCATTTCCTCTTTGGTGTAAACCGTTCCTGTCGGATTTGACGGGTTGCAGATTAGTATCGCTTTGGTTTTGCCTGTTATCTTATCTTCGATCTCGCTTTTTCTGGGTAAATGAAAGCCGGTCGAACCGTCGGTTCCAACAGGCACCAACTTGACGCTATTGACGGCAGCATAGGAGTTATAGTTTGTATAGAAAGGTTCAAAGACAATTACCTCATCCCCTTTCTCGCATACCGCAAACAACGCCATCGATATTGCCTCTGACCCGCCTGTGGTCACCTGGATATCTTTGGTTTCTATAAACCCGAATCCAATCTTCGCATAATATCTTTCAAGGGACGTCAAAAAATCTGGCTCCCCCTGAGACTGCCCATATCCGACCGGATTTCTAGTCCAGTTTTTTAAAACCTCAATCATGACCTCAGGAGTTTTGATGTCCGGGTCGCCTATGTTCAAATGGTAAACCTTAACTCCTTTTTTCTTGGCAGAAGATGCAAAAGGCACAAGTTTTCTGATAGGAGAGGCCGGGACTTTGTCAAGCCTTGAAGATATTTGAGGTATTTTCATATTGCGATTAATGGGTAGAAAAAGTGCAGAGGGCGTGAGTCGAACACGCATCTGAGGTTTTTCAGACCCCCGCCGTGACCACCTTGGCTACCTCTGCAGTAAGAATAAACCGTCAATTTTTATATTTTACCTCAAAGTAAGTAAAAAATCTTATGAATGTGGATTTATTCGACAAGCTCGCTGAAGACAACCAAACGATTGGAGTAGTTCTGATTGACGGTATCCCAAGTACCATCGCAGGTTATAAGGTTGAGCATTTTGCGGTCTGACTTACCGAAAACAAAGCTTGTGGGGAAGTTGTCGTATGGATAGGCAACTTTGTCGATCACCCTATAAGTCTGAGTTACCCCGTCCACATCGGTCAAATGAATTTTGTCCCCGACTTCCATTAATTCAAGCCTATAGAAAACCGCCGGGTCGCCGGTCGGTTTGTCAAAATGCCCTGCCAAAACGGAGTTTCCCCTGGATCCGGGCATGTACCCAGGTTGGAACCAGGCAACGTTATCGTCCACAACTGGGACTTCCATTTGTCCATTCCCATCCATGCCAACATGCTCAACCACAATGTTGGAAAGGCCTAGTTTGGGGATAGACATATGGGCTGGCTTTTTAAGTAACGCATCCTTCACCCGCACTTCTTCAACCGAATTACTCGTCGTTCCCTCGGAATCAACCTCATTTATTTTCTTTTCGGGCAATGCATACCTGGCCAGCACAAGCCCGCTCCCAATTCCAAAAAACAAAAACAATACTAAGATTATTTTTTTCATGTTCTCACTTTACCCCATAACCAGTTGCTGGTGGGCTCGTAGGCTCTTCAACCATTGTCGGTTCTGGGGTGATTGTTTGAGCCATTACGCCTGTCAACATAACAAAGGACAAGACCAACCCCATTATATAAGTAATTATTGACAACCTAATCATTATTATTTTCACCCCCTTTCGTTTTTTTAATTATCAATACGTATAGGTTAGTTCTATTTTATAAACATGGGTTAAGAGACCAGTAAGAAAGAAGTAAGAATGTGCGTCCGCTTGGGATCGAACCAAGGGCATCTACTTTATAAGAGTAGCGCTCTACCGCTGAGCTACGGACGCTTTATCCCCTAAAGTATATCAAATAGCAACGCCAATTTTTACCAAATCACGCTCCAGACCCGCCGGATTTATGTAGAGGATACCTTTAATTCCCAAAGATTCCGCGCCTTTTACATTTTTTTCAAGATCGTCGATAAAAACACATTCATCAGGATCAGCGTTGATTGCTTTAACGACGAATTCATATGCTTCTTTCTCGGGTTTCATAAAGTGGTCCGTATCAGATCTGAAAATCCTTTTGAAATATTTATTCAAGCTCAACGTCGACCAATATTAAAAATGAGGTTCAATTGTATTAGTCATCACATATACCGGATACTTCTTTGTAAGGGAGTCGATCAACTTAATAATTTCTGGGTCAACTCCCTCAACATCTTTGATGTAATTGTTCATCAATTTTTGAAAGAGATTATCAACCGAAGAATTCACATTGAACTCCCTTTGCGCCAGCTCCAATATCTTCCTAAAAGATTTTGCTCCTGAAACCATATCCTTTTTATATTTTCTATAAAAAGCGTGAACTCTTTCGACGGGTCCGGGAATTATCTCTGCAAAATAATCTCCCCCGAAATTAATTTTTTGCCGGAGAATGACATTACCGAGATCGAATATGATGTGTTTTATCACTTCTTTTTTTTATCAATTATTTCTATGCGTTCGATAAACCATTTAGCCGAATCGTACATGACCCAGATTGAACCGAGTCCGAAAGTAATAATAGACACGAATACCCACAAAATACCTCGACCAATAAAATCCCAGAAAGTTGCTCTTAATTTCAATTTCATATTTTTTACCTCCTTTTTGTGGACCTACGGAGAATTGAACTCCGATCTTGGCAATGCGAATGCCACGTTCTACCGTTGAACCATAGGCCCTGGTGCACCCGGGGAGAATTGAACTTCCATCTTAGGTTCCGGAAACCTACATTCTATCCGTTGAACTACGGGTGCAAAAAAAATACTACCTTTTCCTTACTTGTATATTTTAAAGTATACAAGCGCAAATCAGATAGTATTTTTTAGTTTTTTAGAATCTAGGTCTGTCATCTCGCCTAAAACCTCCGCGATTTCCACCACCTCCACCTGCTGGTCGCTCTTCACGGGGTCGAGCTACGTTGACGACGATTTTTCTACCGTCGACGTCTTTACCATTCATCTCAGCAGCTGCTTTTTCGGCAACAGCTTCATCGGCAAAAGTTACGAATCCAAATCCTTTTGATCGACCAGACATTCTGTCTGTGATGACGACAGCTTCAACAACCTCTCCATAAGCGGAAAACAATTCCTTCATAGAATCGTTAGTCACGCTCCATGGAAGATTTCCTACATAAAGTTTTTTCTTGTCCATTTTATTTTTCACCTCCTTTCCATTCCAAAAATCTATAGACTTTAGAATCAGGGTAAGACGAAATTTGTTTGATGTTAGATATTGTCATTTATCTGAGAAGATTATATAAACCTTGTTTTTGCGCTCGCAGTTTAACTTCTTCTGAATTTGCGTACATTATACCATAAAAAGAGTCAAAGACAAAATTACCCTGTAAACACCGAATCCGACAAGCGTTTTTCTTTTTAAAAACCCTATAAGCCATGTTACCGAAACGTAGGCCGTTACAAACGATGTCAGGAAGCCGACCAACAGGAAAGGCAGGTTGTTCGAATCTAGGATCAAGGCCAAATCGGTCTTCAAAAGATCGTAAGCCGAAGCTGCCAAAATCGTCGGAACGGCTAAAAGAAAGGAATAAATAGCCGACTCGTCACGTCTGTAGCCCTTGACCATCATTGTCAGCATGACTATCCCCGCCCTTGACACTCCGGGGACAACGGCCATTGATTGTCCAAGCCCAATAAGGGCAGCGTCAATCCATGACATATTCTTTAATGATCGATTTAAAAGAATTGTTTTCTTTTTAATTAGATACTCTACCAAAATGAATACCAACCCGACAAAAAAAAGCGATCCAGTAATTAAGTCTGCGGACTCAAAAAAAACCTCCTTGATTACCTTATGGAGTAAGAATCCAACAATTGCGGTCGGAATAAACGAGACCATCACCTTCTTTAATATCTCTGGATTCTTAATCGCATATTTGAAATACATGAATACTACCGCCAGGATAGCTCCAGATTGAATAAAAACCTCAAAAAACTTCAAAAATTCCGTTTGAGGGATATTTAAATACTTTGACACAATAATGAGGTGGGCGGTTGACGAAATTGGTAGAAATTCCGTAATTCCTTCAACGGTTCCTAGAATAAGTGAGCTTAATAGATCCATTTATAAAGTATAATATATCAACGTAAAAATATGAGAATAGCGCTTGTCCACGATCAACTCTGTGAATTCGGAGGGAGCGAACGAGTTCTCGTCGCCCTCAAAAATATCTTTCCCTCCTCCGACGTATTCACTCTGGTATATAACCCCGATTCCTTAGGATCGCATAAATCGCAGGTTAAGGGGTGGAAAATCAAACAGAGTTGGTTTGGGAAAATCCCTCTTCTTAATCGCTACTATTCACCTTTCCGTTTTTTGACACCTTTGATTTGGGAGGGTTTTAATTTTTCTAAATATGACCTTGTGATTTCGTCTTCAGGTTCGTGGATGAGTAAGGGTATTAAAACCGAAAAACCAACCATACATATAAGCTACATTCATCACCCGCCCCGCTACCTTTACGGATATGAGACCGCAATCGAATGGCAAAAGTATCTTATCGTCAGAATATACGCCTATATAGTCAATCATTTTCTGAGGATTTGGGATTTTAAATCTTCGTCCCGGCCCGATTATCTTATTGCCAATAGTATTGAGACTCAGAAAAGGATTGAAAAGTTTTACCGTCGTAATTCTTTTGTCATCTATCCCCCGGTCGAAATCCCGCAGAAAATTAATATTAAATCAGGTGGTAAATATTTCCTGACAGTCTCTCGACTTGCCCGGGCTAAACATATTGACATTATCATAAAAGCAGCCAACAAAATGAAATTTAATCTGAAAATAATCGGCACAGGAAGGGATGAAGATTACCTAAAATCGATAGCCGGCGAAACGGTTGAATTTTTGGGTAACGTCCGGGATGATGAGTTTAAAAAGTATTATCAAAATGCTAAAGCTTTTCTTTTTGCCTCCCGCGACGAAGAATTTGGAATCGCAGTTGTTGAGGCAATGGGTTACGGGTTGCCCGCAATCGCCTACCGTTCGGGGGGAGTACCCGAATATGTAAAAGACGGTGTAAACGGATTCCTATTTGACAAACTTGACGAAAACTCACTAACCGACAAGATCAGACAGTTTAATAAAATGAACGAGAAAATCCTAGTTAAAATAAGAAAAAATGCCAGAAAAACTTCTGAGGAATTTATAATCTCAAATTTCAAGAAAAACATTTTGAGTTTTGTCAAAACCCATGCCGGAACTGCCAGAGGTTGAAACCATTAAAAGAGAGTTACGTCCACATATACTTGGAAAGACCGTTTCTGCAATAGAAATATTGTCACCAAAAAACTTTGTCGGAAAAAAGAAAGAAGCCTACGGGCAAAAAATAGTTGACGTTGAGAGATACGGTAAGGTTTTAGTCATTGCCCTTGAAAAGGGTAAGTATCTTAATGCCCATTTTAAGCTTTCGGGACAAATGCTGTATTCAAAAAATGCCAAGAGAGCAATTTTCAAAAACAAGATTCCCTTCACAAAAGGTAATGTTATGCCCGCCAATACAACGCGGATAATAATAAAATTCAAGGAAGGCGGCGCCCTCTTCTTTAACGACTTGAGGAAATTTGGCTGGGTTAAGTTGACCGACAAACCTGAATCCCCAAAGGGTGTCGACGTGCTATCGAGTAAGTTTACGGTCAATTACCTTTTTTCCGTTTTGCGAATAACAAGAAAACCCATCAAAGTCGCCCTTATGGACCAAGACAAGATAACAGGCATTGGTAACATATACGCCAATGACTCGTTATACTTATCTAAAATCCATCCCCAAAGATTATCCAACTCGCTAATAATTGATGAGATCGAAAAACTTCACAAGGCAATTCTCGCGGAAATCAAAAAAGGCATAAAGGATAAGGGTTCATCAGGCGCAGATGAAGCTTTTATACTTCCTGACGGATCAAAAGGTAACCACCAAAGACGCTTTCTAGTTTACCAGAGAGAAAAACAACTTTGTTTAAGATGCCAGAGTGCCATCAAAAGAATTAAACATAATGGACGTAGTTCATTCTTCTGCCCTAAATGCCAGAAGTGACTTTTATATATATAAGCATTTAAATAACCTTCATCACTTGCCAATCATTCATACCTGATGGCCTCAACCGGCTCCAGGTTGGCGGCTTTCTTGGCTGGAAAAACCCCGAAGGTAATCCCAATCGCCGACGAGATACCAAGCGCTAAAAAGACCGATGCCAAGTCTATATAGGCAGGAAAAAACGGTTGGACGGCAAAAACCGCTAAGTATGCCAATCCCAATCCCATAATGCCGCCAAACGACGATAAAAGGACCGCTTCGGCCAGAAATTGTGACAATATGTCAGATCGTCTAGCACCTATCGCCCTCCTAATACCAATTTCTTTTATCCTGTCGGTGACAGTTACGTACATGATATTCATTATTCCGATCCCACCAACTACCAGAGATATCGCCGCGATCGCCACCAATATTAAATTTAATACAGAAAAAATCGAGTTTATCGCCGATAAGAGTTCTGTTGGTTCAACAACACTAAACTCTTCCTCTTCATATCTTTTCATGAATTCCTTTTTTATGTCAGCCTTAACTTGGGAGATATAGCTTTCATCTTCCGTTTTGGCAATCAAGCGCAAGTACTTTTTATCAGGATTAAAGATATACCCGGTCGTATAAGGGCCATAAAGGTAGCCGTCGTAATCGAATCCACCCATTCCGCCGCCGCCTTTTGACTTAATTACACCGATTACCGTAAATTTAACATTACCTACCGTCATTTTTTTTCCAATCGCATCTTCACCCGAACCGAAATAGTCATTGGCGATTTTATTCCCAACAACAATTACTTTTGCCCGTTTGGTAATATCACTTCTATCAAAGAATCTTCCTATTTCTATTTCCAAACCCATCACATCAGCTAACGCTTCGGAAGAAAACATAATATCACCAAAGTCTTCTTTCAAGAGTCCTTTTATTTTTGATGATTTTAAAGCTAAAGGTCCGGCATTAGTAACATTGTCTATTTTTTTTAAGGTTTCGAGATCTCGGTTATCAAACCGACCCGTAAACGAAGAGGATGAACCGGAAAAGCCACCACCCGACAAGACGTTTCCTGGAACTAAAAATAAAGTATTGTTTCCCATCGCTTCAAATTGATCGGATATATATTTCTTAAGTCCGAGACCTAAAGCAATAAGCACAACCACAGCAAATACTCCGATAAGTATCCCTAGTGAAGTCAGGAAAGTCCTTATCTTATTTCTCCCGAAGTCATCGATGGCAGACTTAAATATGAAAAATAAGTTTTTCATATTACTTCTCCGTCTTTAACTTTTATAATTCTTTTTGCATACGAGGCAATGTCGGTTTCATGAGTAACCAGAACCACAGTAATCTTTTCCTTTTTATTAAGCTGCGCCAGGAGTTCCATGATCTCATGACCGGTCTTACTGTCAAGATTCCCGGTTGGCTCATCGGCCAGAATAAGCTTTGGCTTCATCATCAAAGCGCGAGATATGGCCACTCTCTGTTGTTGTCCACCTGAAAGCTTATTTGGTCGCGAGTTAAGTTTTTGTCCTAGGCCAAACTCGGTTAGGATCGATGTTGCCCTATCCTTGGGGTTAAAGTCCAATTCCTTTCTCGAATAAAGTGTCGGCAACATGACGTTCTCAAGGACAGTAAGCTTACTGATGAGGTTGAACTGCTGAAATACGAATCCGACAAATTCGTTGCGTAGACGTGAGAGTTCGTCGTCGGTGATCTGGGATATTTCTTTACCTTCCACATAGACTTTACCGGTAGTCGGTTTATCCAACAGACCAATAATATGCATGAGGGTTGATTTACCGGATCCTGAAGGACCCATAATCGATACAAACTCTTTTTCTTTTATGTCAAGGCTGGCCTTTTTTAAAGCATGAAAGGTGTACTCACTGTCGATGATATAATCCTTTGATACAGAGACCAATTTAATCATAAACCAGATCTCCTACTTGGAGGCCACTTTTAATCTCAATCATATCGTCAACTTCTCCACCTTTCTTCACGTACACTTTTTCCTTCTTGCCGTTTCTTTCAACGTTTAGATAGTCGCCTTTAGAGTCAGTTTTCAAATATTTTATCGAGACTCCAATGGCGTTATTTATTTCGCGGATAACAAATGTAATATCTGAAGTCATTGCCAATCTTAGAGGTAATTTTTTGGCGTTTGAGTCCAAAAGAACCTTGACTTTGTAAACTGTTCCGCTCTCACCGGTCATCGGCGCATATGAAATATAGTCAACTTCTCCCATATATGTATCTTCTGGAAAAGCATCAAAAACGACCTCTCCGGTCATTCCCTTTTTCAAATGAACAACATCACTCTGCTCTGCCGTAACCGTCAGATACACAGTATCAGGATTAACAACTTGGAATTCGCTCCCGGCCGGCGTAATATTGACGCCCGAATAAGGAGTGTCTATATGGGTAATGATTCCATCTATTGGTGTCCAAAGATTGGCGTATTCCAAACTCAAACTCTGTAATTCAACATCAAGTACTGAATTGTTTAAGTCATACTGGCTGTCTTTAAGAGTCCTCTCGGCTTTTTCCCTAACCGACTCTGAGAGGTCAAACTGCTTATTCCAATTGTCGTCTTTCGTCTGTTCAAACGCTAGCCTTTCTGAAGTATATGTATTCAGATATTTTTGCATTCGATTTTTGAGGTCACGTTGATCAAGCGATGCTATTACCTGGAATTTTTTAACCGCATCACCTTCTTTAACACCCACCCAGGCCAACCGGCCGGAAGTTTGGAATTTCAGAGATACTTTCTCTTCGGCATCGATTTCACCCGATAAAGTTAATGTCTCATTGAGGTTTTCTTTCTTAACTTTATAGGTGTCCACATTCTTTTCGGCCGAATCAGCAGAATTTCGAAGGCGAACGAATATGAAAGTAGCAATTAAAATAATTACAAGAACCAGGTACCATCTCTTCTTCAAGAAACTAATCATTCTCATCTATTGAAATTATAATACGATCATTTCGTCCGTCTTTGTTTTTATAACAAAAAAGTAGGTCGTAATGACAACATTAAGTTTACAAGAAAGGTGACCAGTCGGCAATAGGCATAATATTGTAGATTATGAAGTTCCAGGCGTACATATATATCCCAAATGTGACAAGGGCTAATACACCAAGAAACTTCTTAGAAGTGAAGAATTTTTCAAATGCGATCACAGCCATCGGCCAAAGAGGTAACGAGTAGCGGGCAATGTCACGATGTTGAATAAATAAGGTCGCCAAGAAAAAAACCAAGGAAAAGTAGAAGAAACTCCTGTACTTAGTCTTCCAAAGAGTAATGACCGTTAACGCGTAAAGAACGAAATAGAAAAAAACATCCTCTAGCCAAGCGGTTCCGATCCAAGTTTTTTGAAAGTCAAATACGGAAAACGGGAAAACGAGGTGGATATTATCCCCTGAATTAAAATAGGCAAAAAAGTCCCCCATCTGCTTCCAATAAATGAGGAACACTCCCAACAGACCGAGCGGAATCAAGAGGATCCCCGACCATTTGTAGTCTATTTTTTTCGTTTTCAAAAGTTTTTCCGCGATGACAAGCGAATAAGCACCAAACAAAAGAATGCCCGGTGACTTGGTCATAACCGCCAATCCTCCGAACAAGCCAGCCAGAAGATATTTTTCCCGTTCAAAAGAATATAGAGACGCCAAGGTAAGAAACATGAATATACTTTCGGGCGCCCCTACCGACCTAACGACCAGAAACCGCGGCAAGAATAACAGAACCACGGTCAACAGCCATGGGTTTGAGGTCAATTTAAATTTTCTTAAAATAAAGTAAAATAAACAGGCCAAAGCAACCGTCGCCAAGACATTAACTGAGATCATCGACTTAAGGTATCCTAGCCCGTCACCGTTCAATCCAACGATATTCATAAGCTCGCGCCCACCCTTAATGAGCATCGGATAAAACGGCAAGTGAGCAGCGAAATATTTTGGCGTGTTGGCGTAGAAATCTTTGGCCGCCGTCACGTATAATGGCCCGTCATAGTTTCGGTAAAGATAATCGAAGCCGCTTTTATTTATCTTGAGGCCAGCAAACTGAGTCGATTTTATAAGAAACGGCAACCAGACAATGAGAGTACTCAGAAAAACTAAAAGAGTTAAGGTAAAATATGGATATATGCGGCGCATATTCAATATTGTAACAAAAAATTGGCTGATGCTAGTTATCATCGCCGCAGCAATTTTTTTAAGATTTTATAAGATCGGGGAGTTTGCCGTATTTCTGGCCGATCAAGGACGAGATGCCATAATCATCAAAAGGATCGCTGCTTTCGAACACTTTCCGGCAATTGGGGCACCAACGTCAGTCGGGCAAGTATTCCTGGGGCCATTCTACTACTACTTTATTGCCCCCTGGCTCTTGTTGTTTAGATTCAACCCTGCAGGTCTGGCTGTCGGAATGGCCGTCACGTCAGTTGTATATCTTATAACAACCTATCTCATCGTCAAAAAATTCTTTGGTAGGCATGCGGCCATCATCGGTGTATTTTTATCATCGTTTTCTTATGTACTTATACAATCATCCAGGTTTTCATGGAACCCAAACCCGCTCCCCCTCTTCTCCCTTTTAACCGCCTATTTCTTCATAATGGGCACAAAGACCAAGAATTTCAAATACTTTTTGTTATTCGGCGCCTTTCTGTCTTTTTCAATCCAGCTGCACTATCTGGCCGCCGGACTTATATTGCCGTTAATTTTGCTCGCGATTTTTGATCTTATTCAAAGCCGTAAGAAATTCTTAAAACAAGCTACGAACTATGTCCTTTCGGCCCTGTCTTTTGTCGTATTTACTTCGCCGCTCATTATTTTTGACCTGAGACATAACTTTATAAACCTCAATAATTTTGTCAATCTTCTAAACAGCGGTACCGGAGTAGCTGGAGGAAAACTGGCCGGCTTTATGGAAACATTTTCTGAGGTCAATCGCTATCTTTTCAACATCGACATGAACTCGGTCACATCCGTCGTATTGCTCGTTATCTTCCTTTTTCTCTTAGCATTTAATCTGATGAAAAAGAAATATGACCTGTCAGTTTTTATAATATTTTTTATTGGTACTCTTGTTGTCACTTCGCTTTACCCCGGAGCCAAGCATTCGCATTACCTTGGGATGTTATATCCTTTTTACATAGTGGCTATTTCGGTCGTACTGGGTGAAATATTCAAATACGATTTGTTCGACAAGGCGCTTGTAATATTTTTCTTAACCGCTTTCCTTTACCTCAACTTCCAGAAATACGATTTCCTTTGGATCGAACCCAATAATCAAATACGTCACGCGAGACAGGTTGCCGAATTCATAGACCGTAAAATAACATCGAACAAATTCAACTTTGCCGTCCAACCGGACGGTTGGCAAGAAGATTCGTACCTTTACTTTTTGGAACTTATGGGAAAGGTTCCCCAAGATAGGAAGAAACTCGAAGTGGGCAACGAAATGTTTGTCGTTTGTGGTAACCCGTGTGATATCAAGACGACCAAGAGTTGGAACATAACCATGTTCGGAAAGTCTAAAATCACCAACCAGTGGGAGACTCAAGGTGTTAAAATTTATAGATTGGAGCACGCAAAATGAAAATATCTTTGATAATCCCCTGTTACAACGAACAGTCCAACATCCAGAAAGGTGTATTGGACAAGATCGGTAATTTTACCGAAAACGATTCTCGTTTTACGGAAGTCATAATCGTTGATGACGGTTCGACCGACACGTCAAAACAAGTCATAAGATCCAAATATTTAAAAACCTACCCAAAATTCAAGCTCGTCGAAAACTCCCACCAAGGAAAGGCCTTCGCCATTATAACCGGGGTCGAAAAGTCCAAAGGTGACTATGTGCTTTTTTCCGACATAGATTTAGCTACCCCGATTGAGGAATCTGAGCGTTTGATAGAAAGTGCTAAAAAAGGCTACGAGATTGCCATCGGCTCGCGATCAAAAACTAGAGAAGGTGCACCCATTTTACGCAAAGTGTTAGCTTATCTGTCAATTATATTCAGAAGCTTCATCATCGGAATAAAAGGCATAAAGGATACCCAATGCGGATTCAAGTTGTTTAAAAAATCGGTCGCCGACAAGGTCATATCCAGTCTCTTGGTTTTCCATGAAAGAAGAAAGGTTGAAGGGTCATCGGTTTCCGCCGGCTTTGACATGGAATTTCTTTTTTTGGCGTCTAAAATGGGCTACAAAATTAAGGAAATCCCGGTCCAGTGGCGACATGTCGAAACAAAAAACGTCAACTTTATCAAGGATGCCGTCGAGACCATGGTTGATCTTTTGACGATTAAGTATTATTTTCTAACAGGCCGATATGAAATTAATAAAAAGTAAGGGATTGGTACTTTTTATTCTATTTCTTGTCTCCATTTCCGTAATTTTCTTTAAGTTCAATTCCATTCCAAAAAATTTAACCTTTGACGAAGTTGAATTTGCTAAACTCGCCCTTTCACTTGATGGACAAGCATATGCCCCATATTCACAACTGGCGACCGGACACTCTACTTTATATTTTTACATTCTCCTGTTATCTTTTAAAATATTCGGCGTTGGGAACTTTGCCCTCAGATTTCCGGCTGCTTTTTTTGGCGTAATCGGAGCACTAATGTTTTACCTTTTAATGACTCGGGTATTCAAAAAAAAACAAATGCTGGTTTTTGTAATCTCTATTCTTTTTATAACCTCAAGGTGGTATTTTAATTTTGCCAGATTTTCATTTGAAGCAACCTTTTTACTCTTCTTAGAATTGACCTCTATGTTTTTTCTACTTGATCCTAAAAAAAACTTATATTCTATGGCTTTAAGCGGTTTATTTGCCGGATTAGCTTTTAACTCATATACACCCGGAAGATTTTTCTTTGTTGTTCCCCTAACCTACATTGTCTTTTCATATTTTAAGAATAAACAGGCGCTCATCAAAAGCGCACTCGCTTTTGTCGCACCTTTTGTAATAGTGGTTTTGCCTTTGACTATATATCTCCTCACAAACCAGGATAATCGAGTCGATAAGCTTTTTTTTTGGAAAAACCATGAGATGACCTTGACCGAGAAAGTTGCCGGCACGATGCAGAATATCGGCACGGTTTCATCAATGTTTGTCTACAAAGGCGACATGAGTGGTAAACATAACTATCCAGGCAAACCCGCTCTCAATCCTATTGTGGGTCTTCTTTTCATCGGCGGACTTGTGATCTCTATTAAAAAACTTAAGGATCTCAATAATAAAGTTTTTCTCTTTTATTTTTTCGTTTCATTGCTGCCTTCGTTCATGATATACCCTTGGGAAAATCCCAACATGTTAAGGACCTTCACAGTCATTCCAAGCGTCATATATTTTTCAGGCGTCACTCTGGCGATGGCTTTTGAAAAGAAGAAACACCTTCTTTTATTGGTAACAATTGTCGCACTGACAGTTGGATCGGCAATATATGAGCTGAGAACATATTTCATTTATCAAGCGGAAGTCTTTCCTTCGGCATTTGAAACCAAACCCTCGCTTGAAGAATCGTTAAGGCATACAAATTTCAAATATGATAAAACAGATAAGTAAATATAAAACCATCATTGTCGTTATCGGCCTTTTTTTATTGACCCTATTTCTTAGGGTTTACCGCCTACCCGAATTTATCGCCTATCACCAGGACCAAGTACGCGACCTCCTATATATAAAAGAACACGTTGAAGCGGGTAAGTTTATTTACCTAGGGCCAAAAGCTTCTGTCGGAAATTTTTTCCTTGCCCCGCTCTGGTATTACCTTATGGAGATAACTTATTTCTTTTCCCATTCCCCCGTCGCTCCCGCACTCATGGTTGCGATTCTGAATTCGGCTACCGTTGTCCTTTTGTATTTTTTTATCGCGACCTTTTTTAATCCGGGAACGGCCGTCATAGCATCTCTCCTATACGCAGTTTCACCCTTCTCAATTGAGTACTCAAGATTTGCCTGGAACCCTAATCCGATTCCCTTCTTTACAATCATTGCCCTATATTCACTATATATATACCTATATAAGAATCGTAAAAATTTTATATATGTTGCAGTAATGGCTGCTAACTTTGCCTTTCAGCTCCATTACCAGGGTTTTCTACTGGTTGCCGCCGTTTTTCTTTTTCCTTTAATGAAAAAAGACTGGAAAAGACTCATCCTTTCTAGCGTTTTGTTTATCGGATTATTGACGCCTTTTATAATTTATGAGATATCAAATGGTTTCCCCAATTTGAGTCAGATCGCCTCATTCTTAGGAAGGACGACCGAAGGACGTTCGCTCGGGATTTTCAATTCCTTAAAGGCTTTCACCCAGGATTATCCTGAGTTTATTTCTAGAGTCTTGTTTTTTGGCAGCAAACCCTTAGGAATTATATTTTCCTTGGTTACTTACTTTATGGTCTTCAAGAGTTTCCTAGCAATAAAATTGAAGGGCAAAAGAAGTCCCCAAGATAACCTTCTCCTGATTTATTCCATTCTTTTACTAACGCTTTTTGCCTATCGCCAGTGGATCGTTCCATACTATCTTTTAGTGACCCTTATTCCCCTTGTTATTATTATTGTTTTGGCAGTTGGACGATTTAAGTGGTTTCTCTTAGTCTTGGTTTTGGTCAACCTAGTAATGAGCCCTGCGTTTTCCAATACCGACTCCTCTTTGAAATTTTTTGAGAAGTCGGTTAAAGAAATCCGCAAGTCCGGGGTTCCCAAAAATTGTATAGAATATGAGATTGAAGATCCCGATCTTCAATTTACGCCAAATGCGATCGAGTACCTCGTCGATTACCAAAAATATTCTTATCCCGGAAATGGTTTTTGTGAAAAGAGATTGGTTTTTTGCCAAAACTCCCTCTGTGATAAAATAAAAGGAGTTAATAAGTTGAAAAGCGATTTTCTGGGATTGAGTTTAATCATAAGATAATATGCTAGACGTTTTCAAAATCGTGACCTTCCTCAAAAAAATCTTCAATAGAAAAGATGTATTAATAATCTTCTTGATCATCTTACTGTTTTTTGCAACTAGGCTGACGAATTTAACTCTTCATCCGATCTTCTCAGACGAAGGTATATATATCCACTGGGCTAAAGTTGCTTGGCACGATGCTTCCTGGCGCTTCATTTCCTTAACCGATGGAAAACAACCTCTTCAGACTTGGGCGACAATACCCTTTTTGAAGTTCTTTCCTGACAATATGCTCTTAGCAGGCAGGCTATTTGCAACTCTTGGCGGCTTCATAACGCTATCGGGTGTTTTCTCACTATTCTTCTATCTATTCAGTAAAAAAACTGCTTACTGGGGGAGTTTCCTATATATCCTGACACCCTACTTTCTTTTCTACGAAAGACTCGCTCTTGTGGATTCCTATGTTTCGGCCGCGCTTATCTGGATATTCTTTTTATCGATATTGATGGTAAAGGAAAGACGCCTTGAGACCTCCCTCATATTTGGGGCAATGGGTGGGTTGTTTTTGCTTGCCAAATCTTCGGTGCAAATGTTCATTGGCCTATCTGCGCTAGCCCCAATCCTGATATTTGAGAAGAAATTCAAAAGTTTTATAAAGAATTCCCTTAACTATTTTTTACTTCTAGGTTTAGGGGCGCTTATCGCCAATCTTATCTACAATATCCAAAGGCTCTCACCCTTCATGCACTACGTATCCCAGAAAAACTTGACCTTCATTATGAGTTTCCAGGAGTTTTTACAGACACCTTTTAAATACTTTTTCCATAACTTGGGCCATATTCCGTTATATTTTGCCTGGGAGTCAGGCTTTATCCTGACCTTAATCGCTGTAGTCGGTCTTGTTATTTTATTTAAGCGCGATTTTAGACTTTTTGCGTACCTTCTTCTATGGATCGTTGCTCCGTATATCGTGGTTTCTTTTTTTATGAAGGTTCTTTTCCCCCGTTACATAATATTCTTTGCCGGACTCTCCCTTATTGCCGCCGCCGCCGCTTTCCATTATCTAAGCGATAAATGGAAAAGAATCCTTTTCGTGTTGTTCTTCGTGTCGGTCATGTACTTCGACTATGCCATATTGTTTGCTCCGGCAAAAATACCCTTTCCGGAGGTTGATCGAGGGCAGTATATTGAGGGTTGGCCGGCCGGCTGGGGAATAAAGGAATTCATGGAAGAAGCAAGGATTGAGTCAAAATCAAAACCGGTTATTATTCTGGCCGAAGGCAACTTCGGCATGGCCTCGGATGTCCTCCAGGTATTTTTGAAAAGGGAAGACGAAGGCAAAATAACCGTCAAGGGCTACTGGCCACTGGGTGAACAACAGTTAAGGGAGAATATTCCCTTATTGGAAAACAGTGCGGTCTACGTTTTCTTTTCCCATGAAGACGAATTTCCGGACAATTGGCCGTTGACACCACATAAGACTTTAACCAAGCCAGGGAACAAATCCGAATTTAGAATATTTCGGCTGGTAGACAGATAATTACTTCAAGATCTCAAATATCTTACTCGGTTTCTTTCCCCCTTTGACGAGTTTTATTTTGCCTGTTGAGACTTTGAAATATAGGGCAAGTATTTCTTTAACTTTTTGATTTGCCAATCCCCTTTCGGCTTTTTCCTTAACTTTCACGGAAAACGAATCTTCGGATAATTTTAAGATTTGTTCATTTTTCGATTCGACCTTGACTTTGACTTTTATTAACATTGGATAAATTATTGCTTATATGTATAAACGTTTCCGGCAACGAGTTTTTTGGCCTTGTTTCTCTTTTCGTACTCCATGAATGGAGACGAGACAGCAAAACTTTTGTCCAGCTTATGTTTTTCTCTTCCCCCCCTTGCCTTTATAGCCTTCGAGACAATATTTTTCTTTTTCTTTGTTGAGGGTTTTTCCAATAAAGTCTGATTGTGGACAGCCGAGTGTAATAATAGATAAAGTTTGTTCACGTCTATACCCATTTCCGTGAGCCTCCTTTTCAATTCTTTATCTTTCCTTTCCCTGGCAATATCTTTTCTTGTTGTTGAGAACTTAAAGCCGGTTCTTTTCTCCGGCCTATATGAATCATCTCCACGGCGGACGTCTCGGAAAACGGTTGTGGTTTTTAGGTGAAGAACTGTTTGGTACGAATGGGTGCGCTGGTCAAACAACCTTTCGGCTCCGCGGTGAAGGTGGGGTAAAAGAGCTGGATCAACAGCGTCAAAGCGATTGCCTGGAAGTGGTATGAAAATGACGTCGCCGAATCGGTTTATTCCCATGATGACCCTTGATTTTCTTGAGACGTACGTAACTTCGGGAATACCGCCCTTACTTAACATGTGATGTGTATTTCTTGGAGGGCCAACCACCTCGGCCTGAGGAGTGAACCCTCTTTTTTCGCCGGGCATGCCTTAATTATACCTAGCTTCTTTGTTATAATGGTTAGAATATGTTTTTCGTCCTTCTTTTTGGACTCATACTGTTTCTTTTTAAAAATGCTTTTTTGATCAATTTCTTCGCCGACGACTACTTTTTCCTTAAAATAAGTCGAGTATCGTCCCTACCTGACTTTATCAATTTCTTTTCCCCAATCAGACAACATTCATATAAACCAATCGGCACCGAAGTCTATTACTCGCTCATTCACCTGTTTGGTGACAACATCTTTATCGGACATCTTATCGCCTTCATTATTTTTTTTGTGGGCCTGTATTACTTTCACAGGGTGGTATTAAAGACAAGCGGCAATAAGTTGATTGCCAATATTACCACCTTCCTTTATGGAATTAATTTTGTCCACGTATTCCAACTTTACTATTTCGGCACATTCCAAGAAGTGGCGATGTTTTCTTTCCTGGCAATCTCCCTGTCTTTGTTTCTTGACTCAAAATATATAAAAGCCGCATTGTTTTTCGTTTTGGCATTGCTATCAAAAGAGTCGGCGGTTTTATTTATCGCATTCCTTCCCCTCTTCCTTTTCTTTTTTTATAAGGACAAGCTCCCCAAATACAAAAAAGGTCTTTTAATCTTTGTTGTCATTGCCGGCATATTTGCTCTTCTTTATCAATACTCCTTAAGTTTTGTGACCCAGCTTGAAAACTATAAACTTCACCTAAGCCCGAGATTGTTTATCAACAACCTTATGTGGTATATGTTATGGAGTCTCGGCCTGCCCAACTACATGCCCGACTACATGACAAGCATTTTCAGCCCACCCATAAAGGAATTTTGGAAAGTATTTGTTAATTATCCGGAAACAAAAATATATTTTTCTCTTCTGTTTGCTTACCTCGCCACATTCTTTCTAACGTTATCGATTTTTGTTATCAGGCAAAAGAAACAGTTGAGAATCATATCGGCAATTACCGTCTTTTGCCTATTGAGTTTTGTTCTGTTTATAGGCCCGATCGGATTTTTTCTCCATAAATGGATGATCAGACTCACTCTACCCTTGGTATTCGTTTCGTTGTTCCAAGGTTACATCCTTAACCTTTTCTATAAGTCGGGAGGTCTCTATAAGGCAGCTTCCTATTTTCTTATTGCCGTGTATATCCTCCTAAACGTCTACGGCATAAAAATACACGAATCCTCAAGTACTTTTTTCTTGGAGTCAAGAATCTCAGATCATCTCAACTCGACTATTCAAAAAAACCGTCAAAAAATAGAATCCAAAAAACACATATATTTTCGGGACGTCAAGGTGAAGGACTTCAATCCGTGGGGGCAGTCCAAACATTTGAAAACCGCCCTTTCAGATCAAAATTTTCTCGACCTTTATTTTCCCGAGCAAAAACTTCAGGCCGTTTACGGATTTGAGGAAAAAAATATTCCCGAAGACTCGTTTGTTATACGATCGCTTGACCTTCTCAAACCTTAAGCCACCCAATAACCTCTCAAAAATAGGGAAGACAGGTATATGAGAAGAAGTATTGACATTAAAATGACCGGATAATAATATTTTTTTGGAAGCGATCCGATGATAATATAAATTGGAAAAAGAACCGCCATATAACGGTGAACCGAGGATAAGACTCCCGAAAAGAATATGGGCATAATCGAAACCAGCATATATAGCCAGTAGGTCGTTTTTATCTTTTTGTAAAAATAGATAATTAATATCAAAAGAAGAACAGCAGAAACAAATTCCAATACCTCCATCGATCTTCCGAAGAACTCCCCCCGGGTGATAGCCGAACCGTAAAGGAATTTCAAAAACCCATCCTTGAAGGCAATTACTGGTCCGAAAACTCCAAGCGGTTTATTCCAATTTTTTTGGGACGAAATAATCGACATCGCGCCTCCACCAAAAAATTGGATATATGTGGCATATAGCAAGAGTCCCAACGGCGCAAGAAAAACAGCTAGAGAGAACTTACCCGTTCTTTTATAATCCGAGTAGGCTTCAAAAACCAAAGGAACAACCAACGCCAATCCGGTGACCCGAGTGGCAGTTGCTATCGCCGTAATCAAAGCCGCCCCAATAAAATTCTTCCTGTCAAGATAATAAAAGGTCAAAAGTACAAGAAGCAAAAAAAGACTCTCTGTATAGAAAGCGATAAAATAAAAACTTGTCGGAAAAACCAATAACGCCAGTATCGACTTCAATCTCTGCTTTTCGTTTATTTTTTTGTTTCTCAAAATAATGTTGAAAACAAAGATTGCCGCGGTAAACGAAAGTACCGAAATTCCCAAACCCACTAACACAGGATTTAAAAGAAAGTTGAGAGAAATCAATCTGACGAGTATTGGATAGAGAGGGAAAAAAACCCTCAAGTCGGTTTGGTATTCCTGATCATATCCGTCGCTAGCAATTTTTAAATAGTTCCGACCATCGAAATTAAGCCACGGAACGGTTATATGCCGATATGGTATAGATATTCCCTCGGGTAGTTCATAACTCGTTCTGTCGAATAATAATTTTAGGGAGACGATATTAAGTATGTTTAAAACAATAAACCAAGCGAGTATCAATGTTATAATTTTTTTCATTGTTTTTTGAGGACGTGTACGACGGAGCCGGCGATATTGTACTTTTTATGGTTGTCGATATTTTCTCTCCCAAACTCCTTAATCTCCCAGTTGTCGAGCTTCTCAATGTCAAAGTCTGTGAGCTCACTGAAAATCAACAGGGTCTCCGACTGATTATATTCAAACTCCGTCTTGGGAATAAAGTTATTCTTGCGGAAGAAAAAACGATATTCATGCCCGACCGGTATATAAGTCGTATAGTCATTGGATATCTGAATTATATTGAACGACTCACTTTTTTCAATGAGATTAAGCCTGATGACTTCATTCACTCTTCTTTCATAAGTTTCGGCAACCCGCTCAGACCGATTGTAGATATTTATGGGAAAAGCGATAATTTCAAGAATCAAAAACACAAAAAGCAGCCACCGATATTTTGAATTTAAAAGAACCGATCCAAGGGAAAAAGCCAGGAAAAGCGAGACAGGATAAAGGTAATGGCTACCGAACTGGTACCTAAGGATGGCGGAAAAAAGGAAAACAAGAGCAAACGATGAAATGATCAAAAACCTTTCCCTATATTTAGTTCTGAAAAATAAAAAGACCGAGACGCCCCAGTAAAACAAGATATTTATGCCCAATTGCCCCGAGAGCCTTCCGGAAAGAAAACTTAAGTTTTCGAAAAAATTCTTTTTACCGGATACGGCGTTCGGTATATTGTTGTTTTCGACAAAGGTCTTATAAGATCCGACAAGAAAGGTATTTTTTGTCATCACAAAATCATGTTTCATCTCAAATAACAGTAACGGGATAAAGGCAATAAGCACTCCTCCAAGGAAAAAAAGCATTTGGCTTTTTCTTTTAAGTGTCAATAACAGATATATTAAGCCCACAAGGACAACAGGCGCCGAAACCAGGTGGATGTTAATTATCATTCCCCCAAAAAAACCTAAAAATACCAGAAATATTTTTCTACCGTCTGGCTTGAAGTAAAAAATCATCGCCAAATAAATTAATAAAAACGGCAGATAAGTTGAACCGTTCCATGGCCCACGAGCGCCAATAACATATACGGGTAAATAAGCCAAAAGAAGGCTAAGCGTCAGGGCAAATAATGAACCGGCTTTTTTTGAAACTATCAAATACAAAAATACCGTCCCGGAAACAAAAAGCAACATATTTAAAACCAAAAGCGAATTAAGATCAAGTCTAGTCAAAAAAAATACCGGCGCCAATAGATAATAATAATATGGCCCCGAATATATACCTCCAAAACTGAGCTTCGGACCAATCAAAGTAAGCTTCCCTTGGAGAATCACCAGAATGTCATAAATGTCGCGGGCAAAATCAGGGTGAAAGTTGAAAGAATAAAAAAGTTTATAAGACAAAACCGTGAGTAGGATAATGAACGCAATTGCCGGGTAAAAATATTTCTTTAATATATTCACTTCTAAAATATTTTAACACAGCTTCTTGATATAATAGACTTCAATGAAAAGACTTTTTTTGATTCTTTCCTTCATATTTGTCATATTCTTCCTTGGCCGTGCCGCTCTTAACCCGCTAAACGGACAGATGTTTAATTTTCACGACGATACTCAAGCCGCTAGAATTCAACAGTTTGTCCTAAACCTTAAAAGCTTAAAGTTTCCTCCAAGAATTGCGCCAAATTTTTCAAATAATTTGGGTTTTCCAGTTTTTAACTTCTATGCGCCGGCTCCTTATTGGATAACCTCTTTATTCCATTTATTCGGATTTGACGTTATAACAGCCCTTAAAATTTCATTCCTTTTGGCTTTGGCCTTGGCTTTTTTCTTCATGTACAGATTCTTGAGGATTTATTTTGACTTTTATCCTTCGCTTTTTGGAGGACTGCTCTACGCCTCGTCCCCCTGGATGGCGATTGAAATTTTTATTAGGGGTAATCTCGCTGAAATCTGGTTTTTAGCCTTATTGCCTCTAGTGTTTTTGATGATTGCATCAAATAGCCGCTCAAAATCTCCATGGACATTTGTAGGCACAGTTCTCACCCTATCCTTGGGTCTAACCTCGCACAACGTTCTTTCAATCGTTCTTCTATTACTCATAATCTTGTTCATTGCGTTAAACAAAAAGCCTCTTAGAAATTACCTGGCTTTGGGATTGGCATTCGGGTTAAGCGCCTATTTCTTTATCCCGGCGGTACTTGAGGTCGGAATGACCCACGCAGCCGCCATCGCTAAAAACCGCCACTATGTCGAGCACCTCCTCTGCCCCTGGCAGCTTTGGACAACCCCTTTCTGGGGGTACGGAGGGTCAGGTCCAGATTGTAATAACGACGGTATGGCGTTCATGCTTGGCAAGCCCCAAATAATTCTCGGGGTAATTGGCCTGATTTTCCTCATTAGAAGACTTGTCGCAAAGAAGAAGGACGAAAACAAAAAAATATTCTGGTTCATAATCATCCTTACCACAGGATCGCTTTTCCTTACAACCACTCCGTCAACTCCCGTCTCAAAGATTCTTGAACCGGCGCTGTCTTTCTTCCAGTTTCCCTGGCGCTTCTCTTCTTTCTCGATTTTCGGAATTGCGTATATCGCCGCATCCATAAAATTGCCAAAGGCGATAAGGAGATTTGACGTCTTGCTTGGGGTTATTGCCCTATTTGTGGTTTTCTACAACGGCAAATTTTTTACAAAGCACCTGATGACCAACGATCGATTTAATAAAGATTACCTGAGCGAAATTTTCATTACAAAAATGGTCGTATATAAAGTCGCTGAATATCTTCCGAAAACCGTCAACTACAAGACCTGGCTAACATACGAGCCGGTAAAAGGTAAGCCATGGAAAAAGGACCCGACCCTTGAGGATAAAAAATTTATCCACCTGTTGGAAAACGGTCGAGTCCAAATTCTCAAAAACGGACCATTTGAAAAACAGGCCGAGACTTCTCCCGGTACCGCTCTTATCAATGTCCACTATATGCCTTACTGGAAAATAACCGTAAACCAAAAGCAATTTATTCCCAAAACTTTCGACGCGTTGGGAAGACCCTTGATTAACCTAACATCTCCTTCGCTAATCACCGTCAAATTCGAGGAAACGCCGGTTGAAAAATTAGGCAACTTAGGATCACTTTTTACAATCATTCTTTTGTTTGCCGTTATCTGGAATAAAAACCTATGGAAAAAGATAGAGAAGATCTGAATGCTATAAAAAGAAAGACCGTTATGTCGACGCTCAGCCTGTTCTTCCAGAGCGGTTACTCGTCAGTCCTGGGTCTGGCCGCCAACCTGGTTCTAACAATCCTTTTGACTCCAACTACTTTCGGAATTTATATCGCCACCTTGTCAATAATATCGATTCTTAATTATTTTTCTGATATCGGACTTGCGGCATCGTTGATACAAAAAAAGGAAGTAAGTCGAGAAGATGAAAAGACTGCTTTTACGATCCAACAGATACTTGTGATCACGCTCGTTGTCATTGGCTTTACGGCAACTTCCGCAATTGCCGAATTCTATAAACTGCCTAAAGACGGAAGATTCCTCTATTGGGCACTTCTTGCCGGATTTTTCCTTTCTTCCCTCAAGACAATGCCTTCGGTTCTTTTGGAGAAGGAAATTAAATTCGAAAAAGTCGTCCTCGTTCAGATCATCGAAAATACATTTTTTTACATCACCGTCATCATCCTCGCTATCATGGGATATGGATTGAATAGTTTTACTGTCGCCGTTATCTTGAGATCTTTAGTCGGCGTCGTCCTCATATATAGATTCTCTCCATGGAAAATATCCATTGGAATAGACCGCTCTTCCTACAAAAAACTAATTTCCTTTGGGTTGCCGTTTCAAGGATCGTCTCTTTTGGCACTTGTTAAAGATGATCTCTTGACTCTCTATCTCGGGCGGGTTGTCGGGTTTGCCGGTCTTGGATATATAGGCTGGGCCAAGAAATGGGCCGAGTCGCCGATAAGGATAATTATGGACAGCATATCCCGCGTCCTCTTTCCCCTTTTTTCAAAATTCCAAACCGACCGGGGAAGACTTTCCCGACTTATTGAAAAAATTATCCACTATCAGTCACTTCTCATCATTCCGGCAATCGTCGGCATGGCGCTTGTAATGAGCCGGATTGTTGCCGTCATACCCAAATACTCCAAGTGGGAGCCGGCTCTCCCGCTTTTCTACCTTTTCTGCCTTTCAGCCCTTATGTCCTCGTATTCAACGCCTTTTATTAACTTCCTGAACGGAATTGGGCGGGTAAAAATTTCCTTCTACTTCATGGTGTTTTGGACCGCTCTCACCTGGATACTTACTCCTATACTCATAAGCCAATACGGACATATAGGTTTTCCGATTACCATGGTCATATTGTCCTCGACATTTATAATCGTCGTTCTCATAACAAAAAGAGTTGTCGACTTTGGATTCATTAAATCGATCACCCCTTTCATCGTTTCAACGGCAATTATGGCGACGGTCGTTTCTTTAAGTTTCAACATACCAGCGCCCCGGGAGGTATCTTTGCTTATCGCAATTTCAGCCGGTATAATAAGTTATATTTCGTCGGTGAAATTTATCTTCAAGATAGATTTTGCTACCGAGATAATGGATATCCTGAAATCAAAAAAAAATGGATAAAATATCAGCTATCATCGTCACCAAGGGCAATCCCCCTTATTTATTGAAGACTCTTAAATCAATCGATCAAATCGCGGATGAGATAATCCTGGTCGATATAGGCATTGATCAAGAACTACTCCCAACCTTAAAAAATAATAAGAAAGTTAAGATAAAGACCGTCAAAGAACCGGTTCCGTATGTTGAACTGATTAGAGAAAAGACCAAGTCCTATGCGTCACATGAGAATATTCTATTTCTTGATCCAGACGAGGTCGTGTCTCCACGCCTTGCTGAGATACTCATTAGTAATGTCGGTAAGTACGATTATTTCAAGATACCTCGTAAAAACTTGATTTTTGGGCGCTTCATTAAACACTCCCGATGGTGGCCGGACTACCAAGTGAGATTTTTTAAGAGAAACAAAATCAAATGGCCAACTATCATTCACCGCCAGCCCGAAGTTAAGGGTGTGGAGTTTCAGGTTGAGCCCACTGAGGATAACGCCCTACTCCACTACAATTACCAGAATCTTGACGAGTACATAAGTAAAGCCCGTAGATACGCTAAACACGAGGCCAAGGAGTTTGCAGACAACAAGAAAACCCTTTCGCTAAATGAAACTGTGAGAAGATCTTTGAATGAGTTTTTTAGCCGTTACTTTGCCGGTGAAGGCTATAAGGATGGTGCCCAGGGTTTTATCCTCGCTTTCTTGCAGATGTTTTACTATTTCCTCGTGTATTTTTATTACCTTGAGATGAACGGCTTCAAACAGGAGAGAGACGTCGACACGACCGAGTTTTTTAGGCAAGGACTAAAGCAGTCGCTTCACTACAAAAAAAGCCGGACCATAAAGGACTGGTTAATAAAAAAGATATGCTGATCAAACTATTTTTAATATCTCTTTTAACGCGTCTAGCTTTTCTTTTCTTCGGCTTTCCTTCAATTACCCACGACGAAGCAGATTTTTATCTCAACGGCTACATACTATCTAAAACCGGTTCGGACATACATAACAATAGCTTGTTTTTAAGTTCCGGGATCTTGAGCTCAATTTCACCAATCCCCGTCTATATAAGTGCTTTATTTTTTACTTTTCTCCCAAAAACGATTATAACGGGACGGTTACCCTTTGCCATTTTGAATTCTCTAATACCGGTTCTAATTTATTACATTATTAATAAACTAACAAGTAATAAGAAGCTGGCTTTTTTTACCTTTCTTGTTGCCAATTTCTCCCCCTGGTTGGTCCACGTTTCAAGCCAAGCTGCCTTTGACTCTCCATTAAGTTTCATGTTCTATCTTGCGGCGACCGCTTCTCTTTTGTCTAGTATTCGACCGAAACTAAAAACAGCCTTATTTATTTCCTTGATGTTTTTGAGTTTCAATTCGTATATGGGTATCAAGGTTAGTTTTTTCTTTTTGGTATTGATCGCTTTTGTTATCAAAGGAATTTACGAACGGAAGAAACTAGATTTATTTTTTTGGGGGAAGTCGTTCTTTTATTCGCTACTTGTCTTTGTTTCGTTTATGGCATTGGTATTCGTCGCCCCTGGCAACAACTCATTCAGAAGTCGGATCGGCCGGGAGATACTACTTTTTGATAAGGGAACATTCGAACATACTGTATGGTACGAACGATACGTGATGAAAACACCGGAAATAATCAAAAAGTTCGTTTCCAATAAGGCTACCGTATTCACGAGCATGTTCATCGATAAGTACTTAGTCTCATTTGATCCGCGTATACTATTTTTTAAGGGAGATCCCCACCCACTTTATGGAACCTATTATTTCGGACTTTTTTATCTTTTCGAGTTCGCCTTCCTAATTCTTGGTTTTTTTAAAGCCCAAGAGATCCTCGGTAAAAAGGTCATCGCACTATTACCTTTCTTTCTGCTTCTATTAGTAAGCCCTATACCTGTTGGCCTTTCGACAAGCGCTGATGTTACATTTATTTTTCGAGCTTACCCTTTGTTGTTGCCTTTTTCTTTCTTAATTGCCCTTGGTGGCTACTATCTAATATCTCTATTCAAAAAATATTTTTATGTCTTAAGTATTGGCCTTTACCTTATTGCCTTTGGATATTTCTTTTTTATCTATCAGGTAAAAATAAAGGCTTTCTCGAGCGAACAATGGCACTACTCTCAAAAGATTTTGAGCGACAGGATAGAAAAGCTTAGAAACGAATATGATAAGATTTACGTATTCACAAATGAGCCTAGGGAAAATGCCTTGCTTTACAATTATTACCAGGTGAGGAATGGCAACTTGATCAAAAAGTCAATAACCCAGGCAACCGACCGCGATTTTGAGATCGAAAATGTATATATCTGGGAAAGATGCCCAATTGAAAAGCTCGACGAAAGAAATTTTTATATAATTAAAAGGGATGTCTGCGACATCCGCAAAAACAAAGCTAAATCAGCTGACTACAAACTTACGCCGTATATAGAGGCATATGACCATAGCGGTACGGTTTACTGGCAGCTTACTAATTTAGAAAAAGACAAATGATAGGACTCACCACCGTCAACTATAACCAATACCAGATGACCCGGGAATTTCTTGAGTCTTTAGCTAAAGTCAAAAATGCCTCTAAACTTGTCGTATACATTGCCGACGTCTCAACAAAAAAAGAGGATTTCGACCTGAGGGTAAAATACCCGTTTGAAGTGATCATGCAAAGCCTTCCCAACTTAGGATATGCCTATGGAATAAATCAGGGAGTAAAAACCTTAATGAGAGAGGGAGTCGATAAGTACTGCGCCATTAATAATGATATATTTTTTGACCGTAATTTTGCGATTGAGGCCAAAAAAGGTTTTGAAAAAGCCGATTTTTTTGGAGGCAAGATTTATTACGCTCCGGGTTACGAATATCATAAGAACTACAAGAGGTCCGAGATCGGCAAAGTATTCTGGTATGCCGGGGGTATTGATGATTGGAGAAACGTCTACACCTATCACAGGGGTGTCGATACGGTCGATAGAGGTCAATTTAACCGCTTTGAAGAAACAGATTTTGTCACCGGTTGTATGCTTTTCTTTGCTCGTAGTGTCGTTGAGCGGATCGGTTTATGGGATGAGAAGTATTTCCTTTATTACGAAGATGCCGATTACTGCGAACGCGCTAAAGGGGCGGGATTTAAATTATATTACAATCCCAAGGTCGTCATCTACCACAAAAATGCCCAGTCAACTGGTGGAGCCGGGTCAGGATTACATCGGAAATATCAAAGAAAAAACCGAGTTATATTTGGGTTAAAGTACGCACCCCTCAGAACCAAGATTCACCTGGTTAAAAATTATCTTCTGGGCAGAGGTTAATACATATGAAATTCTGGACCAAAGTCATATTTGTTGTTCTATTGGCGTTATTTATATATTTAAGAATTGATCCGATCCTTAACCATACGGTTCCGTACACTTACGACCAGGGAAGAGATTTCCAAAAGGCAATGGAAATGATTGACGCCGGAAGACCTACTTTCATCGGCCCGACTACCGGGATAATGGGGCTTTTCCATGGCGCCTGGTGGTATTATCTTCTAGCCTTACCCGGCATTCTGACAAATGGTCTACCGATAGGCTTTTATTATTTCATGCTGGTTCTTTCCGCAATATTTAATATTTGGTTTTTCGTTTTTTTGAGGAATAAATTTAATGATTTGACCGCCCTTTTATATCTGTCGATCGTTTCCATTTCTCCATATTTTGTTCATCTAGGTTTTACTGCCAGCAATAACATTATCGCCCCTTACCTGGTGATGACATTGATCTTTCTCATTTCAGGCCTTTTTTCGAATAAGCAAAATAAATTGTTCTATTTAATGTTGGGACTTACTTTGAGTTTTACTCTCGAATTTGAAGTCGCTTTTGGACTCCTACTTATACCGGTCTTTTTTTTGATGGCTGTTATTATCAAGCCAATAAGAGCAAAGATCTATCAAATAAAAAACCTTGTCTTGGTTTTGGCGGGTATGATAATTCCGGTTATCCCAAGAGCGTTGTTTGAGATAAAAAATAACTTCATGCAGACTAGGACACTTCTGGGCTTTTTTACCAATCCCAAACTCCACAATCCCTCACCTTTCAAAAAAATGCTTGCCGACCGAATTGATCTTTTCGTTGAATACGCAAGGGGTATTCCATACGAATACTCGGCTGTTATTGCGGGACTCATGGCCTTATTTACAATAGTTGTGTTATTTGCCAGACGGAAAAAAAACAAAGAAATTGGATTTACAACCTTTCTTACTGTTTTGTTGGTTATGTTATTTGGCATCTCCCTTTTATATAAAGACAATTTCTGGTTTAATTACTACGAAGGGATCCAATACGTATTTTTGACTCTTTTTTTAATTGCTTTCTATCTTTTGTCCCGATGGAACAAAAACGCGTCGTATATAATCTTCGTGCTGTTTCTAGTAATCAATGTCCTGGCTTTAAACAAATACAACTCATCAAAGGCAGTCGCTCGTCTTGAGGGATTGGCCGAGACTGAGGCAGCTTTTGAATATATCCATTCCAAAACAGGTAAGAATGACTACTGTCTGAGAATTCACACACCTCCAGCTATTCCCCACACCTACGTCTACCTTATGAATTGGAAGTCAAGAACGCAAGCATATAAGATCTCAACCTATGACTTCAGGAACAACGAATGTTACTTCATAGTCGAATCAGATCCTTATGAATTCCGGGTAAGAAAATGGCGTGAAGAGAATACCCCGGAAGGCGCTGAACTTATCGGGAAAAAAATATTGACCGATAACGTTGTTATTGAGAAGTGGGCTTTGAAATGATCGCGTATGTTTTGTTCTGGTAATTAATTTTATATTCAACTCCCGCCTCCTTCATGAGGTTGAGAACATAATTACGGGTTATGAGAACAAAATCCTTCTCATCGGATTTGAAAAACTCCAATGCCGTTTTTCGTCCATCCGGCTCGTTAATTAATGAATTTATCTGACGTCCCGAATAGTAGATAGCAACCGGATAGAAATCATCGTCAAGATATATTTTCTCCTTATATCCGGCGACACGTTTTGAAATGTCAACGTCATATGGAGTATAGATTGATGTCGGATAGACCTCAATTTGGAAGTTCTTAATCTGCAATATCGCGACAAAGACAAATATTAGGATATAGGCAGCATTAAAAAACCCATCAAATTTCTTGAGCTTTAACAGCTTCACAAATAGGTCCTTTCCCCAAAAGACTCCCGACGAAATAATCAATGCCATCGGTAGATAAACGGGAATAAGATGCCAGATGTGAGTCTCGTTGGTTGTTAGAAACGGGTAGAAGACGATAAGATTCCAAAGCAGTATGAGAAAATAAGGTCTTTTGATAAATCTAAAGGTGGCAAAAAGTAGTCCGGTTGCCGCAATCCATATGTAATACCATTTCCTCACCCCCATGTGGAGGTAGAAAAATGGAAGTTCCGGCTGGAGCTTGAAGTATGATGAGAGTTCCTTGCTTCTCATTCCTACCCGGAAAAAATGTATTTCAATAAAATTTAACTGAGATGTTGTCTGGACTATATACCACGGAAGAGTTATTCCAAAAAAAACCAAAGCCCCTATTAGCGCGGTAACAAAGTTCTTTTTTGACGTAAATAAAGGTTGAATATTGGTGGCAAGTATGAGGATAGCAGCTGACCAGCCCACCAGAGTTTTCGTCAAAACCAAGGCGGCAAAGGCAGCGCAGGTTAAGGGGAAGAGTGCAAATTTCTTCGCCGATTTAAGAGATGAGTAGACCGTCAATAGATAAAAGAATATGAACGTCGAATCAAGATCTCCGGATCGGACCCTTATGAGATACCAGACAGATGTTCCAAGGACGATACCAGCAGCCAGGCCGACGAGCTTACTCTTGAAAAGCTCCTTACCTAAGAAGTAAATAATGATGATCGATCCGACTCCCAATACGACAGACGGTAGCCGTACCGCAAAAGCCGTGGCTCCGAAAATCTTGATCGAAATCGCCATCAATATAAAACCCATTGGTGGGTGGTCAAAATAAGGTTTGCCATTAAACTCCATATTGAGGAAGTCCCCGGTTTCGGCGATGTTACGCGCTATTGACCCGTACCAAGCTTCGTCAAAGCTCGCAAGAGTTGCCCAATCAAACCTGAAAAAGAAAAGAAAGCTGAATAAAGGAACAAGCAAAAGAAGCGGCCAATGGTTTAATATGAATTTTTTCATTTTTTATCCTCTACCCAAATTTGCCATAGGTAGGCTTGGATATCGCCTTCATTATATCCGACTTTATTATTATTTTTTATCTTTTCCCTGATTTCATCTTTTTGCTTATTTAATCCTCCTTCTATCCGCTTAGTGACGACTTTCTGTACCTGACCGTAAGTAAAACCTGCCAAAACGATGACCGACAAAAGCGTCAGAATTATGTTTTTTTGAGAAACTACTTTCTGGAAAAGATAATAGACGATATATATTACCAACATCGAACTCATAAGCATATAATATTCACTCGTTGCCCCAGAATAAAAAGAGTATCCGACGGCCGGTACTAGAAACCAAAGCATCGTCAGATAACCCAATGTCCTTTGTTTACGATTCTTATCGTATACAACAAACAAAACATATATTGCCGGCACCACAAGCACCAAATAGCGGTTTATCTTCGGTAGTGAAAGCAATGTTTCAAATTGAATAAACCCATCGTAGAGTCGATGAATAAAAAACCGTAAATGAAACCCGTCGATAAAGTAATCCTTGAGGAAATTGCTAAAAAGATTTATATTGGTGTTTTTGGTGTTCAGTTCATACATGATTTCCGGTATGAGCCATACCAATGCTAATGGAAGACTCAATAGTGACAACTTGAGGATTCTAAGTTTTTCTTTGACCAACGCAAACGAGAACAAAAAGATAAAAGGAAGAAATATCACCGAAAAATGGAGGTGGAAAAAAAGTCCCGACAAAAAGCTTAATAAAAATATGTATTTATACTTGTTTTCATATACGATCTTGTAAAGGCAATAAAAGATAATGGCCGCCACTCCCGGTACCGGAGACACATTCCATGCGACTCGGTTTAATTCAATGAGATATTTGTTGGTGGCATAAAAGAAAATCGTAAACAAAGCCGCCCTATCATCAAGGATTTTTTTCGTAACCCAAAAAATGGCCGCAAAATTGAATAAGTTGACAATAAAATTTAGGTGATTAGCAGCTACCGGGTCAAGTCCAGTCAAAAGATAAAAGGGCACTAATAAGTAGTACCATAGGGGTCCCAAATGAAAGTGTCCGACGCCGGTTCTTGGGCCGTTTAAGACCCACTTACCTTGTATTATGTCGCGCGTTAACCAGGCGTCCCGCGCTTGATCCCAGCCAAAGCTCTGGACATCGTTGATTTTATAAAAGCGTAACAGCATCCCCAAGAAAACAATAAGTAGAAATATGGGAAGCCAATACTTTTTTAGAAGTTTCATTAGGTATTATTATATAATAGCTTTAAGTACAGCCGATATCGAAATATGCAAAACAACATCACGGTCGTCATTAACACTAGAAACGAAGAAAAAAACATAGAGAGTTGCGTCGTGTCGGCTTTTCTGCTGACTAAAAAAGTCATTGTCGTTGACATGGAAAGCACTGATAAAACGACCGCGATTGCTGATAAATTGGGCGCAAATGTTTATAGCTTCCCACCTTCCAATTACGTTGAACCGGCCAGACTCCATGCGATCAACAAATCTAAAACCGACTGGGTGATGATTCTGGACGCCGACGAAAGAATAACTAAAGAATTAGCCCGGGAGATATTAAGTCTAAACGGGAAGTCTACCCACTATAAAATCTCCAGAAAAAACATATTCGGCCAATATACTTGGCTCAAACATGGCGGTTGGTGGCCTGATCACCAAATAAGGCTCATCAATAAAAAATACTTACAGGATTGGCCAAAAAGAATCCACTCCAGCCCAAAAATATCAGGTGACATGGGATACCTGAAAAACCCGATCATCCACTATTTCCACGGCGACCTCGAATCGATGGTTGAAAAAACAATCGTCTTTGAAAATATCGAGTCTGATCTTCTTCATAAAGCAAGAAGGCATGCTTCAACCCCAATTTTTTTCCGTAAATATTTCGCCGAACTGTATCGGAGACTTATAAAGGGGGCGGGCTTCCTTGACGGTACCGTTGGGATAATCGAATCTATCTATCAGGCGTATTCCAAAACCATTACCTATCTTTACCTATATGAGAAAAATCGCTCTCTTTGATCCGTATCTTGATACTCTTGGGGGAGGCGAAAAACACATCCTCTCAATAATCGAAATCCTGGCCGAAAAGGGATATGAGGTGACTATTTTCTGGGATAAGGATCTAAAAGAAAAGATTAAGGACCGCTTCCAATTACGCTTTGTCGATCAATACAGTTTTTCGCCAAATATATTCAAGCAATCTAATCCCTTGAAAACTTATTTGACTCTTTCGCGCTATGACTACTTTTTTTACGTGACCGACGGCAGTTACTTCGCTTCAGGCGCTAAAAATAATTACGTTTTTGCTATGGTCCCTGATAAAAATCTCTATTCGTTGAATATTACTAATCGACTTAAATTATTTAACTATAAATTCATCAGTAACTCACCCTATACGACAAAATGGCTAAATGCTTGGGGAATATCGACTGATACAATCACCCCATACCTGACACCAGACATACTCGAGTCGAAACTCGTTAAAAAAGAAAAGACCATTCTGTCGGTTGCCCGATTTTTTCCCCACCTTCATTCAAAGAACCAAGCGGAAATAATAAGCGCATTCAAACGTCTTAAAAAAGCCAATTCACAATTTGGAGACTATAAATTGGTTTTGGCAGGTGGGCTTAAGGAAGAAGATCGAGAATATTTCAATAAGTTGAGATCTGAGGCCGGAGACGATCTTTCGATTGTCTTCAAGACCAATCTCGATAAACAGGAGCTCGTTAACCTTTATCGATCGTCGAAGTATTTTTGGCATTTCACCGGACTTAAAGCAAATGAAAAAATCCACCCCGAAATGGTTGAACATTTTGGCATCGCTCCCCTTGAGGCAATGGCAACCGGTACGATTACTTTTTGCCATAATTCCGGGGGTCCAAAAGAGTTTGTCGTTGACGGGCAAACCGGATTCCTTTTTGACGATATTGATGAGCTTGTATCAAAAATGGTGATCATTGAAAATGATGTGGTACTAAAGGATAGAATTGCTAAACAGGCCTATGATTTGGTCAAAAAAAGATATAATTATGAAACGTTTAAAGACACTGTTTTAAAATTATTATGAAAAAATATCCGATATCCGTCATTATTCCCGTTTACAAGAACTACGAAATGTTCTACGGGTTTCTGACAGTCAACCGTAAATATCTTGAGGGTTGTGAGGTTCTTATCATGAATGACTATCCCCTCGAAACTATCACAAAATCCGTCCACAAGATAATGCCCCATGCCCGGGTGTTTAACAATAAAAAAAACCTCGGTTTTGCCGGCAATGTTAATCGAGGAGTTTCCAAATCGACAAGAAATTATGTCATGCTCATGAATTCTGATGTGGTTTTGAAAGACAATTCATTTACTAATTCCCTTAATCATTTCAAAAGGAACCGAAAACTATTTGCCGTTTCGTTTTCACAAAAAGAGAAGGATGGAAAATTAGTCGGAGCCAATTCCGGATATTTTTCCCAAGGGATGGTCAACCATCGAGGGCGTAATGCGATAAAATTGTCCATTAATTTTTGGGCCGAAGGTGGGACGGCGATTTTCAGAAAAAAACTGTTTACTGAGTTTGGAATGCTCGACAATCTTTTTAACCCTTTCTACTGGGAAGATATCGACTTATCATACCGTGCTTGGAAAGCTGGATATATGGTATTGTTTGATCCCAATATTGTCGTTGAGCACCATCATGAATCGACAATCGGTAAATATTTCGACAAATCAAAAGTCCTCAAAACCGCTTTTAGGAACCAATTGATTTTCCAGTGGAAAAATCTCACCGATCGGGATATGTTGAACGATCATTTTCTAAACCTTGTTAGGTTATTTTTTGTCTCTTTGCTTAAATGGGATCGCATTTTTCTGACAGGATTGTTCAACGCCCTCATAAGACTGCCGACAATATTACGATCAAGAGAAAAAGCGCTTAAATTATTTGTTCGCGGTGACCGGGAGATCCTGGCTCAATTCGAAAAATAAAACACTTGAGCGGATTATATGTCGCCCAAATATTAGAGGAATTATTTTAGTCTTGAGGTTTTAACAAATATGAAAATAGTTAATTTCATCAAAAACAAGTGGGTAGCGATATCTTTGGCGTTTATAATGCTTTTAGCGGCATCGTTATTCTTTTTCAAACTGAATGAGGCTCCTCCCTGTTTGAACGCTGACGAAGCCAGTTTTGCCTACAACGCCTATTCGATTCTGAAAACCGGACGAGACGAATACGGGGAATTCATGCCCTTAAGACTTAAAGCTTTCGGCGACAATCGGTTTCCCCTTATTACCTATCTGGACGTGCCCTGGGTTGCTTTATTTGGCCTCAACGAGACGTCTGCTAGGATGGCGAACTTTCCTTTTGTAATCCTGTTCCCAATTGTTCTCTATTTTTTGACTTTGGAGTTATTTAAGAATAAATACGCGGCCGTTTTTTCGTCGCTTTTTGTCACCCTTTCGGTCGGCCTTCAATCTATTGGTCGACAAACACATGAAGCATATCTGACCGTTTTCTTTCTAACGCTAGCCAGTTATTTTTTTGTCAAGTTTCTGAACAAAAAGAGACCTATTGATTTTTATCTTTTCATAATTATTTTCTTTATAGATCTTTTTGGCTATCATCCGACTCGTCTTTGGGCTATTTTCTTTTTTGCGGTTATCTTCTTTTTGGCGTATACGAAAATATTAAAGTGGAAACACCTTCTAATATTCACTGCAGCTGTGTGCCTTTTTGCAGTCACTGATTTCGTATACAAACCGACCCGTGTTTCAAACCTTTTATTCTTCAATACCGACGGCTTTAAATCAAAGGTTTATGAATACCAGATTGAGGGAGGTTTGAGCTTCCTTTATAATAAACTTACGGTTGGCATAAAAGACGTATCCCTCGAATATGTCAAATACTTTTCTCCTCAGTTTTTGGCAATTAACGGTGACGACAACTACCGTTTCGGTTACCCGGGCATGTACCCTGTCACCCCGGTCGAATACGTATTGTTATTGGTAGGATTGTATTATCTTTTCCGTAACCGAGAGAAATGGCGTTTCCTTATTTTAGCGCTTCTATTGTTTTCACCTTCAAGCGCCATCCTTTCCTGGGCAGGTGCTTCGCTTACTAGATCGCTTTTCATACTTATACCCGTTTCGATAATTGCTGCCTATGGTTTATCTCAGATATTTAAACAAAAAAAACTTATCTTTATCGCCGTCATGGGATTGTATTTGATTATGGCTCTATATAACTGGGATTTCCTTCTCTACCACTTTCCAAAGAGACTCGTCACTATCCACGCATGGCAATGTGGTTACAAGGAACTTGGGGACTATGTAAAAACAAATTACGATCGATTCGACAAGTTTTATATCACCAAGAAAAACGGCCAACCATATATCTTCTTGCTGCTTTATCTAAATTACCCACCCGAAAAATACCAAAAGTCCGCCCACCTAACTTCACCCGACGAATACGGATTCGGACAGGTCGAAGGCTTTGATAAATTTGTCTTTAGTCTGGATAACATCGACACATCTTTAGACCATGCGGTCATCGGATTCCCGGACGATTTTTCATCGGACTTGAGCCAAGAGGAAATAGACAAGATAAAAAAAATCCAGGTGAGAACGGAGCATATGTTCTGGATCAAAGAAACATCAAAGACACCATGATGTTATAGAAAGCATGGATAAAGATCGGAACGGTGAGACTCTTCCTTTCAAGAAAAATAAACCCATTGATAATACTCAGAACCATATCTGTAACCATGAACGTCAACAGAAGGTTGCCGGTGATATTGATGTTTGTAAATAAGATCGGAACATGGAGAATGAAAAATAAGATGCTCGACAGGAAGATTGATGAGAAATAATTTTTAGATTCATCATAGAGCTTTTTAAGGACAAACCCGCGCGACAGGATTTCCTCGGTTATTCCTGTTGCTATAGCAAGGATAACTATTATCGCAATCGTTTGCGAATCCGGCAAGTTGGTCTTAGGCAACGCATTCGTCCTTAGATATATCGCAAGTAAGGCCGCGCCGAAAAAAATAACAACCGCCATGATGCTATATACAACATCGGAAATAAGTTTCTTACCGCTTAAGTTTAAATAAAGACTTTGAAGAATACTTTTCTTGTCGACCCTTCTTATGTAATAAAAAACTGGTAGGACAAAAACTGCCGGTTTGGCAATAAATTCGTCAAACCACTCCGGCATCTTAAAGAATGATCTGTAGACGCTCCAGATGATTAAAATCACCGCCCAAAGATTGAGAGCCTTTTGGGTCGGTGTAACTTTTTCCTTCATACAATTAGAATAAAATATACGTCTTTTGTATTGAGAATTCAAGAGAAACCGAATTTATTCCAGGAAGTCCTTAAGTTTACGGGCCCGTGTCGGGTGCTTGAGTTTTCTAATAGCTTTTGCTTCTATCTGGCGGATCCTTTCGCGAGTCACCCTAAATTCACGACCCACTTCCTCAAGCGTTTTCGGCTTACCGTCTTCAAGCCCGAACCTCATCGCTAAAACTTTTTTCTCGCGTGGTGACAGAGTGTCGAGCACTTTATTGAGGGCATCCTTAAGAAGTTCTCGAGATACTTTGTCGTAAAGAGTCGGTTGATTGACGTCGGCAACGAACTGCTCAAGAGTTGCTTCCTTATCGTCCCCAACCGGAGTCGAAAGCGATCTGGGTTGTTGGGAAATTTTCATTAGGTTCTCGATCTCAGCAATTGACATCTGCATGTCTTTGGAGATTTCCTTAACCGTTGGCTCCCGACCGAGTTTCTGAATTAAACGCCTTTGGGTTTTATAGTAGCGGTTTATGTGGTCAACCATATGAACAGGAATTCTAATCGTCCTTGACTGGTCGGCAATTGCGCGAGTTATTGCCTGTCTGATCCACCAAGTGGCGTAAGTCGAGAATTTAAATCCCCGTCTCCAGTCGTACTTTTCTACTCCTCTTATCAGTCCTTTGTTACCCTCTTGTATAAGATCAAGGAATGATAGCCTTCTTCCTAAATATTTCTTGGCAATTGATACTACTAATCTCAAATTAGCCTTAGTTAGCTTATCCTTTGATTTATCGTCACCTTTCTCGTATTTTTTCGCAAGACTTATTTCCTCGTCAAAACTCAAAAGCGGAGTTTTTCCTATTTCCTTAAGATACATCTTTATGGGATCAAGCGATTCTCCGTGCTTCAAAACGACAAGCTGTTCCAATTCTTTTTCCATCTCCTCGGCTGATTTTCTCGCCTCAACTTCTTCTCGCGTTGAAACGGTCTCGAAGATATCTATACCCCTTTTTAAAGCCTCGTTAAAGAAGTCATCTATCTCAGCGACATGATGCTCCGGGTCAGGATAGACAAGAAGAATGTCGTCCTGGACCAAGAAACCATCCTCTCCTCCTTGGTTTAATAGCTCATGGAGGGTCTTTGGTAATCGGTGTTTTGTCATTAATGTCTACTATTCTATAATGAAATCAGTTTTTTTTCTACCTCTTTTAAAGCTGCGGCAATCTCAAGGAGTTTTTTGTTTTTTTCAGCGCTCTGATCTTCAGAGTTTAGAATCTCCTTAATCTGCCGTTTGAGGGAGAATCTCTTGACTTCATATGCGAGTTTTAGGATGTTGTCGTCCTCTATCCCAGTAGGGGCAGAGGCGAAAAGATATATCTCGTCGAAAATCGGTCTGAGTGGTGTCGGGATCACCGACGCGAATTTATCAAGGTCGAAATTTAAAGCCATGTCTTTCTCGCGATCTACAAGAATCTGGGCTATCTTGGCATCGGCCGGTATACTTAAATCGTCCGGGGTAATGGCGGTGAATACGATTTTGGCTGGTTTATAAGGATTCTCGGACTGGAAAATAAAACTTAAAAGATATTTCTCAAGGACCACTTCTCGACCTAGAATTTCTGCCTTTTTATATGAACTCCTGTAATCCTCTGACTGTTTTTTCTTACGTCTGATTCTTGCCATTAAGGCTTCAACGCTTGTTTCAGTTACTCCTAATATAGCGGCAACTTTTTTGCTGTAGTGCGATTTGACGATCGGGTTTCCGATTCTTTCAATGAAAGGTATCACCTCATCACTGATCTTTTTTTTGCCATAAGGATCTGAGACCGAATATTTCTTCATGGCGGCGTCTATCAGAAAATCGTATATCGGCTGCGGATCATTTAGAGCCTTTTTGAAAGCCACCTCGTCTTTTTGAACGGCTTCGTCAGGATCCTTGGCAAAGTCCGGGCGAACTACCGCCAGTTCCATATCTAATTTTTCCGCTTCCTCAATCCCACGCCTGACCGCCTCACCCCCGGCTTCGTCGGAATCAAAAATTAAAGTAAGTTTTGGAGTAAATCGTTTCAAAAGAAGAAGCTGGTCAGGAGTCAAGGCCGACCCTTTAATGGCAACGAAGTTGGAAAAACCATGGGCGTATGGGGTTATCATATCGAATTCGCCCTCAACAAGATAAGCGTTTTTTTCTTTTTTTATCGAATCTTTGGCCAAGTTTATCCCATATAAGGTTTCCCGTTTATGATAAACAGGAGTCTCAGGAGTGTTGACGTATTTAGCCTCGTTATCTTTTCCCTCAAGGATTCGCCCTGAAAAACCGAGAACATGTTCGCGGGCATCGATTATCGGAAACATAAGACGACCGCGGAAACGATCGTAATACCTACCCGATGCGCTTTTGACAACCAGCCCATTGTCGTACATTTCTTCGAGAGAATATTTTTTCTTTTTTAGAAAATTCAGAAGCGAGTCCCAAGATACTGGGGAGTATCCCAATCTGAACTTCTGGGAAATACCTGGTTTGATTCCACGGTTTTTTAAGTACTCTAACGCCTTTTCTCCGTATTTACTTTTATTTAGAACATATTGAAAAAACTCTGAAGCTATAAGATTCATTTCATAGTAACGTTCCTTTTTCCTGGAGTCTTTGTCGTCCAGGGTAACATTTTTGAGGGTGACGCCGGCTTTTTTGGCAAGCTCCCTTAGAGCTTCAACGAACGTAATGTTTTCCCATTTCATTAAGAATTTAATTATGTCTCCTCCTTCACCGCAGGAACCGAAGCAGTGCCATATCTGGCGCTCCGGTGAAACAATAAAGGATGGTGATTTCTCGTTATGGAATGGGCAATTGGCCTTGAAGTTGCGCCCGGTCTTTTTCAGGGTAATGTAACTGCCGATAAAATCGACGATATCTATCTTTTTTTTAATCTCTTCGACGGGGTTGTCCATGGGTAACATATTCTATCACTAAAGCCCAAAGATTGAAATCAATCGCCATATCTATTTGATATTTTATCCCCTATCCCCTATATTTGTAATATATGGTTTACCTTTACCTGGGCAATAACGCAATTAAGTTGATTTATCTTAAGAAGACGATTTTGGGCCAACAGGAAACTACTTTTTTTGAAAAATCCTACGAGTCCGACCTTCTGAAAGACGGGTCAGTTTTGAATGTAGACCTCCTGGCTTCAGCCATTAAGGAAGCCTTAACCTTATCCGGCCGAACCGTCGCCGACAACCAAGTATTTTTGATCCTCCCCCAAGAGTCTTTTTATTTTCTTCGAGCCCAAGTACCCGTGGACATTGCCCCATCGGCAATGAATTCATTTGTTTTTGACAAAGCCCGAGCCGCTTTCCCGGTTTCTCCTGACGACTGTTTGACCGCTTCTCACACCAGGGAGACTATGGGAGAGAAAGTCATCACATTCTTTGGAATTAACCGAGAGACATACGAAGCTTACCAACAAGCTCTATCTTTAATTGACCTCAAGATTCAGTCGGTTCTTCCCGTGAGTCTCGCCTACTTTAAACTTTTTGAAAAAACTTTAAGGGCAGAGAAAAAAGAAAATATCCTCTACCTCACCGTCGAAGAGGATCTCATTTATGGATATCTGTACGACTCAAATGGGCTTTTGGAAGACAAGAAAATAGAAGTAGTAAAAAATTCAGAAGACAAGATCGAGGACTTGATAAAGTCTAAGGTGGAAGAACTCAAAGGTAGGGGCGTAAAGCTCAACCGATTGATTTTATCGGGCGAACTATCCGATAAAATAAGACAAGATACTTTCACCAAAGCCGTTGGAGTTTGGACCAATCCCTTAAAAAGAATCGTTCCGACATTTTATGACGAATACCTCAAAATGCTCGTTGTTCAAAGCAAGAAGCCATTTCCTTTGCTGACATTTGATGCCTGCTTTGGTGCCTTTATTTTTGCCACCGAAAATAGAGAAATGTCGTTTTTTAAAGCCGGCTACAAACCCCGATCCGGAAAAGGTTTTTCGATGCCCAAGCTTGGACTTCCCAGGAAAGAAGTTTTACTTTTTATGATTTCATTTGCCCTATCGTTCCTGGTATTCTTCTTTGTTTCAAAAATCAAGTTACCCGACTTTTCCAGTAAGCTATCGGTAACGCCGGCAACTCCGACACCGATTCCGACAGCGATCCCGACGCCGACCCCATCATTTAAGAAAGAAGAATTGAAGGTTCAGGTCTTAAACGGGGGCGGAATCGCAGGAAAAGCCACCGACGTCAAGGAAATCCTGTCAGATAAGGGATACCAGGATATAATCACCGGTAACGCCGATAATTTCGATTACACAAAATCAGAGATTCAGGTTAAAAAATCCACAAATCAGGCCGCCCAAATGCTTGCCGCCGATCTTAAGGACTATATATCTTCCCCGACTCAGACGGTTCTTGATGAGGATGATACTGCCGATATCGTTTTCATTATCGGCGCCGATTTCAAATAATCGCGTATAATATCTACATTTAAATCCCATGGAAAATAAGGAAGCTCTCGGTCACAAACTGGAAAATATCGTCAATAAAGCAAACCTCGAGGAAAAAAAGAAAGAGATTGTAGATCTTGAAAAACAAACTTACGCATCGGACTTCTGGTCAGACTCCAAAAACGCGGGCTCTATTATGAAAAAAATCAACGATCTTAAAAGAGAAGTTGAAGATGTCGAAATGATGCAACTTTTATTTGAAGAAAATCAGATGAAAGAGGCCGAGGAACTAATAAACAAATACGAAATTCTCATGTTTTTGTCGGGTCCCTACGACAAGGGGGGAGCAATATTCACAATCCAAGCCGGCCAAGGTGGCACAGAGGCTATGGACTGGTCTGGAATGTTGCTTCGAATGTATACGCGATTCTTTGAACGCAAAAACTGGTCTTACGAAGAAGTCGATCGGGTAGCCGGAGACGAGGCGGGGGTCAAAAGCGTCACCATAAACGTCAACGGTAACTTTGCCTACGGATACCTTAAGTGCGAAGCCGGTGTTCACCGTCTAGTGCGCCAGTCCCCTTTTAACGCCGACAAACTGAGGCAGACTTCATTTGCGTCGGTTGAGGTGTTACCTCAAATAGAAGATCGTGAAGTTGATCTTAAGGACGACGACCTTGAGTGGACTTTTTATCGCTCAGGTGGACATGGTGGACAAAACGTCAACAAAGTCGCAACCGCCGTCAGGTTGACCCACAAACCAACAGGCATTGTCGTTTCCTGTCAGACTGAAAGATATCAGGGAGCCAATCGAGAAAGCGCCCTTAAAGTTCTTCGCGCCAAACTCTGGAAAATCGAGGAAGAGAAAAGAGACAAGACGATGAGCGGTTTCAAGACAGGTCAACTGGCGTCTTGGGGTCGGCAGATAAGAAGTTATGTTCTTCACCCATATAAACTCGTCAAGGATTTAAGAACTGATTACGAAGAAACCAACACCGACCGGGTTTTGGATGGCGAAATCCAGGGATATATCGAAGCTTACCTTAAACACACCAAGTAACTCGTTTGAATTTTTTTTGATTTACTGCTATCCTAGTTTCATATGGAACAATCTAATTCTAACCCAACTCTTATCCGTAATTTAGGAACATCGGACTCAACCGCAAAGCCAAAAATGAAAATGACCAACCTCTTGTTGTTCGTGGCCGTAGCGGTGGCTTTGGGAATCGGTGTTGGTTACCTACCGAGTCTTTTGACAAAGCCCGAAACGGCAACAGAAACTGGTAAAACCGAAAATAAGACCGCGGGAATCGTCGACAAAAAAACCTTTAAGGATTCTGCCGAAGGCACCCTTAAAGAGGGCGGAATCGATGGCGAGGGGAACTTTCATCTGGTGCGACCTGGTGGCGTTTCGCAAAACGTCTACCTGACTTCAACAACGGTCGATCTTTCCCTATACGTCGGAAAAAAAGTGAAAGTCTGGGGCCAGACTTTCACGGGTGAGAAGGCCGGCTGGCTGATGGACGTTGGATTGGTTGAGACCCTAAAATGATAAAATTTGACAAGGTATCCAAAAAATTCCCCCTTGGTAACATTGCCCTTAATGAGGTTTCTTTTGAGATACTCGATAACGAATTCGTATTCTTAGTCGGCCCATCGGGCGCCGGCAAAACGACTATCCTTAAACTCATCCTTAAAGAATCATCCCCTTCCGAAGGTTCGATACTAATTGACGATATGGACATCTCTGATCGCAATTTTAACGACATTGTTGGTTTACGTCGAACGATCGGTGTGGTGTTTCAAGACTTTAAAGTCTTGTCGGATAAGAACATATTCGAGAATGTCGCTTTAGGGCTTATGGTTACAGGAGCACCAAGAGGTGAAATTAAAACCCAGGTTAAAGAAGTCCTTAAGATGGTCGGATTGGAGGAAAAGTCAAAAGTATTCCCGGTCCAACTTTCGGCCGGAGAACTTCAGAGAGTTGCTATTGCCCGGGCAATCATCGGTGACCGAAAGATCATTCTGGCCGACGAACCGACTGGAAATCTTGACCCCAAAACAGCCTGGGAAATTATGAGAATATTCAAAAAACTCGAAGGTAAAAAAACCATCATCTTCGCTACCCATAATACAGACATCGTCAACAGTTTCCAGAGAAGAGTCCTGGTCATGAAAAATGGAAAACTGGACAAGGATCACCGTAAAGGAGGGTATGAAATATGAAAGAAGTCTTCTCATCATTAAGGAGAACCCCCTACCAAACTTTCAGTGGATTTTTGGTACTTTTCTTTACGCTTTTCCTATCCTTGGTTCTTTTCGTTTCCTTAAGCTTTCTTCATGGAACTTTGTCTTACCTTGAAACCCGTCCACAAGTAACCGCCTATTTCCAGACCAAGACTCCAGAAAACGACATTTTCAAAGTACGGGACGAACTCAATGCTTCGGGTAAGGTCCTGTCGATAAGATACATTTCTCAAAAAGAGGCTTTCGATATCTACCGACAAATGAATAAGGATAATCCTCTACTTTTGGAGATGGTCTCCTCCGATATATTACCCCCATCCCTTGAAATCTATGCCAAGAAACCGGTTTTCTTGCCAGAGATTGCTGAATATCTTAAAAAATCCGGAGGGATAGATGAAGTCCAGTTCCAGAAAGACATCGTCGACAGGCTTCTTACCCTGACTAATACAGTGCGCCAAGGAAGCATTGTCTTTTTCCTCTACCTTTTCATTATGTCTGTGGTAGTCTTGACGACAACAACCCTTTTTAAGATCGCTCTCAAGAAAGACGAGATAGAGCTTTTGAGACTTATAGGCGCCAGTAACTTTTATATAAGGCGTCCTTACATAATGGAGGGGTTAGTAATGGCCGGAATCGCCTCAACTTTCTCCTTCCTCATAATGATCGGGCTTATCCTTTACGCAAGTCCATTCCTCGGTACATATCTTAAAGGCATTCCCAGTCTTGAAGTCAACCTAATATTTTTTGACTTTAAAGTCTGGCCCCTTAATCCGTTATTCTTTGCCGCTACATACCTTTTGGTTCTCTTCTTCGGCATGACAATAACGGTGATCTCTTCCTACCTTGCCACTAACAAGTACTTAAAAGTATAATTAGATTAGGACTTATGAAAAAATTCCTAATAAAAACATTGTTTCTATTCCTTTTTTTTCTATCTCTCAATCTAATTAAGGTTAACGGTGTTGAATGTGATCTTAATATAAACATAAATAACTTGAATGAAGAGGAGTTAAGGGAATTATCCAATAAATGTAACGCCAAAAAAAACGAACTAAGCCAGAGGAGGAATTCCTTAGCTTCTGAAATCCAGTTTATGGATACGCAAATATATTTAACTTCGCTAAGGATTCAGGAAACCGAACAAAAGATCCTTTCAACCAGTAAAGAAATAGATCTATTGGGTACAAGAATCGAAGGACTTGATCAATCTTTAGATTATATATCTAAATTACTTCTTGACAAAATTGTCCAAAGCTATAAACATAGGGAGATATCGTTATTCGGGCTGCTGTTTGATAGTCAGAGCGCCGATGATCTTTTGGCAAAAATAAAGTATGTCAAGACTGCTCGGGATAACAACCAAAAGTTATTGGTTCAAGTACAGGAAGCGAAATCAAACTTCGAAGAACAAAAAAAATTAAGAGAGGAGAAAAAAACGGAATTGGATCAACTTACCCAGTCCTTAAACGTACAAAAAGCTGCTCTAGATAATCAGAAAGTTCAAAAGCAGAAGTTATTGGCCGACACACAAAACGACGAGGCCAATTATCAAAGGTTAATTGCCCGAGCTCAGGCGCAGTTGGCCGGATTCAAATCATTCGTATCAAGCGCCGGCGCCGGTGTAATTACCGCCAACCAGTTTGGAAATGGATCAGACGGTAGTTATTATTCGCAAAGAGACGCCAGATGGGCTTCTCAAGGAATAGGTTATTCTTCAGAAAATATATTAAATGTTGGGTGCTTATTAACGTCAGTTGCTATCGTTGGACAAAGATATGGGGGAAATGTTACTCCTTCTGACATTGCATCTGACACAAGCCGTTTTTTTGGAAGCACCGCATACATGAAGCTCCCCTGGCCGGGTGTTGCCGGAAAATCATATAATGCCATAAATACAGATGATAATACAATTACTCAGGAATTGAATAATGGTAACTACGTCATAGTTGGTGTCGGCGGCTGTTCTTATGGTGGGAGCCACTTTGTAGTTCTGATAAAAAAAGACGGCGACGATTATATAATGCATGATCCAATATACGGACCTGACATAAAATTCAGCACCCATTACGGAAATATTTGTACCGCCGCTACTTTTAAGTAAGTTTGTAGCACCCTAGTCCATGGACAAACTTCTCTTTAGGGTCTATACCGAAAGTACAAGTGTTAAAAAAAATATTCCCGATTATATTTTTATTGTGGTTGTTTTTGGGGAGTCCTTGTTTTGCCGAAAACAATATTCTTATTAACGAATTTTTAATTGACCCTCAACCTCAGCTAGTCGAGCTTATAAACACAAGTAGCGAAAACGTTGATATTTCCGGTTGGGTAATAGACGACAATGGTGGCTCGTCCGGCATTTACAAGATTGCAGCCGGAACGGTCATATATCCAAATTCCTGTTTGGTATTTTCAAAGGACTTCAACTTCAATAAAAGCACCTCGGATTCGGCTCGACTTTTTGATCCCTCTATGAACCTCGTCGACTTATACCAATATAAGTCGAGTCCTGGCCCCGGAATTTCATACTCGAGGGTTCCCGATAAAGAGGCTACTTGGTCAACAGCAAGTGCCAGCATCGGTTCCTATAATTCCGGAGAGGGATCCTGCATTTTCTTACCAACCCCAACTACCCAAGTTATTGAAGACCCGTCACCGACACCGGAAATCGAACCGACCCCAACAACGATCCAATACCAAAGTATTGCTAATGTATATATAAGCGAAGCCATGGTAAACCCGGAAACAGGCCAAAACGAATGGGTCGAGATCTACAACGACAATGATCAGCAGATAACACTTGTCGACTGGTTCATAGACGATGAAGAAGACGCTGGCGCAACACCAAAAAAATTCTCAATGGAGATTGAAGGGCAAAGTTATAAAGCAGTGATGATATCAGGCTCAGTTTTCAACAACGATGGCGATAGTGTCCGACTCCTTGACTCAAACAAAAACTTCGTCGACGGTTTCGAATACGGCAAAAGTGTCAAAGGCGTGAGCTTCGGAAGAGTTGCCTTCGATAACCCCGATTTCTGCCTTCAAGAAGAATCTTACGAAAAAAACAACAACCAATGTCTGATCGGAACCCCGGTTATGCCGACCAACATAATCACTCTTAAAACAGATGTCGTTAAACCGACTATTTCCATTTCAAAAATAATACCGACGACGAAAGTAGTTGTAAAAACTACGGCAAAATCGGTGCCAAGAATCGTGAAACCAAGCGAAAGGAATAGAAGTTACGAAGAGATATTAGGTGCTTCCGACAACCGGAAAATCGACTATGGACTTCTAGTAAAACACCTGAGCGTCATATCTTTTACCTATTCACTTTTGACTCTTGTCTCGGTTTTATTTAAAATGACAAATATATATGGAAAAGGTTTTAGGATTCTTCCGGCATTTATTTATCCCCCACGAGGACAATAACTATCGCGCCCGTTCACTTCATACTGACTTCCTCGGACTATACTTGGTTTTTGCCCTAGTCCTTAGCCTGGCTTTCAAGCAGGTGGGACTGAATAACGTGTTGGGGTTTGCGACCGACATCACAGTCGATAAACTATATCAACTGACCAATACCGAGCGTGAGAAGAATGGTCTATCTACGCTCACCTATAACGAAAAACTGTCGGCTGCTGCGGCTGCTAAAGCACAGAATATGTTCAGCGAGAACTATTGGGCTCACTACTCTCCTTCAGGTAAGACCCCGTGGGAGTTTGTCATTGCGACAGGCTACCAGTACGAATATGCCGGGGAAAACCTCGCCAAAAACTTTCTTTTTTCAGACGGGGTAGTCTCGGCGTGGATGAACTCTCCAACTCACCGGGAAAACATCCTTAAAAGAGACTACACCGAAGTCGGATATGCGATTGTCAACGGAGTCTTAAACGGTGAACAAACAACTCTAGTTGTCCAGATGTTTGCCAAGCCGACTAATTCCACACTCGCCCAGAACCCCGCTCCCTCTTCGGCGAATCCACTACCAGAAAAGGAGATAGCACCTCAAAATGAAGTATTGACCGAAGAAGTCGAAAAGGCTCCGGCTGTCCTCGCCAAGCAAACGGCTGATAAAGGATTCTTCCTACCTTCGCTATCCTTTAACATCAATGCCATATTTTTTGCCTTCCTTCTTTTGAGCCTGGCACTTGACTTTTATTTCGTATCCCGTTTCAACATCGTGAGAATTGGAGGCAAAAACTTGGCTCATTTCGTTTTTGTACTTTTCATGTTTTTAGGATTGTTTATTATAAGTAGAGGAGCAATTATATAAAACATTTGGGCGAATTATGTTTTGCCCAAATATTGGAGAAATAATAGTTTTTTAAACTTAACGATTATGACACACCGCCATGCAGCTCGCCATCTCAAAAAAGAGGTCAAAGGTCACCTATTTGACTACTTACTGTTGTTGACCGCCGGAGTCTTCTTTCTGATGGCCGTGAATATCTTTCGGGGTGAGAGGTTTTTAGAGTTTATTTTCTTAACGGCGTTTGCGTCATTTTATATTATCTGGGGAATCTATCATCATATTATGGAGGACACCCTCCATCTAAAAATTGTGATAGAATATATCCTCATAGCTTTTACTCTAATATTCATGCTCAAGATTATAATTTTCCCAAACTAATCTATGAAAGGTGTTGTTTTAGCCGGAGGACTTGGAACGAGACTTTATCCCTTAACTTACGCGACCAACAAACATTTGCTCCCGGTGTACGACAAGCCGATGATCTATTACCCCGTCCAGACTCTGGTTAAGGCCGGCATTAAAGACATTCTTGTCATTGTTTCAGGACCCCACTCAGGACACTTCATTCCGGTTTTACGAAACGGCGATGAGTTCGGAATCGACAACCTTGAGTTTGCTTACCAGGAAAAACCCGACGGCGGAATCGCAGATGCCCTACTCCTCGCCGAGGATTTTGCCGACAACGGCCCGGTAACCGTCATTCTGGGCGACAATACAACAGACGCCGACATATCAGCGGGAGTAAAGAGTTTCAAAGAAGGCGCAACTGTGTATATAAAGAAAGTTCCTGACCCCAAAAGATTCGGCGTGCCGAGATTTGACCCCAAAGACGACAAGAAAATTGTTGAGATTATCGAGAAGCCCGACGATCCTCCGTCAAACTATGCCGTAACCGGCGTATATATCTACGACAAAAATGTTTTTGACAACATCAGACTATGTAAGCCGTCACCCCGAGGTCAACTTGAGATAACCGATGTTAATAATATATACATTAAGAATAATGCCTTGGGTTGGAGTGATTTAAACGGATACTGGCTAGACTGCGGTACGTTTGACACTCTATTTATGGCCGGTCTTTATTGGGCAAACAAAAACAAATCCGAAATCCTAAATAAAATGGTTGATATAACAATCAAAGGATAAGGAATATGGAAAGCAGCCAGCTTTTACTAACAATTGCGATAACGATAACTACCATACTGGTTGTGATCACCGGTTTGCAATTGATGTTCGTTCTTAAAGAGTTGAGAAAAGCTCTTAAGGAATCCAAACACGCAATCTGGAAAATTGATAAGCACGAAGAGAAGCAATTGAAGCATAGCAAGGAACACCATAGAAAATCTATTACAATCCATTCGGTTCTAGATAAAATCAGGATTTTATCGCCTAGCCAAACATCAGGAAGCAAAAAGTTTTTTATTAAAGAGAAGTAGATAGCAGTCACTTGAAAATACTATTGACTTTTAAGTCTATACGATGTATGCTATAATAGTTTTTTTGTTCCCCTTTGCTATTTGAGGGGTTTTTTCTATTAACAAAACCATTTTTCGACTTTACATCTTGCGATGAGCACCAAAGACAAAACAAAGATTAAACCCCAGCGCAAATCTCTCACACTCGGAAAGGGTGATCCGTCACTTGAAGAGTTTGATTTGATTGAAGTTCAAAGGCAATCTTGGGAGAAGTTGCTGAACGTTACCCTGAAAGACATTCTTAATGAATTTTTTCCGATTGAAGACTATACGGGGAAAAAATTCACCCTCTTTTTCGAGGACGTTTACTTTGGGGAACCCCGCTACACTTTGGATCTGTGTCTTCAGAAAAAATTGACTTACGATACACCCGTTTACTTAAAACTTCGTCTTTTAAACAAAAAGACCGGTGCTGAGAAAACCCAAGACGTATATTTCTTCAATCTCCCGAAAATGACCGACCGCGGTACCTTTGTCGTCAATGGAATCGAGCGAGCAATCATAAATCAAATTGTTAGAAGCCCGGGAGTCTACTTTACCGCCGAGATTGATAAGACAACTGGACTCACACTCTACAATGCGGAAATTAGACCATATATCGGCGCTTGGATAGATATTACTATTAATAAGAACAATCTTATTGAAATAAAAGTCAACAAGAAAAGAAAATTCTTAGGAACTGCCTTTATTCGCGCTTTTGAAGGTGAGAACGACAACGAGATAGTTAATCAATTCAGTTCAATCGATAAGAGCCTTGTTGAAAAATACATCCTCCCCACCCTTAAAAAAGACCAAACTAAGACTAAAGACGACGCTACTCTTGAGATCTACAGGAAAGTCAGGCCGGGCGAACCCCTTATACTCGACAATGCCTACGAAACTATCAATAACCTTTTCTTCAATCCAAGAAGATACTCTCTTTCACACGTTGGAAGATACAAGATAAACAAGAAGTTGGGTCTTGATTTGGACGAAGACAAGAAAGAAAATCAGCTCTTGACCAAGGCTGATCTTACAGAAACCATCAAATATCTTGTTAATTTGACAAAAGGTCAGGGCAACTTCGATAACATCGACCATTTGGGAAATCGAAGACTTCGAACCGTCGGTGAGCTTATCTCAATGTACGGAATAAGGGTTGGAATGGTTAGGGTTTCACGCGAGATCAAAGAGAGAATGAGCTTGGTTACGGGTGAAACCAACGTCATGCCATCGCAAGTCGTCAACTCCAAACCGATAATTGTGGCTATTAATTCTTTCTACAGAACCAGCCAGCTTTCAACGATCGTTGACCAGACCAATCCTTTATCTGAATTGGACAACTTGAGAAGGATCACAGTCGGAGGTCCAGGAGGCATTGAAAAAGAAAGAGCCTCATTCTCTATCCGAGACATCTCTTCGTCTCAATACGGAAGAATCTGCCCAATTAGATCTCCAGAAGGTCCGAACATCGGCGTCGTTACTTATATGGCTCTTTATTCAAAGGTAAACAAATACGGATTCCTGGAAACCCCATATAGAAAACTCGAAAAGATAAAAGAAGGAAGTAAAACCAGAGTTAAATTGGGTAAAGAGGTTGTCTATTTGCAGGCTGATGACGAAGAAAAATATTTTATCACTTCAAACGATATCAATGTTGACGAAGAGGGATTCATCAATCATGAAACGGTTGTTGCCCGACACAAGGGTGATATTGTCGAAGTTGAAGCTCAAAAATTGGACTTTATCGACGTTTCACCGCGCCAAGTAGTCGGTGCTTCGGCAGCCCTTATCCCCTTCCTCCAAAACGACGATGCTTCCCGTGCTCTCATGGGAACGCACATGCAATGTCAAGCCGTACCTCTTGTTAATCCGGCCGCACCTATTGTTGGTACCGGAATGGAAGAAAAAATCAGCATGTCGTTGGGACGCACAATTAAGGCTCCCGAGGATGGTGTTGTTAAATATGTTGACGGACAAAAAGTCCTTATCAAAGGAAAAAGCGGAAAAACCCACACTCTAGAACTTGAGAGATTTGTTAGAACCAACAAAGACGTCGCCTTCGACCAGATGCCAAGAGTTGAAAAAGGTCAGGCTGTCCGTAAGGGACAAATCGTCATCGACGGACCAGCAACCGACAACGGAAGACTGGCATTAGGAAAGAATCTTGTTGTCGCCTATACGTCACTTAACGGTTTAGGGTATGAAGACGGATTTGTCATCTCCGACCGCTTGGTCAAGGAAGATGTGTTGTCTTCAATCACAATGGAAGAATTCATTGCCGACCTTGTTGATACCAAGCTCGGACCAGAAGAATTGACAAGAGATATCCCCAATGTCCGTGAAGAGGTTCTTCAAAACTTGGACAAGGACGGACTCGTCCTCGTTGGAACCGAAGTTAAGGGTGGAGAGATATTGGTCGGAAAAGTCGCACCCAAAGGCGAAAAAGAACTGACAGCCGAAGAAAGATTATTGAGAGCCATTTTCGGAGAAAAAGCTAAAGATATTAAGGATACTTCCTTGAGGATGCCATACGGCAAACAGGGATATGTCGTTAATATCGAGTCCATTGACGGCAAAAAAGACCCCAATGAACTTGAGCCATCAATTCTAAAAAGAGTTATCGTCAATACGGCTCAACTGAGAAAGATTTCGGTCGGAGACAAGTTGGCAGGACGCCACGGAAACAAAGGAGTTATCTCAAAGATTCTCCCCGCATGGGACATGCCTTATTTGGAAGACGGAACCCCGGTTGACGTTATCCTGTCTCCTCTTTCGATCCTTTCCCGTATGAACTTGGGACAGCTTTTTGAAAACTTGATCGGAACCATTGCCGCTAAAAACAATGTCAATATTTCGGCGCCAGTTTTCGAAAAAATAAAAGAAGAGTTTATTTTCAGCGAATTGACCAAAATCGGACTTCCGGTAGACAACAAGGTTACCCTATTTGACGGATTGACTGGAAAAGCTTATGACCGAAAAGTACTGGTCGGAACAACTTACATTATGAAACTGATTCACATGGTCGAGGACAAGTTCCACGCTAGATCGGTCGGACCTTACTCCTTGGTTACCCAACAACCGCTGGGAGGAAAGTCACAACTTGGAGGACAGAGGTTTGGAGAGATGGAAGTCTGGGCGCTCGAATCACACCGAGTACCTCACACATTGCAGGAGATGTTGACTATTAAATCAGATGACGTTCGTGGACGAACTAAGGCTTTTGAATCGATCATCAAGGGAATAGATATTCCCCAGTCTTCGGTTCCCGAGTCATTCCACGTACTTGTCAAGGAATTGAACGCTCTTGGGTTATCAATTGATTACATTAAATAATGGACGATACCAATCAAATTGACTTTTCAGGATTAAGGATTACTTTAGCCTCCCCTGACCGGGTTACCAAATGGTCACACGGCGAAGTCACCAAACCGGAAACCATCAACTATAGAACGTTCCGGGCTGAAAAGGACGGTCTTTTTGACGAACGAATTTTCGGACCTACAAAAGACTACGAATGTTACTGTGGTAAGTACAAGAGGATGCGCTATAAGGGAATCGTCTGCGACCGCTGTGGAGTCGAAATTACAACCTCAGCAGTTAGACGCGAACGAATGGGACATATCAAACTAGCGTCCCCGATCGCTCATATTTGGTATTTTAAGGGTTCCTCATCGGTCTTGAGTATTGTTTTGGATATACCACCTCAATCATTGGAAAGAATCATCTACTACGCTCTTTACCTCGTCATGGATGTTGATAAGGACCAACAGAAAAAAACCATTAAAGTCTTAACCGAAATAAGCCAACAGGAAATAAAAACAATAGAAGAGGCGTTTAAAGTTGAAGAAGCAAAAGTAAAACAGAATTTTGAAAAAGAAAAAACTGAACTTCAGAAAAAGATTACCAATGAAGAACAGCTGGAGATTACCCGCCAGGAATTTGAATTTAAAGAACGTGAACAGCTTAAATTGACCTCAAACCAGTTTGTCGATAAAAAATCCAAGAAAACGGCTTTCTTTGACCGATTGGTCAAGTTGGTTCGTTCTATAAGACCATTCGATGTTATTGAAGAAGACGATTACCTTTATCTTAAGGAAAAAGGCGTCGAAGAATTCCTTACTGTCGGCATGGGATCTGAAGCTCTATACGACATCTTAACTTCATTTGAAATCGAAAAAATATATGCTGAATCGCTCAAAAACTTAGGGGAAGCCCGAGGTGAGAAGAGAAACAAACTGTTGAAAAAAGTAAGAGCTCTTGAAGCGTTTATCAAGGCTAAGATTGATCCTAAATGGATGGTTTTGACGGTCTTACCGGTCATCCCTCCAGATCTTCGACCTGTAGTCCAGTTACCCGGAGGAAAATTCGCAACTTCGGACTTAAACGATTTTTACCGACGCGTCATCAACCGCAACAACCGATTGAAACAACTCATTGACCTGGGAGCACCTGAGATCATCCTGAGGAATGAAAAAAGAATGCTCCAGGAAGCCGTCGATTCTTTGATCGATCTTCAAAAATCAAGAGGTCGAACCAGGACCGGAGGAACCACCAGCAAGGTTCAAAAATCACTTTCAGACATATTGCGTGGTAAACAAGGTCGTTTCCGACAAAATCTACTTGGAAAAAGAGTTGATTATTCAGGACGTTCGACTATTATCGTCGGGCCCGAGTTGAAACTCGACCAGGTCGGATTGCCAAAAGAAATGGCTTTGGAACTTTTCAAGCCCTTCCTTCTCCACGAAATCATCATTAGAGGTTTGGCTCCGAACATAAAATCAGCCAAGAATTTCTTGGAAAAGAAAGAGCCGGTCGTTTACGACATATTGGAACAGATAACTAAAGATCACCCAGTCTTATTAAACCGTGCTCCGACCTTGCACAAGTTGTCGGTTCTCGGATTCTACCCAGTTTTGACCGACGGACACGCCATCAAACTGCACCCGACAGTCTGTGCCGGATACAACGCTGACTTTGATGGAGACGCTATGGGTGTATTTTTGCCTTTGTCCAAAAACGCCATAAATGAAGTTAAGGACAGAATGCTGCCTTACCACAATTTATTGAAACCAGCCGACGGATCTCCAATCGTTTTGCCGAACAAAGAAATGGCCTTAGGTTGTTATTACTTAACAACCATGAATTCGCACCTAGCCGTCAAAAAGGACGAGGAGCTGCGAGCCTATTCGACAGCCGGAGAAGCCATTAAATACTTCGATTTGGGTAAAGTCACTTTGAGGGAACCCATTTTGATCCACGTTGACGGAAAGCTCGTCAGGACTACAATCGGACGGATCATCTTCAATGAAACGCTTCCGGAAGAACTGAAATTTATCAACGAAGAAGTCAAAGCATCTGACATCAAGAATCTTGTCTTAAGGGCTATGAAACTGTACGACAAAAAGACCGTTGGAGCCTTAATCGATCGCATCAAAGAAATTGGATTCTGGGCCGCAACAATTTCAGGAGGTCTCTCAGTATCCATATTTGACTGCGAAATTATCCCGGATAAAGACAAGATCATAGAAGAAACAGAAAATGAAATTGACAAAGTCCGCCATAATTTCGAGCAGGGCTTGTTGACTGTAGAAGAGAAGAAGAGATATTCTAACAAGCTTTGGATCGACACGACAGAAAAATTGGCCGACAAAACCTGGAATCAGCTCGACGATGAAAACCCGGTCAAGATTATCATAAAGTCGGGAGGAGCCCGCGCATCTAGAGAACAATTGAAACAGCTATCAGCCATGAAAGGATTAGTTGTTGACCCGTTGGGAAAGATTATCGAGGTTCCGACCAAATCAAACTACCGACAGGGTCTTTCAATTTTTGAATACGTAATTTCGGCAAGAGGAGCTAGAAAAGGTCTTACCGACTCGGCCCTCAAAACCGCCGACGCCGGTTACCTGACACGTCGCTTGGTTGACGTCGCCCACGACATGATTATAAGGGAGGAAGATTGTAACACCGATGAAGGATTAACAATCTCAACCGATATGACCCGTGGCGACAAATTCAAAGACAGAATCAGGAATAGATATACGGCCACAGATATCCACAAGGACAATAAAGTCTTAATCGAAAGAAACGTCCTTTTGGACAACGAAAAGGTCAGCCTTATCGAGAAAAACGGAATTGAAAAAGTAACCGTTAGGTCTCCCCTTTTCTGCCAGTCACCATACGGAGTCTGTCAGAAATGTTATGGAACCGATCTGTCAACTAATCAGAATGTAGATATCGGAGTCCCGGTCGGAGTCATGGCTGCCCAATCGGTCGGAGAACCAGGTACTCAGCTTACGATGAGGGTCAGACACTTCGGAGGTATCGTTATCTCAGACGTTACACAAGGTTTGCCAAGAGTTGAGGAACTCTTTGAAACCAGAACGCCCAAGATCGTATCGCCGATTGCCGAAATATCCGGAAAGGTGTCGATCCAGGAAGACACCGAAAAAGAAGTCTATTCCGTCAAGATCGCATCTGAAGGAACCGATTCTAATGTCAAAGAACAGGAATTTGTAATTCCGATGTCCCAGAAACTAAAGATTAAAGACGGTGAGCTCATTGCTTCAGGTACATCACTTTCCGAAGGATACCTTGATGTCAACGATGTTTTGTCGATCCGCGGACTACGTGCCGCCCAGATCTACCTTTTGGATGAAATCCAGAAGGTTTACGAATCGCAGGGAATAACAATCCACGATAAACACTTTGAAGTCATCATAAGAAAGATGAGCGATAAGGTTATTATCGAAGACGAAGGCGACACCGCTTTCATTAAGGACGAGGTCGTATCGCGCATCAGATTCGAAGAGGAAAACAAGAAAGTATTGGCAAAAGGTATGAAACCGGCAACCGGAAAGATATCCATCTTAGGGATTACCCGAGCCGCCATCTATACCGATTCTTGGCTGTCGGCCGCCTCGTTCGAACAGACAACCAACGTATTAAGTTCTGCCGCCATCAAAGGTCAAGCAGATTACTTGCTGGGCTTGAAAGAAAATGTTATAATTGGCAGATTAATTCCCGTTACCGCCGAATTAATCGAAAAGTATTACGGTAAGTTTGTTAATAAATATGCCGACAATCAACCAACTGATCAAAAGGGGTCGAAAGACGAGGACACGAAAGTCTAAAGCAATCGCCCTAAAGAACAATTTTAATTCCTTAAAGAGGAAGTATCTTAAGATTAATAATCCTTTAAAAAGAGGTGTTTGTACCGTTGTTCGTACAATGACACCCAAAAAACCGAACTCGGCGTTACGTAAAGTGGCCAGGGTGAGACTCTCCAACAAGATGGAGGTGACCGCCTATATCCAAGGGATTGGTCACAATCTGGCCGAACACTCGATTGTTCTTGTCCGCGGTGGCCGCGTCAAGGATTTACCAGGTGTGAAATATCACATCGTCCGAGGAAAATTTGATGCAGGTGGAGTGGAAAAACGCACTTCCTCCCGTTCAAAGTATGGCACCAAGGCTCCAAAAGCTAAGCCCGCCGCCTAATTAAATAAGTTTATTATATAGAAAAATGCCAAGAGGAAATTACAAGAGGGAAAAAGTTTCTCCAGATAAGGTTTATAAAAGTTTGGAAGTATCCAAACTCATAAACTATGTCATGGTTGATGGAAAAAAATCCGTTGCCGAGAAACAGGTTTATCAAGCCTTTGAAACTCTCAAGAACCAAGGTCAAGATCCCATAAAAATCTTTCACCAGGCAATTGACAACGTCTCCCCCATTCATGAAGTCAAACCAAGAAGATTGGGAGGCGCTTCTTACCTGGTTCCGATAGAAGTCAGACGGGATCGCAAGATTTATCTTGCCTTAAACTGGATTGTCAATGCGGCCCGCGCCAGATCTAATAAAGAATTTCATTCTTTTGGAGCTAAGTTATTAGCCGAGCTAACCGATGCCGCTAAAAACATCGGTGCTGCCGTTACAAAACGAGCTCAGACTGAAAAATTAGCAGAGACCAACAAAGCGTTCTCTCATTTGAAGTGGTAAAGACCTATGGCACAGCAACCAATCGTCACTAAAAACCGTAATGTACCTTTGGATAAAATCCGCAATGTCGGAGTTATTGCTCATATAGATTCTGGTAAAACCACAACTTCGGAACGATTTCTTTTCTACACCGGAAAGAGCTACAAAATTGGAGATATTGACGAAGGAAATACCCAACTCGACTGGATGCCTCAGGAAAAAGAACGAGGTATAACAATTGTTTCAGCCGCCACAACTACCTTCTGGAACGGCGTCCGTATTAATATCATCGACACCCCGGGACACGTTGACTTTACCGCCGAGGTGGAGCGTTCTTTGAGGGTTCTGGACGGAGGAGTTGTCATTTTCGACGCCGAAGAGGGAGTCCAGTCACAGTCTGAAACCGTATGGAGGCAGGCCGACAAATACAAAGTTCCCCGCATATGCTTCATTAATAAGATGGACAAATTGGGGGCAGATTTTGATGCCACCGTTAAAGAGATTGAGGACAGATTAGGCGCTCACCCAGCCGTCATGGTTTATCCAATTGGAAAAGAACAGGAATTCAAAGGAATTATTGATCTTTTCACATTGGAAGCTAAATACTGGGACATCGATCCCCAAGGAATTAAATTTAGAGTCGAGAAAGAAATACCCGAGGAACTTAAAACCGCTGTCATGGCAGCCCGCGCAAAACTGGTTGAAAAGATCGCCGAGACCGATGACAAACTTTTGAACAAATACCTAAACGCCGAAGAGATATCGGTTGAGGATTTGAAAGCCGCTTTAAGGCGCGCTGTTATCGCCTACAAATTGATTCCCGTTTACTGTGGCACTTCTTTGCGTAACAAAGCAGTTCAACCGGTTTTAGACGCAATTGTAGACTATCTTCCGTCGCCAGTTGACTTGAAGGAAATTAAGGGACTTCACCCGACAACCAACGAACCAGTCGCTAGACAATTGATGCCGACCGAAAAATTTGCCGCCTTGGCTTTTAAGATTCAACTTGATCCACACGTCGGAAAGCTGACATATACTAGAATCTATTCAGGTGTCCTTGAATCGGGTTCTTATGTTTATAACGTAAACCGGGATCGCCAAGAAAGAGTCAGTCGTATTCTTCTGATGCACGCCAACACAAGAGAAGAGATTGATAAGGCATATTCCGGAGAAATCGTTGCCTTAGTTGGACCCAAGGACTCAAGAACCGGAGACACTTTGGCAGATCAGGACAATCCTTTAATCCTTGAGAAGATTACCTTCCCCGAACCGGTCATCTCGCTGGCTATAGAACCAAAGACCAAAGCCGATCAGGAAAAATTGTCTTATACTCTTCAAAGATTGGCCGAAGAAGACCCGACCTTTAAAGTCAAGGTTAATCACGAAACCGGACAGACCGTCATGTCGGGGATGGGAGAACTCCATCTTGAAATCTTAGTTGACCGCATGAAGCGCGAAATGGGAATGGACGTCAATGTCGGTAAACCGCAGGTAGCTTATAAGGAAACGGTTAAGGGACCGGCTGAGGATGTTGAAGTCAAATATATCAAGCAAACAGGTGGTCACGGACAGTATGGTCACTGTGTCATTAACATCGCTCCCCTTGGACGAGGTGAAGGATTTAAATTTACCAATAAGATCAAGGGAGGGGCGATTCCTTCTGAGTTCATTCCTTCGGTTGAAAAAGGAGTCATTGAAGCTTTGGAAAAGGGAGTCTACCTTGGTTATCCAATGACCGACCTTGAAGTAACACTCGTTGATGGAAGCTATCATGACGTCGACTCTTCAGACATTGCCTTCAAGATTGCNNAAAAGAGGTAAAATCCTTGGAACCGAAAAAAGAGCTCGAGCAGTTGTCATCAAGGCTTACGTACCGTTGGCAGAAATGTCAGGATACGCCACCCAGATAAGGTCATTGACCGAAGGACGCGGAATCTTCTATATGGAACCCTCGCACTACGAAGAAGTTCCTCAAAATATCGCCCGCGCTATGGCGGAAAAGTAACCCAACTTGTATAATTGTTGGTAGTAATATGCGCATCCTCATTTTTTCCGATTCCCATCTTTATCTGCCCGTCGACGAGAAAAAACTGGAATTTCTTAAGAAAATAATTAAATCGTCAGACAGGGTGATTATTAACGGTGACTTCTACGACAGCTATATGATTAAATTTGACGAATTTATAAATTCAAGGTGGAATGAACTTTTTCCTCTTTTGAAATCTAAAAAAGCCATCTATATATATGGTAATCACGACGCAAGAAAATCTTCCGACAAAAGGTCGGAGTTATTTTCCGAAATTCAGGCTGAAAGGTACAAGATCAAGACCCCCACACGGACCTTTATTTTCGAACACGGCCAAAAGACCCGGGTTACAGCCGACGTTTCCCATAATATAGAGTGGAAATACCTCCACATGGCAATCGTTATTGGTCATTTTATGAGAGGATTGATGGTATTACTATTTGGTAAGCTCTTTCTCTGGCTCAGATTTAGCTACAGAAACAATAACTCCAAAAAAAGAATTGCCAAGATGTACGGACCTGCTGAAAACGAGGTTTATGTTATTGGCCACAATCACTGGGGTGAGGTCGATCTTAAAAATAATTTTGCCGCCTCAGGTGCCATTCTCTACGGTTACGCCCAGTACCTAACGATTGAGGATGGAGTTATCACCCTTCACGAAGGCTGGTATAAATAATTCACATTAATTCCATTTATAATCGGACCGCCCTCTTAACATAAATCAACTCCCCCTTGACAGTGAACAAATGTTTACTATAATTAATTTCATATGACTACCGATAGATTATCTCTTCTAAAGAGATTTTTCAAAAAAAATCGCCGCCTTCCTTCGTATTCTGAAATGTTGTCGCTTTTCGGATTCTCTTCCAAAAATGCCGTTTTTAAGCTTATTAACAAATGGGTCGAGGCCGGATTTATAAAGAAAGAGTCTGGCAAGCTCGCCCCCACTCCCCGGTTTTTCGCTCTTCCAATGCTCGGACTCATCAAAGCCGGCTACCCGATTCTCGCCGAGGAAAACCGAAATTACCTAACGCTAGATGATTATCTAATTGAAGATCCGACCTCGGCTTTTCTACTTAAGGTTTCCGGCGATTCCATGACCGGAGTCGGGATATTCGAAGGCGATATTGTGGTCATCGAAAGAAAGAGACAAGCCTCAATTGGCGACATTGTCCTGGCGCAGATTGACCATGAGTGGACATTGAAAATATTGAGAAGGGATCGAATGAAAAGAACCAACTATCTGGAAGCCGCAAACCCAAAGTACCCGGCTTTTAGACCGCGCGAATCACTTGAGATATTTGGTGTTGTTAAGGCAGTCGTTAGAAAGTTTAACTAAAGGTTGATTATTGTTTTTTCAACCTTGATTTCTTTCAATAATATATCCTCGGTAGTTGTTGCTACAGTTTGATAATTCTCAACCAATCCAAGAACAATCATTTTATTGTCAAGGTCCAGCTCCGAGAAAATGTCATCAAGGAGTAGAATCGGCTTAACGCCAGTTCTTTCGAAGAACTTAACCTCGTTCAACTTCAACCAGAATACGGCCAGTCGCTCTTCGCTACGGGACGCGTAATGGTGGACGTTTTTTTTAAGAACACCGTTTGACACTGAGATCTGAAAATCATCCTTCTGGGGACCAATCATTGTCTTCCTTATAATCCTTTCTTTTTCAAAAACCTCATCAAGTCTTTTTTGGGTAAATTCGTTTTTGACATATTCGATCGAAAATTCCTTTGAATCCAGTTTTTTATTTGAGTTCAAATACTCTATATACTCTCTCCTTTTATCAACCAAGTACCGAGATTCCTTTATTAGGTATTCGTTCCAGAACTTTAGCTCCTCTTTCAAGGCTTCAATATTTGAATGTTTCTCAAGGACTTTGTTTCGGCGTCTTAAAGCCATTTCGTAATTGGTTAACTTCTTTTTGTAATCAATATCAAGTACCGATAGGAGCTTATTGAAGTAGTCACGCCTCAAACTCGGCGAGCCCTTAATTATATTAATTTGATCCGGAGTAAAAAGAACCGCCTTAACGAGATCTTTTGTATAAAAGTCCCTTCTTTTTGAGGTCCTATTGACGAAATACGTTTTGACCGTCCGACCGTTTTTGTATCTTATATCTATCTCAAAGGTATCTTCCTTTGCGTTTATTCCGAAAACTCCCCTGACTGATGTCCCTTCGGTATCAAACTTGATAAGCTCCTCTTCTCGGTCTTCGCGAAATCCATGACCATTAAGGGTAAAAAAAACGGCTTCCAATAGGTTGGTTTTCCCCCGAGAATTGTGACCGGCAACAACCGTCAGACCGGGACTAAGTATGAAATCGCGACTCTCGAAACTACGGAAATTCCGGAGACTTAGATTTTTGAGAATCATTGTTTACTTGGATTTTTTCTTTAACAGGAATCGGGCTCCGAAAAAGTCGAAAGCACCGATGGGAAGATGTGAGGATAGGGTTACGGAATCAAACGATTCGAAAATCTTTTTCCAATATTTGGAAAAAAAGAAAGAAACGTTTGAGAAATCGCGTTGATGGAAAAGGACATAAAGAAGGCTCTCGGGCGTAAGCACCTTGTGGAAAATAAACTTTTTACCCACCCTTATTGTCTCCCTTATGGCTTTTTTAATCTTCGACCTCTCAAGATGTTGAAGAAGGTTGTAGGAAACGACTAAATCAAACGTATCGTCTTTGTAGGGAATATCGGTGACGTCGGCGATTTTTATGTATCTTTGAAGGTCTCGATCGATGAGCTTCTTCGCTTCGGGAGAAAAATCGATCCCGTAGGCATCAATACCAAAAAACCTTAGCCATTTCACCAAATACCCGAGCCCGCATCCGACATCAAGACAGTTTTTTGGCTTGACAAAAAAACTGATACTCGCTGCCCTGAAGAAGTTTAGTGCGTTGTGGAAAATATTCCCCCAAACGGACTCAACCTGTTTCAATTTGAAGCCGCCTTTTTTACCCCGGTAGTAGTCACGATCGTAAAATCCGGCGTCGACGTTAAAAGGCATGATGACGGTTCCTTTAAAGGGTTCCCCCTCGATAATGTTTTCCAGATTCTTAAAGTCATGTCCGGAAGTAACAATCGCTGTCAGTCCGATATTTTTGGCAAGTTGGGTGGCGGTTGAATCAAAAGGTGCGTTAAGACCTGGCGACCACTTGGTCCCAACGATTTTCTCCATTTCCTCCCAGGTAATCTTCTTTATGAGCTTGGCATCCTTGAATTTTTTTGGATCCTTATCGTATACTCCGTCGATATTTGAAAGATTGATGACGACCGAAGCTTTGTAGTCGCGGGCAAGAATAACAGCATCGTAGTCGGTTGACCAACCCGGCTTCCACCCGGCACCAATCGCCACCGGTTCATTCCAATCCTCGATCTTCTTTTCGTAGTTGATTACTATCCTTGGATTGGCGATATCCTGAAAGATGGTACGGAGAAGGTGGGCATTAAATCTTGTAGCGTGTATTCCCAACCAGTCCAAATCTTCATCATCTACGTTTCCTATAACTTCGCGGCCGGCTTCAATATACTGTCTGGCGATTTTCCCGCCTCCGGATACGAGAAGAAACCTTCTTCCTTTTATTACCTGACTTCTTATCAGTTTATTGAGTCGTTGTAAGAAAACGGTGTCTACACCTCCGTCGGGGACGATCAAGCTGCCGCCGACCGAGATTACTATTGGTGGTTCGGTTTTCAGTATTCGCATTTTATTCTTTAAAAAAAACCCCGCTTTTGCGGGGATTAGATAAAATTAACAGGCTATGTCAGCCTGCAATTATTAATCGAAAAGGACTTCTTGTCAGTCATATCGTCTATGATTATACAGTAAAAGCGTTTTCAAAACAACTTGTTAAATGATCCCAGTACCGAGACCGAAAATGGCAGTGATGACTCGGACAATCAGGTAGGAAGAAATAAGGAGAAAAAATCCGATGAGTCCGGTGGTTATTTTTGCTTGAGCTGTTTTGATCTTTTCGGGGTTACCCTGACTCATCATGTAGTCATATCCTCCCCAGATAAGTACAAATAAAAGAACAATCCCCGCCAATGGTAGTAAAAACGTAAGCACCCGATTAACAAGATCGCCCAGATTGGTAATTTTACTATCCAAAGGCCCTTGGATGGATGTGCCGTTTATGTCCAGTGACTGAGCTAATAATGATTTACTCATTTTTTCAAAAAAGAATTGAATGTTTTAAATAAAACAAACGCACCGAAATTTATAACCAATACAAAAAACAAATAATAATTCGCTTCTTTCATTATAGCATTAACCAAGGTCATGTCCAATTTTATGTCAAATAGGTAAAATAAGGCCGCTCCTATTGCTATAACCGGAACAACGAAAATTGCATCCTTTAGATCCTGTCTTGAAGAAAACATGTTGGAAGAAACGGAAAAAATCAAGTAAGTCATAAGAATATTTATTATCAAATCCTGGCCGGGAAATATTTGGAAGTAAAAAATTGAGATTAACAAAAGTATTCCAACTACAAATGGAGCAATTCCAACGATACCGCCTCTTACGACATCCCGCTTTTCAAACTTGACTTCACCCAATTTGATTTGGTTGGCCTCAAAAACCGGAAATAAACTCATGCTTTTAACGGGTAAAAGAAGAACTAAAGCCACGATGAAGTGGGCAAGCTCATGGATAAGTGTTCCAGGAAGAAGAATTAAGGTAATGACCGCCAATACCAGATGGTAGTTTTTGAAGATTCTCATTAAAAAGTAAAACACCTCGTTCATTGCCTTACGGGAAATAAAATATATACTGACAACAAGAAGTAGAAAAACAATCATATCAGGCAACTTTAAGGGTATCTCCATAGCTTAAACATTTCGGACAAACGAGGGTAGAATTCTTGACAATTTCAGTTTTATAATCATTATCGCATTTGCTACAGTGGACCCGCTTGATCTCCGCTTGAGCCTTAACGTCTGGTTGAACTAGAACCGTTTTCTCAACGTCAAAAACCAACTCATCTTTCTCGACCTTAATCCTCACAACGTCGGCCGGCTTGGCCTTCCCGGTTATTATCAAATTAGAGATTGGGTTTTCTATTAGCTTTTGGATTGCTCTCTTTAAAGGTCTGGCACCAAACAAGGGGTCAAATCCAGCCTGGACGATTACCTCAATAACATCGTCTGTATAATAGAAGCCAATTTCCTGATCCTCCATAAGCTTTGTCAGCGCCTTAAATTGTAGCTTGACGATTTCGGCAATGTGCTCATATTTTAATGGCTCAAAGACTATGACCTCGTCGAAGCGGTTAACAAGCTCTGGCTTGAAGAATTTCAATAATTCTCCCATCACTTTTTCCCGGATTTCGACGAAACTGTCCTTTTTAGCTTTCTTTCCGTCCTTCACACCGACTCCCTTATCGTCTGTTTTTTTAGACACCTCTTCTCCTTCTGACTTCTCCATACCATCGACTTTGTCTGCAGACTGTTTTTCTTCCTTCTCAGTTCCCTCTTGTTTTTTGTCGGTTTTCTTCTTAGTTTTTTCCTTTGATGGATCGCCATCGGACTTGGCAACCGGGGAATTCTTCACTTGAATTTCCTGTTCTTTTCCAATCGTTTTATCGTCCATCTTATCCTTGTCTTCTTCCTGAGCACTTTCCTTTTGATCTTTGTCAACTTCTTTTTTATCCTTTTCTTTATCTTCCTCTTCTCCCTGATTGTCTTGGGCCTTAATCATTTCTTCCTGAATAAGCTTGGTGCCGATATTTGATGTACATATAACAACCGTATTTTTGAAGGAGACCACGTGCCCCTTATTGTCGGTCAAACGACCATCGTCTAATATCTGAAGCATGATGTTGAATATGTCTGGGTGGGCTTTTTCAATCTCGTCAAAAAGAACAACGCTATAGGGTTTGCGCCTAACGGCTTCCGTAAGCTTGCCACCCTCTTCATACCCAACGTATCCCGGTGGAGCGCCGAGCAACTTGGCAACTTCGTGTTTTTCCATGTATTCGGTCATGTCAAACCTGATCATCAGATCCTCGGATCCGAAAAGCACATCGGCTAAGGTCTTGGCAAGCTCGGTCTTACCTACACCCGTCGGACCCAAAAATACGAAACTTCCGATCGGACGGGCAGCCGATTTCAAACCAGCGCGCCCCCTCCTGACGGCCTGAGCAACTGCATCTACGGCCATTTCCTGATTTATGAGTCTTTTGTGGATTATTTCCTCAAGATGAGCGAGCCTATCGGTTTCCGAGGCTGTTATCTTTGATACCGGAATTCCCGTCCAACGGGAAATGATGTCACGGATTATTTCTGGGGAAACGCTCGTTGTCGTTTGACCTTTTTTAAGATTGTACTCGTCCTTTTTTTCCTTAAGACCGCTTTCGATCTCTTCAATCTTACTTCTTGTAATTCGCGCCTTGATTTTATCTCCTTTTTTCTCGGCTTCCTTGACCTCCTGATTGAGTTCGGCGATCCTCGTCTCAATCGATTTTATTTCTTCAGGTAAAGAGATTAAAGGTAACCTAACGGCTGAAGCGGCTTCGTCGATCAAATCAACCGCCTTATCCGGGAGAAATCTATCACCTACATATCTCTTTGAAAGTTTGACTGCGGCTTCAACCACGTCGGCCGGAATTTTAACTCTATGGAAGGCTTCGTATTTATCTTTTATGGCATCAAGCATTTTGACGGCTGCTTCTTCTGTTGGTTCCGGGACCAAGACCGGCTGGAATCTTCTTTCAAGAGCTGGATCCTTTTCGACGTATTTCCTGTATTCGGTCAAGGTCGTGGCTCCCACTATCTGAATCTCTCCGCGGGCAAGCGCTGGTTTGAGAAAATTGGACGCATCGAGTGAACCTTCTCCAGATGAGCCTGCTCCAACTATGTTGTGGATCTCGTCGATAAAAAGAATGATTTCTCCTTTGCTGTTCTTGACCTCCTCTATGAGATCTTTCATCCTTTCCTCGAACTCCCCGCGGTGCGAGGCACCCGCCAGTATACTCATCAGATCAAGCTGGAGAATTCTCTTATTGAGAAGGGGTTCTGGGACCTCCTTTGAGACGATCTTTTGGGCTAGCCCTTCGACAATCGCCGTCTTTCCGACTCCAGCCTCTCCAACCAGAGATGGGTTATTTTTGGTTCTTCTTGACAGGATATGAATTACCCTTTCAACAACCTGTGACCGCTCGACCACCGGGTCAAGAAGTCCTTGGGCGGCCTTTGCCGTCAAGTCGATCGTAAACTGTTCAAGAGCTTGTTTCTTTTTCTCGGCGGCTTTCTGTTCTTCGGATAACCCTTCCTTCTTGCCGGTGATTTTTTTATTCAAGTCTTCTTTCTTTAGTCCCAGCTTTGCCAAAACTCGGGCTCCTGCACCCTCGCCCTCCTCATATAAAGCCAATAACAGGTGTTCGGGGGCTATAAACTCAAATCCCAACTTGCGCGCGGCAACAAGAGCATTGTCAAGAATTCTTTTGACTCTTGGGGACATTTGCGGCGGCTT
>DJWA01000002.1:0-36453 GCA_002440905.1 Candidatus Roizmanbacteria bacterium UBA6242 | reverse complement strand
TGTTCGCTGTCGACAAATTCATTGTTTAATTCTTTGGCTTTTGCGGTTGCCGAAACAAAAACCCTATTTGACCTTTGGGTCAAATGAGTCATTAAATCAAAATTTTCCTTCTTGTCGGGAGCTCCGGGAGCTTTGACCGCAGGCCCGTTCTTCATTCCCTGTTCTTCCGGTTTTTTATCTTCTGATTTACTTGTTGATATATCGGCAGGATTTGTCTTGGGGTCCTGAGTAATGCCGGTTTTCCCATCAGTAGCGGCCTGAGGCGGCGCAGATATGGGATTAGGTTGGTTTGATGTTGGAGACGTTGGTGGTTGCACTCCTCCCGCTGGGGGTTGATTATTTATAGGGGTTTGGGGCTTGGTAACGCCATTTGTCACCGAGATAGGTTGACCCTGAACCGGTGTGGGTGGAGACGCGGGTTGATTTGGGGCTCCAACTCCGTTTGCTGTTGTATTAGGATTAGCTTTTTTTATAAAATCAAAGAAATCGGCCATAATTTTCATTATATGAAGAAAATACTCATAATTGCAACTGCCATTCTTGTTTTTATTCTGCTGCTTATTTTTGCGCTCAATTCCATGAGAAGAAGTCAGGAAGTTCCCAACAAAACCCAGATCACTCCGACCACCGTACCATTTAACACAAACATTAATGATGTTGTTGATAATGTAGCTCTAACTCCTATTGAAATCCAGCCTGAAGTCGTTGAAGCCGCCAAAAGCATATCCCCTTTTGAAACCGATTCCTTCATCTACGAATACTCACCTGAAGTGGATAGGATAATTGTTACTGAGAAAACATTAGGAGGTCAGACGGATTTTGAACAGTGGATAACCGCAAACGGCTTACCTGAACTAGCCCAACCTAATAATTCAGTTATTTACGATAGCCTCATTGATAATGAGATGGTAAAGGACCCTGAACCTTTATTAAAATTTTTTGACATTTTTCTAAATTTTGGACAGAGTGTTTTTCCGGTTTCAGCTCCGGCAGTAACCCCAACACCCGCTCCTGCACAATCGTCTTCCTCCTCGTCTTCTGGGTCCTCATCCAATCTCTCTTCTAATTCCCAATCTAACGCAAAGTACACATATTATGCTCAGTGCAACGGATATGGGAATATTCCTTTGCCTTCGGGATGCAACGTTTGTGAGGCTGGATGCGGTCCGACGACGGTCGCCATGATCGCCGCATCGTATCTTGGAAACCAGTACAACCCAAAAACGATCGTCGATCTTTATGACGAAAAGGGCTATTACCTGAGCTGCGCCGGCAGTCGTTATAGCGACGCCAAGGCAGCGCTTGAAGGATTGGGACTCAAGACCACGAGTTACCTGACTTACAATTTTGATGAAGCCGATGTTGTTGCTTCCGATTTCAAAAAATATATCGATGCCGGATGGACAATTTTCACTCTCGCAAATTACTGCGATAAGGGGTGTGGCCACTATTTTTGGGTAACTGAAGTTCAAGACGGTAAAATACTAGCATATGATCCCTATTACGGTAAAAGCACTACCCCTCCTTACAACGAAAACAGTCGCTATCCGTTTCCCAAATACCGGTTAGCATTTGGAGTGAAAAAATAAATAGCTGCTATGCCTCAACCTAGTACAAAAGTTTATATAGTATTGTCTGGAGTTCTTGCCCTAATCCTGATAGTTCTTCTTATCTTCCCTTTTAACCGTAAATCCGAGACAACAGCATTAACAGATTCTCCTACCCCAACCACATTTGACTTACCACCCAGACAGACAGGAGTTACAACGATTGTTGAAACCAGTGAATTTACGGGTGTTGAGGAGGAAGTTTTACCCGATAACATCGTCGATCAAGTAACACAAAAACAGGAATTGAGGTATAAGGTTCCCTCATCCTTCACCACTTTCTCAATAGATTTCACCTACTCTGAGGATAAGTTCATGGTCTCTCTAAACGACCCGAAAGACGCGGCCTTGAGAGAATTTGAGGAATGGAAAAGAGATAATTATCCATCCATCCCAATGGATCAGTTTATTTTTAACTAAAATTCATCTAGAATCAAACTATGTTCGGTAATTTTTTCAAAAAAGTCATCTCTGTCACCAAAGCTGCCATAATTATCATGTCGATCTACTTTATTGTTATTAGTTTATTTGCATATTTCATCGACAAAGACAGGGCTTTCCTTGTTCAAAAAGTTGACCCAATTATCCAAAACCGTGAAGAGATTTATAAAGTCATAAACGATAAGGAAATGAACTCGACTAAGGAAGGGAAATTTTCTATCGCTATCTACCGAGGGATTATGTGCAATATGATTGGAGAAGCATGCACTGATAACCCAGAAGATGGGGATCGGGATTTTGACAAAAGTACTTTTGGATTTATTACCAAACTTATCGTAACCCCTTTGGCAAATCCTCCGGCTTCAGGCGTCTTTTGGGCTTATGATGGACTCCAATCGGCCGGTTTTATCCCTAAGACATACGCAGCAGAAGGAGTTGGATTTGCAGCGATCAAACCATTTGCCAATATATGGAAAATATTCAGGGACTTATCCTACATGCTTCTCGTTATGGTTCTGATCGCCATAGGTTTTATGATCATGTTTAGAATGAAAATGAATCCGCAAACAGTCATATCTGTTGAAAACGCCCTTCCAAGGATAATTGTTGCCCTAATACTGATAACTTTTTCATTTGCAATTGCCGGATTTTTAATTGATATCATGTATATATCAATTGGACTTATCACCTCCCTATTCATCAAAGACCCTGCCCAGGCCACGACCTTCAAAAACGAATATATGCTTTCACAACTTACTGACATATTTCGGGATGTAAGAGTCCGTTTTGGATCTCGTTCAATAGGCACCGTTCTTGGAAGCGCCATGATACAGATATTACCAATTGAGGCCAATGTCATAATCCGTGGATTGAGCGGGTTTTTAACGATCTTTTTGACTAACTGGTTTATTGTCTATATCTCTGATTCAGCATCATCCCTTTTGGGATTGGCCGGAGTTGCCGGAGGTACTTTCAGCGTCGGAGAATTCCTTAAGGCCTTCTTCAGTTTCGGAATTTTTCCATTAATAATTATTATTATTTTCCTTTTTGGCTTTGTTTTCCTTTTACCATTAATCGTTTCATTACTTATTGGTTTTTCAATACTCTTTTTGGCCTTTAGAATTATTTTCCTTCTTTTCACGAGTTATCTTAAGCTTATTATTAACATCGTAATTGCCCCATTGTTACTATTATTCGAGGCGATTCCTGGCCGATCGACATTTAAATTCTGGATCTTGAATATTGTAGGAAACCTGATAGTTTACCCAATTATGATATTCGTATTTCTTCTGAGTTACATCATTATCTTTGGTACAAACCATACAGACATGACCGCCAGACTTCCTTATCTTTACGGCCTGGACAGCAACTCATTCAGGTTGTTGATCGGTCTTGGGTTAATATTCCTTATCCCGGACTTGGTTAAGGCCACCAAAGAAGCGCTTGGAATAAAAGAGTTGCCGTTTACAATTGGAATCGGAACCTTCTTTGGAGGCGTATCGACCGCTGCTGGTGGAGGTGTTGGATTACTCGGACAGATTGGTAGCATAAGCTTGGGTATTAGCGGAATCGGACAACTGCGTGATAAAGGTAAAGAATTCTTCGGAGCTCTAGCCAAACCGAAAAGTCAGAGTGCGCCTCCTGCAGAACCTGGCGCTTAAGATATATAGGTCTTTAACTAAATCCCGGTATTCTTAAAATATTGACTCCTATCAACCTCAAAATAAATATGGAGAAGATAATAAGCATCAATCCCATGATGCAGCTTGTCAACATTTCCTGGGCTTTTTTGAGCTTTTCCGGATTACCCTGGGATGACTGCATCTGGAAAGCTGCCAAAATTATACACAACAAGGCAAACCCTCCGGCTAATCCTATTCCCCAACCAAAAATTGTTTTTTCAATTAACGACTTTGTATCCGTATAAATGCACCCGGCACCGGACCAGACTCCACCTTCGTTGGCACAATTTATGCACGAACTTCGTTCTGATGGACTTGATTGTCTTTGACACAAACTCTCAAGCGCAGAAAGGTAACTCGGGGAAGGTGTAATCGGATTAATACATTGACAGGATATGTCATTTACATCTGCGGTTGACGGGACCCCGGTATAGCACGATTTAATATCCTTTTTCGATAGATCTTCTATAATGAGAAATATTGGCTGAATGAGCGCTCCGTTGACGGCATCAGTGACAAACTTAAATGTATTGACAAGTGAATTTAAAGGTCCAAGGTCAGGAGGAATAAAAAGCGACGGATATTTAACAACACAACACTGGCTTTTCTGGGGATCCCCTGCCAAACCACAGTTGATTCCGGGCACGGAAATTCGCAAAGGGCCGGATGTTGGTGTTTGGGCACGAATGAAATTTACCGAGAAGAAAAGAAAAAAATTCAATAAAATAAATAGGCTTAAAATAAATCTCTTCATATTTTCATGATAGCAAATTATTTCTTCTTTGCGCCAGTTGCCTCATCCATGGCCTCTTTAAAGTATTTCCAAAGTATAAAAGCTAGGACGATGGGAAGGAATTGATTAATCATGTCAAAAGAAATGGCTTTTAAATCTCCACCGAATTCTTTCCTTAGCTTGGCACCGCTATATTGATAATCGGTCTTGAACCTTTTTCCAAATCTAATCGGCGTCCCAAAAAGATTTATCCACCGGTCTTCATATTTGGGACCATCCTGCATATTGTATGGTGTTTTCGGAAGCAACCTTAAAGATTCAAGAGTTGTAATGAAACGGTCTATCTCTCGCGAATCCCATTCCCAAACAGCAGTTGACCGGCCAGCGTATTCGGCGGCGATCGAATTTCTTCTACCCAACCTCAACAGTCCGAATAAGGGTTTAGCTGCACTGTCTTTTTTAAAGTATTGAATGACTGCCGAAGCGATCTTATATATATACTTAAAGTCGGCGCTGTCTCCGGTTCCGTGAACCGAAGTAAAGGCATTCTGGGCTTTTTGCAGGTATTCAATAATTGGAGTAAAATCATGTTTTCCCGAGGTAGCAATCTGGTTTAGGATTCGGGGCATGTTTATAATCCATGGAGTTACCGCCTCCATTTGTCCAATATCGTTTATAGAACGGGCAATCATCCTCGGGCCGGTTGACCTCATAGCCATCAGGGTGAAATCAGTATCCTCTATGCCGAACGTAAATTTATAGCCGCTTATGGCAGCAAATCCTTCTTTGTCTAAAAAGTCACTATTTATATAGCTCTCCTTCATTTTGTTGTACAACCTAACAACATCATTAATTTTTTGTTGGTCGAACTTTCCGGCCATAAGTTCCCTTATGGATTTCTCATTTATCTCACGTTCAAACTTATTAAAGGAATTTAGTTTTAAGTCTGGAAAAAGGTTTGAGCTGGATTTGGCGTATTCGCTTATTTTACGTCTCATGAGCATCTCGACAAACGAGAAGTCTTTCATAATATCATTTAATTTATCGCGACTCACCCCAAGCTCCTTTTGAATCTTGGTATAACGGCTGACGCCGTCTTTAGTAAACCGATCACGGTCTATTTTTATAAATTTTGACGGGAACCTTAGGGCAACTTCACGCGCTAAGGCATTATCAATGAATGTTTGGGCAGTCTGAAAATTAACCTCTTCCTCAAAAGTGGAGCTAGAAATCGTACCCTTGGACTTGACCAAAGCGTAAGCTTTTTCCCTGCCGATTTTCTCGAGTTTATTCATGTAACCTACGTAATCGGTATCCCCAAACGGAACAAAGTATCTGTCAAAAATATACTTGAAAAGTTCATCCATTTTTGCGGCTCCTTTAGAGCCGGCCTCGGCCTTTAAAATTCCGTGCTCAACTTTGGTTTTGAGAAAATCATATATCGCCTCGTATCCGATAATGTCCATCGCCTTAAAAGTTTCAAGATGGTTCATTTTTCCGTCGCTTGTATAAATATTGTGGCCTTCAAGAGAATAATTCATTCTCCAACCTCTTCTTTTCAATATGCCTCCGACGTTCATGTTGTCCATGAGCTGATCAATAAACAAATCCTTTCCGGCCAGATCGCCTCTTCCGTTCAGGAAGGCTTTAAGGTACTTATCGGCATTTTTCCAGGTTTTAGTGTGATCCCAATTGGCACCGCTCCCTTCAACGTTCATGAAATAGAACATCGGTAACATATGCTCTCCCTGCCATCTCAACATAACATGCATGGGATTGAAGGTCTGAAGGGCGGTGGCATCATTAGTCGCATAAGACGCAAACATTCCCCCACCTTTCGAATCAACCGCGTCGGCGTAAGCTGACTTTTCTGTTTCTGTAAGAAATACTCCTCGGGCCATTCCAACAGCGGCATTGACCGCATGGCGAATAGCGTCCAAAGATTCACTAGGATAAAGCTTCTGAAGCATCGTAATAACTTCTTTTTCAACCTTTGTATTGACTTCCTCAAGCGAGTTGGTAAATTGATTCGGACGATGCTTCCAGTCGTTGGCGGCAAATTCGTTCTCGACGAATTTATCATACAAAATATAGGCGTCATAAGTTAAGGGCCCGTCTGGTAACAACATCATTTCGTCGATATCGGTTCCTGATAGGTTTTCCGCATATCCTCCAAGGTTTGAAAAGAATCCTTTATCACCGTGGGATGGGTGGTTAAAGATCGCCCGAGCGTTGTGCAGATACTCCGAACGGTGACGCCAGTGGTTGACGTTGGTTATCAAGTATTCCAGGTACTGGCTCATATTGATTTTTGTGAAACCTGGAAGGGGGGAAGTTCTCATAAATCCCTTAACAACTGGCTTTCCATCTTTATCTAAATGTCCTGTTTCCCTTTCGTCCAAATAATATTGTTTTTCCGCGTGTTTATAGAGCTCCGGCAACATCTTACCGTTTGCTGGATCTTTTTCGGCGTCGGCAAAGGTATGCTGGAGCCTCTCAAGAGCCGAGATAATCTTAAGTCTTGTCGTTTCAATTCCGTACATAAAGTCCTCTTTTTCAATCTCCTCGAAAAATTTATGGGGACGTTCAACGTGAACTCTCCAATAAAGTTTATTCATGATATCGACAAGTCTTTTACCGATTTCTTCGGAGACTTCAAACTTTATCATCTTTTCTATTTCGTCATTTAGTCGTTCCTGGGAAGGTGGGGGTTGATTAGCGTCACGATAAAGATTTTCGATCTTTTCCTTCAGATGATGAATTTCCTCAGGCTTCCTTCTTTCTTCAATGCGCTCGTTTATTTCTTCGATAAAGGTCTGAGGTTTGTAGAGTTTCTGTAGAAAAACCTGGTCGTCACCCGTAAACTTTGAATATAGCTGACTATCCTGGACAAAACGCTGCATATCTGGATCCCTCATCATCCTTTCTTCTGCATCCTCCGACCGTTGGTCATCGTATTTTTTGGACAATTGTTCTTTCGTTTGCCCAAGATGTTCGCTACTATCAATAAGACTTTCTCGGACTTTTCTCCAAGCTTCATAATTCGTCTCCTTTAAAATTTCAAACGACTTGTCAAAATCGCTCTGTTGTCCATCGGCTTTACCAATAACCACTCCTTCTGAAAGGTGTTTGCCGATAATTTTTTCTATATCGACAATTTCCCGGTCGCTCAATTCCCCAGACGCAATCTGATTGGCAATGCCTTCGACGATTTTATCGACGTTTTCCTTTCCCGTCAGGTTGCCGGTTTTTTTTATAACTTCATTGACTTCAAGGATGCTTCTTTTTATCTGTTTGGATTTATCTTTAAACTCGTCCTGCCTATCGGGTTTTTCCGATGCTTCAGAAGCCTCTCTAGCCAACCGTTCCAGATTGAGTTTCTGGATGTATTTATCCCTGAAAGATTTCTCAAGTTCGGCCTTCTTTGCCGCGTCACTCTCTTCTTGAATCGTGCGAAGATCTTCGGCCATTTCCTGCCTTATGTCAGCCAATATGGAGTCGGCGGCTTTCTTTGCCTCTTCCTGCATGTTTTTAGGTTTCTGGGGTCGTTGTTCAGCATCACCGGGATTCATATAACTAACAATTTATCAGATTTACTGAAGCTAAACAAGGGAGAATGACTGTCTACCTAAGCTTTATTCCTTAGTTTTGATGACAAGTCTCCGGTCCCGACCTTCGCCGACCGAGTATGTTGTCAGTTCGGGAAAGTTTTGAGTCACGTACTCGTGAATCATTTTCCTTTCGTAAGACGAAAGGTTTTTGATTTCAACGGGTTCCGAGGACGATTGGGCTTGACCAGCATATTCTGAGGCTAAAGCTTCCAACCTTTCCTTTTGTTTTTCACGGTAATCGTTGACGTTGACTAGGATGTCGACGGCTTCGCCTACCTGCTTATAGAGGATGACTTCGAGTATTTTCTGGATGGCGCGTATGGTTTCACCGTGTCGTCCGATAACGGTTGAAACTTCCTCATCGGTTTTTATGACAACCTGGAAAACACCGGCATCTTCCATGACCTCAACTTCAAACTTCTCAATCATTTTACCCAAAAGAGATTCTGTTTCTGTCTTTATTGTTTGTGCTTTATCCATAATAATTATTTGGAATTTTTAACTTTTGACCTCTGGTATTGTATGATACTGAAAAGGGAAAATATATTCCAATATAAAGAAAGTCCGGCCGGAAGAGTATAAGAGAACCATCCGATCATGACCGGGAATAAGTACTTCATTTGGGTGTTCATCGCCTTTTGAAAGTCTCCCGAATCTGCCTTGGCTTTTTCGTCCTTATTCAGTAGTTCTTTTTCAGCGGCTTTTTCGGCGGCAATCGGGGTCGCTTGGGGCATGGTCGCCTGTGCCTGGAAATACTGCAACAACGCAGTTATCAAAGGAATAATGAGATAAACCAAGTTTCCCGACTCCTTTGGAGTTACTGTGAGATTCAGTCCCAAAAACCAAGGATCAAAAGAATTGATCTTCAGCATAGGTGAATATAAAGCTCCGTTGATTTGGGCGATTGCCTTGGCACCCTGGCCGTTCGTCAGGAAAAGCGACAAGGTATTGTAGAGAGCGATAAAAACCGGGATCTGGATTATCATGAAGAGGCATCCCGAGGCCGGATTGATACCCGCCTCCTGGTAAAGCTTTAACTGTTCTTGCTGAATTCTCTTCTGGTCGCCTTTATGGAGGCGAGATAGGTTGTCTATCTGGGGTTTGAGGTCGGCCATCTTGCGAGCGGTCTCCATCTGCTTTTTGAAAAAAGGATTAAATAGACCTCGGATTATGGCAGTCAATCCGATGATGGCAAGTCCGAAAGCTCCGGGAATTTTGATTAACAAAAATCCCTTGTACAAAAGTACCAACAAATTAAGGATAGGAAAAACGAATACAGTATTGAATATATTAGGTTCGAGCATATTTTATACGGACAATTTCTTTCTTCCTTTTAATCTTCTTCTCTTCAGGACTTTTCTTCCGTCATGGCTATCCATTCTTTTCATAAATCCGTGTTTCTTTCCCCTTTTTGATTTTTTAGGTTGCCAAGTGCGTTTCATAATAATTTATCAATTTATAATTTTTGGTCCATTATCGAACTTTCCTCACCTTTGAATACTTTCCATGTCGCCTCGGTGACGTACGGCATGAAAGGATGAAGCAGGACAAGGCTTTCAAGATAAGTTTCCTTTAATGCTTCAAGAGCTTCAATATTACCATTTATTATGCCATCTTTCAATTGCTCTATATATTGGTCGGCTACCCGGTGCCATAAGAACTCATACATCAGCCCCAAAGCTTGGGAAAAACGGTTTTTTTCCATGAGCTTGAGATACTTTTTCTTTTCCGCCTTAAATTCCTTCAAAAGCGCTTTGGCAACGGTGGTGTAACTTGCACCGTCTTCCGACTTCTTTCCCGTTTCCAAATTCATCCAGAGGAATCTTCCCATATTCCAAATCTTGTTAGCAAAGTTCCTCATCCCTTTGACCTTGTCCTCGGATAAGGCAACGTCTCCTCCTTCGGTGGTTCCAAATATGAGGGCTGTCCTCAAAGCATCGGCTCCGTATTTGTCGATCATTATAATAGGATCAATTACATTCCCCTTGCTTTTGCTCATTTTCTGTCCCTTGGCGTCCCGAACCATGCCATGAAGAAAAACCATTTTAAAAGGTGGTTTATCGGTAACAAATTTTCCGACCATCATCATCCGGGCTACCCATGCACGTAAGATATCATGACCGGTCTCCATAACGGACGTTGGATAGAAGTAGTTATATAACTCCTCGCCCTCCGTCATCAGGGTCGCAAACGGCCACTGGGCAGAGGAAAACCACGTATCAAAGGTGTCCGAATCCTGCGTAAATTTGCAGTCACCGCATACTTTGCATAATTCCGGTTTTGTCGTTGAAATAAACCATTCATTTTTTGTCTGACATTTATATGCCGGTATCCTTATTCCCCATACGACCTGGCGGGAGACATTCCAGTCTATGAAGTTATCAAGAATGTCGACCAGGCGTTTCTTAAATCTTGCCGGATAGACGATAGTTTCTTTCTTCTGGATTAATTTCTTGGCATCAGCAGCCAGGGGTTTGACCTTAATAAACCATTGCTCCTTAGGTAACGGTTCAAGGACCCGTCCGCAACGGTAACAAGAGCCGACTCTATGAGTATATTTTTCGTCGACCTTAACTAACATTCCTTTTTCCTTTAAGTCGGCAACGACCCGCTCTCGGGCCGAAAATACCCGCAACCCCTGATATATACCAGCATGTTCATTGAGCTTTCCGTCATAGCCTATGACCTGCTTCATGGGAAGATCGTGACGTTTGGCAATTTCGTAGTCGTTAAAGTCATGGGCCGGCGTTACCTTGACGGCACCCGTCCCGAACTTTGGATCAACTGCCTCGTCGGCAACCACCTTTACCTTGAAAGGACCTATTAGTCCGTCAACCGTAATCTCTTTGCCGATCCATGATTTATACCTTTTGTCCTTCGGGTGGACCGCAACGGCCGTGTCCCCGAATTTGGTCTCAGGTCTTACGGTTGCCAGAGTGAATGGGCCGTATTTCATGTAGTAAAGCGGATCGATGCGTTCTTTATATACAACTTCAAGGTCGGAATACGAAGTGCCGCAACTGACACAGTAGTTTATGAGCTTATTGGCGCGATATACCAAACCGGCATCATAAAGTTTCTTGAAGGTGTTATAGACAATTTTTACGACCTTAGGGTCGATTGTGAACTTTTCACGCGTCCAGTCGAGCGCAAACCCCAATCTTTTCAACTGACCCTTAATGTTTTTTTTATTCTCATTTACGTAATCCCAGATCATTTGGTAAAGCTCGTCCCGTGAATAATCGAAACGGCTTTTCCCCTGCTTCTTGAGATGCTTTTCAAATACAAACTGGGTTTCGATCCCAGCGTGGTCAAGTCCCAGAAGCCATAAGGTCTCTTTACCTTTAAGCTTGTTGTACCTTATCATGATGTCCTCATAGGTGAACATCGCGTGTCCCAAATGGAGACTGCCGTTGGCGTTTGGGGGCGGAAGGATGATTGAGAACGGTTCTTTGTTTTTATCTACCTTGGCCGTAAAGCATCCTTTATCCTCCCAGCTTTTGTATATTTTTTCTTCGACTAATTTTGGATCGAACTTGGATTCCATAGTACGTATTATATAATATTCCCGCTTGTTCTTTAGCCCGTGGTATCATTATCTGATATGGATTGGATCTTAACCTCACTCAGTTGGTACGTCTATGTTTTGTTGTTGGGAATAATCTTCCTACCCCTGACCCACAAGATCTTAAATAAATTTTCTTATGATTTAGGCTACCCCTTCTCAAAGGCGGTTTCAATCCTTGTTGTCAGTTACGCATCATACGTTCTGGGATCGGCAAAGATAGTTCCTTTTAATCGGATGGCACTATTTGCGATTATCGGGATATTCGTGATAGTCAACTACCTAATATATAAAAAGTGGAAGGGCGTCAATATGCGTAAACTGGCTACAGTTATCCTCTTTGAGGAGGTGCTTTTTTTGGCGTCATTTCTTTTTTGGACCTTTGTCAGAAGCCAAGAGCCTTCCATAAGAAGCCTTGAGAAATTTATGGATTTTGGATTTATGAACTCTATCCTTAGAACAGATTACTTTCCTCCAAAAGACATCTGGTACACGCCTGAACCCATAAATTACTATTACTTCGGTCACCTTACCGGGGCTTTTCTCATTAAATTAACCAATGCCGTGCCTGTTGTCGGCTACAACCTGATTCTGGCGACTTTATTTGCCCAAGGAGTCACCCAGGTTTATTCGATCGCAACAAACGCAATTACCCACTACCTGCCAAAGGTAAGACGATTTTCTCTGACTGTCTTCGGCGTCATATCGGCATACATAGTCAATCTGGGCGCCAACCTCCATACTATTTACGCTTTCACAAAAGGATACCCGAACGAAAACCCGATACCATTCTGGAAGATACTTTCAAATTACAGCCCAACTACTTATTGGTACCCGAACGCAACCCGTTTCATCCCCTTCACAATCCACGAGTTTCCCTCTTATTCATATGTCGTTGCCGACCTTCACGGCCACGTTTTCGACATCCCTTTTATCCTATTAACTCTGGCCGTCCTCTTTTCTCTTTTTACCAATAAGTGGACGTGGAAAGGGACGGTTCTTGTCGGGTTTCTGACAGCCGTTCATTACATGACCAATGCCTTTGACGGACCCATATACATTCTCCTGACAATGACTCTAATGTTCTGGCTTTTCAAAACATCGACCAAGTTTTTCACAAGCATAGTTCTACTATTGCTGTCGTTTATCGCCTTTTCCTGGCCATTTTCTGCTCATTTTGCGCCTTTTGTATCGGGAATCGGCGTCAACTGCGCTCCCCAATTCCTACTTGATATAGGTCGACTTGGACCATTTCTTTTTGAGTCGGGAAACTGCCAGTCGTCGCCCTTCTGGATGCTTTTTGTACTTTGGGGATTTTTCTGGATCGCGTTCGGGCTTTTTTTGACCAACCACTTTTATATAAAAAGATGGGACAAGAAAACCAAATCTATAGACGTATTCTTTATGATCCTCTTCGGTTTTGGAATCTTCCTTACTCTAATTCCTGAATTCTTCTATATAAAGGATATTTACCCCCAGCATTTCCGGGCCAATACAATGTTCAAACTTGGGTACCAGGCTTTTACGATGATGGGGATTGCCGCCGGGGTAACCTTGTTTAGACTCAAACAATCAACAACCTTGGTTTCAAAAATAATGACCGGGACTCTAGTTTTCTTTACATTTTTCGTAACTATTTATCCATTTTTCTCCGTCCCCGCCTACTACGGTCCACTCGACAGGCCCCCGAACCTTGACGGGTCAAGCTGGCTCAAAAATGAGTACCCTGAGGACCTTGAGATCATCAGCTATCTTAATAAGGTTGAAGGACAGCCGGTAATTCTTGAAGCGCAGGGCGACTCCTACACCGATTATGAAAGAATATCCGCTTTTACCGGGCTGCCGACGGTTGCCGGTTGGTGGGTACACGAATGGTTGTGGCGAGGTTCCTCAGACATCGTCGGAGACAGGATTCCCGATGTTGACACCCTCTACATGTCATCAGATATCAACGACACTTATGCTCTTATAAAAAAATACAAGATAAAGTATGTGATAATCTCGCGATTGGAACGCCAAAAATACCAAAATTTAGTGGAAGAAAAATTCACTAAAATAGGTAAATTAGTATACAGGTCAAGTAATGGGTTTGGGGCTTTGTATCAAGTAGATAAGTGATTATAAAAAAATGCCCTCGTCATATTGACAAAGGCATTTTTTTCTGATAATGTAATAGGCAGAGCATTATTACTCGTCGTTCCCTTTATACGAGCGGTAATGATGCTCTAATTTTTTTGGCTATTACAAGTGATACAGAGTTATAGGTATCCTTAAATTCTTCTTGGTTAGCTTCTTGAACTGATCGGCTACAAAACTTATTAGTTCTCCTTTTGTTTGTGCCTCAATTTTATAAGGATTAGTTTTGGGCTTTTGTGAAAAGACTATTTTATTCATAACTTCATGATAAACAAACCTCCTATCTTTGTCAAGACCTATAGAAAAAAGAGATTAAATATTGACATATCTTATAGTATTTATTTACTACTTTAGCCTAATTAGGCAACCCGAAAAAAGTTATCCAAAATGTGTGGATAACCATAAATGTTTTTTAGATCGTCTATTTGTGTTCAATTGATATAATTAATCAATGAGTTTTTCTATTTTCACCTACAATACCCTATTCAATAAAGCTATTAACAACATCAGGCCTATACTTAAAAAACATAAACCAGACATTCTTTGCCTTCAGGAAGTCAGCACTGATGATGACAATTTGAAAAAAATTGAGAAAATGGGTCTCAAATTAGCAGACTACGGAAATTCCTTTATTAGATTTGGTAAGTTTTACGGAGTGGCCACCTTTTATAATCCGAAAAAATTTACTCATCTCGAATCCAACGTTTTGTACCCGGGAAGCAATATTATCGAAGTTTTGTTTACCCTACTTCAGGTTATTCTCGGTTACAAAAAGCCAAAAACCTTCCTTAAAACGGATCTTAAAGATCGAGGATCAAAAAAAGTCATAAGCGTTTGCAATATCCATCTTTACGTCGTTGGTAGTAATTCTCTAAGAATTAGACACGTAAAACAAGCTCTCAAGTTAATAAAAACTCCGCACCCACTCATTTTGACAGGTGACTTTAACTATTTTCCTTACCAAAGAAGAAGGCTTGAAAATTTCATGAAGAAAAATGGGTTCACCGAAGCAACCCGTGAAATTTCACAGACAATCAAATTCACTCCTAATACCACCGAGACCTACAGTTTTATCCAAAAGCTTTCCCTAAAGCTCGTGGGGAGCATATTAAATAACCTTAAGATCGACTATATTTTTTATCGAAAAATGAAGCTCGTAAATACCAAGAGGATAGAGGCTATGTTTTCGGACCACTTCCCGATAATCTCCACTTTCAAAATCTAATCGGCGAGCATTTTTTTCAATAGACCTTTTATCTGGTTAAAGTAGTGATTAAAGAACTCTTCTTTTTTCTTTTTTTCACTTTCATCATATACCTGTCCCCCCATTTCGTATTCAAAAATCTTGTTCTTAATTTCTTCATTCAAGAATAATCTTCTGGCAGAGGCGATAAAGTATTTATAAAAGAACTTTATCTGACCCTCCTTTTTCATTCTTCTTAACGAAAAAGAGGTCTTAGCTTCTTTCACAAATTTAGAATGAACTCCCCACGCGGCCGCCCTCTGGATAAGCTCATGATCTTCGGATATAAAAAGCCTTTCGTCAAAACCACCTATTAGCCTGAAAAAATTTCGCTCGACGATCATAGCTCCCCCCAAGGAAAACCGTTTTGGCAGGCTCTGTGAAAGTTCAACAAAGATATTACCCAGATCAAATAAAGTCCTGTATTGTCGATATTCCCTATCGGGGATAAGGTAGGGCAGAAACAAAAGCCCTTTATTCTTATTGATATTCTTTCTAACTTTTTTCAAAAACGTCGGACCAACCCTAGCATCGGCATCAAGAAACACCAGATATTGACCCCCCGCCTTCTCCGCCCCAAGGTTTCTTTGGGCGGCAACATTTTTGAGTCTGGTACTGAAAAAGTTCATCTTGAGACCGTTTTCGAAGGATTTTATGCAGTCTTTTGTTTTGTCTTTTGAATATCCGTCAGTTATGATGACTTCAAAGTCCCTTTCCTTTTGCACAGTTAAATCCCTCAACAACTTCGGTAAAAATTTTTCCTCGTTTAAGGTTGGAATTATGACGGTGAAAAAGGGCTTCATAAAGTTGAATATATTATATCACTCGCTCATTTGATAAAATTAATCAATGAAAATAAGTGTCGTATTACCAGCTTACAATGAAGAGGCTCGAATCAAAAAATGCCTGGATAGCCTCAGACGCCAAACCAGGAAACCCGACGAAATAATCGTCGTTGATAACAACAGTACCGACAACACGGCAAAAATTATCAAGACCTATAAAGAAGTGACTCTGATCAAGGAAAAAGAACAGGGTATCATTCCGGCGCGCAATGCTGGCTTTGATAAAGCCATAGGTGATATTATCGCCAGATGCGACGCCGACACCATACTGCCCGACAACTTCGTCAAAGACATCGAGTCAGATTTTAAAAATAATCCATCGATTGTGGCTGTGTCGATGCCCGTCACTTTTTACGATATGCCGATTATCAACAGGATGAAATTCCTTTACTATCCTTACATGTTTATTCCAAAGCTTTTAATCGGCCATTACTCGCTCGTTGGACCAGGTATGGCCGTTAGAAAATCGGCTTGGAAGAAAATAAGAAAAGATCTTTGCACTGATCACTCCGAAGTTCACGAAGACGTTGACGTCTCGTTACACATTAAGAAACATGGAGAGATATATCATGATAAGAATATTATGGTTATGGCATCAGGCCGCCGAGCGATGAATAAACCCTGGTCATTTTTCGGAGAGTACACTTTTAGATTCTTCAAGATGCTTCGTACCCATCATTGATTCTTTGACATTTTTTCAACTTCCTTGAGGCTTGTCGCATCCTGGGGCTTTTTATCGTCACGGAATCTTTCAAGACGCGGAAACCTCAAAGCTAATCCTGCCGTATGGACCGGTGACTTGGTTATCTCATCGGCCCTAATCTCAACAACCAGTTTGGGCGAAAGCCAAACATCGCAATCCATCATCTTGTCAACAAGATAATCTTCTTGTTTGCCATTTGTTATAAGTTTTTCGCTCTTCTTTTTAAGTTCACGCCATTCCTCATCCGTTAATCCTGTGCCGATTTTGGCGATTGTTACAAACTTTTCCTGCTTGTCATCATAAACCCCAACGAGGAATGCGCCGATTCCGAAAACGGTTCTTTTCCCCTTGCCTAAATCGTATCCCATCACCAGACAGTCTATAGTATCGTTGATTTTTGACGAATAACTTCTCTTGTATTTAATCCAGTTCCATTCTCTCGCCCCAGGCTTATACACCCCGTCGATTTTTTTTGCCATAATGCCCTCTAGACCCTTTCCGACCGCTTCATCAAAAAGCGCCTCCAGTCGTTTGGGGTCCTTGACTTTTTCCTCATCGGCAACTAGAACAATGTCACGAGCCAAGTCTCTTTTGCTGTCTATTTCTCCTTCAAGAGTTCGTCGTCTCTCAAGGAAAGGTACATTGACGAAACTTTTACCGTTTAGAAACAGAAGCTCAAACGAAAACAGTCGTAACGGAATTTTCTCCGCCATTTCTTTGATATCATACTTCCTTTTTCTCTGGACCGTTTCCTGGAAAGGTAAAAATGCCCCGGTTTTCGGATTGTAACCAATCGCTTCTCCTTCAAAGATAATCTCACTGCTTTTGACCTGTTTCTTGACCCCTTTAACAATGTCTGGATACATATAGGTGACGTCCTCGAGGCTTCGAGAATAGAGCGTGACTTTATCAGTTTTACGGCTGTAATGAATCTGGAGTCTAAACCCGTCAAACTTCGGTTCAACCAGACTCTCACCTATCTGTTTGACAATCGCTTCAGCCGAAGACAACCTCTCCGCCCTCATCATGATTATCGGCGTGAAGACCTTAGGGATTATTCTCTCCATCGCGGAAACCCCTTTTTCCTTAAGCTCCCGCCCAATAAATCCTAACTCAGGTCTTACGTGGTAGGCTTTTTCAATAGCGCCCCTCAAGCTCTTATCTCCAGCAATCATCCACGAATAGGCATCTAATACCGTCATATCCGAGAACCCCATTCTTATGGAACCTGTCGGGAGCCTTGCCAAGAAACGGGAAGAAATTGGGTCAAGTGTTCTTATAAGAAGGGAGAGGTAGCTAATTTTCGCATCCTGCGAACCTGGGCCCGAAGAGGTCGCCAGCTTGTAGAAAACCTCATAGACTTCAACGACACTCATGTCCCGCTCTTCAAACGAGTGGATCTCTCTCTTAAAATGTTCTATTGCCAATCCCAGGTCCCCGCTCTTCTTAAATACCTTTTCAAAATATTCTTTTTCGATGGACAAAGCCGACATCGCCGCCCGAACAATCATCTTCTCGGCCATTCCAAAATCTATTCCCTCATAAGCCGGTCTGACCCGACCCTGAAGCAGATAAACGACTTTTTCAATCTCACTGGGCGTCAGTTTGTTAAAAAGCTCTGCCAGTATTCGAGTGATCTCAAGGCGAGAGGAATTTTGACTGATTCGGTCGAAGTAAATAGAAAGTTCTGAAAATTTCATAATCGTTAAAACAAAAAGACCATTGCTATTCCTTAACATTTGGGCGAAAAATAACTCGCCAAAATGTCTTATAAAAGTTTAGACCATCACGTAACGGGCTCCCTTAGTCGACCCGACTTTTTTTATCAACCCCTTTTTAATCAGGTCTTGAAGATCGCGCAATACCGTGTCTTCGGAAACATCTGGAAATACCGACCCGAACATTTGGTTTTGTAAAAACCCAACGTCAGACAAATACTCAATAACTTTCATTTGCCGCTCGGTCAAATAGATCTGCTGACCGCCAAACTTTTCCTTCATTTTAACGTCTTTTGAAAGTTTAAGGATCTTTTCCTTAATTTTGTCAAATTCAATTGCCGCCCCGGATGTGAAATATTCAAGCCAAGTTGATAAGTCTCCTGAGGAAGCTTTCTGAAGATTTTGGTAATACGAAACCGCGTCTTTGTCGTAGTATTCCTCAAGCGAAAAAAACCTCCGTATATCGTATCCTCCAAGAAGAAGAATTAAAGTCGCCAATACTCGAGCTACCCGCCCGTTACCGTCTATGAAGGGGTGGATACGGACTAGTTCGTGGTGGGCTATACCGGCTTTGATTACCGGGTGGATGTCGTTTCGGTCGTCGCGGTTTATCCAATAAATAAACTCGCGCATGAGAAACGGCACTTCCAAGGGAGGAGGCGGTCTGAAAGTCACTTCACCTGTAGCCGAATTTCTTATTATGACCTGTTTACTCCTAAACTCCCCCAGATTCTCAGCGTTCAAAACCTTGTCGGTAACTATCCGGTGGATTTTTTTTATCAACAGTTCTGTAATTTTGTCGATTTTCCGCCTTGCCTCGTCGTCGATAAACTCTATAACTCGTCGGTAGTTGATGATCTCCTGAATATCGCGAGGCCGACCGATGACGTCACGACCTTCAAGAATATCCTTAGCATCACCTTTGGCAAGTTTATTTCCCTCTATGTGGGTTCCGTGATAAGTAGATCTGATAATAGCGTCTTCCTTAAATTGCTTCTCCCAAAGGGGTAGAAGCGGCGAATGTTTAATAACTTCTTCGGCGGCTTCAATCTTTGAGATATTCATCAAAATTTTATTGGTGATATTGAATGAGGGACTAAACATAATATTTCATTATATAGCAAAAAAAATATTTATTGCGTAATTACCGCATTGCAAAAAACACGATTATTAGTTACACTTTTCTCATGGTCTACGGATTGACAATTGATGAGAATATTTTCCCCGCCGCCAAATTCTCAAATATGGGAATTCTACTTAATGTCGCTCTTCCCCTGGTTATGGCCGGAGCCGGTCTTATATTTCTTATGATGATGCTCATGGGGGCTTTTAACATCTTGTCCCACGGAGACAATCCCGAGGCCATCAAAAAAGGCTACGCGACAATCACCTATTCGGTAATCGGTCTTATTATAGTTATCGCCAGCTTCCTGGCCGTCCGGGTCATAGGAGCGATAATCGGCGCCCAATTATTACCACAATGAAACTTTTATCCCAGGTTGAAGACATTTTTGGAACGGTTTCACCGCCGGCGGGAATGAATATCGGAGGAGGGGGCGATCCGATTGAAGGGTTGGGAACGCTTATCGGTTGGGGAATCAACATGTTTATTATCGTTGCCGGAATGTTTCTTCTTCTTTACTTATTCTTGGGAGCCTTTGACTGGATCAGCTCGGGGGGTGAAAAGGAAAAGATAACCAAAGCCCAACAAAGGATCACCAACGCTCTTATAGGGATGGTTCTCGTGTTTATCGTTCTGGTCGTCTTTAATGTTGTGGCCGGACAACTTCTGGGGATTGTTGAGAATACACCGGAAGGGTTCAAACTGAAGATACCGACGTTAAACTGAACTTACTTACCAAACCTTCGACTTCTTTCTGAGTAATCATTTATGCTTTTTACAAAGTCATTTGGAGTATAGTCCGGAAGGTGCTTTTCAACAAATTCCAATTCCGCATACTGGCACTGCCAGAGAAGATAGCCGGACAACCTTTTCTCCCCTCCCGTACGGATGATGAGGTCGGGATCGGGATAAGGAAGAGGCGAAGTATCAAGAGCGGCGGTTAAATCATCTTCGGTTTCAATTGGCTTCTTTTTTATGGCTCTTATTATTTCATTGCGCCCCCCGTAATCTAATGCTATACAAAGATAGTACTTGTCAAAGCCTTTAGTCTTCTCCTCGGCGTTGGATATCTTGTCCCTCAATTTTTCATTAATCCTATCCTTTCTCCCCAAATGAACTATCCTGATTTTTTCGTCCATCGCCTCCTTGAGGTACTTGTCAATCATTTTAGAATATAGATCCATCAGATAGGAGATTTCTTCTTTTGACCTTTTCCAGTTCTCGGTCGAGAAAGCCCATATGGTCATGACCCTAATCCCCAAATCTCGCGACTTCCTGGCGATCTTAACAAGCGCATCAAATCCGCTCCGGTGGCCGGCAAGGGTTGGTAGGCCTTTTCCCTTAGCCCATCGTCGGTTGCCGTCCGGAATTATCGCAATGTGATTTGGAAAAGTTGAGTTATTCATTCGATTATGGTGCCCTCAAACTTATCTTCAAGTAGACACGATTCAAGTGAGTCTCTACCGATTATCCGGCAGGGAATGCCGAGTTTGGAAATCCAAAGAGCCGTCATCACCTTTTTCTTCATCCCGCCTGTGACATCCACAAATTTGTTGTCGAAAAATACATCTGAATACTCTGACAGATTCTTGACGGTAATTTTTTTGATAGTTTTGCCGTTACGATCAAGGACGCCATTTGTTGACCCGCAGAAAACAACTCTGTCAATTACTATATTTTGTTTACTGAAAATATTCGCCAATTCGTAAAAAATCCTGTCAGTTGACAGGACGGCGCCACCGACTTGTGAATCGTAGACCATATCCCCGTATAGGACCGGCGTTATTCCCATATTAATAAATCCAAGCAGGGCGTCGAGGAAAAAATACTTAATAGACCCCGACTCGGTCGTAAACATGGAGGACGGCTTCATTGAAACCGCCGAAATCCTGCTTTTTAGAAGTTCGGCAACCACCATTTGATTTAACCTTGATACCGAATCCTCAATTAGCGCAAATCCCAATTTTTGTTTTTCGGTACTGATTCCGCCCTCAAGCTTATACTTCTTGACCTGGATATGCCCGAACGAACCGGCACCCGTCCCAACGAGAATAGAAAGGTTTTGATCTTTTGTCTTTACATCACTTAGCTGTTTTGCCAAAGACTTTATAGAATCATTATCGGCTTTTTCCTCCTTACCCTTGTCGGTAATAACACTCCCCCCGAACTTGATAAATACCAATTTTTTATCATTTTTCATACTTATATTATACTGTTTCAAGGCCAAAAAAATACCCCGGCGTCCCGGGGTATTTTCTATCCGACGTCTCGGATGCTTTACTTATCAACTCATAACTATTATGAACAGCTTGCGTTATCGTATGGGGAAGTCGTATTCAACCTTGGAGCTGAATAAGTACCATAACATTCACACTTATAATAAGTTCCTGATCCTGCGTTTACACATGAACCATAAGCAAAGTTACCACACTTAGTGTTACCTGAGGTATCACACGTGGCTGCTTGTGGTGAACAGTTTGTCAAATCTATGACATTTTTCCAACCAGTTCCTGAGTCACATTTAAGTCCGGTATTCCTGGCATTAAGCTGAATACATCCATTGCCAGCAACAGAGTAACCAGTGAAATCGGTTACGGGCCTATTATTAAATGTACATTGTGTTCTTGCTGCTGCAGCCGATTCAGGAGGACAATCTACTTTATTGGTAACGTTTCTCCAGTTGGTTGAAGCGTCACATTTAAGTCCGGTATTTCTTCCATTTAATTGGATACATGAACCGTACATATCATAGCCTGGGTTTTCGTCAACGGCTTTACCGTTTATGGTACAGCTTGATCTTGCGACAGCGCCCTTATAACAGGTATCTGACGCATCATTAACTCTGACACTCAATCTACTTCCGGTTGTGGTATTGGTTACACACTTGTACCCGGTCATTCCTACAACGGTCGTACCATTATATTCAACCACACAATCATCGGGACTCACCCGATACTTACCGGTGTTACTGGTTGCATTGGCATCAACATCTTGACTACCGTAGAAACAACCTCTTGCGGCTGGTGCTGATTTAGGACATGTTTTAAGATCGTTCACTGCCGAAACATATCCTTTGACACATTTTACTCCCACATTGTTATTGTTTGAGGCGTTAACTACACAACCACCTACCACTGCGTATTCTGTCACAGTGGATGACAATACGTTCTTATTTCCGTACATACAGACCTCTTGATTACAGGTCGTACCGGTATCAACTGCCCATTGTCTTTTTCCATCAACAAGCTTACAGATGGCTCCGGTTTTTTTCCTTGTACCATCGGTTTGCAATAACGTATGACAGATATCTTCTGAAGGACAGCTTGTGCCCATGTAGCTGGCGCGGGGAGCAGCTTGGGTATTGCTACTAAGCTTTTGGGTATTTACATAGTTCATAACGTAAAAAGCTCCAACAACGGCGACAACCAGGGCGACCAAATAAGATAGGGTTTTGCTTACACAAAATTTATCGTTTTTCATATTTTCACCCCCTTTCCCTTTTTTATAATAAATTTTTAACAATTCGCTCTAAGTTTAATTAAATACGTTTGTAAGGAAATTGTCAACTATTACTCCACCTTGTATATTTTCCCTCCGACGAGAACGTATATTTCGTCGTTGTAGACCACGAAATCATGACCTTTGGCTAGAATCTCCGACTTTATCTGTTTTTCAAATTCCCCCCCTTTTTCCATGACGTAAACCATACCCCTTTTCTTGTCCCAACCGTAGACTCGCTCAAGATCCAAAGATGTATAGACCTTGGCAAACTCAACATCCTTGACCGGCAGGTTCATCGCAAACCCGTCCCTCAATCCGGCCGTGAATTTGATGATACTTCCGGCACCCCCAAGATAGACCGAGGAATCGATCGCGATTGACTTATAGATCGAAAGATCAACCGCCTGGCCCTCGGCAAAATACGAGGTCTTGTTCCCAAACCCAGATTCGGTAACCACGTATTTATAGATTTGGTCTTTTGAGGAATCAAGAAGATATAGGTTGCCGTTATATGTCGCAATATCCGTAATGTTCCCCCACTCGGAATCGTTCTCTATAATGCGGCTTGCTTTATTATCCTCATCAATTGAGAAAACTCCCGTCCCGGGGACAAAGAAATATTTCTTGTCCTCATAAAGAGCAATAATTGTTGCTTTCTTGAGGTCGTTTGATGAATTTTTTGACAAGGATTTTTTATCCAACGACAACGTATACAGGGTGCCCCCAGTCTTGTCCTGGATCAGAAGGTTTTCCGCGTCAAGATACAGCTTGTTACCCCGGGCAGTCTCACTCTCAACGGCCAAATCGAAAAACTCGGAACTTTGGGCCTCTTCTTTTTTAAAGATCTTATTTTCTGATGTGGCAATTATCTCCTCGATTTCTTTAATCTCTTTTCTTTCCGGATACTTTTTCTTGAGAGCATTTAACGTATCTTTGGATTCGCCAAGTATGGCCATTGCCCTCGGAGTGTTTAGAAAAGACACTTCCTCGGCTTCTGTTATTTTCTGGGTAATAAGTTCGCGTGCGGTACTTATCTCCTGGGTGGCTTTGACGCTCGTTCGTCTTGTGTGCCCAAGAACTACGCTCCACAAAAGTATGGCCGCTATTATGATGACGGCGATGAAGGTCATGGTTTTTCTTTTTCCGTGCCTCAAGTAGTATCCTCTAATATCGTCTTGAAACTTTGTCAGAAAACCCCTTGGCTTAATGAACCCTTCATCCATTGTTACTTCGTCTCTTGATACTTCGAGGAAGATGGCAACCGCCCCTTTGTCATGGCTTGTTAATCTGGGAGTTACCTCCTCGACAATCTGGTGGGGGTCACGGTGGTCAAATATTCCAGAAAGCTGTTCGTGGCCACCTAACACTTCAATAAACCTGGCAGTCGTAAAAACGAAGGTATCGTCTTCCTCAAAGTACCCGGAAGCCGAAGTGTCTCCAGAGATTAAGGTTGCGGTCTTGTTTTTCCGTCTTATAACAACTTCCCCGCTACCGGCCGTTTTGAGGTAAAGGACGCTACCCTTCAAATACCCCAAGGCGATCGAAAATCCCAACACCAGATTTCGATCGTGAACGAGGTCGCTGATTAAAGTATCTATTTCGCTTAAAGAATTTGGGGGCGCCTGCTGGAATTCGAGTTTTAAGGCCTTAATGAATTCCCTTCCCTCAACGGCAGTTATTCCCTCGGGTATTTCAATCGCCAAAAAAAGCCCGTCCTCAACAACAACCCCGCTGTAACCCGACTCCTTTTCCTCTCCCAAATAGAAAGCCGTTTTAAATTGGGCCATAATTAGATTATAAAGATTGAAAATATCAAAAGTATAAGAGCGGCTGTTGTCTGAAAGGAGCAAACGAGAAATATCACCTGATTGAAGGGTGCCTCAAGCGAACGGTCCATTATTTTAACTTGTTTGGCGATTATTATCGCATAAAGGAGATAAAGGACGGCCAAAAATATAGCCGAAGACTTGAAGATGATGTCGGTTAAGGCACCGCCCGTAATAAATTCGAGATACTGGTTAGGTTCCATGACGTTTTCCCAACAACTTATTAATAATTTTGACCGAGTTTGAGGGATGGGGAACGTTGTGAAATTCAATATTCGTCTCCATTCCGGCCGTCTGGATATAGATTACCCCGTAGTCGAAAAAGGCTTCGAAATATCCGCCGCTTTTGATTGTAATATCTTCGATCTTATCAAGTCTGGCAACCGACACCTCTTTGTAGAGAATGCCTGAGAAGTCTATATCGATCACTCTTTTGTTGGTTATGATCCCAACGTTGAAATACCAGTTCAAAAAAGAAAACCAGACGTAACTTAAAATAAATACAAATCCGAAAAGGTTAATGATGAAAAGCTTGGCCGGACTCGTGAACCCGAAAAGAAAGGGATTCATAACAAGTAGGAAAATAAAAAGGAAAAAAGAGTAGAGCATCCATCCCAACTGGGTAAAAGGGTGGGACCTTAAAAGAAGAACCACTTTCTCCCCCGGCTCGTAGGTTTCAAACTTGATATCAGGATGATCCAGGTAGGAGAAAAGTACCGAACTTGGGGATTTATTGTTGTTTTCCATCCTTTTTTATTATATACTATTTCCTGCCCTGGTTATCAAAGCGACTTGGCACCACCCTTTCCCATCCCGAACAAGGAAGTGAAACGAGTCAGCGCCGATGATACTTCCCGCTTCGGCGGGGGGAAAAGTAGGTCGTAGCCGGGGCATTTTTTTAATCGAAGACAGAATCCTCAATTTCTTTCTTCACGCAAGATTTTAAAGCTTCTTCAAAATCAACTTTTGTTTTTGAATATTTCTCCCACATCGTCTCAAGTCCGGATACATTGTTGTTGAGCATGTTCTCCATCAGTAGAACGTAAGGAGTCATGCCACAGATTTTCTTGTCGTTAACTCTAAGACAGTCACCCTTAAGAAGATATTTATCGACCTTGTTTTTTTCGGTTATAGTCATTGCGATATTCTTGTTTTTGACATACGCCTTAAGATCAACTCCCCCGCCCTTGTCTATATATGTACATATATATGGTCCTTTAAGGTTAAAGTTCAATTTCGTGGACTTTTGGGCAACTGTTGGAGTCAGAGATTCCCAGTTTAAGGTATCGGTAACTGGCAAAGTCTTTGAAGCGGACGCTGCTTTAAGTACAAGAGCAAGGACGATTATGATGATGGGTACAAAGACCAGCTTCTTTGACGCCGTATAAAAAAAGCCTTCGACTTTTTCAGCATAGATTTTCTTTTTCATACGTTCTCTTCCAATTTCTTCAACTCCTCCATCTCGGGCATCGATTTACCCATGATTCCCTGAAGATCCCCGTGCATGCCAATAAGATTATTTTTCAGCAACTCCAAAGATTTCTTCTCGGCTGCCCATTTATTGGTAAACCATTTCTGTTCCTTGGCAAGAATTTCCTCCCTTAAGATAATCGCCTCATTAACAGCGTCAAGCCTTTGCTTGAATTCTATCCCCGTCAGGTAGTTCCAAAGGACTTCCTTCTTATCCTGTTTACCAACAACAGATTGCTTGACGGCCGCAACTTTAAGAAGGCTGTCGCGCAATACTATCGCCAATCCCATCATCGACTGGTAATCTGATACCCAGACCTCATTACCTTCAGATCTGGGTGCAAAATTGGCGACTCCGTCGGGTAGCACCTGAGTGACAATGACGGCCAAGTCGGCCTTCAATGTCCTTTGGTCTTCCTTAAGTTTTGCGATCCAACCCTCGCTCCAAGATTTGGTTCGCTTCAGTTCCCAAACGATCGTCCCGACTTCACGGCCATAAGAGTTTTTGACTACTTGAAGAATGTCGGCCCCTCGTACGCCTTTTGGCACTTCCTTAATGACATCGTAAGGAAAATTCCTTTTCATGGTATTCTCAAGTTCAAGTTCAAGGACTTCTCCCTGGAGTTGTTGTGACCCTTGTTCGAGTTTTCGTTTGTACTCCTCGACCATCTTCATGGCGTCATCCAGTTTCTTGTCCTTCTCCATTATCTTCAATTTGTATTCCTCGTCCATTTTCTTTTTCTCCTCACCTCTTATTTTTTCCTCAGCCTCCAACAATCTTTTCTCCATCTCGACCCGTTTGGATTCGTTTTCGTTCTTGATCTGGCGCATCATCTTGTTGATTTCAAGCAACTGTTCCTGGAGAGCTTTGTTCTGTTTCCTCAACTCCTCAAGTTCGTTGGATTTATCCTTCAATTGAAGATCCATCTCCTCCTTGGCTTTTTCTTTTAACTTCATCATCTGGCTCTCACGCCAAACACGGGCTTCGTCGTTTAATTTCTTCTTTTCCTCTTCCAACTCTTTCCTCTGTTCAACCATCATCTTTTCTTTAAGTTCGTGTGAGATTGCCTGATCGATTGGAAAGGATTTTTGGCAGTGCGGGCATTTGATGGTATCGTTCATGAGAAGATTATAGCAAACTAAAGACCCGCCTTTTCTGGTAAAATATGTTACTTCGGATATGGGGAGTGGTGTAATGGTAACACGCACGCCTTTGGAGCGTCGCGACTCTAGGTTCGAGTCCTAGCTCCCCAACAAATCTATATCTACCTAACTTACCGTCATTCTTTGTATGTATAACCTTTAAGTATGGTGAAACAATTAGCTAAAGTGGTTTAAGAGGTCATTCAGTCAATCCTTGTAGTTGATCGTCCATCGACACTAACACAACGCTCGGTATAGCTCTCAACGCCATCGGTGACTTTATCATACCAACAGTAAAAGAAAGTCCAATAAACAAAATCAAAGCAACGAAAATTATCGGGATGATTCTTTTTGCAAGATTTCGATTTGCTATCTCGACGACTCTCGCGAGGATAACAAATAGTCCGAAAGCGGCTGCGAGGATGCTAGCCGGCGGCAAATAAGGCCGAACCAAATCATCACTTCCACCAATTTGGTACCACCTGATCCAACCGGGATATTTCATCAATATAAGATGTAGGAATACCAATCCGCCGGCGATCCGCGCACCCCAAACCTGATGCAACCACCAAACCTTCGGATTCATTTTTTGGATGATCTTTTTGAAGGAGATCAAGAATAAATATCCGAGAATCACTAGGCCCACCAGCCCTAAAATGAAAGTGGGTAGATTATATAAATAATAATCGATCGAAAAACGGCTTGATAGGAAAAATAAAGACAGCACTCCGTGAACAAAAGCCGCAAAAAAAGACACGATTCCTAAATGTTTTCTATAGATCAGCAACGGGTCAAACAAATCATACAATCGACCGAGGTTACCGATTAAAAGTACCACCGCCAAGATTATAAGAGAAGTCGCGGCAAACACTTTATTGGCAATGAACAGATCAAAATAACCGCGACGAAGATATAGATAAAACGACAAAAGGGCAAAAATAACCAATGAAGTTAAAATTGCCTGACTATATTTTTTTATGGATTCTGTATACACCTTGATATAAGTATAAAAGAACAAAATAACAATTGACAGCACTTTACTCGGCCTAAGTTTGGTGTATAGAATTACCAATAATTCAGAGTCTCTTAGGCGGTAAGGGAAAGAAGAGACTCGTTCTCTTTCTGTATTCCTCAAAATCGGGTCTACCTGAATATTTTTTCTCAAGTAGCGGAATGCCTGAGACATAAAGGATTAGGATTGTAATCGTTATAGGTCCTAAGACCGTATACGATGATCCCGGGATGGAAGATGCGATGATAAATATCCCCCACCATTGTGTCACTTCTCCGAAATAATTTGGATGACGTGAATATCTCCAAAGACCTTCGACCATCAATTTACCTTTGTTTGCCGGGTCTGAAATAAAATCTTTTAATTGCTTGTCGCCTACAACCTCAAAATAGAAACCAATTACCCAAACAATTAATCCAACTATCTCCAATATCCCAAAACCACTCGAAATCGAAAAATTAGTAAATATCACGGGAAGGGAAATCATGAAAAGAAATATACCTTGGAGTAAGAATACCTGTAAATAACTTCTTATGTAGAAATTTTTCCATTGTTTTCTCCATTCCATATATCTAGGATCCTCCGGTTTATTCCTATTGCGGTTGTATATATGTAAAGACAAACGCATTCCCCAAATAGTCACCAATCCGTTGACCAAAAGCGCTTTAAAAGAATAATCGGATAAAAAATAAGATAGCCAAGCTATAAGCACAAATCCCAATCCCCATGCAATATCTGCTACGTCATTTCTCTTTTTAATTATGGAAACAAAAAACCATAAGGTCATATAACCCAAAAGTGTTAGGGCAAGAATATAATAGTCGTTCATATTCCAAACTTAAGAGCGACAAAGTAGGTAATCACAGATACTGACGCCGACAACACCATTCCCCATACTAAATCCACTATCGTAATAACGAGCGGCCAATCTCTTAAGGTCGCAAGATTAGTGAGGTCATAAGTTGCGTAGGTAACAAGTCCAAAAAATGCTCCTGCCAGAAGAGCCTGGCTCCACATTTTTTTATCCAATGCCGGAGTAATTACAAAAACAATCAGACCGGCTATGAAAATAAGGTAAAAAATCATAGCCGCATAAAGATTTGGATTTTTAGCCATCAAAAACCCTATCTGTTTGGCGTAAAAATTCTTAGCAACCACTACCAACCAAACCATATCTATTACTAAAAAAACTGGAAAAGCAATTAAATAGAGTTTAAAAAACATACTATTTATATAAAAATAAATCTAATTATTAACAAGTTATCTCTGTATAAAAAGTATATATTATTTGATAACTTGACTATATAAGGTCAAGATAAAATAATCGGATCGCTTTAAATAAACATGAAGATTACCACCGGTGGTGGACTTCGGGTTTTATTATTCCATCATAAACCCTCTCCACCTCCCTCATTGTCTGATGGGTCAGCGGCGGCAAGTCACTCGCCTTGACGTTTTCGTTAACCTGGTGGGCGGTCTTTCCTCCGGCAATTACGGTTGAGACCTCCGTATGCATAAGAATCCACTTTAAGGCAAACTGCGGCATTGTGTAACCTTGAGGAAGTATTTCTTTCAGCCGTTCAACCGCTTTTAATCCGGTATCAAAATCCACTCCGGCAAAAGTCTCCCCGACGTCAAACGCCTGACCCTTCCGGTTATACTGCCTGTGGTCGTTGGTCGCAAACTTTGAATTACGATCGAACTTACCCGTCAAGAGACCGCTCGCCAGAGGAACCCTCACGATGATCCCGATATTCTTCTTAGCGGCTTCTTTGAAAAATAGACCCATCGGACGCTGCCTGAAGATATTGAAAATTATCTGGACGGTTGATACATTCGGGTATTCGATTGCTTTCAACGCCTCCTCCACCTTTTCAACGCTTACCCCGTAATGTTTTATTTTCCCCATCTTGACCAAATCGTCAAGGGCTGTAAAAACTTCAGGCGTGTAATAGACGGGGGTCGGCGGACAATGGAGTTGAAGAAGATCTAGTGAGTCGGTTTTCAAATTGATAAGACTCCTGTCTACAAATTTTTGAAGATTTTCTTTCGTGTATCCTTCAGCCGTATGGGGATTCAATCTCCTCCCCGCTTTCGTCGCAACATAAAAGTGAGTCTTATCCGACTGCCTGAATTTTGTGATCAGCTTCTCGCTCCTTCCGTCTCCATATACGTCAGCGGTGTCTATGAAAGTTATTCCGGCCTTAGGCAGTGACGAGAGAGTCGATAGTGCCTGCTCTTCGGTGACGTCTCCCCAATCGGCCCCCAACGACCAAGCACCGTATCCAATTTCCGATACCTTGTATCCGGTCTTACCAAGGGTTCTGTATTTCATATATATAAGTATATATGGACTATTACACGTTTAACAGGAAGCCTAGATTGGGTTGCTCTATCCGCCCGTTACATTAAGCCTTGAATTAAGAGTATAATGAGTTACATTGCCCGATAACAAACCGACCATCGTCTTCCTAAGCACCTACCCTCCCCGTGAATGCGGTATCGCCACCTTTACGCAGGATTTACTTAAATACAGCCAGAAAATCCCGGGATTCGGATTCAGATACAAGGTCGCCGCATTTAACTTATCGCCTTTGGATACCTACAAATATCCCAAAGAAGTCGAATGGGAGATAGACGAAAATAACAAAAACGATTACATAGAACTGGCTAAGACCATTAACAACGATCATAATATTTCGGGAGTCATCCTCCAACACGAATACGGCATCTTCGGAGGGATCGAAGGCGAAAAGATCTTGTATTTTATGGAGAATTGCAAGAAGCCGATTGTGGTCACCCTCCACACGGCTCTCCCAAAACCCAGCACGAAAATGTACGATGTAACCGAAAGAATTATTCATTACGCAAGACAAGTTGTTGTTCTGACCCGTAACTCCAAGGAGATAATCGAGGGCCTTTATCCCAACGCATACGGAAAGATATTTATTATCCCTCACGGTATCCACCCGGTTGAATTTTCTTATCAAGAAGAATACAAAAAAAAACTGGAACTGGAGAACAAGATCGTCCTTAGCACTTTCGGTCTATTAAGCCGTAATAAAGGTATCAAGTACGTGCTGAAATCTCTCCCCGAAGTCATCAAGAAATATCCTTCAATACTCTATCTCATTATTGGCGAAACCCATCCGGTCATAAGACGGAAAGAAGGGGAAAAATACCGGCTGGAGTTAGCCCAACTCATAAAAACCCTGGGACTTAAGAAACACGTCAAGTTTTACGACCAGTATCTGAGTCTTCCAGACTTACTAGAATTCCTAAAAGCAACCGACATTTATATTTCAACGTCTATAAACCCCAACCAGGCTGTAAGCGGCACCCTCTCTTACGCTCTTGGAACAGGGCGACCGGTAGTAAGCACCGAATTTAATCAAGCAAAGGAGATTGTGACACCGGATGTCGGGAAACTCGTCCCGATACAAGATTATCACGCCATGAAAACGGCGCTGATTGAGATGCTTGAAAGTCCAGAAAAATTAAAAGACATGTCCCGAAGCGCCTACGAGAAAACCCGTCCGATGGTCTGGGGAAATGTTGCCGAGAAATATACGAATCTTCTGGCTCGAACAATTATACCGCCCTTAAATCTCCGACACCTATTCGAAATGACTGACCGCGTCGGCTTATTCCAGTTTGCGCATCTGACAACACCAAACAGATTAACAGGCTATACGTTAGACGACAACGCCCGGGCACTTGTAGTCTGTTGCAAAATTGCCGAAACCGCAAACAGCAAGAAAATAAAGGGGCTAATTAAAACCTATCTTTCCTTTATGAAAAAATGCCAGAGAGAAAACGGATTGTTTACAAACTATATAGGTTTTAAAGACAATCTGCCAACGCTCCAAAACAAGATTGAAGATTTATCAGACAGCCACTTCCGGACTTTATGGGCACTGGGAGTAGCCATGACAAGCAAGACAGTCTCTTCAAAAATACGAAACGATGCTAAAAAAATGTTTTTGCTTTTTACGAAGAATGCCCATGATCCTGAACACCTGAGAGCGCGAGCTTTTGCGATTAAGGCGTATTCACTAGCATTGAAACAATTACCAGACCAAAGAAATATTCTTATGTCGCAAATGAAAAAATATGCCGACTCATTGATAATTGCCCTTAAGAAAAATTCCTACAAAAAATGGGTCTGGTTTGAAAAAGACCTCAATTACGGAAACGCCGTTCTTCCCGAATCCCTCCTTATCGCCGGCAAGATGTTGAATGACCGGTCGTACACAATAAAAGGTATCGAATCCCTAAACTTTCTAATTGCCAAAACCTTTACCCCGGACATGTATATGCCCATCGGCCAATCCCACTGGTACAAAAACCGTTTAAAAAGAAGCCAGTTTGATCAGCAGCCGGAGGATCCGGCGGCAATGATCCAAGCACTCGTTTGTGCGTATAGATTCACCGGTGACGATAAATACAAGAATCTTGCCAATAAGTGTTTCAGTTGGTTTCTGGGAAACAACAGTTTGAACAAATTTATGTATGATAAAAGCACCGGCGGATGTTATGACGGACTGCATCCCGACCGGGTCAATCTCAACCAAGGCGCCGAGTCGCTTATATCTTATATTATGTCGAGTATTACCATGTCAAAAACACACTGATGAAAATCAACCGGATGAAAAATATTTTTCCTGGGATCCAGCTCGCCCGATATAACCTGGGCGTCTGGCAAAACCCTAAAGACGATTCATTGTGTTTCATCGGTCGTGAAGTTGCTAAACCGGGTGAATTGGGCGAGCCGGATAACGGGATACTCAAGCTTTTCGAAATTAACCACGATGGTAAGATCATTCATGAGAGAGTTATCTGGCACCCTTTGTATGACGGGATCAACCTTGAGGATCCACGAGCATTGCAATTGCCGAACGAAAACTTAATAATTGGTTTGACTTGCGTACTTAGGGACAAGATTGGACAACCGGTCCCCTTTCCGGCAATCGTCAAAATCGATTACCTAAATTCCTGGAAACAGAACCTACCACCATTCCTTGTAATTGACACTTTCGGTCCAGGAAAAAACATTACTCCAATAGACGGAAGCACTTATCTCTTTCGACCCAACGCCGAAGACTACCATCATAAGATTCTTGTATTTTCGCTTGATTCCCAGGTACCGAAAAAGATAACCGACATCCATTTTCCCCAGAACTTGACTTGGGCGGCTTGGAAAATCGGAACGGCCATGCCCCCTATCTGGCTGACACCGAACGAAGCCCTTTTTATTATTCATGGGATAACCAAACAAATAATAAAAGGTCGAGAAAAATACATATACAGCATTGGCCGGGCAAAACTAATACGTGACAAGGATAAATTCACGGTCATCGTTGCCCCCGATCCGATTCTTGTTCCTGATGACTTTTTGAATATTGAAGGACAACCTCTGGTTGAAGAACTACATCCACAGGATCGACGGGTCGTTTATTCATGCGGGGGAATCATAAACAAAAACAAACAGGATTCGCTGTTGCTTTACGTAAACGTCGGCGACCGGGCAACTTTTGAGGTTGAGTTTTCGCTCAACGAACTTAAAAAAGGGCTTTTTACATAAAGTTGGTATTTCGATAAAAACTTACTACTTTCATTCAACTAGACGTCATATTTACTTAAATTACAACAAAATATGTTTTCTTATAGAATATCTATAAGATGGCAAACAAACTGAAACAACCTTGGCTCTGGTTTGCCGTTATCCCTTTCGTCATCTTCACCGTTCTTATCTTAAGCTATAACGCCTTTAGTAAATCTTTGCCTGTTTCCTACTGGGATGAATTCTTGTGGGTCGGGCGGAGTTATTTTTTCGAGCTATTTATAGAAAGAGATTTTGATAATGTAGCTTGGGAGATATGTGAGGCATACGACCAACCCAAACTCGCTGAATATGCTTATGGCGCCTGGCTATATCCGGGATATCTTGTTGAAAAGAATTATCGCGGATATACGAGTTACGCCGAATATCTCATTAAAAATGGTTTTTCCGAAATGAATCAGACACATTGCGATGCGCATCCTGAATTAAAAAACACTTTCAGCAGTATTAAGTATGACCCCACGATGAGCGGTTCCCCTAAACAGTGTGTAGACGGATACGGTAAAGCCATATTAAAGCCTATTGAAATTGTCCTTAGAGCGCGCACCATGAATATATTATTATTGGCTGGGGCGGTATTGTTCGGATATTTCTTGGCTCTAAAACTTGGCGGGCCGATCTTGGCGATTATATTCTCATTCATGTACGGCTTCAGCACCCTTATGATCAATACTTCCCTAATTGCTCATTCGGAGGCTCTTTTTGTTTTCTTATTTAACGGTAGCCTGCTTTTTATGGTTCTCTATTTTTCAAATCCAAAACGTATCACCTACCTATTGATGTTTTCCCTGTTTTCAGGGCTTTGTGCATCGACAAAGCTCACCGGATTTATGTTGCCTTTGGTATTCTTTATCCTAAGTAATGTTTTTGTTTATGTATTTGCGAAAAACAGGCTCAAGTATTTTCTTCTTGGTCTATTTCCAATTGCAACGGCCATTTTAATTTTCATGGCTCTCAATCCTTTTGTCTACTCAAATCCTGTCAAGAATATGAAATTCATGTTCGATTGGAGAGGTACAGTCGTCCGCGAACAGACCGATACCTACAATGTCAAGATCGCCTACGGTTTGCCGATAAACCACAGGGTGCTATTACATTTCTTTTTCTCCGATACTGCCGAGAACTACAACGGCATTAAACCTTTCGAAAGTCTAGGACATTCCAAAATCTATGGACTGATACTCTTCGGACTTTATGCCCTAGGGCTCACCGGGCTAGTTAAAAAGGTGTCTGAGAAAGACCCTACGGCGATCGCCGTCCTAGGCGCGTTTATAATAGTCCGCGTCTTGATAACGAGCTACCTTGTCCTGGATTGGCCGAGATACTACGTACCCTTAGAGTATCACTTTGCAATCATCCAGTCCTATGGCCTGGTTTTACTTCTTAAAGCCACGTGGATTCTCAAGTCACGCTTCTTAAAGCCACAAGCTAAAAAAATAAAGGCCGCCACCAACCGGAACCTTACTTTAAAATAATCCATTTTCGGTAGTTATATTTTGCCTAAATACTTAAAGCGTTGTTTTAGTACTTGATCCTAATGGGTTATAATATCGCATGGATAATTTGTGGACAAAAATCGATAAACCCTTTACGATTCTCGCTCCCATGGAAAACGTAACCGACTTTGTTTTTCGCGAAATCGTCTGTGACCTAGGTAGACCAGATATTATGTTCACGGAATTCACCAGCTCAAATGGTCTAGAATCCCCTGGCAAAGACCGAGTCATGAAAAAACTCATGTACTCAAAAAGGCAAAAACCTATAGTCGCCCAAATCTGGGGAAGTAGTCCAGAGAGTATGGAAAATGCCGCAAAAATTGTAAAAAAACTGGGTTTTGACGGAGTGGATATTAACCTCGGATGTCCCGACCGAAATGTCATGAAAAAATCGGCCGGAGCAGGACTTATCGGAAACTATGATGTCGTTGAGAAGATGATTAAGGCGGTCAAACGAGGAGCGTCGGGAATCCCGGTTAGCGTTAAGACCAGATTGAGGCGCAAAGAAATAACGACCAAGGATTGGATCGGATTTCTTCTCAAGCAGGACCTCTCGGCATTAACGGTCCATGGCCGGACGCCGGAACAACAGTCTTTGGGGGCCGCCGACTGGGACGAGATCGGACGGATTGTCGAAATGAAAAACGGAATATCTCCAAAGACACTTATTGTCGGCAATGGAGACGTTAAATCATATGCCGAAGTCCTTGAAAAATATGATAAATATAAAATCGACGGGGTGATGATCGGACGAGGGATATTCTCAAACCCCTGGGTTTTTGATAAATCATCAAACCCCCAAATAAGACCAAGAAAGGAATATATAACAATTCTTTTAAGACACCTCGACCTGTTTGAAAAGACTTGGGGTAAAAAAAGAAATTACGCCGTATTGAAAAAGTTTTTCAAGATGTACGTCAGATCTTTTGACGGAGCAAACGAACTGAGAGATCAACTCATGAAAACCGAAAATAG
>DJWA01000001.1 GCA_002440905.1 Candidatus Roizmanbacteria bacterium UBA6242 | reverse complement strand
GATTAAGTTTTTCATAATTATATATATGCGAATATTTGGAAAAAGTTGCATTTACTCGGTCGATTCCAGATAAACTGTTAATTCCTTTTCGGCATAATTACCCGATGCGTCATTGACAACGACCGTCAAGAGGTTCTCTCCCTCATGAAGAATGACGTTGACGAAAAAATTACCGGTCGAGTCGGCTTTACCTTCCTGGTCGTTGACGTAGACTTCGGCGTTCGGGCTTGTCTTTCCGATAACCTGAAGAGTCTCTGTCGCGACCGTTGATCTGTTCTGAGGCGACGATAACGAGAGGGTTAAACCCTCTGAGACTTCGGATGACGCGGTCGCCTCTCCAGTTACTTTTGCTTCACCGGATTCGGTTTTGGTATCACCAACTGTTGACCCGGAATCGTTCGTTTGTCTGACTTTTGATCCCATAAGAACGCCGGATTTCGGGAATATCAAGTAACCCAAAAGGCCGACAACGATTAACAACAAAAGAAGAAAAAATGATCTTTTCATGTTCTTTTTTTGTAAAATTTGTAAATCGAAATGAGTTTGTTTTTCATTTTCCTGTAACTGCCTCTCACCTTGTGTATTAAGTATACAAAACCGGTTATAGTCAATATTAATATGAGAAGCAATTCCTTCGGAGCTTCTTCTATAAAGACCGAGAGGTTGTCGGTAAAGTATCTATTTATAACTTCAAAGTCATCGCCCTTGAAATCAATAAGATCAAATGACCTCTGTTCGATAAATATATCGTAGGCGACCGACACCAATATAAAGATTGTCAACGTTCCCAATAGAAAAAGGAGTAATCGGGAGACGACGTACCAGGTAGTTCTTTTCGTCTCCATCCGGTAAACCTTATTAACAATAATGTCCTCAAGTTTATTCTTCCTCATAGATTTTTTTCACTTTTAACCTCGCCCTTCTTATTTTTGACTTTAAGGTATTTACCGACATTTTATATTTTTTTGCGACCTCTTGGTAAGTATAACCGTCGGCGATCTCAAGTAGATAGCTTCTTTCGTGTTTGTCTAGAACTTTTAGCGAGGATTCGTCGAAAACAATCTCCTCCGAGTCGATAACGGTTATCTCCTCTTTCAAGGGGACGGTAATCTTGTGAGACCGGTAGTACATCTTGAGTTCGTTCCGGGCTATCTCATAAAGATACGGCAGAATTGGTTTTTCCTCGTTAAACCTCATGATCGCCTTATAGAAACTTATGAAAATATTCTGGACAAGATCGTCGGCTTCTTCTTTCTTGAAAAGTCTTGCGGAAACGAAGTTCAATATCCTGGGTGTAAACTTTTTGACAACATACGAAAAGTAGTCCAACTCGCCCTCTTTGATCTTTGTTATGACTTCTTTGTCTGAAAGGGTACTCATTTGTGTTACAATTATGGCATGAAAACAGGAAAAGTTCTACTGATGGGACGCCCCAATGTAGGAAAATCGACATTCGTCAACAACCTTCTAGGTCAGAAGGTGGCGATCACTTCGCCCAAACCCCAGACAACCCGTTTTGCCATTAAAGCCCTCTACCAGGATGAGCGGGGCAAGATAATATTTGTGGATACCCCGGGTATATTCGGCAAAGCCGAAGACAAGCTATCCAAAAAAATTAACGCCAAGACCTTATCCGTCATCAAAGAGGAAGTCGATCTTGTCATATATATGATCGACCACACAAGAAAGCGAGATTTTGAGGAAGCCCGGGTCCTGGGACTCGTAAGGAAAATCGAAAAACCCAAAATACTCGTTATCAATAAAATGGATTCCGAAGAGAAGTCTTACCTACCCCAATACAAGTTCCTCGAGGAAGAGTTTGATTCCGTCTTTGAAATATCTGCGCTTTTGAGACAGAATTTTAGACTTTTAATGAATAAAGTTTTTGAGCTACTTCCTGAAAAAGGGACCGAGGAAATCCCCGAAGACCTGGTGTACCCGCTTATCAATCTTGACTCAAGAACTTTTCTTTCGGAACTAATAAGAGAGAAGGTGTTTTTGATGATGGGTGAAGAGATCCCTTATAGGACAACGGCAATCGTCGATAGCATCTCGGAACGCGACAACGGCATCACCTATATTAAAGCCAGGATTCTGACTACTGACGATCGTTACAAGGGTATGATCATCGGCGCCGGAGGACGGAAAATCAAGGAAATCGGAAGTTACGCGAGAAAAGAAATCGCCTTGGCAATCAATAAAAAAGTCTACCTCGAACTGACGGTTGAGACCGACCCTCACTGGCAAGACATCTACTATTAAATTGATTTAAGTCTTTTTAAGGATTCGTCTTTCCCCAAAATCTCCATCGAATCATTTAATGGGGGTGAGATTTTTTTGCCGGTTATGGCAACTCTCACGTTCATAAAAAACTCTCCCCTTTTAGTCTTCGATTCTTCGCATACGACCATCATCGCTTCACCTATCTTATCGGCCGTCCAAACGGAAACCGTCTCAAGTTTCGAAACTATTTTTTCAAATAGCTCCTTTTTTTCCTTCAGATCCACTTCATATATCGTTGGACTTTTGAAAATAAATTCTGTCAGGGGCAAGTAGTCGGAGAGCCTCTTAATCCTTTCTTTTATCAAGGGAACTGTCTTCATAACCAGATCTTCCGGGTATGATGCGCCTATATAATCCATAATTCTGATTTTTAGTTTCTTGTCGTCCATCTGTCTGATATATTCTCCGTTCATCCAATCTAGTTTTACCGGGTCAAATACCGGGGCGGTTTTTTGGATGTTTTTGACGTCAAATACCGCAACGTATTCGTCAAGATCGAAAATTTCCTTTCCATCGGGATGACTCCAGCCCATCAAAGCCAAGTAGTTGAGAAGCGCCTCGGGAAAGATGCCTTTTTCAAGGTATTCCGAAGTCCAAACCGGATTCTTTCTTTTTGACAGCTTTGACTTGTCCGGGTTTCTTAAAAGCGAGTTATGGGCGTAGGTTGGCAACTCCCACCCAAACGCTTTGTAGAGAATTATGTGCTTCGGTGTTGAAGGAAGCCACTCCTCCCCTCTTATAATATGGGTTATCTCCATAAGATGATCATCAACGACAACGCCCAAATGGTATGTCGGGAACCCGTCAGACTTCAAGAGGACCTGATCGTCAAGATTCTGGTTTTCAATCGTTACCTCTCCCCGCACCAAATCGTTGAAAGTTACCTTACCCTCCGGGATTAAGAGTCTGACGACGTGGCGAACATTATTTTCTTTTACTTGTTTTACTATCTCTACCTGGTTTTTAAAACACTGGCGGTCGTATTTGGGAATCTGTTTTTTTGACTGCTGCTCTTCCCTCATTTTGGTCAACCTATCTGGCGTGCAGGTGCAGTAATATGCCTTGCCTTTGGCAACCAGTTCTTCGGCATATTTCTTGTAGATCTCAAGCCTCTCGGACTGACGGTAAGGCGCGTGAGGTCCGCCGACAAGAGGTGATTCGTCAGCCTTAAGTCCGATTCTTTCCAAGGTCTCAAGCATCTTCTTTTCCCCTCCCGGAACCAGTCTCGATTGGTCGGTATCTTCAATTCTTATTATGAACTGGCCTTTATTTTTTTTGGCCCAAGCGTAATTCATCAAGGCAGTCGCAATCGATCCGACATGAACATCTTTCCCCGTTGGTGACGGAGCAATTCTGGTTCTTATCATAATGATAATTATAAACGATGGAGTGATATTAAAAAACCATGATTAAACCTTCAAATATTTGGGCAAAATAATAAATTCCCATATGTCTTAATGTTGATTAGACATAAAGACCATAAATATTCCCTCAATATTCAGGTGATATAGCTCGCCCAAATGTCTTATATAATACATATATGGCTTACCCTTTCAAATTTTGCCCAAACTGCTCAAAACCTATAGAGATTGGGGGTAAAAAAATGATCGAATGCCGGAACTGTGACTTCAATTTCTACTTCTCGCCCGCTTCAACCAACGCCCTCATTCTTGTCAACAAAAATGGTGAAGTCCTTTTGACCAAAAGGAAGTTTGAACCCCAAAAAGGATACTGGGATCTGCCCGGTGGCTTTGTCGGTCTCGGGGAAACGGTCGAACAATCTTTAATACGCGAGATAAAGGAAGAGCTCGATCTGACGTTAAAGGATTTTACATACTTTGGCAGTTACACGAGCATATATCCTTGCAGGGGAATAGACTACCAAACCTTGTGCCATACCTATGTCGCCAATTACCACGGCGACAAAATAACCGTTGGCGACGACGTTGATGAGTACGTTTTTTTCCCAAAGGAAAAAATCCCTTTCGACAAACTTTCGTTTCAGGATATAAAAGACTCCCTAAAAGATTTTATCGGTTAACGGCCGACGTGTTTGAACTTTTCGGCAACCTGTCCCCAGTCAAGGTTCTCAAAAAAAGAATCAATGTACGATGCCCTGTTGACTCCGTAATCGATAAAATACGCGTGCTCATAAGTATCAAGAGCTAGAACCGGTACAGCGTACCAGATGGGGAAAGTGTTCTGGGCGTCTCCCAAGTAATTAAATAGTCTTTTTTCCTTATGGCTCCAGGCTGTCCAGACCCATCCCCGAGCTGCGATTCCGGTCGCTTTAAGATCTTTCTTGTACGCGTCAAAGCTCCCAAAATCCGTTTCTATTTGACCCATCAATTCTCCGTCTGGCTGACCACCTTTGCCTCCTAGATGGGAAAAATATATTTCGTGGTTGACAACCCCTCCGTAGGCAAACGACAGTTCAAGCTTCAGTTCTCGAATGAGTGAATACACCTGATTGGCTTTGGTGTAGTCGTCATCAGTTAGTCCTGCCAACTTCTCCTGAATTTCGTTGTATTTGTTGACGTAACCGACATACAACTTCAAATGTTCATCGACCGTTTTCTTGGAAATTCCCTTCATCGAATAGATGGAGTCCGAAAATTTCATCGGCTCCAGTTTTACCGCTTTCATAGTAACTATTATTTAATTTGTAACAGTTAAATGTTAGATCTTTTCGCAGTATTAGTCAACCTTTAATCCTGAAAGAAGGTCGGGGCGTTTTTTTTCGGTTTCTTCAATTGCTTTATCCAATCTCCATTTTTCAATCTCCTTGTGGTTGCCTTGCGTTAAGACTTCAGGAACTTTTTTTCCCTTATACTCCTCGGGTCTCGTAAATTGGGGATATTCCAAAAGCTTTTTCCCTTGTATATTGAAAGTCTCATTAACGGTAGCATCGTCTTTTTTGAGGACCCCGGGGACAAGACGAACAACGGCGTCAGTGATAGCAGCGGCAGCTATCTCCCCACCCGTCATCACGAAGTCGCCGATTGAAATCTCCTCATCCACATACTCAAGGACCCGTTCATCAATTCCTTCGTAATGCCCGGCGATTATGACCAGATCGGTTTCCTTGGAATACTCCATGGCTTTTTTTTGATCAAATAATTTTCCCTTTGGCGTCGTCAGTAGAATTTTAGATTTATTAGTTTTTATCTTTTCAAGAGCCCGGTCTATAACATCGACTCTTAAGACCATTCCCGCTCCTCCACCGTACGGACGGTCATCGACCGTCCCGTAAGAATCGACGGCAAAGTCCCGCATATTGACAACTTCTATAGTGATAAGTTTTTTTTCAACGGCCCGCTTGATAATACTCTCATTGAAAAATCCTTCGACCATTTTGGGGAAAAGCGTGAGAACGGTTATTTTCATTTTATGTAGAGATAAATAAAAACCCGGCGATCATCAATAGTGACCCTATAACTATCTTTGATGTTATCGGTTCTTTGAAAAATACAAGACTCATTAAAACGGAAAGCAATGGCAAGGTCAATGTGGCAATGGCAATCGAGAAGGAGCTGGGGCCGGTCTGGATTCCTTTGACATAAAGCATCTGGGCGATGCCGAATGAAAAGATTCCAAGCAGAGCAACCATGATCCATTCCGGGAGAGTGAATTTCTGTTTATAAACAAAAATCGCCGGGGAATAAAAAACAGCGGCACTTACAGCCGTCATTGCCGTCAGAAAAAGCGGATTGGCGTTAGGAAAAAATTTCCGGACCAGCAATAATTCGCCCGCCCAAAAGAATTCCGCAAGGACAATATATAACAAGCCAGTATTCATAGTAGAATTATATCAATGAAAAAGATTGTTTTATCGCTTATTAGAATTTACCAAAAAACCGACTTCTTTCGGGCGTCGTTTTTCAAAACGTTTTTTCTCTCCGACGCCGCTTGCCGTTTTACTCCAACCTGCTCCCGTTACACTTACCAGGCGGTTGATAAATACGGAACATTAAAAGGTTTGTTTATTGGACTCAAAAGAATTGTAAGATGCCACCCTTGGAATAAGGGCGGACATGACCCTTTGTCTTGACAAACGTTTTTTAATAGATTATAGTTTTTGGTACCTGAGTATGCTCATCTATAAAACAATAAAGGAAGTCACGATGGCAACCGCTCCAAAATACATTCAGGATCTAGTCTTTACCGCCACTTTCACAGAGGATAAAAAAATAAAAAAAGCCGCCAGGGAAGCTATCATGAAACTCGCCAAAAAAGCCGGCATCTACCCCGCTTCAATCAACGACCTCTACATGGCTTTTGGAAAAAAGAAAGTCTCAGGTTTTACTGTCCCGGCATTTAACGTAAGAACCCTCACCTTTGATAAGGCTCGGTTAATCTTCCAACTTGCTCGCCTCCTCAAGACCAACTCGTTCATATTCGAGATTGCCCGTTCGGAAATGAGCTACACCGACCAGGAACCGGCTGAATATTCAACATCTATACTGGCCGCGGCTGTTGCCGAAAAATACAAAGGACCGGTATTCATTCAGGGAGACCACTATCAGTTTAAGGCCAAGGTTTTCAAGGAAACACCTCAAGTTGAGATCAAAAAGATCAAGGATCTTATTAAAAAATCGATTGAAGCCGGTTTCTACAATATAGATATCGACGCCTCAACGCTCGTTGACTTGGATCGCAAAACCGAAAAAGAACAACAGAAAAATAACTACGAGATGACGGCTCTTTTGACTAAATATATAAGGTCGATCGAACCCAAGAAGGTTTCTGTTTCAATCGGCGGAGAGATCGGACACATAGGCGGCAAAAACAGCAACCCCACAGAGTTTAAGGCCTTTATGGACGGATACGTCAAAAGGATTGGCAAATTGACAGGCATCAGTAAGGTAAGCGTCCAGACCGGGACTTCCCACGGAGGTATACCCTTGCCTGACGGAAAGATTGCCGAAGTCAGCCTGGATTTTGAAGTCCTCAAGAGTATCTCAAAAGTTGCCCGTGACCAATATGGAATCGGAGGATCAGTCCAGCACGGCGCTTCAACCCTTCCGAATGCCCTTTTCAACCACTTCCCCAAAAATAACACGCTTGAAATCCATTTAGCGACCGGATTCCAGAACATCGTCTACGATTACTTACCTGGACCGTTGAAAAAAGAAATGTTTGATTGGATAAAGAATAACCTAAAAACCGAATGGAAAGAAGGATGGAGTGAAAGCCAATTTATATATAAAACGAGGAAAAAGGCCCTCGGACCATTCAAAAAACGTCTCTGGATGATGACGCCTGCTGAGAAGAAACCAATTCTTCAAAATCTAAAAAAACAGTTTGAGTTCCTTATGAGGAAACTCAACATAACCGGGAACCGGAAAATTGTCGACCGATACCATTAAGTAATTATGGATAGAAATCTTGCCCTTGAATTCGTTCGTGTGACCGAAGCTGCTGCTATTGCTTCCTCCAACTGGATCGGGAGAGGTGAAAAGAAAAAGGCGGATGGAGCCGCTGTCAAAGCTATGAGAGACCGATTCAACCAGGTCGATTTCAGGGGAACGGTTGTAATTGGCGAAGGCGAAAAGGACAAAGCACCACAACTTTATACAGGAGAGAAGGTCGGTACCGGAAAAGGACCGGAGATGGATCTTGCGATTGACCCTCTTGAGTGCACCGACTCGGTGGCCCACGGCAGATATAACGCTATGGCTGTTATTGCTGCCGGACCCAAAGGTTCTCTTCTCCACGCACCCGACACTTACATGGAAAAAATCGCCGCCGGGCCCTTGGCCAGAAAGGCCATTGACCTCCAAGCCCCAATAAAACAAAACGTGAAAAATATTGCGAAAGCGATCGGAAAACCGGTAAGCGATCTTGTGGTTATGGTTCTTGACCGAGACCGTCACGAAAATCTCATTAAGGAAATACGAAACGCCGGCGCTCGAGTTAGACTTATTACAGACGGCGACGTCTCCTCCGCTATAGCTACCTGCTTCCCCGAGTCCGGGGTTGATGCCGCAATTGGAATCGGAGGGTCAACCGAGGGAGTCCTGGCGGCCGTTGCTCTCAAGGTTCTTGGTGGGGAAATCCAATGTCGATTCTATCCGAAAAAAGAAGCCGATATAGAAAAAATAAAACAGATGGGTGGGAACTTGAAAAAAATCTATACTTCGGAAGATATGGCAAAAGGTAAAGAGCTATCATTCACGGCAACGGGTGTAATCGAAGGGCCAATGCTCCAGGGAGTCGTCCGCCAAAAAAGTCGGATAATCACCCACTCCGTTGTTACCCGCGGTGTTTCGGGTACAATAAGATATATAACGACTCATCACCACTATTATAAGTAACCAATTGTACCTATGAAAAAAATCAAGGTCGGTTTAAACGGTTTTGGACGCATTGGTCGGGCATTTACAAGAATTGCTTTTGAACGCGGCAACTTTGATATTGTCGCCATTAATACCAGAAAAACTCCCAACGAGATGATGGCTTATCTACTTCAGTATGATTCCGTCCATAGAAAGTACGGAATGGATGTAAAGGCGGAAGCCGATGGTCTGTCAATCGGCGGAAAGAAAGTCGTCACCCTTCTAAACGACAAGCCCGAGAATATCCCATGGGAAAAGTACGGGGTCGAGGTAGTTGTTGACGCGACCGGTGCTTTCGTGAAACAGCCCGATCTTGTTCGACACCTTAAGGGAACCGTCAAGAAAGTTATTCTTTCGGCACCGGCCAAAGACGATGAGACACCGTTTGTCGTTCTTGGGGTCAACGACGATAAGTTTGACTTTAAGTCCGCCCAAGCTATCTCGATGGCTTCCTGTACGACTAACTGTTCCGCCCCTATGTTCAAGATCCTAAACGACAACCTGAAAGTGGTCACCGGATTCTTGACGACAACCCATGCGGTCACAATAAGTCAAAGCCTTTTGGACGACGCTGGTAAAAAACCCGGGACATCGAGAGCTGCTTTTACAAATATCATCCCGTCAACAACCGGAGCCGCAAAGGCAGTCTCCCGCGTGATCCCGGAATTAAAAGGTAAAGTCGACGGAATGTCACTACGCGTTCCCGTTTCAACCGGTTCAATCACCGACATATCGGCCGTGGTTGAGAAACCGACAACTCCTGAGGAAGTCAATAAAATGTTCAAAGAGGCATCAATGAGTTCGATGAAAGGAATCCTCGGATACGAAGAACAAATCCTAGTGTCGTCAGACTACATAGGCTCCCCTTACTCGTGTATATTCGACGCCAACTATACGAAAGTTGTTGGCGGAACACTCGTTAAGGTGTTCGGATGGTACGACAACGAGTGGGGTTATTCGACACGGTTAGTAGATACGGTTGAGAGAATATCTGAATATGTCTAAGGTTAAATACATCGACGAAGTAGAGATCAAAAATAAACGTGTTCTTTTGCGCGTCGATTTTAACGTTTCCTTGGGTCAAAATAATACGGTTGCCGATGACGCCCGTATCCGCCAATCCTTGCCAACGATAAAAAAACTCCTCGAAAACGGAAACCGGATAATCGTCGTAAGCCATTTGGGAAGGCCGAAGGGAGTGGATAAAAAATATTCCCTCGCAATCGTTGTTGATAAACTCAAGGAATATTTTCCCGATGAAGATATCGCTCTTTATGATGAAACCGATAAAATAAAATCTGCAAAAGAAAGGTTTGTCGTCATGGAAAACATCCGCTTCTACCCCAAGGAAAAGGACTACTCAACCCTGTTTGCGAAGGAATTGGCCAATCTTGCCGACGTTTACGTCAACGATGCTTTTGGCGTCTGCCATCGTTCGGATACTTCAGTAATTGGCCCCCCAAAATTTATTCCAGCCTATGGAGGACTCCTTCTTAAAAAAGAACTACAGATGATATCCCGTGTCACCGACAATCCCGAAAAGCCGATCGTCGCGATCATCGGAGGCGCTAAGGTTTCGACAAAAATAGATCTTTTGAATAAGCTTATAAAAATGGTTGACTACCTGGTCATAGGCGGCGGATTGGCCAATACGTTCCTTTGCGCCCAAGGTAAAGATATCGGACAAAGTTTCTGTGAATACGAGGCCGTCCAACAAGCCCGAAAAATCCTCTCAACCGCCAAGGGCAGCCGAGCTGAAATGGTCCTGCCGGTTGACGCTGCCGTTGCCCAAAACAAAGACGATAAATCCTATGAATTGATGAAGGTTGAACATATACCCAAAGACAAATCGATCTTTGATAATGGACCGGAATCTTCAGCCCGGATCGCCCACCTTATAGCAATCGCCAAGACTATTATCTGGAATGGACCGGTCGGATATTTTGAAAATCCGGCTTTTAGGCGAGGAACCGACTTCATCTACTATTCAATTACCCAGAACGACCAAGCCCTGTCAGTTGTCGGTGGAGGTGATACCCTGGCGGCAATTTCCAAGAAAGAGTACTTGGACAAAATTACCCACATATCAACTGGAGGTGGGGCTATGCTTGAATATATCGAGAAAGGAACGCTCCCGGGAATCGAAGCTCTTAAGCTTTAATAATTTATTTGACTATCTCTATTACTCTGTCGACCTTCTCGGGTGAATAGATAACTACAAGGTCCTTTGACTTTTCAATTGACGGTAGTTTATCCTTGCCAACGACTTTTTTTCCGTCAACCCAATAGACATCCAAGTCAAGATAGGTGTTCTGGTTCCAAAACTGACGGTAATCTTTTCTTGGAAAAATGAAGATCATTCCGTCGGCGCCTTTTAAATCTTTTTTGCTCCTATAATCCATTAAGCCTTTAACCCGTTCCGATTCTGTCTTGGCGGTCATTAATTGATAAGTCCTACCTTCGAGTTCGTATTTTATAAACGGCGAACGATTGGCCAAAAAGAAATAGGCGACAATCGCGACAACGATAAAGATCATGACGAAGATTTTTTTCATTAGTCGGGACGGCGAGACTTGAACTCGCGGCCTCAGCGTCCCAAACGCTGCGCTCTAGCCATCTGAGCTACGTCCCGTGCAGCTTCTATTTTAACAGAAAATAATTGATATAATTTAGTTTCTTTATGAAAAACAAACGATCGCTAATTACCATATTTCTGGTAGTTTTTATAGACCTCTTGGGATTCGGTCTAATCCTCCCCCTATTGCCATATATTGCTGAAAGGTTTGAAGCCTCACCTCTTCAAATAGGATTGTTGACGGCCGTTTATTCTTTTTTTCAACTGGTAGCTTCGCCGATTCTGGGACGATTATCCGACCGGTATGGACGTAAAAAACTTCTCATTATAAGCCAGCTCGGGAGCGCTTTCGGGTATCTCTTGCTTGGCCTTGCCGGAAATCTTCCATTATTGTTTTTGTCTAGAATAATCGACGGGATAACCGGTGGAAACATATCAATTGCCCAAGCGTATATTGCCGACGTAACAACCAAGAAAAACCGCGCCCAGGGAATGGGGCTAATGGGGGCGGCTTTCGGACTCGGATTCATTTTTGGTCCAGCTATAGGCGGCGCCCTTTCCAAAATTTCTTACTCTACGCCTGCGTATTTTGCGACCGCCGTTTCCCTCTTGACCGTCCTAACAACGATATTTTTCTTGAAAGAAACCGTCAACACTAAAGCCGCCATAAAGTCGCCCAGGACTAAATTCAGTTTGGACGAATTCAAAAGGGTCCTATCCCTATATCCAATCGGGTTACTCATTGTCGTTTTTTTTCTGACCAATGCTTCGTTCTCAACCATGCAGGGTACTTTCGCTTTATGGACTCAAGAAACATTCAATTTTGCTCCCGTCAATAACGGTTGGTTATTCACATATATTGGTGTTCTTGCCGTCCTTTTTCAGTTGAGGTTGTTGCCTTTTGTCACCAAGAAGTTCCACGAAAAAACCATACTCCTTTGGTCTCTTGTATTTATGGCAATCGGTATGTTCCTTATCCCCTTGTCCTTTAGTCCAGACTTCTTATACGTTGCCCTATTTTTCATGCCATTGGGTCAAGCTTTAGCCATGCCGACTGTCCAGGCTATGGCGACCGAAAACGTCCCGCCTGAAGAATACGGGGAAACTCTGGGAGTCATGCAGGCTGCCGGATCTTTTGGAAGGATCGTCGGCCCCATAATCGGAGGGGAAATGTTCCAAGTTATGGGCAAAGATTCCGCTTTTTACTTTGCCGGAGCAATTCTTATTTTCACTTTGGTATATTTGAAGTATAAATTGAAATGAGAAAAAAATTAATCTGGGTCGCCATAAGCCTGGTGTTTTTCCTCGCCTTCGTGGCCTTTACCTATGGAGTCAAGGAAGATCTTTTCAACAGCCTAGATTTTGACATAACCGTCCGCCTTCAAGACAATCTACCTGTGAAATATGACTCATTCTTATCTAGTTTTAGTTTGGTAGGGAGCTTTGAGATACTGGCTGGAATTCTTTTTCTGACCGTCCTTTTGAGAAGAAAGATGGTTTCATTCCTTACCTTCGGTTCGCTCGCCGCCGCGCACGTTATTGAAATCATCGGCAAGTATTTTGTCCACCACCCTGGACCTCCTTTTCGTTTTTTTCGTTACAATCTCGAATTTCTTTTCCCTTCCTCATACGTCCAACCGGGTTCATCATATCCATCCGGACATTCGATGAGAACGGTATTTATGACTTTTATTTTTCTCTACATAATCTTCAACTCGAAAATAAAAATGCCATGGAAGATTTTGATGGCCAGTCTGCTTTTGGTATTCAATATCATCATGCTCGTATCCCGGGTATCATTGGGGGAACACTGGACGACAGATGTTGTCGGAGGCGTTTTGTTGGGGATATCGGCCGCGATCTTTTCCTACATCTTTCTTTAATGCCTGAGGACGGTTATTTTCGATTGATTATTTTCCGCTAAGATTGAGACCTCTCCTCCAATTGGAAAAGTAATCTTTGGGTCGGTGTGACCGAAGTCAGCATTAGCAATAATCGGAAGATCGTTCAATTCTTTCTTAGTCAAAATTATTTTTTTAAGCAATTCATCATTAATCTTAGACTCTTTCTGAAATCGTCCGATAATAATCCCCCTCACTCCTTTAAATTCCGGCAGGTGTATGAGCGATTGGAGATCCCGGTCAAAAATATGGGGAGCGGTACCGGCGTCGTCCTCGATAAACAATACCGAATCGGACAAATCCGGGAAATATTCCGTCCCTTGTAAAAGATTCAAAGTGTTGACGTTGCCGCCGATTATCGTCCCTTCGGCTCGGCCGTTATTGATTATAAGATATCCCGGATTGTCCGTAAGGACTCTTTTATCCTGGTCAATAAACCACATATCGTCGCTCCATTTATCGCTCGGGAATATTTCATAAACCCCATCTTCCATCAGACATTTTTTGAAATATTCAACTGTGTGATCCATGTAGAGTTTCTGACCGAATGAGGAATAGTGGGGGCCGTTGTAATTAATAAGTCCCGTTTTGGCGTAAATCGCATTATTCATAACGGTTATGTCAGAGTAACCGCAAAATATCTTGGGGTTATTTTTTATCAAATTCCAGTCGATATATCTCAATAGCTGGTTGGAGTTGAATCCTCCGATGACCGTTATAATGGCCTTCACCTTAGGGTCGGAAAATGCCGCATGGAGATCTTCTATCCTCGATTCAATTGTTGAGGATTCGAAATCGTCCGATTCCATGACGTGTTTTCCAAAGGTCAATTTGAGTCCCATCTCTTCAAATCTTTTATCGGCTATCTCCCGGCTATGCGCGCCTATTATGGATAACGACCTTGCCGGCGCAATAATCCTCACTTCATCTCCTTTTTTCAGTTTTTGGGGAAATATTTTGTTCATAAATATTTATCAAATTCTTGTTTGTAATTTTCAAGGGTATATTTTGCACCCGAGTGCAAGGGGGTTGGTAATTTATCCAATTTAAACCATCCCATTTCTTCAATTTTTTCCGGGTCATTATTAACCACTTTGTCCTTATCGACTCTGACAATGTGGGACACAATAAGCCAGTGGGATTTCACATTTTCATCAAATCGTAAAAGCGAATGGGCTGGAAGTTGTTTTTCAATTACGGGATCAACTCCGTATTCTTCTTTGACTTCTCTATATAGAGCTTCTTCCAAAGTTTCACCAAATTTTACCTGACCGCCACCAAAATCCCAACGACCCTTTTCGTCGCGGCACTTGTCGCTTCTTTTATGTAACAAAAAATTTCCTTTCCCATCGTGGCAATAAAAAGGAACGGAGATGCCGATATAATCTATTCCCGCTTTCATGTCTTGAATCCCGCAACTAACTCGCGAAGTTTTGTTTCCGGATCTGAAGACAGCACAAAGGCTGACGCCAGAATGGCGCCTTTGGCACCCAATAATATCGCCTGTTTCACATCGTTGCCGGTTGAAACCCCGGCGCCGATAATTAAGGGGTGCTTCAACTTTAAAACAAGTTTCATGACGTTATCCTTTTCCACCGTCAACATCGAGACCCCGCCGCCGATCATGTCGGGCCTTTCGTAGGAAATATAATCGGGTTCCCACGAATCGAATTCAACCACATCCTCAACATTGTGTCCAATAAGCAAGGTCTTAAATCCGAACTCTTTGGCCTTGTCCAAGGTTTTTTTGGCGGTTTCTTTATCCAGTTTGTGCTCGCTGTGATTGATGACAACTCCGGCAGCTCCGGCATTTTTTAACGCATAAGGCGAAATCCAGCCCATGTTTTTTCCCGGGTCAATTGGATCCATGTGCTGAGCCCAGACCTCAATCCCTAATTCTTTTCTTATCCTGTAGATGTCTGTGGATTGGGCAACTGGTAAAATCGGAACACCGGATTCCTGTAAGATCGATTTGACAGAAGATAATAATCTTATGACCGAGTCGCCGGTTGCTTCTTTGTAAGTCTTCAGGGAAAGAAAAATCATAATTAATATTCTATAATAATTCATATGAAAAAAATACCCCGTAACGTTGTTGTTCTGGGACTTGTCAGCTTCTTCAACGATCTTTCGGCCGAAATGGTCTACCCCATAATCCCGATTTTTCTAACGACCGTCCTTAAAACTTCCGTACCAGTAGTCGGGGTGATTGAGGGAATTGCCGAAGCGACCGCTTCTATCGGCAAATATGTCTTCGGGGCTTTGTCCGATTATTTCCAAAAGAGAAAGGTGTTTGTCGTCCTCGGTTATTCTTTGGGGGCATTATCAAAACTTTTGATCGGACTGGCCGCGAGTTGGCCTTTGGTTTTGTTTGCCCGCTTTATAGATCGATCGGGTAAGGGTTTGCGAACGGCGCCGCGCGACAGCCTTCTACTTGAGAATACGACCCCCAATAACCGGGGAATGATCTTTGGATTTCACAGGGCGCTCGATTCCCTGGGGGCCGTGTTTGGTCCCATATTGGGACTTCTTTTCCTGTACCTCATGAAAGAAAACATGAGGTTGGTGTTTTATCTCGCCTTCATCCCGTCGGCGATAGCAGTTGTCATTCTTATGCTTTCGGTCAGGGAAAAAACACACACAGTAGAAAAGGAGAAAAGACATTTTGTGAAGATCGACTTAAAATCTTTAAATCCCAATCTCAAGACGTTCCTTATCGTCAGCTTTATATTCTCGCTCGGAAATAGTTCCGACGCGTTCTTGATCCTTCGCGCCAAGGACTTGGGATTAACGACTATCATGGTAACCTTGACTTACGTCCTTTACAACGTCTTTCAGGCTGCCTTCGCCACTCCAGCTGGACAACTTGCCGATAAAGTGGGCGCCCGCAAAGTATTTGCCGCCGGACTATTGATTTTCTCAATTGTCTATTTCCTTTTTGGATTCATTAAAGACCCCGCATACCTGTGGATCATATTCCCTGTATACGGACTGTATATTGCCTTCACAGATGGAGTCTCGAAGGCCTATGTTTCTCAGTTCATAGAAAAAAAAGAGTCGGGAAGTTACTTCGGTCTTTACCAGACCTTAATGGCGATCGGCATATTCCTGGCGTCCTCAATCGGTGGAATTCTCTGGAGCAAAATAAACCCATCGGCAACTTTTTATTACGGCAGCATAATGTCGGCGATCGCCTTAATCGTATTCTATATCAGTCGCAAATCCCCGAAAGGAAATCTTGCGGGAATGAATAATTAGCCTTCAATAAAATACAATCTGGAGCACCATTACCGTCAAATATGATTTCCCATTGGTTGTCAATCTTGGCCGCCAAAAACATTCCCCCGCCGGTGGTTGATGATTTATCGCGGACCGATCCACGGGCAAATTGAGTATTGGACATGGATACGGTCACGACAATATCGTCAATATTCCATTGGTGTTTATCGGCTAAAGCCCGAGCGATTTCCACCTGAGGGTCGCATGATTCCTCCCACTCTCTAATACATTTCTTTTTAGACTCACACCACGAATATCCGGCCGATGGCTTACACCCGTACTCGTCGACATCGGCGCCAACCAAAGGTTCATCGGTTGTTGACGGCGAAGGTGACTGGGAAACCTCAACGACGCTATCCTTTGATAAGGTTTTATTTTCTACCTTGAAATCATATTTCTGGCTTATGAAATAACCACCAGCAAAAGCGATAATAAACCCGAAAACAATCAAAACGTTTTTCATAATAAAATAATTGATAATTTTAATTATATTCCCCTAATTGACAAAAATAAAATAAATGGCTACTATTTGTCTATTACTATTTACATAATAGTTTTATGAAAAACGCAGTCGT
>DJWA01000018.1:17552-21926 GCA_002440905.1 Candidatus Roizmanbacteria bacterium UBA6242 | reverse complement strand
AGAAAGAAATATTAACACGTTTTTAGTGTTAAATAGGTCTGACCCACCTTGATATGGAATAATACTCGTTGTTGAGTTACATAGCTTCGTCGCCTTCGCGCCGAACCTCGCTTTCACGAGTGCTATATTATTCTATATTTTTTCTTTCTTTTCCCCAGACGATAATTTGAATATTGTCGGTTGGGGAAATCAACTATAGGAGAAGGTATAGTTAACGCCAAACGTTTTTTTTGACACATTCGATAAAAGCTTGACCGCGACCTGAATACATGAGTATGTATTGAAAGATTGAAGGGTTGATTTTCCGGATCTAAAGTCTTCAGGCGTCTCATACAGTACGTAAGATATTTCACCTGCCCCGTCAAGTGAATCATAGCCGCCGTAATCATTGATCTCCAAATCGATCCTGTAATAAGGCATTTCACGGTACTTTGAAATCTGAATCACTTTAAGATGGTCATTTTCACGTTCTATATCGTTGAAATCGACAACATACCCGTAATTACCGTATTCAAATGAAATAACTTTAGTATCTCCCAGTTCATGTCCTTTCAAAGGCAAACGCCTCTTGATGAAGTTCTGTCTTGACCTGACTTTCTCAATCGCGGCTTTCTTGGCTTCAATTATTATGTCATTTCCGGCGAAGGCTTTGTGAAATTTGCCGATGACCCCTGAACTCTTATCTTCAGGGTTAAACAGCAATATGGGATTCCTTGATGATTGAGATAAATAGCGGTCAGGGGCCAAAGGGTAACTGCCTTTATGGATGTTTGAATAGTGCCTTAAAGTTTCCTTATACATATACATAGACTATACGAGTTAAAGCGATACATTCTACCAAATTCTTAAGGAGAGGGGGATGGAATTGGAGTTTCAGTAGGCGCTGAGTAATCCCATGGTTTCTTGACGCCGAACTTGATTGTTGATTCTCCCTGTTTGTCTTTTTCGTTTGTACCAATTACTTGGAGTTCATAAGCGCCGTCGGGAAGATTGATGGTTTCGTCAATTTCATCTCGATCTCCGTCTATGGATTTTATGTCACTACCATTAATCCTAATCTTTACATTTTTTATTTTGGTGATCGAGATTATCTTTGCTTTTATCTGGACGTTATTGTTGTCAACCGTTTGCTGGCCAGACGGGTTCTTTATGGATATGACAACGTCCTCACTTGAGGAGTCAGACGTCTCTGTTGGTGCTTTATATTTTGGGTCACCCTGTTCTTTAGCCCAGGCATCTATCGCCTCCTGCCAGCGGTTCTTGCCGTCCGAGGAAACGGGATCATCTTCAGTTATGACTATGAATTCTTTTTCTTCAAAGTTCCCGTTTTTTACTTCAACGTCATTGGCTAATTTTCCGTTGGCTTTGGATATTTTTAATTTCTTGTAATAAGGGGATGTATCCTTAGGTTCAGTTCCCTCGATAAAATACTCGCTTCGGGTTGGGTAACCGTCCTTTGGGAGACCACCCAAATAGGAATCAATCTGGAGGGCTTTGACCTTGTCGGGTTTATCAGGTATGCCGTCGCCGTATTTCTTCAATAGGTCTATCATCGTGTAATAGAAAATTGAAGAAGCGCCCGTCGCACCCGATGCGATATTCGGGTTCATGGGGGAGTTATCGTTGTTTCCGGCCCAGACACCAACGGTTACCGTTTTCGTGTAACCGACCGCCCAGTTGTCGCGCTTGTCGTCGGTTGTACCAGTTTTGACGGCGACCGTTTTCCCAGGAATATTAAGGTAAGAGTTTGGTCCAAAAACATCAAGTCGGGCGTTGTTGTCCGAAAGGATATGGGAAATAAGAAATGCCGACTCTGGCGACAAAACATTCTTTTCCTTAATCCTAACTTTTTTGAACACGTTCTTTCCCTTAAAGTCTTTTATCTCGGTTATCGCTGAAACGTCACGCCTCACCCCAGCGGCTGCAAATACGGAGAAAGAAGAAGTCAGGTCAAGTAGGGTAGTCTCACCTCCTCCAAGAGTGACCGCCAATCCAAACCTATTCATGTTTTCGGTCGTCGGCTCAAATTGGCTCAAGCCCATGTCAGTCGCCTTTTGAAGAAAGTCACGGATTCCAACCATCGCCAACATCTTGACGGCTGGGATGTTTTCGGAGTTGGCAAGAGCAAATCTAACCTGCATCGGACCCCTAAACTTACCGTCGTAGTTGACCGGTGTGTAAGGCTTATCAGTCGTTGCGCCTGATGAGAACTCGGTCTTGACATCCATAAGAACGGTTGCCGGAGTGTATCCCTGTTCAAATGCCGTGGCGTATGTTATCGGCTTAATCGCCGAACCCGGTTGTCTTAGGCCAAGAGCAGCGTTGAATTTACCGAACTTTTCGTCGTTGAAATCATAAGAACCGACCATCGCCAGGATCTCGCCGGTTTTGGAATCAAGTACCACAACTGCGGCATTTGTCGCGTTGTATTCTTTAAGCTTCTTTATTTCATCCTTGACTATTTCTTCAACCGCCCGCTGAACATCAAGGGAAAGAGTTGTCTTGACTTCGACCCCTTGGTCGATGAGTTTCTGTCCATATTCTTCGTCAATCTTGTCTTTGACGTAGAAGACAAAGTGTGGAGCGTTTATGGCCAGTTTGGGGGAGGTGAATTTGATCGAGTCCATCTGTTTGAGGGCATTTTTCTCTTCTTCACGGGTAATAACTCTATCCTCTCTCATTCGCCTTAAAACATCAGTCGTCCTGTATTTCCAAGCATCCTTACGGCCAATATGGGGAGAATAAGCCGAAGGATTTTGGGGCATACCGGCAAGAATTGCCGACTCGACAAGCGTAAGATTTTTTACCTCTTTCCCGAAATATCCTTTGGCGGCCGACTCAACTCCCCAATACACGCCTCCGTATGGAGCCTCGTTCAAATACATTAAGAGAATCTCGTCTTTTGAATAACGCCTCTCAACTTCAAGAGCCAGAATCATTTCCTGTACCTTTCGCGATATGGTCTGGCGGTTTGTCAAAAGGACGTTCTTGATAAGCTGCTGGGTGATCGTTGAACCGGACTGAAGACCTTTTCCAAGTAAGATATTGAAAGCTCCTCGGACAATTCCAAACTGGGAGATTCCCTGATGCTTGTAGAAATTTTTGTCCTCAATCGCAATTGTTGCCTCTTTCAACCTTTTGGGCAAATCCTCCCATTTTACGGGTATTCTATTTTTATCCTTATACATTTCGTAAAGGATCTTATCGTCGCGGTCCTTAAAGATAGTTGAAGCGCCAGTTGATTGGGAAAGCTTGGCCGGGGATGGGAGGTCTTTGGCGTACCAGGCAAAAACAGCGAAACTAAATATGAAGCCCACAACCATTACGGCAATTGCCCCAATGAGTCCGTAGACCATAAGACGTTGTTTGAAATACTGGCCCCTGAATCTTAATCGTCTGGACTGATACATAAAGTAAAGTATAGTAAATTTTTCAAAATATTGCTTTTTGAAATACCCACCATTATTGATATAATCAATAATATGAAAGTGTTCGGTAAAAAACTAAAAAGAGATATCCTTTGGAAGATTATTATTGTAATCTCAACGATTTTCTTGATTTTCACATCTATGGCGCCTTTATTTTTAGGATATTAACCAATCTCATGCCCGAGAGCATTGCCATCGAATCGCTTCCCAATACCAGCCCCGTAACGATCAAGCGTTTCAAATCATTAAACGTCAAAACATACTTTGATCTTGTTAACTATTTTCCATCCCGATACGAGGATTTTTCCCTTTTGTCTCCAATCGGTAAAGCCCAACCAGGCGAGACCGTTACCGTTAAAGGTGAAGTTATAGACTCCAAATACCAGGTAACGCGCACCGGCCTTAGACTGCAAGTATTTAAACTTTCAGACGGTACCGGGGAGATCGAAGTCGGTTTCTACAATCAACCTTACCTTTTAAGGATTATCAAAAAAGGGAGTCTTATAAGCGTTGCCGGGACTGTTGAGCAGTACGGCCGAAAAATGTCTCTTAAGCCCAAGGATTATGAATTGGTTTTGCCCGACAATCCCTTGAAACACACCGGAAGGATCGTCCCTGTTTACCCACAAACAAGAGGACTTTCGACCAAGACGATAAGAGAAAAAATGTACATAGCCCTCCAGGGAAAATTTGATGAAGTCTTACCTACAAAAATCATCGAATTCAACGATCTGGTTGAGGAAGATTACGCTTATAAAAACACTCATTTTCCCGACTCATTAAAGTCTTTAGAAAAAGCCCGACACCGTCTAGCTTTTGACGAACTTTTTGCGATACAACTTTCATCATTTCTTATTAAAAAACAATGGGAGAAGGAAACCGTTGGGTATAAATTTAGAGACTCTGATAAAACAAAAACTATGATTTCGGAATTTATTAGCAAACT
>DJWA01000018.1:0-17425 GCA_002440905.1 Candidatus Roizmanbacteria bacterium UBA6242 | reverse complement strand
CGATTAAAATCGGCGTTTACACGGCATCAAACAAAAACCCCGACGGCGATATTATAGTCGGAACCCATGCGCTCATAACCAAAAAGTTCAATCTAAAAAAAGTCGGCTTTGTCGTTATCGACGAACAACATCGATTTGGCGTTGCCCAGCGGGCGGCCATAAAACAGAAGGGTTTAAATCCGCACCTATTGACGATGACCGCAACGCCAATTCCTCGAACCGTCATGTTGACTCTACACGGAGAACTAGAGCTTTCGGCGATCACCGAGATGCCCAAAGGTAGGCTACCGGTAAAAACATTTCTTGTGCCACCATTCAAAAGGCCAAGCGGTTACGAATGGATCAAAAAAGAGATCGTGCAAAATAAGGCTCAGGTATTTGTAGTCTGTCCTTTAATAGAGGAGTCGGAAGTTGAAACAATGAAGTCGGTCAAGGCTTCTAAAAAAGAATACGATGATTTGAAAAGGATATTTTCGGACTTTAAATTGGGACTTCTTCACGGAAAAATGAAATCGTCAGAAAAAGAGAAAGTGATGATTGATTTTAAAAAAGGACTCTATGATATTCTTGTGACGACGCCTGTTGTTGAAGTTGGCGTGGATATTCCGAATGCTACAATAATGATTATCGAGGGCGCGGAAAGATTCGGACTTGCCCAACTTCACCAGCTAAGGGGGCGGGTAGGTAGAAGCGATAAACAGTCATACTGCTTACTTTATGCGACGAATAACGACCCGGAAACAATCAAGCGGCTTGGTTTTTTTTCAAAGACCAATCTCGGAACAAAGCTTGCCGAAGAAGATCTTAGAATAAGAGGCCCGGGAGATATATATGGTATTAAGCAACACGGATTTGCCGAACTTAAAATAGCAAACTTTACCGACTATGAACTCATAGACAAAACAAAAAAAGCCGCCGAATACTTTACAAATCACTACCGAATCACAGACTATCAACATCTCAATGAAAGAGTTAAAAACCTTCAATCGGGTGGAATTTCGCGCGATTAAAANNAGAATCATCGGCTCAATCAACGTGGTCATCGACTTGATAGCAATTTCGGACTCCATTTCAAAATATTTTGAAAGCCTTAAGAGGGTATCATCAAGATTTCCCGTTTGCTCTCCAACCTGAGCCATCTGGACGAGAATCGGCGGAAAGATTCCTTCCTGGTCAAGCGACACTCCCAGGGACTGACCTTTCTCAACCTTACGACTAATATTAATGAAGGCTTTTTGGTAGACGATATTTTCAGTCGTATCTATGATAATAGACAATGCGTCTAGGATTGAGACTCCGGAACCTATAAGGATCGCCAAGGTTCGGGTCGAATCAACAAGAGCCGACACTCTGATTATTGGTCCAAAAACCGGAAGCTTTAAGGTGATCTGATCAAATGACTCTTTCCCGGCTTTGGTTTTTAAATATTTTTGTAGCGAATACCAACCGAATACGGCTCCCATTATAATAAGTGGCCAAAAGCGCGTCGAAAAGGTCGAGACAACTATAAGTACCTGGGTTGTCCAAGGAAGTTCTACGTCAAAATCCTTATAAAGATTTAGTAGTTTGGGGATAACGAAAGTAATCATTATGAACATAACCGCCACCATGGCGACGATGACGATTACCGGATAGATGAGTGCACCTTTAAGTTTACTTTTCAGTTCCCTTTCTTTTTCAAGATTGTCGGCAAGCCTTAACAAGATTTCACCAAGTTTTCCCGAAGCCTCTCCTGATTTTACAAGGGCAATATATAGGTTTGAGAAACTAGAAGGATATTTTTTAAGCGCTGAAGAAAATGATTCTCCGGCCTTAATCTGGGAATCTATGTCCTCAACCATTTGTTTCATTGTCGGCTTTACGAGTTGTTTTTTTAGGATCTCGAGAGCGTCAATCAGGGTCAAGCCGGCGTTCAACATTATCGCAATCTGGCGGGTAAAGTCGACAATATCGTTGAAATCGTTTTTGCTGAAAAGGGTTGCGAAAATACTCGGTTCTTCTTTTTTTGCCTTTGTCACCGAGATCGGAAAATATCCGTTTCGGCGAAGATAGTCGAGGACGGCTTCCTGGGATGCGGCTTCGATCTGTTTTTCAACCGTAACATTGTTTTTTAAAGCTTTATATTTGAAGTACATTTTTATCTGTCAACTTTAATGAACTTCTCGAGTTCTTTCGGTCTAATTGCATACGAGAAGGCCGTTTCCTTTGATATGAACCCGCTTCTGTAAAGAGTCAATAAGTTCTTCTCAAAAAGGACAAGTCCTTCGCTTTCCGAGGTCTCAAGAATGTTACTTATAAGATAAGTCTTACCCTCGCGAATTGTAGTTGCGACAGCTGACGTATTGAAAAGAACCTCGATTGCCGGAATTCTATCGATTGAACCCTGTCTTGGCAATAGCCTTTGGGTCAATATCATCCTCAAAACTGAGGAAAGCTGATTCTTAACCTGATTCTGTTGATGGGGTGGGAAAATGTCAATGATGCGATCTATTGACTCCGGGGCAGAATTGGTGTGGAGAGTCGAGAACACCAGATGTCCTGTTTCAGCGGCAGTCAGGGCAAGTTGGATAGTGTCAAAGTCTCTCATTTCACCAACCAGTATGACATCTGGATCCTCTCGAAGGGCTGATTTCAATGACAGACTCCACGAATGGGTGTCCTGATGAAGCTCTCTTTGGGAGATGATCGATTTAGCTTTCGGGTAAACATACTCGACCGGGTCTTCAATCGTTATTATGTGCCTTGCGTATTTATGATTGATCTCGTTTATTAGAGACGCCAATGTTGTCGACTTACCTTCGCCCGTCGGTCCCGTGAGAAGTACCAAGCCCTGTCTGTAATCGGCGCAGTTCTTAAGATACAATGGCAGCGACAGTTCTTCAATTGTTCTAATTTTATTTGGAATAAGCCTGAAGCTTGCACAAACAACTCCCTGGGCATAATACATATTGATTCTGAAACGATAGTTTTGAAAAGCGTATGCCAAGTCAAGCTCCCGGTTGGCAACCAAGTTTTCTTTTTGCTCCTCGTTGAGAATCGAAAATAACATTACCTCGGCATCTTTGTCGCCGATTTGAGTCATAGTTGTCATCTGATAAAGCTCTCCCGAAACCCTAATGGTCGGAAAATAGCCTGGAATTATGTGAAGATCCGAGGCTTTCTTTTCAATAACAAGTTGTAGTAACTTTGATAAATCCATAAATTTAGACTTCAGCAACTCTTAATACCTCTTCCACGGTTGTCAAACCATCCAAAGCTTTAAGATACCCGTCTTGTTTCATCATAACAAGTCCTTCTTTTCTGGCGGCGTCCTCTATTTCATGAGCACCGGACTGTTGAAGTACCAGCCGGTTTATTGATCCTGTAACTTTAAGGACTTCAAATATGGCAATCCTCCCTATATATCCCGTCTGATTACATTCATTACAACCCTCGCCTCGAGCCAACTTAATCGGTTTGTTTTCGTATCCTTTGGGAAGTAAATTCCCCAAGACCGTCTTCACGTTTTCCTGAACCTGTGCCGGTGGATCATAAAAGACTTTGCAGTTTGGACAGACTCTTCGACAAATACGCTGGGCAATGACGGCCGTCAAAACAGACGCGATAAGAAAGCTTTCAGCGCCAAGGTCGATAAGCCTCGGTATTGCCGTTGCCGAATCGTTGGTGTGAAGAGTAGAGAAGACCAAATGACCGGTCAAAGCCGCCTGGATTGCTAGCTGGGTTGTCTCATGATCACGGATCTCTCCAACAAGAATGATGTTGGGGTCTTGGCGCAAAAACGCTCTCAACCCGTTTGCAAAGGTTAGACCTGCTTGCGGATTTATCTGAACCTGATTGATGCCGGTTATCTGGTACTCGACCGGGTCCTCAAGTGTCATAATGTTGACCATCGGTTTATTGAGTCTGGATAATATTGAGTACAAGGTGGTTGTTTTTCCTGAACCAGTCGGACCGGTAATCAGGATAATTCCATACGGCTTCGTTATTGCTTCCTCGACGTCTTTAAGTTGCGGCCCCCGAAGGCCAAGGTCAAATAACGACGGAATTCCTCCGGTTTTTTTGAGAAGCCTCATCACAACCTTCTCTCCGTTAACGGTAGGCAAAGTCGAGACTCTCAGATCAACCTCTTCGCCGTGGATTTTAAATCCAAAGCGACCATCCTGGGGGATTCTTTTTTCGTCAATTTTCATTTCTGATAGAATCTTTATCCTCGAAATCAAAGCGTCGTGAATCGACTTCGGGAGCGAGAGTTTTTCGTGAAGAATTCCGTCGATTCTGTACCTGACTTTTGTCCTGCCTTCCTCAGGTTCAATATGGATATCGGACGCTCGGCTTTTAATAGCAAACTCCAAAATAGTTGATACTATCTTGGCAATTGGTGCCTCAGAAATTCCGGCCGCCGACAATTCTATTTTCGGCGATTCCCGGCTTGTGGTCGGGTATTCTTTAAGAGCATCGCGAACCTCAGGAGACAGACCCTGAGAATATGCCAGATCGATCATCTTGCTGATCTGGTGGTTGTCGGCCAAAGAAAGAATAACCCTTTTACCGGTTTTCTTCTCCAAAAAATCAATGGCGTTGTTGTTGAAGGGATCCACCGCGCCTAAGTAAATAACGCCGGCTTTGGCGTCATATTTATAGGGAAGGATTTCATAACTTCGGGCAATCGACTCCGAAATAAAGCCAACGGCTTGAGAGTCGATGGGGGAGTTTTCGAGGTCTACAAATGGGATATTTAACACCTCTGAAACTGCCTTAACGATGTTAATCTTGGATACGGAAGTAAATTCGTACAAATAGTCCCTGACGTCTAGGTTCTTTTTAAGGCTTTCTACCTCAATTCTGTCGGCTTCGGCCTGGTCGATATCGCCGTTTTTTACCAATTGATTAAGTAATAGCTTGGGATTCAAGTCCATAATTTAACTATATGGATTAATTTGCTAAAATTCAATATATGATTTCCCATTTATTGATATCCGAAAAGAAGCGGGTCACCGACAAATACGTCAAAAATAATTTGTTGGGTAAAAATGATTTGTTTTTCGAAATGACGCCGGCTACAAAAAAATATTCGATTGCCGAAGTCAAGCAGGTACTTAGCGAAATTAAAATTTACAATTCTCAAAAAAGGATATTTTACTTTCCGTCGTTTGACGCTTCCTCGCTTGAAGCTCAAAACGCTTTGCTTAAGGTACTTGAGGAACCTCCCGAGAACGTTCTTTTTGTGCTGACATCATCTTCGATATCGAGACTATTGCCGACTATCGTTTCAAGAACGAAAGTTATAAGACTCGGGAAAGCTCCCGAACCTGCTCCCGACGACAAAACATTTGCGGCTTTAAATCTTTATGTTGAGAAGGGGAATCTTTCATCTCTCGACTTCAACGTATTCTCCTGCAAAACCGCAGGTGAAGCAATTGCCCATTTGGATCAGATAGCGCTTTTTTTTAGAAAAAGCGTCGGCAGTAATATACATTCGCCCGCCATAATTAAGGAAATATTGCGTCTTAGGGCGCTATTGGAAAACAACAACATCACCCCCCAAATGACCGTTGACCATATATTGATTTTTATCTCCAAAACCTATAACATGAAATTGTGAGAAAAGCATTTACGTTAATCGAACTTTTGGTTGTTATTGCGATTATAGGATCGCTGTCCGCCCTACTTCTTCCTAACTTTATGGGCGCCCGCGAACGAGCCCGTGATTCCCAAAGAAAGTCCGATCTTAAACAAATTCAAAAGGCTTTCGAAATGTATAAACAGGATCAATCGCCTCCATCATTTCCTGCTGTCTTACCAGTCGCAGGAGCCTGCTGGTCAAGTCTTGGGAGCTGCGCCGGAAACATATATATGAATCGATTTCCGACCGACCCGTCTGTTGGTGGTTCGTACTATTACTCCGTCAACAATTCTGACCTGACTTACACTTTGTGCGCTTGTATTGAAAACGTTGCCGACCCAGATGTTCAAACCGGCATCGCCAATTGCAGTGTTTGTTCAACTTGCCAAAGCGGACCTTGTTATATAGTTAATCAACCATAATTATGAAAAAAGCGTTTACGCTTCTTGAAATGTTGGTCGTCGTCGGTATTATTGCCATTTTGGTAAGCATGGGCATTGCTTCTTACTCAACGGCTCAGAGAAAAGCCCGTGATGCCAAGAGAAAAAGCGACCTTTCTTCGATAAGAAACGCTTTTGAGCAATATTATTCATTGTGTTCCTACAGATACCCCGCGTCAATTCCAGCTGCAGGAAATAATCTTACGGCAACCGTTGCCGACTGTACTTCTCTTGCGGCCGACGTTGTAATCCTAAAAATGCCGTCTGACCCGTTAGGCGGCAACTACCAATGCGGAAGCGGCGCCACTTGTGGCACCTCAGGGTTCACCATCTGTCCTAAGGATATCGGGGGCGGTAAGTACCTTGAAACTGAAGACTGCAATTCGACAAACTTAAGTTGTTGCGTTTCAAACCAGCAATGAAAAAGCAAAAAGGATTCACCCTCATCGAACTTCTGGTGGTAGCGACGATAATGGTCTTACTGACCTCAATCGCATCGGTTGCCTACAGCCAGTTTGGCAAACAATCAAGAGACGCCAAGCGTAAAGCCGACCTCGAACAGATCAGGGCTGCCCTTGAGATGTACAGAAGTTCCGAAGACACCTATCCAGCTACAATTCCCAATATCGGTAACGGCCTTTGCGATCCATCAGGGTGTGCCAACGGAATTTATCTGCAAACGATTCCAACCGACCCAAGGTCGCCATACACCTACTACTATGGTGGTGCTTCAAGTGACTATACGGTTGGCGCATATCTTGAAAGCGGTGGCACAACCTGCGTTGCCGGACAGTGCGGAGGAAACTGCAATTACTGTCTCGGGCCATATGGCCAAAAATAAATCCATATGAAAAAAGCCTTCACTCTCATAGAACTTATCATAAGTATAGGTATTATTATGGTTTTTTCAGGAATGGCCTTACCTAGATACAATAATTACAATAATGAGTTGAAGCTCAAGAAGGAAGTCAAGAGGTTGGTGTCCGTTATTGAACTTGCCAAAAAAAAAGCTTTGACTTCGGATCTCTATGACCAGAATTGTTCCGAATTCCAAGGCTATAGGGTTGCCGTCGGAACCTATTCTTTTTCTCTTAACTTTCTTTGCGCTGGAATGGAACAGGAGATTCAGGAACATGTTCTCGACTCGAACATCATAATTTCAAGCGGCACCGGTAATATTGATTTTCCTCCAATAGGAGCAAACGTAAATATACCAATCGGTACCATAAGGCTTAGAAACGATTCTATTTCCAAATGTATAGACATTTCAATTACCTCAATCGGTATTGTTTCAACCAACGAGTCTTTATTCGGCTGTTAAAAAACTATGAAAAAAGGATTTTCTTTGATCGAAGTGCTGGTTTTTATAACGATTTTGTCGCTTTTTTTCGTAGCCGCGATGGCGGTGACCACTTACTCCTTAAGGACGATGAAAATTAACCAGTACAAAATTCTTGCCTCGCATTTTGCCGAGGAGGGGCTTGAATGGTTGAGGGGTCAGAAAGAAGATGACTGGACGACGTTTACCGCCCTCGATTCGTCGCTCGGTTCCGCAACCTACTGCATAAGTACTCTTAATTTTAGCTCCCCAGGTGAGTGCGGGGAAAACTATACTCTGGGCGCACCCCAGATATTCAAAAGAGAAGTTATGTTAGAAAATATTCCGGATTCCTCAAACCCGGACCAAGTAAATGCCACGGTCACTGTTTTTTGGGAAGGGGGAACCGACGTAGAGGTGAAAACTGTTTTTAAATTATTGGAGTAATTATGAGAAAGAAAGGCTTTACGCTTATCGAAATGATTGTCGTCGTTGCTATAGTTGGCTTGGTTGTCCCGGCAATATTTGCCATTATTTTCGGAATAATTCGGGAGCAAACTAAAATCAATAGGCTGGTAACGGTTAAAGGAGAAGGCGATTATATATTAAATATCGTCGCCAATACGATAAGAAATAATGCTTTTTCGATTCACTCGGCAACGCCACCTTCGGATAGTAATCTTGTTTGCAACGATACCGGAACTTCTGACCCCGGTCCCTTATATTTTCAAGATCAACACGGCGAATGGTTCGGTTTCATCATAAACGGCGAGACCGTTTCCTCGGAGTCGTCGGCTTTAGTTGAGTCGGCGATGCTGAATTCTCAACAAACGATAATAACCAACTTTTCTCTTGGTTGCTCTCGGGTTAACACTTTTTCAGCTCCGGTGATTTCAATTGAATTCGACATTTGCTTTATGACCGACGCCGGACTCTGTTCTTCAACCAGGGTCGAGGAAACGGCAGAATTGCATTATCAAACAAAAATAAAACTTAGGAATTTCTGATATATTTAAAATATGGCTGATAATTTATTTTGTCTGGACATCGGTGAAAAATATACAAAAGTCGTTGATTCCAGGAAAAAGGACGACTTAATAGAAGTGTCGGCAATTGGCAAGGTCGAGACTGTTCCAACCTTCTACACTTCAGATGTTGAAAAAGTAACCGACGATCAGTCTAATGCCATTAGCCAGCTTGTCAGTTCGATCAAGGTTTCCAAAAAAAACGTCAACGTCGTCATTCCCGGCAGCTTTACTTATAGTCAAATACTGACTATGCCGCTTCTTAACGAAAAAGAACTCATATCGGCAATCAAATACCAGGCTGACCGGTTCATTCCGATGCCGATTGAGGAAACCAATATCGATCTTGAAATCATTGAAGAGTACAAAGAGGAAAAGAAGATTCTTATATTAATTGTTGCCGCTCCAAAGAAACTGATTGAAAAGGTCCAAAACGCCGTCGAACTGGCCGGACTTATTCCTGAAGCGGTTGAAAACGAGCTTTCCGCATCGGCACGTTTTATAAATAGCTTTGGAAAAAACTTAGCCGCAAAGTCTACTGTAATTGCCAATTTCGGACTTAATTCCACAAATTTAAGCTACTTCGAGAACGACGGCCAGACGGTTAAGGAAAGCCATAGCTTTGCAATTGGTTACCAGCTGTTTCTTAAGGAAATCCAAATAAATACGGACTCAGACTCCAAAAAAGGTGCCGAAATTCTTCAGACTTTTGACATGAAAAATAAATCTAGTTATCCGGTTGACGTTATCGCCGCACCCCTTATAAAAGAGTTTGGAGCGGAACTCAAAAGGTTTATTGCCACAAAGAAAGTCGACATGATATACATGTTCAACCAAGCATACCTTTTCCCTTCGCTTACGAGCTTTATATCAGCAGACGTTGGAATAAAAACACTTGAATTGAATCCATATAATTTCACCATAAAGAACCCGCTTGTAGAATCCCATAGAAACGAGTTGTCGCTTTTCATTTCCAGCCTTGGAGGCAACTTAAGATAACCCGATGAGAAAATCCAAAATCAATTTGGCGGTAAGCCGCGAAGATTATCAGAAGTACGAATTATATTTCTTTTGGTTAAAGATCTCTGTCCTTGCCTTGGGTGCGATTTTCTTCACCACTTTCATGACTATCTTTATTGTGTTGAGAGGGAAGGAAGCTCAAAATTCCAACCTAAACGGACAGAAACAAGATCTTCTTGTAGCCCTATCCGACAAAAAAGGTGACGAGGCTAAGATTTTCTACATGCAGAAAAAGTATTCTGACCTGAGAGACTTCATGAAAGATGACGCTTCAAGTCTTCCGTACTATTCATTGCTAACGAGTACTTTAAGTGAAAGCACCCAGGCTTCCGAAATTAAATCTTTCGGCATCGATAAAAGCCGCGCTGTCTCGTTTACGATTGCCTTCAACAGTTTTCCGGATCTCTTGAACTTTTTTAAATTCATCGAATCCGAATCGTTTCTTAATAATTTCGAGCAGATCTCCCTTAAGTCATTTTCGGTTATTGGAAGTGAGGATAATAAGGAGAACTATGAAATAAGCTTCGCCGGTAAATTTATAAAACTATGAAAAAAATAAAACCATATTTAGCTAAACTAATACAGCAAAATCTAATTTATCTTGCCGGGGCGGCATTGCTTTTGGTACTTGTCGTTGTTGTCGTCAAGACGGGCGTTGATCGAATTCAGAAAGCGGACGCAACCAACAAAACATTGACAAGTGAAGTAACGGAGCTTAGAAATAAGTTTAACCTCCTCAATACGGTTGTTCCTTCGTCCGAAGAACTTGATTCGGATATCCTGCTATTAAATAGCCTAATACCCGAGGCCGAAGATTATTTCTCGATCATTTACGCGCTTGAAACCCTTTCGCGCAAAACAGGATTTATCGTTACGTCATATACCGTAAACATGAAAGCTTCGACAAAAGAGGAGCTCAAGCTTTCTGTGACCGGGGTCGGAGATACTACGTCATTCATGAATTTTCTTGAAAACTACAACTTCGCCGGAGGGCGACTCATAACTTCCGACAAGATAGAGCTGAATCCCCAAGAGTCATCGGCCATCAAGGTCAACCTGACCTTTTATAATAAAAAGGTCGCCTTGAACTTTGCCGACGGAGTGGTAATTAATCCAAAAACGATAGAGGAGATAGCTCTTTTAAGAGAGAAGGTTGATTTTTCCTTTAAAGAAGAGACTACTGCTCAAACGGTTGATTATTCCTACCCGAAAAAAACCAATCCTTTTTAAGATTTTTTACCTTTAAGAAGCTTTCCCAGTCCTTCAGAGATGATTGCGCCTTTGCTTTTCCAATGTTCGATTCTTTCTTTTTCCAGCTTGAGTTCGGCCGGATCGGTGTGAGGATTATAGGTACCCACCGCTTCGATATATTTGCCGTTTGACTTATATCGTCGATTTACGGCTACGATCTTATAGGTCGGGTGTCCTTTTTTACCAACTCTGTATAGTCTTAAAGTAACTGCCATAGTTTAAAATTTTATCACAAGTCACTGAGATTATCAAAAGCATTTTGGGCGGCGATTTCTTCGGCCTCCTTCTTGGAAAGAGCAACTCCAACTCCCAGCTTTTTGTTTTTGAAGTATACACCGATCTCAAAAACGCGTTTGTGCTCCGGGCCTTCCTCTTTCAAAACGACGTATTTTGGAGTCGTTTTGTATTTTCCCTGTATGAGCTCCTGGAGACGGCTTTTGGCCGAAAGATAGAGTTCATTTTTAACAATGTGGTCAAGCTTCCGGTTAAAAAGAAATTCCCCGACAAACTGGTAGCTGGCTTCAAAACTTTGATCAAGGAATATCGCGCCTATTAGAGCTTCAAAACAGTCGGCAAGAATATTCTTATTTTCCCGACCACCGCCTTTTTCCTCACCATGAGAGAGCATTAGATATTGGTTCAAACCCAAATAATCAGCCGCCTCGGCAAGGCTGCCGGTTTTAACAATTGCCGATTTTATTTCTGTATAGTCGCCTTCCTTAAGCTTCCCGTAGTTTTTGAAAAGGTATACCGAAGTAATAAGAGATAAGACGCTATCACCCAAAAATTCAAGCCTTTCAAAAGAGGGGAGTTCGAAGTTCTTGTGTTCGTTAAGGTAAGATCTATGAATAAAGACGTTTTTCAATAGATTCTTATCCTTGAAAGTAACCTTTATTTTTTTTTCCAGATCCTTATACTGATTTCCCATAGATTTTTCCCAAAACTGCGTTAACAAACGAGTAGGTCTTTTCTCCGCCCATCTCACGGGCAAGTTCGACCGCTTCATTTATGATAACTTTCGGGGGTTCTTTCTTCTCAATGGTCATTTCGTAAACCGCCAGTTGAAGTATGGCGATGTCGACTTTGGCGATTTTGTCGATTGGAAACTTGGGAGCAAACTTTTGAATAATATTATTTATGTTCTCAAGATTCTCAAGCACCTTCCTGGTTTTTTCGTGAAGAGTCGGCTGAGTTGTGAACGTTTGTCCAAAAAGTTCCTGGACAACTGAGATTCTGTCTTTATGCCGGGGGTCCATTATTTACTTATTACAATATTTGCAAATTCTATGAGCCAATTTCTCTTTGCCACAGTTTTTGCATTTGACTAAATTTGGAAGAGATTTTGCTTTTGAAGTCTCTCTTTTACCACTTCTTCTGGTTGAAAATTTTCTCTTTGGTAAGGGTGCCATAAAACGATCAATTTCTACTAATTAATAACAATATATAAGTTAAAGTATATCAGATCAAATATCTCTTGACAATTACAAAAGAATTGAATTATATTGTAAGTACATATGAAAAACATTAAAAAGGGATTTACCCTTATAGAACTCTTGATCGTGATCGCTCTCCTTGGTGCTTTAGCAGTTGGGCTCTTGGCCGCCCTTGATCCTTTTGAACAACTCAAAAAAGGAACAGATACCGGAGTCAGAAACACTGTTTCAGAATTCCAGGGTGCTGTTATCAGATACTACGCCATCAAAAACCAAATGCCTTGGTGTGGTGATGCCGACTGTGCCACCATGGAAGACAGCTTCAACGAAGGGGGAGTTAATACCCTTGATGACATGACCAACACAATTCAAAATATTGTCGATACCGGTGAGTTGAAGACCGACTTTGCGACTTTGGCGGGAGATGCCACCTTAGCAAAGATCAGCGTCTTTGGTGAAAATGAGGGAGCCTTGGTCACCGTCTGCTTCAAGCCAACGGCCAAATCATTCGTCAACGATCCGAACACCAAATTTGATCCAGCTACGGGAGAGGATACTTGTACCGCCGATCCAGATCCGGCTACAAATACCTGTCTTTGGTGCGTAAAGTAAGTCAAACACAATTAAACGGAGGGGCTTTTAACAAGCCCCTCTTTTTTTTGTTGTAAAATCATCATTAAATCGTGTATATTCAATTTATGAATAAGAAAGCGTTTACACTGATTGAACTTCTGGTGATTATCGTAATTCTTGGATCTCTTGCGGCATTGCTATCAGGAAATTTTGTCAATTCACTGAAAAAAGGAAGGGACGCCAAAAGGAAGGCTGATATCAATCAAATACAAAAGGCCCTAGAAATGTACTATGAAGACAAGCGAGCTTATCCTACGGAATTGATTTTCGGCACACTGCTTAGAGACAGTGCTTCCCAAAAAATTTATATGCAAAAGGTACCGAATGACCCTTTGCCAAACAAGGACTACGGTTACGAAGCCGACTCAAGTGGTCTCTATTACCGACTGTACGCATGCCTTGAAAACGCCCAACAGATACTTCCATACACAGCACCGCTTTCAAAAACCATCGACTTCCCATGCAGCGTCCAATGTGAGGATCAGGAGGGAGCATCTGTTGAGTGCATCTGGGCGATTTCAAGCTCGAATACGACTCCGTGATTTATGCGATTTATATGTGTTTTTAGTTAAAGAAATTAAAGATCTTCCAATTCCTGAAGTGTCGGTTGGTCGTCCGCTTTTACATTCTCCAATATGTATTTGAATGTTGACTTCGCCTCTTCGGTTTTACCAACTTTTTTGTAAAACTGACCCTTGAAGAAATGGCTATCGTAAAAGTCCGGTTTCAAAGCGATTGACATATTAATTTCATCGAGCGCTTTTTTTTCCATCCCAGTTTTTAACACAGGATCGACTTCAATATCGTAAATGAGTGAATAGAAAACTGCCAAACTATATGGAATTTTTGCGTCAGTTGGCGAGAATTCGCGGGCGCGTTCTAAGGCAACCACCCCGTCGTCCAGGTGCTTCCTATTTTGGTCTGATACATAAAATAGGTACTTGTTTTTAGCCCGTGTTTTCCAATAGAGGACGTTTTTCGGCGAGGTTTTCAGGCTTTTTAAAGAATAATACTCGGAGGCGGTCATCAGCTGACTTGCCGCATCGTCGTTTTTTTGATAGGCGGCGATCCCTGAAAGATACGCCAGGGAATAGGAAAGCTTATCCTCGTATACCGGTTCTCTACGTTTTTTTAAGGCTTCCTGAAAATAATAAGCGGATTTTTGGAAATCATTGACTTGAGGTTTTGAATAATAGAGACCTTGTCCATAGTCAATATCGGCGACAAAGTAAGCCGAAATCGAAATCATAACATACGTTGTAATGGCCAGAGATAGAAAAATGGCCGTACCTTTAAATATAGGTCCAAAAGATTTGTTCTTTTCCACCTTTTGACCCGATGAGACATCAAGCGTGGATACGATTGTAAATGCTGGAATAAGAAAAACAAAAAGGTTAATCGTCGTTGTTGAAAATCCAAAAAAGTTGGTGACAAGTGCCGTCGACCAGGCGGCCAAAAGAGTTATGGTTAATAGATCGTCACTTTCCGATTCGTGTTTTGTTTTTTTGACGGTGCTCCGAGATTTCAAAAGCTTCAATGAATAGATTATAAATACGACAATAAAACCAATATATGTTGCTAGGCCAGTAAATCCTGTCGTTGCAAAATAATTAAGATATTCGTTATGGGCTTTGTTATAAATGAAGTCCCACTCAGTTGTCATATTATGGGCTTGCGGGCGAGTAAAGAAGTACCCGTAAGCAAAGGTCTCAACGCCGGTTCCCGTAAGCGGATATTTAAAACCCAGGTCAAGAGCCCCTTTCCATACAATTTTTCTGATATCAAAGGATTCGGTAATCTCCGAAGGCGGTTGGGGAGTGGTTGTGACGACCGGCTGTTGTTTTTTTGGTGTTGTGAATTTGAAGAGATTGTCTATTTGACCTATGCCGGTCTTGAAGAAGATTACAGGTATAGCCATAAGGATGACCAAAACAGACAGATACCTCAGATGGTTTTTTGATTTCTTTACAAAACCTAAATATATGGCGACTATCAGTGAGCCGATCGCAACCGACAACATCGCCGACCTTGAACGACTGAATAGAAGCGCCGTGAAATTGAGAAAAAGATATATCGAACTTAAGATTAGAAATTTCAAGTCCTCGCGCTTTTTCAAAAAGAAGTATACGCCGATAAAGAAGTTTACCGCCAAATATGCTCCAAGCCAGTTTGGCTGACCTAGAGTTGAGAACATCCGGCTTGCCGGATCAAAAACGTTAGTCTCCCGGCTCCAACAGGAATTGTTGAACTTTGTCGTCCATATGGAATTGAAGGAGGCGCTATCGAGATTTCCGGACATGGCCGTAAGTATCGTATTAAAGGTCGGACAGGTCAGATCCCGGTTGAAGTGGCCGGGAAGCCCCCATAGAATAACGACAACCGATGAAAAGAGCGACCAAAGAAGCGATTTTTTTAGATCTATTTCATTCGACACGAACCCATAAAAAAGGACGATATAACTTAAGATAGACAAAAGACCGCCGTTGAAGCGTCCGTAATACCCAAATATGGAAGTATGAACGTCTATTGAGAAAGTCGTTGACAGTACTAGAGCCGAGACAAATAAAATTAATGGGACATCGAGAGGTGTTTTTTTCAGTATAATCTTCCTATTGAGGATCATTTTCAATGCCCAGAAGAAAACTATAAGAGTCGTTGAAGCGTAAATAAACAGCATTTTGTTGAATTCAAATATCTCGGATGTTGCCGGATACATGACGAGGGGGGTCAGGAAGAATAGAAGATAATAGAGACGGTTCATAATTTTGTCGATCATTATGTTAAATTTAATTGATAGACTGTCAAAAATCAAGCTACCGATATTCGCCAATTTCGAAGTCTACTTCGATTTGGGGACATCCGTCACCAAGATCGCGATCAAAGATAAAGGTCTAATTCTTAGAGAATCTACCTATTTGGGTTTAAACCAAAAAACCAAGGAGTTTTTATTTTTTGGAAATGAGGCTAAGTCGATTTTAGGGAAAACACCCGACTTCATAAAAATAATAAGACCTGTTGTATCGGGAGTAATTTCCGACTTTGACGCCGAAGTTGCGTTGATTAACAAATTTCTCGAGAAATCCGTAAATCTGTACTTTTCCTCAAACTGGTTCAAGCCAGCGTTAAGAGGAATGGCCGTCGTGCCAACAATAGCAACAGAGATTGAACAGAAAGCCGTTCAGGAAGCGCTTTATAAGGCTGGACTGTCCCAAGTTTATGTTATTGAGAAAGCCATGGCGACAGCCGCTGGGTGCGGAGTCAATGTCTTTTCTCACCAACCGACTTTAATTGCCGACCTCGGAGGCGGCTTGATCGAGCTTTCAATAATCGGTTCCGGAGGAATAATCGCCCAAAGAACCTTGAGGCAGGCAGGCGACCACATGAACAAAGTCATATATAACTATATATACCTTAAGTACGGAGTAATCCTTGGAGAGTCAACCTGCGAGGAACTCAAGAAAACTCTTCTTAATTTCTTAATGGAAGAAAAAACCGCGACTATAAGAGGTAAATCGTTGGAATCGGGGNNGAATCGGCAGCACCCGAGATAGTTGATGAGGTCCTCAAAAGAGGTGTAATACTAACGGGTGGACTTTCAAAAATTCCCGGACTCGACAAATTTATCGCAACCGAAATCAAAATGGACGTAACAACGGCTCCGGGACTCGAGTACGCAACTGTAAACGGGCTTGCCAAATTAGCCCAAAGGGAAGACGATTTCTCCAAGCTAATCATCCTTTAAAATTGTGTCTTGATTTTTCAATACTATTAATATAGAATTGAATTCTGCTTTTCCTAAAAAGCGCGCTCTTTGACAACTTGAGACAGTAATTTTTATTTCTTTGCCAATTTTTATTTGATTTTTTAGTATCGGTAAACGGGTTAGGATTCCATCCGATGTAATCGGATGGAAGTAACTTTTATTTTTTTAAGAGTTTGATCCTGGCTCAGGATGAATGTTGGCGGTGTGCCTGAGATATGCAAGTCGAACGTCCAAGTCGCAAGACTTGGAGTGGCGGACGGCTGAGTAACACGTAGGAATCTACCCCAAAATAAGGAACAGCTCGTCGAAAGACGGGGTAATACCTTATAGTCCCGACGCAAGTCGGGTAAAGTACTTAACTGTGCGTTTTGGGATGAGCCTGCGGCTTATCAGGTAGTTGGTAGGGTAACGGCCTACCAAGCCTATAACGAGTAGCTGGTCTTAGAGGATGGTCAGCCAGAGGGGGACTGAGACACGGCCCCCACTCCTACGGGAGGCAGCAATCAGGAATAGTCGGCAATGGGCGAAAGCCTGACCGCGCGACACCGCGTGTAGGATTAAGTTCTAATCGAGCGTAAACTACTGTGGTAAGGGAAGAAGGTGCACTTTGTGCACTTGACGGTACCTTACTAGAAAGGGGCCGCTAACTGCGTGCCAGAAGCGTCGGTAATACGTGGGCCCCAAACATTATCCGGTTTTACTGGGTGTAAAAAGTCGTGTAGGTGTCTTGTTAAGTCTTGTTTCAAATTCTACGGCTCAACCGTAGACAGGGGCAGGATACTAGCAGGATTGAGATTTCTTTAGGGAGATTGGAACTCAGGGAGGAGTAGTGAAATGCGTTGATACCCTGGGGAACACCAGTGGCGAAAGCGAATCTCTGGAAGATTTCTGACACTGAGACACGAAAGCTAGGGGAGCG
>DJWA01000023.1 GCA_002440905.1 Candidatus Roizmanbacteria bacterium UBA6242 | reverse complement strand
GTGATGTTAACGAAGTCATCTGTCCTATCAAACATCAAAGCGCCAGCTCCCCAACGTCTGTTGTTTGCGGTCCAACCAGTGCCCGCCGCCTGATCTTGGGAAGAGGTAGAAGCAAAGCCTGTAAGCGTTCCGTTACAGGAAGTACCACACGAACCGGCGTCATTGGTGGCAGTTGTTCCCGATGTTTCATTAAAGTTCCACTGGGCCACAAGTCCGGTTGTATCCTTTAATGTTTCACCGTCTCCTGTTGTGACTCCTAACTCTGTCCATGAGAGAGAATTCCAAGAATATACTTTACCCAAATCTAAAACATCTGATGAATATATTGAGTAGGGTCGACGGGAAGCTGATAACTTAATATCTTCCTGCGATCGGGCAGTATTACTTACACGGACTTCGTCAAGAATACCCGCAAAATATGAACCAGAACAGGCGGTGGCCCCAGAGTAACAGCCGATATGCATGACATTGGTGGTAGAGGTCAGGGCACCACCAAAGGTTTTAGTTAGTTTGAGATTTCCATCAACATATACATAGACAGTTCCATTAGTTTTGGTAACTGCAAGGTGCTGCCAGACGTTGGTCTTTAATCCAATGTCGGTATACCCAAAACTAGCATAACTCCAATTAGAACTGTCTGCCCAAGCGAAATATCCTGTATTGACTTGTAGTTGGATGGTATATTGAGAATCTTTATGAATGATGTTTCTGCCCGTTGTGGCAAAGGTGCTGGGGTTTATCCATGCTTCGATAGATATGTCGCCCGTTACATTAACATTGGTAGATGCGGCCATGGCAATTCTATCACTGGTGCCGTTAAAACTCCTGGCGTTACCCATTAGTCCAGTAACAACGGTGGGGCTAGTGGGTGTACCCGTATTACCGTTACCTGAAGAATCGATTGCGTTTCCTGAGGCTTCATTTAAATGCCACAAACTAACTGTGTTTTCATCGGCACTAAGTTCCTGGTAATAAGTTCCAAGAACGGGCGATGATCCCGATCCTGTGTCTGTTACACGGCTAAATTGTCCGGTCGCAAACTCGGTAGTCGTATCGTGTACGACCGTCGGATCGATTATGATCGGTAAAACCCTTTTTGGGTCATGGAGCCATTCGGAGTCGACTTCTATTATTAATAAATAATCGGAAGGTGGTAAGGGCTTACTATTTGCCAATAGTCGTTTAGATGAAGTATTTCCTACTGTTTCATCAAACAGATTTAACTTTTTATTTTCTTGGTCAATAAAACTATATTTAACGCCGTAGCTTATATTACCGGCCCCGTCTTTAACATACGGACGTTCGAAATGAAATTGGTATATTCCCGACAGATCATAAAATACCGGGATATCATCAGGAGTGATTTTTATCTGAAGATTTTTCGCTTTTATCTCAATAGGTAGGGTATTTTCTTGGGGGATCTTATTGAGTATTATCTCCTCCTTGATTCCGTTTGGAACCAGGTTGTATTTTGCCGCGATTATTTTATCTTTAGACGCGAAAGATACGTCCGTAGCCTGAAGAATTCCGACGCTTTGACTATTAAGAGTAGGATTATCTATTGGAATTGTGAATTCCAAATTGCTTTTACCCCGCGAAACGATCACCTTTCCTCCGTCTTTTTCAGCAAAAAGCGCAGTCTCCATCACACCTTCAAGATTACCTACGTACTGATTTTTCCCAATAAGTTGCCTTTGGAATACTAACGACTTGGACTTGGCAGGCGATGGTTGAGGCTCTTTATTTACCTTGAAGAAAGTGAATCCGGCGACAACGGCGGCAAACACGAGTCCGGCAAAAAGGGGAATAATGAGCTTGTTCTTAATCAAGAACCCTACCTTACCTGTAACAACAGGTGAGATTCTGAATTTGACAGGTTCCTGATAATGTTTTGAATATATTTTTTTTACCATTTCAGTTGACAATCAGCCAATTAAACTTAATGGGTAATGCGCTCAGTGTGTTTGACGAGACTTTGAAATATGGTTTACCTTGGTATTCTTTTTTAACGATCGTTAACTGCCCTGATTGGGGATAGTCTGATGTAGGCGTCAGATAGACGAGGGAATTCTCCTTGATATTGTCGTTGTATATGACAATCTCTGAAGAATTCGAGGGTAAGATAGCGATTCCCGCAGAAGTGGTAGCTGTCTCGATTGCCGGGGCATAAAGGCCGTTTAATTCGAAGTTATCGGCGGCAGCGATGACTGCGGCCGCTGATGTAGCCTCAAGGTATTTGTCATTAATAATTAGGGAATCGACCGCCAATCTATTAATGTTTACGTTACCGTTGTCGTCTAACGGGTTTATTTCGTTCGTTCTGATGCCACCCTCGGCTATGAGTTCACCTCGTGTTGTAATGGTTCCGTCCCGGGCCATGGTGATTGATCCGTCAAAGAAGTTGATTGTCGACAAAGCCGAAATGTTAAGATCCCAACTCAAGGCCAGTATTTTGTTGTCCTCAATAAGGAGGCTACCGGTTGACATTGAATTGGATACGGAGAGGTTGTAGACATTTGTCGTTCCAGTGACATTTAACTCCTCAAGAGTCATCGTTGATAGGTCGGTTGCGTTTGAGAGATCGGTCTGTGTTTCCGGGTCGGGTGTTGGTTCGCTCTGGATTTGGGCCAACAGAGCTTGGATTTCGTTGACGCTTGTGGCAAGGTAAGAGGAGTCGCTGGCCGTTTGATTAAGGCGATTCTCAAGATCGGTCAGGTTGTCCGACTGGATCTCCTTGGCAGTCAGTCTGCCCGAAACTGAAGCTTCGTTAGTTTCAAACTGCCCGGCCGTTAAAGTACCGGAGATTGTCGCGTCATTGTCAATTGCCAGAGAGTCTGCGATTACCTGGCCTGAGAATGAGGCGTTGCCCTGGGAGTCAATCGTTGTGACCGTTTTCCCTTCGAGGCCTTTAATTATGAGTTGGGCAAGTTTGCCGGCTCCAGGGTTATTATTATCACTCAGGTCAAGAATGACATCTTCCACCTGAGGTTTGATTTGGTTGGCTTCGATCTTATTAACTTTGGCCGTTTGGGAAACAACGAGGTTATCGGTTTCGATAATCGGTGATGTTATTTTTTCCTGGACGACAAAATTTTTGATATTTGCAGTTGTTATGTCGAGTGCGTTGGTAACGATGCGGTTGGCAACGAGAGTGTTGTTGACGATAATATTCTGAGCTTCGACAAATCCAACTTTTATTTTCCCCAAAAGTGCGCTTGATGCTGAGATGAATTCGTCGACGTATCCGCCGACAACCGTAAAGGCGGCGTTGGCATTTTTGAATTCCTGGAGGTTGCCGTTGTAAACGGCGTTGGTGTTACTTAATGTTGCCGCAGCCACGGCAGTTGGGGCCTGGCCGTAGACGTCGCCTTGGTCGGTTAATATGAACCCAGTCACCGGATCATCGTCTTCCCTAATGCTCTTCCATTTTTCAGCGTCAAATCTCGGGGCCGTTAATCTATAACTCACGGTCGTTGGTTTTGAAGAATAAATTGTCAACGTTAAGTTAGCTTTATCAATATTAAACCAGGTTCGGGTATTGTCAGAGGCCGTAAGAAGAACAACCATGTCCTTAATGTTTTCCCTAAGCTTTGATGTTTTGTTGAAAATCCAAAGGTCGCTTCCGTCGGGTTGGCGGTTGAAGTCGATTACTTTTCGGTATCCGACGCCATCAACCCTTTCCGAGGTTCTAACTGTTCCAACGGTTTCTTCCTTGACGCCGGTCATAGACGCTATATATGTTGCGTATTTCTTGCCGTTTATAGTGTAGGGAGGGTCGATCGTACCGGCGTTGATTTTGCCGTCACAGGTCGAGCCCGTGCCAGTTCCTTCCACACACAAAGATGGGGTAGTGCTGTCGTTTGACCCTTTTATGGTAATCGTGTTATACGAACCGCTGTTTAAAGAGCTTATGAGGGGCGATCCGTCCTGCATATATAGATCTCCGACCATTGAAATATTCCCTCCAAGCACGCTAGCTCCGGCTGGGTTTAAGAACCAAGTTCCGGGGCTTGTTGTATCGTAAAAAGCGTCGGCCAGTAAGTTTCCGGCGACGTGTAGTTTGTAGCTTGAATTTGGTGTTGCCGTACCAATGCCGACATTGGCGGCTGAAGTATCAACCACGAGTTGATTGGTGTTGACGACCAGGTCTCCGGTTGAAGACAGAGCTATATTCAGATTGCTTCCGCCGTTCGGGGTAACTGTTAAAGCTCCAGTTGAGGTCAAGTCGCCTCCGTTTAAGGCAAGATCTCCTGCGGTTGTAATGTTTCCGCTGGCTCCGGCAACTTGAAATAGGTCGCCATTTCCGACCGTTAGGGTAGCGGCTGGCGAATTATCACCTATACCGACATTGCCGTCATTTTGGATCCTCATAATTTCTGTTAACGTACCGCTTGTTCCCTTTCCAAATACAAAACGGCTACTGGCATCGGCAGTTGGGATAATGAATTCAAAAGTACTTGTTTGCACACCTATGTCGTAATTCAAACCGTCATAGAGGTTGATTTTACCTCCATATGAGGCGGCAAAACCTAAAGGCAAATCCGGACTGTTGGTCCCGATTCCCAGATTTCCGTTAGAATCTATTCTTATCTTTTCACTTCCGTTGGTCGAAAAAGCCAGAGTGTTGGCGGCCGGGGAGTAGAACCCGGTATCTCCGTCTCCGCTGAAGCTGTAGGTTGGTATAGAATCTGATCCAAGGCTTCCTAGTGTTTGACTGAAATTTATAAGGTTATCACCGTTGAAGGCGATATTTCCCGAGGCAGCGTCTATTGTAATATCTCCCGAGTCATTTGAGATGCTTGAGGTCGAGCCGCCGATTGACAGCCTAGTTGTTGGAGCATTGGTTCCGACTCCGACATTACCGACGTCATTGACGTAGAGTGAGGGATTGGTCGAATCGCCTGATTGGGCGAAAACAGAAAACCGGTTTCCGGTTGTGGGAGAAACCGAATAGGCGGTTGGCGCAGTTGTAACCTGGGTTGATGAGCTGAACCTTACCCAATATTCAGTCTGGCTGTTGACGGCGGTAGTTTGCCAGTCGGTAGGAGCCGTAAATGCGACTGTTCCGTCGACCGTTAGATTGGTGGTGTTATCGGTTGCGGTAAGTGCCGTCCAAGTTGAACCATTCCAGTATTCGGGAACGAGAGTAACTCCGGCGCCGGCCGTTACAATGTCAAAAAATATGGTTTCAAACGGGTGATCGAGTCCGACGTAAAAGATATCGTTTGAAGGGTTTTCGAGAGCCAGTACTTCAAATACGGTTCCACCCGAGGATTTGGCTTCGGTAGTGTTGTCAGCGTAGGTACTGACGCCGTCAAAAGTGTAGACGTAATCGAAGGCGGTTGGTTTAAATGTGGTTTCTCCACCATCAGCCAAAAGAAGATTGGTGTTATTGGCACCGTCCCGAATTCCAAGCAAATTACCGACGCTATCTCTTTGGATAGATAGTGTTTCCGTGGGGGAGGTAGTTCCGATACCAACGTTGCCGTTTGAGTCGATAAAGAATCTGGAGATTAAGCCGTCATTGCCTCCAACGGAGTTTCTGAAGTTTAGGGTTCCGCCGTTCAAGATATCGAAGCTCGTAGCCGGATTTGCTCCCAATGGCGCGGTTATGGCCAGGTTACCTGCAATTGAGGCTGTGGGGTCACCGGATTCGACATTGAGAAACGCAAACTTGGCCGATGCTGTTGCGGTTCCTCCTATAAATAGATCGAGCGTTGAATTATCTGGATATATTGTTCCGTCTGTAGCATTTACCGTCCATGGTCCAAGATTTGGGTCCCCTGAAAGATCATACCAGGATAGCCCTCCAGTCCCGTTTGTTGAAAGGAAAGTTCCACTGGCACCATCTGCCCCTGGCCAAGTATAAGTGACACCGTTGAATTGAGTGGAACCTATATTCACTAAGTTCCCGCCGGAGTCGATCCTTTGGGTACCTCCTGTATAGACACTGTTGGTATAAAGGTCTCCCAAGGAATCAAATCTATATGTGGTTCCGCCGCCGACGGATATACCGTTATTAAACTGGGTGTATCCAGAGACACCCGTCATCGTATTAGAATTCGGAAGCGTTAATGTACCGGTCGTGACCACATTATCATTTAGAGAAATTTGATTTGAGGCTGAAACCAAGGTCAAGTTGCCTGAGGTATCATCGATCGTATGGGCTACGCCGTCAACCGAGATTATTCTTCCCGAACTATCAATTCTGAAAAGATCACCGTTTCCGACCGTAAACAAAGACGCAGGCGTAGTGTCACCGATTCCTACGTTACCGTTTGCGATCACGTTTAGAGACTCCACTCCTCCGGCTGAAACTCTCAAAGGTTTGACTGTTGACGAGGTTCCCGTTGCCAAATTCATAAGGTAACCGGTACCGTTTGACGAAGCATCGGTTGTCAAAGAGAAAAGGTTGTCCGTACCGGTGCCTGTATCCCAGTTGAATTCGGTCGTATATGTTGCCATATCCAAAAGTAGATTGGCGGTTGGGGATAATAGATCACTCCAAACGGAAGAACCGCTCCCACCGCCATCCAAACCTTCCCAGGTGTTTCCTGAATGGCAGATCTTGATGGTATCGTCGAAGGCGTTATAGTAGATATCTCCTTCGGCACAGGTTGCGGGGTCTCCGGTATCTGATTTACCGGCAAGGTTCCAGAAGCCATAAGTTCCTTGGTCTTTGATTGCGGCCAGGATGTCGGAACCGAATTTGAAGTTGGTTGTGCCTGTATCACCCGCGGTTACGTTCAAAGTTGTGCTAGTTGATGTGATATCTCCGCCGTTTACGGCTATGTCTCCAGCCGTTGTGATATTACCTGAAGCACCGGCAACTTGGAAGAGGTCTCCATCACCAACTGTCAAAGTGGCAACCGGAGTAAGGTCTCCGATACCAACGTTGCCGGAATTGGCTGCCGTATCAATGAAAAGTCTTGTATAGGTGCTTGTATCTCCTCCGGTTCTCAGGCTTATGGCTCCGGACTCAGTTGCCTGCAGGGTTATATCTCCGGAGCCTGCTGATTGGATAGTTGTCGCATTGGCGCTTGAGATTGTAAAGGTCGAGGACGCGTAGCTCGAGTTAATTTCTGGGTTTGCAGCGGCAATTAGCACATCTCCCTCGGAATTGATATATGGAATCGACGAGGTTCCCGTACCAGGCGGAAAGCCCTGGAGAGTTTCGGCATTAATAGCATACCCGACATTGGCAATTTGCTGACGGGGAGTCATCTCGGAATCTGAGGCAACGGTGATACCAAGATATACATTAGCGTTTTCGGTAAAGACTTCAGGATCTATTTCGGATCCACACAGAGCGTTATATGTCGATGATGGTGGGGTTGGGCTGTATCCGACGCCCCCGATTAAAACGTTGATTATGCCATCAGGATCCGGCGTGATTGAACAGGCCCCAGCCGTGTAGATAGGCGTGCCGCCAGTGTCAATGTTATACAGATTGAAGGTGACATTTGTGGCTGCCGTAATTGGATTGCCCAAGGAGTCGGTCAGACGACCTTGGAAAGATAAAATTCTTCCGGCTCGCTTAAGAGTCGTTGGGTAGGCGAGCGTTGCCGAAGTATCTGAAAAGAACTGATTATATATTCCAGCGCCTAATATAGCCACAAAAACCAAGACAATTAGAAAACCTATGTAGTGCTGTAGGCCAAAACTTGGAATTCCTGCCTGTCTTGGAACAGATGGCTCTTCTTTTTTTTCTTCAACCGCTTTTTGAGGTTTCTTCCGGAATCTATCCGATAGATTATTAATAAAGGTTTTAATATTTTTAGGGCCTTGTAAAGCCTTATTATCTTCATTTTCAGTAGGTACTGACAGGAAGGTCTTGGTTATATTTCCTATTTTTTTTGCCGGATTTTCTTTCATCCAGCCTTGGGATATGCAGAAGGTGCAGAACTTGCGCAGCGTTGATAGTCTGCGGTTGACAGTCTTGTGGGGTAGGTTGTTATCCAAAAGGTATTTGCGGTATTCTTCGACTAATTCTTTATTAATCGATTCGACTTTTAGCGATTTTGAGCTCATCCAGCCGAAGAAATAACGAAGGTCAGAAAGGTAGTTTTTCAAAGAAATCGGCGATATATTCTCCGCAATGAGAAATTCTCTGAATTGTGGCTCTAGATTATAAAGATTATACCCTTTCTCCATACAATATCATGATAAAACAATAATAATAAGGAAGTCAAGAGGTATTATGATGATATTTTGATATAGTTGTGAGGTTTGATTGTACAACTTCATTTAGTATATTTAATTATATTTAATACAATTACCGCAATTTAATTTAGCTTACGTTAATATATCAGAATATATCTATAGTCCTATAATATATATGTGACTATTTTTACTATAGTATCGGAGTAGTTCTTACATTATCAACCTTCGATAAAATATTCCTTAGAATTTGACAAATAGTTGTTGATTTTCATGTTGAGGCTACCGTCTTGGGAGTCGAGGAGTCCGGTGTTTTTTATATGACTTTACTATTTTTGACAAAAACATAGAGTCTCTCTTATCTATTTTTTACATAAAACCGCTATTTTGTCAATTATTCTTCTTGTCTGCTAAATTTTACCTCTTCATTTATGGATTATTTTATCGCGCCGTTTGCTATATGTGGGGTAATAGTATGGTTAAAACCGCTACCTATAGTATATAAAAGTGACCGATTGACTTTGTTTTATATAACAGTTATCATGAAAATTGATGAAAAAGACCTTGCCATTTTTGTTGTTGTTAGGCATTATTTTGATAGGGTTCTCAGCCCTTTTTGGGCTTTATGAAGTGAAGTTCTTTAATAGTCGAGCCTCGGTCACGACGAGTTCTTTCTCACCCGACAACTCGTATGTGTTTGTAACTCCATTGGCCGCTAGAGCCAACGGACAAGAAAAAATAAGATTGACGGTTTTCATACTAAATAACCAAGGACTCGGCGTTTTGGGTAAAAAGGTATTTGTAAGCCCTGACAGCGCCTTAAGTATCGAAACAATTCAGGGCTTAACAGATGGGTATGGTAAGGCTTATTTCGATATCACATCAACAAAAGCAGGAGAGTTCTATTTAGAGATAAAAGCAGATGATACGGCCCTAAACCAGAAAGCCCACTTGACATTCAATTAATCTTCCTTAGCTAGAACCGGCGGCTCATGGTAAACGACGATGCTGTCTTCGGTGTGGGATACAACGATCGGTTCCTCAGGTCTAATCATAATCGCTCGGTTAATGTGATGGTGCAGCCAGTAACGCGACATGAACCAAAAGAGGTAGGCAATTTCCAAGGCTATGATGATTTCAAGCAACCTTGACTTGATTGCTTCAAGTAAAAGAAGTAAAAACCTTATAATAACCATCCAGATTGGATGGACCTTGAAGTTCAACTTGATGCTTTCTCCAGACTCGTTGTTTAAGAAGTCGGTTTGGGCAAAAAGCCGAAACGATTGAGGGTTGGATGACGGCAAGGATAGGCTAAAATTGCCCTTAGAATCGCTCTTGGCGGTCAGATCGGGGAAGGAGAAGGCCTCTACCGGTCTGGCCATTGACAATGACGGGCCGTTTTTAGTGAAAACTGACAGATTGACCTCGCTATTGGGAACGGTTTGGCCGGATAATTTGACTTGGTCGTTAATATAATATACATCTTTGTTTAAAGAGATCGTTGGAGGAATCAATACAGGTCCTATGGAAACCGTATACTTTGTTGGGAAGGGTGGGAGGCAAACGGGAGAGGAAATCCGTCCAAATTGATCTTTGGAGCTCAAACAAGCCTCACGAGGTGAAAAGGGGGAGAAGCGATTGGCCATTTCGAAATATCCGGTCGAGTCTGAGATCGTCTGGTCGTGAATCCCTTGACCGTCGAAAGAGACGACCGCGTATGGGGAAGTCCAACCGAACAGGGTGAATCTGTAATCTCCTATAGCTATCCAGTTTATGACTTCCTCGGCTTGCCTTGTCTGAATTCCGGCAACGTCCTCAAGATGGTTGTCGGTTTTTCCATATAAATAGACCAATTGAAAAGGAAGGGTGAACATTAGTAAGGAAATAAAGAGAAGACGTCTCATAAAATCAGTATACCTAAAGTTTATTCTCTTTTCTTGCGGAGCGCCTCTTTAAGCTTTTCGATCTCAACCTTTTCCTTCTCAAGCTCTTTCTCAAGGTTGGTTTCCTTGGTCGAAAGATTTCGGAAAAGATTGGATAAAGCGATATAGACGATAATCAGAGCCAATAAGACGGCAGCAGCCACTCTCCAAGGGAAGACCCAGACATAGGTTGAGGCGGTCAAGGCCTGACCCTGTTCGCCATAAGAGGCTGTCAAATCGATCTTATACCGACCGGCCATCCATTTGGCCCCTAGTTCATTTTCATAGCCACGTGATGTATCAGGGAAGATATTTTGAGAATCAAGTTGTGCCTGGTCAACCACACCTCCAAACACGTTGGACATGGTGATGACACCATTAGGTTTAACATGGTAATCACCCCTATTGAGAATGTCGGTTTCTACCTTTATAGGACCGTATTCAAAGAAAAAAGGAACAAAAAATCGGGATACGAGACTTTTCTCGGTTATTGGACCATTGACTTTTATATACACCAAAGACGCAATCCTTGAAGTAGTTCCAACTCCAACTTCCTCGGAGCCACCCAAAGCTTGTGGTATGTTTGCACCCTGCTCAAAGAAGACCGCAACATAACGGCCTCCTGGATTGGCGTCCAATGGAACATTGATCGTTGTTTGAAGCGACACCTTGTCGTGTGCTGGAAGAGTCGCCCGGTCGTAAAACAAGGTAAACCAATTTGATGCGGCGTATTTGCTCGGCGCATCAGCTGGATTATCAAAAAGACGGGGAGTGCCGTTATTATTCTCAACAATAAAATCGGCAGCTTGGAAAAAACCAGTTATAGGATCGTCTGACTTGTTGTAAAAATTAAGAGTAATCACCTTTTGTTCACCCGGATCAACGGTGATCTCCTGTCTGGCTGGCATAACCATCAAAGGGATTGAGGTTTGCGCTTGGGCTGTAGTCACAAATGAAAAATAGGAAGAATATAAGACCAAAATCGCAATCAAAAACTTAATAACGACATTTTTTGTTTTCATATGTATATTTAGAACGTTGCCGTGGCGGTAAATTTAACCTTGTTGTAATAGTATCCGGCTGGTTGAGTTGCTGAAACGTTCAAGCGATAACATAAGTCGACAGCGCTTGAAGCAACTGGACCGGCATTTGACATTATCGTTGCTTTTGTCTCGGGTACTTCCTGATCGGCAAACTGTTTCGAGGAATAGGTTCTCGCGGATTCATTGTATGTGAAGGCTGCGTCTGTTCCCGATGAATTGTCTAAAGAATATCCCAGACCGTACTTGGCTGTGTCTGTCCAATCGGCCGATGTCGATTCAGTGCAGGCGTCGCCATCGCATAGAGTGTCCTGTATACAGCTGTCAGCCTCGCCGGCGGTAGCTGTGGCACAAACAACTCCGTCTTTACCCATTTGATCATTTTCTTCCACCTTTACCGAATATCCCGATGCGGCGTTGGTTGAAACCGTCAATGTCTGAGCGGCTTCCTGAAAAGCGGCAAAACTTGCGATCGTACCCCAAGGAACGGAAGTGGCGGTAGTAGTAACATCGGTTGTCTGTCCGCAATAAGATCCGGGACTTGTGCCGGCTACGGTAAAAGATAGTGTCTCATCGACAGTTGCCGAAACCAATACGCCTTCGATCAAGGCGACTTTCATACTGCTTTCATCAAGAGTATTGTCTCCGCCGTCACGGGTTTTGACATTTAGGGTATAGACATCAGCTGTACCTTGTGTGTGACCGGTTGAAATTGGTGCGGGATTGATTAGCTTATTGCTGGTATCTCCTATCGTAACTGTTATTGTGGATGAAGCGGCGCAGGTATCTGTGTGTCTATCGATGACGACCGTATGATCGGCGGAAGAACTTCCGGCATTGACCGCCGAAACGGTCCAGTTGTTATTACATCCGGAGCTTCCTACACTAATATTAGTGGTTCCAACACCTCCAAGATCAAAACCATTGGTGGCAATCGATGAGGCTGTATCCGGGAAATAATCGTTGGTGACAGTGTCAAGATCAACGGCTGGTATTGTAATATATATATCTCCACTTGAGGGAACGGCATTAGCTAAGGTAAAGGCTATCGTATGGGTTGCCGTTTGGGTGGCGATTACTAAATCGGCAGCTCCAAGAGCTGTACCTCCCAAAGGCGGTGTAAAATTGAAATTAGTGGTATCTATGATATTCGCAACCGTATAGGTGGCTTGTTGATAACATCCGTCAAGGGTAGCTCCCGCGAAACACACAACGTCTTTAGGAAACAAATGATTAGTATCATTATCCGCGTTTCCAGATGCATCGATGGCAACAACCGATGCTCCAGCGCCTCCAGAAGCAACTCCGGCGCGGTAAGATAGGCGTGCGTTACTTAATGTAACTGACGCGTTGGTGAAGTTTGCAGTTTCCCCAGGGATAAGAGCGGGAACTTTAAAGAAATATAAATAATTCGCCTGTAAAAAAATTAATACAAAAATAATCAGTTTTCTCTTCATAAGTTTCATTATGAACATCAATAATAAAATTGTCAAGGGCTATTTGTAAGAAATAACTACTATAGAAATAGTATTAGTTAGCTCTAAATAAATACATTAATAAAACGGAAGCTAATGATTACACTTGACAGAATATTTTCCGTCTGTTACATTGTTACTTGTATGGGAGTTAAAGAAAGACGGACGAAGATTTTACTATCATTATTTCTTATAGCGGGCGTTGACTTTTCTGCTGTTACCTTAAACGAAATTATTCAGAAAGTATTCGATCTCACATTAAATCAAAAAACCCGAGGTACTCTGTCGGCTTTAATAAAAGAAGGATCGATAGAAAAAACCGAAACGGATAATTCCTACAAGATAACAGAGAAAGGTTTTAACGAACTTTGTCTAGAATTTTCGTTTTTTAGATACCTTAATAACACCTGGGACGGCAAGTGGAGGATTATATCTTATGAAATCCCTGAGAATAAGCGGGAGATACGAGATCGTTTGCGCCGCGAGATGCAGGGTTGGGGGCTTGGTCCTTGGCATAGGTCTTTCTGGTTAACTCCTCACCCGGTTATTGACACTCTTAAAGATTTGGTTTCCCAGAAAGAGGAAGAGAAATACGTTCAGGCTTTTGAAGGTGTGCCCGTTTACGGAGACCGCGATATTCTCATTGAAAAAGTATGGAATAAGGCCGACCTTGACCGATCCTATAGAGAGCTCTTCAAGAAATGGCACGGCATACTGTCAACAGGCGACGAGAAAAGCGACAAACTTAAAAAGATAGTTTCGGAATACATTGTCTTGCTTCGTCAAGACCCCGGTTTGCCTAAGGAACTTATGGGCGAAAGTTGGATCGGGTTTGAAGGGTGGAACATATTCCGAGAGATCAAGTCGATCCTCCTAGGATAAATTTAATATCTCCATCTTCATCCGTCCGCAATATTTTTATTTTCTTAGCCTTAATTAGGTCTAAAATAGACTTATGAGGGTGTCCAAAAGGGTTGTTTTTACCGACGCTTATCACAGCGACATTGGGATCTGCTAAACGTAATAATTTTTCTGTTAGACCATTACGGGAGCCATGATGGGGTACCATGAGTATGTCGATACCTTTTATGTCCCGATAAGTCAGCCTATTTTGCATATCGGGCGATGAATCTCCCGTAAATAACAATCTAAACCCCCCTTCCTGATAGTCAAAGATACTGCTGTCTTCATTTCCGTCTGCCGGGTTAAAATCAACGGACGGCCAATAAAAAGTGACAAGCCCGTCTCCTAGCTTTATTTTATCCCCGCGATAACGAGATACTGTCTTTATGCCATTGGTCAGAATCTTGTTTTTTAATTTTTTTAGGCCAAGATCATTCTTGTTGAGGTTATTGATGGAGATTTGACCGATTCTATATCGATCAATTATAGATAGAGCACCTCCGTAATGGTCGTAGTCGGAATGGGTGATAATCACTAATTCTATTTCCCGGTCGTAAAAGGGCATATGTTTGCCAAGGCATTGTAGGACGCTCTTATCTGGACCTGTATCTATAACCAGGTCATATCTATTCGCTATCCTGATATAAGCAGCATTTCCTTGTCCGACATCGCAGAATACGATTTTTGTCCGCGAATCGGTCATATGATGTAGGAAGACCACGAAGACGATCTTCAGGGAAATGACGGCGGCAATGAATAAGGATTTAGCCGAAATAGGGGAATCCTGCATTAGTTTCCTAACTGATAAAAAGCAAAGGGTAGTTTGGATAGCAACTCAATTACCCAAACCATATATGTAAGAAGTCCGTAGCAAATATATGCAGGTAATAAACCGGCGAGATAATTAATCTTACCCAAAAAAGCGGTCAAAAAACCAAAGATCATTAAAGGGCTGATTATTGGGGCTACTAGAATGTTGGCAAAGGGGGAAATGAAGGAGATCTGCTTAAAACATATGAAGATAAGAGGTGTTGTAAAAATCTGCGCCGCCAAAGAAGTCCGCAACTCTCCATAGACAGGGTTTCGTACATCTTTTCTACCAAATAATATTAGACCTAGGGTCGCACCATATGAAAGTTGCATGGAAATGCTGGTCAGCCATTTAGGAAAAACGACTCCTATAAAAATAGCCGACAAAATGAGAGAGTATAGTGCGATGTTTCTTCTACCTGTCAGAATTGCTACGTACGTTAAAATACCCATAATACCTGCTCTGACAATCGGGGCTTGTGGTCCGACAAACATAACAAAAGAAATGATTGTTAGTACGGTTATCAGTATTGAGATACGTTTGCTAAAATAGGCGGTTAGGTTCCCCACGACAGCTCCAATAAGGGTGATGTTACTCCCAGATAACACGACTAAATGGAGCAATCCGACAATCTTAAGCTGTTGGTAGAAGGACTTTGTTGTCTTCAAGTCGACGCCAAATATTATTCCGTTTAAAAGGGAGGCTTGTGGTTCCGGAAGATAGCTATCGATAACCGATGTAAAAATAGAAGGCGAAAACTCCATGTCAAATTCCTATCAGAATTTTTATGTTTTCATAGACGGTTTTGCCCAAAATCTTTCTATCAATAAGCTCTTGTAAAGCCCCATATGGCCGATTATCAATGATCTTCTGAGCTGTGATCTTTCCAACTCCCGGAAGGGTGTCAAGCTCCTCAAGAGTCGCTTCGTTTACGCTTATAGTCTCAAGGCTTAAATCATTGTTCCTATTTGATAAAGGCTCATTGGTTTGGGTGGTATTATCTATGTAATAGCCGTTACTGACTTCCCAAACCGTTGGAATGTATATTTTCTGCTCATCGACAACGCGGTTGGCTAGGTTAAAGTTTATCGCAAAATAGTCCTTGTCGGCGTCGGGGGTTAACCCTCCAGCCTTTTCAATCAAATTTTTAAGTCTATCGGTATTTGAGGCTTCATAAAGGCCTGGAATATTTACAGCTCCGGATACGTCTACGTACATTTTTTCAACTTTTGCGTCGGTTTCAAATGCCGTTGACGTATTGTCGCTTATATTATCGATTCCCTTCGGGGTAGATAAAAGATATAGGACTATTGATGAAATGGTGACAACGAGGGCTATGGAAATTAGGATAATTTCCAACCAGAATTTTTTGATTTTTTTGAGTATTTTTGGATAACTCATAATCCATTTGATCACGAAGGATTATTGGTGTCCACGGACTATATGCTACAAAAAGCGAAGTGCGGATTGTTGAAATGTCCAATTATTTTCGATATTCCCTTAATCCTCATCGTCTTTTGAAAATCTTTTTGTCAGGAAAACGGTGACTGCGATTATGAAAATAACGCCGCCTAAGATTTTGAAAGGAAATCCGAAAAAAATAGTCGATCCAAAGACAGTTGGAGAATTTTCTCCGAAGTTAATATTGGCGGAAAGATTGTATTTTCCGATAAAAAGGCCTTTCAATGTAAGAGAGGTTGGGGGGAGGGAAAGGCCGTTTGCCAGATCTGCCGACGGCGTCGCTTCTATTAGCCTTTGCGAATTCGAGAGTATGTTTTTTGGAAGGATTTCATAATCGGCCGACTGACCGAATGCTCCATGGAGACTTATTTTTCCTCCGGGTACGATTTTATTGGAACCGTTGTTTTCGATATAAAGGACGACTGGTACTTTATCCAAGCTATCAAATATCTTTATGGATTTACCGAAAAGAGTAATCTTGAACTTCGACAGGGTTTCGAATATGGTTACCCTTGGTTTTATGTCTATTACACCCGAATCTGTGACTGTGATGAGAATATTCGAGCCTATGGTGGCGCGAGCCCGCGATGAGGCGACTCCTTCAACAGTTGTCGGGGACGTGGTTTGGACTAGTAGGGAGTAATAGTGGTCGGCGTTCGGGACGTTTTCAGGTAACCTCATCCGCAATAAAAGTTGTTGGGTGGCTCCGGTATCAAGAAAAAAAGGCTCTTCCAACTCCAAATGGGCATTATCCAAGGAGAAGCGGACCGGTCCAATAGCCTTATCTTTGAGCCTAACATTGCCAAAATTATCCCGGGGTTCAAAGCTTACGACCCTGGTATTGACAATGACCGGGTCACCACTGTTTTTTATATTGTAGGCGACCATAATGGATTTCCCTGGTTTCATGACGGCGTCTATAATAGGGGGAGATATCGAAAGGGATACTTGTTGGGCCAACACCCCTTTGACGACTCCGAAAAGAGCTATGACTATCGTCAGTATGGCAATAAGCGTTGATTTTTTCATATTAGAATCCGGGCGTCGCCACAAAATTAACGATCGTTTGATAACTTCCAAGAGGCTGAATAGGTGATATGTTTGCCTTAAATGTTAATGTTGCCTGTCGGTCGCGCCCAACATTAACCGATGACATAACTATGGCCGCCGGTTCCGGCGTTGGTTCGGTTCTGTCTGGAAATGGACGATAATGGGAAGCGGTCGTAAAGTCTGTCGGTATGTCGTCTCCACTCATGTTATATCCAAACCCGTAGGCTGAACTGGAACTCCATGTCTTTGCGGTTGATTCGTCACACGTCTCAGCTCCACCGTCACAAGTCGTGTCGTCGATTGTATTTGCGTCGTTTAAGGTCTTTAAGGGTCCGTCCTCAATCGCAGTTACTTGGTATTGGCCGGCGGAACCAAAACTGACGGTTAGAACCGTTGTTGCTGTTGACGGCATACCAGGAGCCAGAGTACCAAGATTGACATTAATGTCAGATATCGAGAACTGGAAGGGAATGATCGAGTGTATATACTGGAATCCTGCTCTGACAATGAATCCCGAAGAAGAGAATCGGCCGGCGGCAGTTTGACCAATAGTGTCTGAAAGCTTGTATCCAGAAGAAGACTTGTTACCTGAGGCGGAATTGACGTTGGCGTTATCTATCTGGAATCTGGGTGATTCCATACTAACAGCCGATATTATTCCTGTTGAAAGGATAAAAAGGAGAAAAACGGCAACCGCCCTTAGGATATTTTTACGCATATTAGTTCTTTTCGAACTTCTCGATCAACTTTTCCATTCTGGCGGCCGATTTCCTTATGATGCCAAGTTCGTGGTCGCCAACGTAGTTTTCCACAGCTTCCTTGATGTTTTTTATGTGGTTCTTGAGGAGTAACGACAGAAATAGGAAGGTGTCTACCTGGAGTCTCTCGTTTTTAACCTTGTTCTTTTGGGCTTCTATGTGTTCTTGGCCCATATACAAGGCAAATGGGGTAAGGAAGGCCATGGATATGATCGGAAGAAGGCTTTTCATATCTTGACTTTGAGGCATAGTTAATAAATAGAAGACGATAAGTGATAGCGTCATCGTTATCGAAATAATCGGCTCAAGCATAAGACTTAGAGAAAAGAGAAGGAAATATATTAGGAAGAAAAACGGCGAGGATGTGCCACCCGTTGAGTTGACGATTCCAAGGATGATGAGCGTGAACACCACCGATTCGATAAGTCTTGAATAGGAGTCCCTCTTTATAAAAAACCTTTTAGTAAGGTATAGGAATACAAAAAGCCCTGCCGATATCTGTAAATCGTATTGGGCGAGAGGAGTCTCGGGAAAGACGAACGTCAGAACAACCGCGATAACCAAAATGACAGAATGGACGATTTCTTTGGACATAATATAAATATACTATTAATTAATGATAGCTAAAGGATTATTTTATGCTACAATATTAGTCATCTTGGCATAGCGACCAGGATATGTTAGATAGATATCAGTTTATTATTCAAGAAGACAATCAAAATGGCAGACACGGCAAATATAAGAAAAAATATTACCGGCGATATAATGGATGAGCTCAAGAAGGTAAGTTGGCCATCTCGCCCCAGCACGGTGCGACTCACAATGATCGTCATTTTAGTCTCCTTGATTATCGGGGTATATATAGGTATAATAGATATTCTTTTGACGAAGGGACTTGAATTTATTACTAAATTCAGATAAACTCCCATATTTTATGAACCAGGATCAGATTCAAAAGGAACAGAAAGAGGCTTTAAAAACAAGCGCTCCGGTTTTGTCCGGCGCCAAGTGGTATGTTATTCATATCCAGACAAGTTACGAGCAGAGAGTTAAAGCCGCCCTCGAACAAAGAGTTAAGTCGTTGGGAGTGGAAGACAAGATCTTTGACGTGGTTATCCCGACTCGTGAAATTGTCGTTGTCAAGAAGGGAAAAAAACAGAAAGCCACCGAAAAAGTTTTCCCGGGATATATACTTGTCAAGATGATTTTGGACGACGACTCGTGGTTGGTCGTAAGGACAACTGAAGGCGTCACCGGATTTGTTGGAGCAGGGCTCAAGCCGACACCCATTTCGGACAAGGAAGTTGACGCAATCATGAAGTTTGTAACTCAGGAGCAGCCGAAATTCAAGGCCAAGTTTTCGGTCGGTGAGGCCGTCAAGATCACCGAAGGACCGTTTGCCGATTTCTTGGGTACAATCGAGGCGATTGACGATCAAAGAGGTAAGGTCAAGGTATTGGTTTCCATTTTCGACCGGGAAACTCCGGTTGAACTGGACTTTTTACAAGTAACAAAACTCTAATATGGCAAAGAAAATAAAAACATTGGTAAAACTTAATCTTCCAGCTGGAGAAGCAACTCCGGCGCCACCGGTTGGACCAGCGTTGGGTCAGCATGGAATCCCAATCATGGATTTTATCAAGGAGTATAACGCCAGAACTGCCAAACTTAAAGGGCAGGTTATTCCGGCCGTCATCACCGTATTTGAAGACAGAAGCTTTACTTTTATAACTAAACTTCCTCCAGTTGCGGCAATGATCAAAAAGAAAATAGCTTTAGCTAAAGGATCGGGTAAGCCGAATACGGAGAAGGTAGGAAAGTTAACGAAAGTGCAACTTGAAGAAATTGCCAAGGAAAAATTGGACGATTTGAATGCAAACGATGTAGAAGCTGCTAAGAAAATCGTCGCCGGGACAGCCCGAAGCATGGGTATCGATATTGAAAATTAAAAATTTACGAACGCGTAATAATGGGAAAAGTAAAAACTAGAATATTAGGATTGGAAGACGTTGAGAAGGAACAGAAAAAAGAACAGAAAGAAAAAGCCGCTATGAAAAAGATGGCCAAGAAAAAAGAAGAACCGAAAGAAAAAGTAGAAGTGAAGGCTGTTGAGGAAAAGAAAGAAGAAAAAAAGGTTGAACCAAAAAAGGAAAAGAAAGTCGTTAAGGCAGGAGCTAAAATTCGTGGTAAGAAATACCAGAAAGTGGTAAAAATGTTTGACAAAACAAAATCATATTCACTAAAAGACGCGGTCAAGCTAGTCAAAGAAATGAAGACCGCCAAATTCGACGAAACGGTCGAACTTCATCTTAATGTTGACGAGACCGGACTTAAAGGTGAAGTTACGCTTCCTCACTCAACGGGTAAAACCGTCAAGGTCGCCATCGTTGACGATAAGGTATTGGAAAAACTTGAGTCGGGAAAAATTGATTTTGATATCCTGGTTACTCATCCTTCATTCATGCCTAAACTTGCCAAATTCGCCAAGGTTTTGGGACCAAAGGGTTTGATGCCCAATCCTAAAGCCGGAACTATTTCCCCCAAACCTGAAGAGCTTGTTAAGAAGTTCTCGGGTGGAACCATGAGATGGAAAACTGAACCAAAATTTCCACTTGTTCACCAGATGATAGGGAAGTCGAGCTTTGAAGATAGTAATCTCGTTGAAAATGCCAAGGTTTTTGTCGAGGCGGTTGGAATGAAACACATTCTAAAAGCGTATATAAAATCGACAATGAGTCCTTCCTTGAGGGTAGATCTGCAGAAATAATTAAATTCTAAACCTTCTTTTGGTAAGTTCGACAATAAGGTCGGTGGCGTCTTCTATCATCAGATTCGGTCCCGTTCTTATAACCATGTCGTAGTGGTGGGCTTTCCGTTGATCGTGGTTGAAGAGGGTTTGTACAAAATCCTTCCTCTCTTCATCCGAGTCTTTAATTCGTCTAACAGCCTCAGCTCGCGATATGTCTTCATAAGTCATCTCCCAAGTCACTCGTTGCGACATTTCGCAAATAACCCTTATTTTTAGAGCCTGAGGGAATATGAAATTAGCACCGCGCCCAAGGACGATCGCGTGACCTCGTTGACCGATAAGAGACAACACCTTAACGAGATGTTTGTAATATCCCGACATATTCATAAACCGCCTTCCGAAGATCTCACTGATGAGTTCATCTGCGAGGGGTAATCTTTTTTCGTCTATGGACTTGACGAGTTTTCTCTCAAGATGGGCCTCCTTGGCAATCTCCGAGATGATTTCCTGGTCATAGACTTTCCAGTCTTTGCCGAGTCGTTTAGCAACAAGGTTGGCGATAGCTTTTCCACCCGACCCCATTTCCCGGGATATAGTGATTACAGGAAGCGGACCTCTCAATAGAGGTTCCTTTTCGCGGAAGATCGACGGAAGAACATTATCTTGTATCATCTGATACAACTTCTTCATGATTAAATTATAAGATATTCTGGCAGATTATGCACGCTGAAATGTTAAAGAGCGTCGCGTTGATTGTTTTATCTTCCCTATAGCGGCGCATCTTTGCTATTATTAAATAATGGATAAAATGGGTAAATTGGTTCTAAGAACAAGCGAATTCTGGCAGTATCTTTCCCAAAACCAAAAAGACCTGATCCGTGAAGGCCAATACCTTATGGAAGACATAGTCAAGGACAACGCCTATCAGTTTAAGGACTATTCTTTTCTGGTGTTTCCATTTGCTAAGGCCTATGAAGGATTTTTGAAACAGCTTTTTAAGGATGTTAAATTCATATCCCACCTGGATTATATATCGGATCATCTTAGGCTGGGAAAATTAATGTCCCCGAACTTAATAGGTAAGTTAGGCGACAGGTCTCTGTATTATAAAATAGAGAATAAGGCTGGAAATGAGTTAGCGGAAAAAGTTTGGAATGTGTGGAAGCGGGGACGCAATCAAATATTCCACTATTTTCCTCATAACTTGAAAGCGATAACTTTTGACGAAGCAACTGTAATAATTGACGAAATAATAAAGACGATGGAAGAGACTTATGATAAATTAAAACCAAAAAAAACATGAAAGGACTAACGAGTCAACAAGCAGAAGGATTTCTAAAGCAATACGGATATAATATGATTTCGGAGCATTCCAAGAAGAGCTTTCTTGTTAAATTTTTTGAACAGTTTAATAACTTCTTGACGATGTTGCTTTTGGGAGCTTCGGTCTTTTCGTTTTTTTTGGGTGAAGGGGTTGACGGCGCGCTCATCATCGCCATCATCATTTTAAATGCTTTTTTCGGTCTTTATCAGGAGGCAAAAGCCGAGGAGTCTTTGAAAGCATTGAAAGAAATGACCGTCACAAAGGTAAGGGTCATAAGGGACGGACAGCAAATAGAAGTTGATAGCAAGTTCCTAGTACCTGGGGATATTGTATATATAGAGGAAGGCGTTAAATTACCGGCCGACGGACAGGTAGTTGAGTCTGTCAATCTTGAAGTCAACGAATCAGCCTTAACCGGGGAATCATTGGCTATAAGCAAGAAAGAGAATGACGAAGTGTTTTCGGGAACGATTGTTTCCAAAGGTCGTGGAATGCTTAAGGTCATCCATACCGGGGATAACACCAAGTTCGGTATGATCGCCAAAAATCTTTCAACAATCGTTGAAGGCCAGACACCTTTACAGAAGAAGCTTTCCGACCTGACGAGAATGATCGGAATAGGAGGAATAGCTTTATCTATTCTTGTTTTTGTGATTTCGATGATTGAAGGAACTGGTTATTTCCCGGCCTTCCTTTTGGCGATTTCCTTAGCTGTGGCAATTGTTCCTGAGGGGTTACCGGCTGTCATGACAATTACTTTAGCTATTGGTATGAAACGGATGGCCGGAAAAAAGGCCATCTTGAGAAAACTGTCAGCAATTGAAGCCTTGGGAAGTATCACTTTGATCGCAACCGATAAAACAGGAACCTTGACCACCAACAAAATGCAGGTCAAAGAAATATATGTGGACGAAAATAAATACAACGACAGCGAACTGCCCGAATCCAGCAATCACCCATTCAATCTAATGGTTTTAAATAGCGTACTCTGTTCTACCGCTTCTTTGGTGTATGTTCATGATCACGGAAGTTGGGATGTGTTGGGAGATCCGACCGAAGGAGCCCTCCTTTATCTTGCGCAAAAAAAAGGACTCGAGTTGGAAAAAGTCAGAAAAGAGTGGAAGTTGCTTGATGAAGTGCCTTTTGACAGCATTACCAAGATGATGACCGTTAAGGTAAAAAAGCCCGGTAAAACGGGGGGAGAGTACTCATTCTCAAAGGGCGCTCCGGAATCTATTCTGTCCCGCTCCAAAAAAATTCTTATCGGTAACAAAGAAAAACCACTAACTCCAAACGAGAGGAAAAAGCTTGAATCAGTAATTGCCAAATGGGCAGGTCAAGGTTTGCGGGTTCTGGCGTTTTCGTATAACAATGGGGTATTTCTTGGTATGGTCGCGATACACGACGCACCTCGCCCTGAAGTTAAAGAAGCCATTGCCAAAGCAAAAAAAGCCGGAATAAAAATAATTATGGTGACGGGGGACAGTGAGAAAACCGCCGAAGCTATAGGTGTTACTACGGGCTTGATTGCTGAGGGAGACGAGATCCTGACGGGTACCCAGGTTGAGGAATATAGCGATGAAGAGCTATTGAAAATTCTCCCCAAAGTCAAGATTTTTGCTCGAACTAATCCTTTCCAAAAGCACAGGATCGTCAAGTTATATCAATCGTTGGGAGAGGTTGTTGGAGTAACGGGTGACGGGGTCAATGACGCCATAGCCTTAAAACAAGCCGATGTCGGTGTCGCCATGGGTCTGGTTGGAACCGATGTTGCCCGGGAGACGGCCGACATGGTTATAACCGACGATAATTTCGCAACAATTGTCATCGCAATTGAAGAGGGGAGAGGGATAATAAATAACATCAAAAATGCCATAAAATATCTCCTGTCTACTAACGTCTCCGAGGCAATTGCCCTGATTATTGGTTTAATCATGGGATTACCAACTCTATTTTACCCGATCCAGCTTTTGTATATAAACCTCGTAACCGACGGCTTACCGGCTCTCATGTTGTCTTTTTCACCCCGTGATCCCAACCTCATGTCTATTACCCCAGAAAAAGAAATGGTCTTATTAAAAAAGAAAGACCAACTCTATATTTTTTGGGTAGGAATGGTCGGAGCGACTTTGGTTATCTTCTCGTACTTCCTGTATTCGGTCTGGCTAAGGCAGGATCTGGGTAAGACGGCCGTATTTTCGGTATTAACCATGATCCAGTCGTTTGTTTTCATCGATCTGTGGTTGAGTCATAGACATATCAACCAGAACTTGAGTCACCTATTCAAACCGGTCTTCATGATTGCATTTATTGTGCCGTTGGTGCTGCAATTCGTTCTATTGAGTCATCCTGTTTCGGCGGCGCTTTTTAAAGTCAAGGCAATATCCCCGACAATCTTTATGCAGTTTCTTTTGATTTCGTTCTTGGTCCTGTTGGGTGTGAGGTTGGTTAAGAAGATGGTGAGAATATAACTACTTATATTAACCTTCCCTGACGGCATTAAAGATGGCGGCCGCGTCTATTTCTTCAAAGCGTAGGAGTTCCTCGGATTTCCCAGACATGGGGGTTTTACGGACAGAAAGGTGGGTAAATTTGATGCCCGTCATAGCGATGGCTTCGCCGATTCCGCCTGCGGGATAATGGTCTTCAACAACGATTACTTTGCCGGATTTTTTTACAAGCCTCATTAGGCTATCCTCGTCAAAAGGTTTTATGGAGTATAGGTCGACAACCGTAGCTTTTATATTATTTTTTTCAAGCATAGTTTGGGCTTTTAGCGCTTCATGTAGGGTGATTCCTGCAGAAATAATTAACGCTTTGGATTTTCCAGTGATTTTTTTTGATTCATGGATTTTGAATCCTCCGATAGGGAATTCTTCCTCTTCATCATAAATGACAGGAGTCTTGCCTCTTGTCGTTCTCAAATAGAAAATACCTTCATTTTCGCTCATTAATTTTGTCAGCTTTTTAGTCGACACCGCATCCGATGGGTAGAGTACCGTGCTTTTGAGAATACTTCTCATCATTGAGATGTCTTCAAGACCCATCTGAGAAGGTCCGTCTTCGCCTATCGACACACCGGCGTGTGAACCAACGATTTTGAGGTTGGCTCGTGAATACTGGGCCATTCGTATTTGGTCGAAAGTTTGAGTCAGAAAGGCGGCGAATGTAGATACGAATGGTACAAAACCCAACTTGGAAAAACCGACGGCAACCCCCATCATATTTTCCTCAGCGATGAACATTTCGAAAAATCGCTCCGAAAACTGTTTTTGAAATTTATCTTGGTATGTCGAATTGGCAACTTCGGCGTCAAGGGCAATAATATTTGGGTTTTTGCGTCCCAGTTCAACCAGCGCATTGCCGTATGCCTCACGCGTCGAGATCTCGGTTAAGGTATCGTGGGAAAGGGAATAGATTATGAGTCTGGACATTAATTCGTCATAACTTTTCTTTGGTATTTTTTCCTTTTTAACAGGTTGAAGTCGAGGGGTAGCTACCTTTCCTTTTACACTTAAGTCAACCTTCCCAAGTTCATGAAGCGCTTTTTTTAGCTGGACTTCGCCGAGGGGTTTTCCGTGCCAGTTCTCCTTATTTTCGAGAAACTCGACTCCTTTACCTTTTATCGAACGGGCGATAATCATAGTTGGTCGCTGATCATTTACCGTCCGTTTGTTTTCTGCTTCAGTGAAACTATCATATACCTCTTTAAGATTGTGAGCGTTATTAACAGTCAGCGTCTTCCACCCGAAAGCATCAAGTTTTTTTTTGTAGTCATAAATATCCCAACCGGACTTAGTTTTGCTATTTTGGCCTAGCCTGTTAACGTCGATTATGCCGACGAGGTTGCTGACTTTGTAATAAGAAGCGATCTCGATCGCTTCCCAGACCTGCCCTTCGGCCATTTCTGAATCACCCAACAACACCCATACCTTAGGCGTTCTCTCGATTATTATTTCTTTTCGGGTAATTCTCAGGGAGATCCCCATTGCCATCCCGAGTCCATTTGAAAGCCCCTGTCCCAGGCTTCCGGTAGCAACATCCACATGGGGAAAGCGAGGATTGGGGTGGCCCTCAAGTACGCTTTTGAATTTTCTCAAAGTCATGAGCTTGCCGTGGTCGATTATGCCTGCCGCATGATACAATGAGTAAAGAAGCGGTGATGCGTGACCCTTGGAAAGAATAAACCTGTCGTTTGCTAATGAGTCAGGTTTTTTAAAATCATAATGATAGAATCCGCCGAAAAACAAGACGGCCATTAACTCAACAGCTGATAGGCTCGAGGTAGGATGACCCGATCCGGCTATCGTAGTTGAGGTCAGAATATCGTGGCGTATGAGGCGGCAGAGTTTTTGTAGTTTTTTTTCGTCCATAATTAAAGATTAACAAAAAAGCATAAAATAAGTTTATGGTAAATGCACTATCTGAACCCGTAAGCATAACATTCGAAGGTAATAACTTTCCTCATATAAAGAATAATCTTAAAGATTTAGTCAGTTATGACCACGGATTGAATAGGGAAGTTTATTATAGACCTCCGGGCTCAAAGCACACTCTTAGGGAAAGTCCTGCTATAGCCCTCAATCGGTCAGCTTTGATTGCCGATACGTTGGACAAACTTGCTTTAGACCCTGATTCCAAAGCCGCTTTTCTCATGTTGGATTTGTCGGACATGCACTTTGCCGATAAGGCGGGAGCCGGGGACTTTGTATTAAACAAGTTTTCAAGAGCACTACTTGAAGAGTTGATTAAATTCAAATTGGAGAAAAACCAGGTGCTTTCAAGAGCTGACGTCAACCTTTGTCGATATGGTGGAGACGAGTTTTGTGTTTCAATTACGGGTCAATATGATGAGCGGGTTATTGATGATTTGAAGACCGTAATAGCTGGGAGATATAAGAAAGACGACTTGAAGGGATATTTTAAAAAGGGACTTTCCCCAGACGATCCGGTTGAAGAACGGCCGATAAGACTAAAAGAAAGAGAGAACGGAGAGGTTGTCGACGTCCTCAAGCGACCTGATTCTCCCGAAGAGAGGGTAATATTTGACCAATTTATGATACGCGGTCAAATTCTTTCGGATTCGCAGGTGAAGATGACGGAAAAATTACCTCAGTTGAGAGACTTCATCAGTCAGGAAGTCCCCTTATCATATCCTAAAGACGTAATCACCGTTAAGTCAAAACTCAACCACATCGCCAACAGATTCCCCAACCTTAAAGCCGATATAGAAGCTCTGGGAGGTAGTCATCTTAACGACAATCAAAGGCAGGAGGTTCTGAAATACTTAGAGGATAGGGTTTTCGACAAGCTGTTCGGAAGCATCGTTTATACCTCTCCAGAATTTGCCCACAGACTACCCAATTATCGTGACCTTTATTGTTTTGATCTCAAATTAGTACGGGAAATGAATGAAATTGCCAGTTATCCGGAATCCGATATGGCGATAATCAATCTATACAATCTTATAAAAAGTAGTCTTGGTGATGATTTGATGAATAAAGTCGATATAGGTAGGAGGGGTGGGACTTTCTATATTGGGGTCAAAAAGGGAGTCTCAAGCTTCTTAGGGTACAGTAGAAGAATAAAATCAGCTTTAGAGAGGGTATCTTCACTTCCTATGGAGTTGAGGGGTAAGCCCATCAATTTTGATCTTGGTATAAGCTCGATAAATCGGGAAAAAGGTACAAAGAATTTAGATCTGTCACAATTAGATAATTTGAGCGTTTTGGCCGAAGAAGACTTTATGAAAAAAACTGCTCGTTACCTTGTTGAGCCAAGGATGGACGGGAGGACAAACCTCCAATTCATTTTCAGCCATAGGGACTATAGAAATCCAGAAGAACTCAATTACATGGGTTCTCTTATCCAAGAATTCTTCCTTTCAAAGCGGTCGTTATTGAGGACTAATAAAATGCATAAATTGCTTTGGTCATCTCAGGAATTCAGTAGTCATGAATATAATCAACTGAGGTTGGTGATGAATGAGATATATGCTTATGCACTTAGAGCGCAAAGGGCGGGGAAGCCGGTAGATCAGATGGTCTTACTTGATCAACTTGATCGAATTGTCAATTCGAAAAAATAGAGACAACCTTAGCGCATTCATCGCTTATTGTATCGGTGGCAAGATCGAGTTTGTCATCCCCGATAAGTTGTTGGGCTTCATTCAATCTTACAAGCGATTTATCAAGCTCAGTCTTAACTTTTTGTGGTAGTCCCGTTGTCATAAGCTCTTGAACACCTGTTATAACGCGGGATCTTGCATTGGTCGTATATCGATTTTTGTTCCAGATATCATTAAATATCCAATTCCAGTCATTTTTATCCTGTCTTTGGGGATCGGACATTGATATCATACCAAGCATTTCTCCTACCCCCTTTTGCCATAGTTGGCGTTGATTATGATCGGTAAAACTGTCTTTTCTTCTTGGTAAAACAAGATAACTCTTCACGATATCAAGAACCTTTCTCACATAACTTTCATTGCTTTTAATGGAGTTCAGAGGCAGGGCAAAGAACTTCTTTGCAATTTCTTTTTCCTGATAAGTAGGCGCGATTGAACTTACTCTTTCGGTATGGATTTTTTCAATATTCGGAGGATCACCCAATTTAGCAGTTACCATAGGAGGGTTCTCAAGTATAAAATATGAAAGGTCAGTCGCATTAGTGTTTTCCCTTATGAACTTCATTAGTTCGATTTCTTTTGGAAGAAGTTTTATTGTTCTACCGCTCTCTGACGGAATCGATATAGGGTATCTTGAGGTAACGGAGGAAGCTAAACTATTGAACATTTCAGAAACCAATTTGTCCATTTCCAGCTGCTCATGTGTAAATAGAGTCGCAACTCTAGCGCATTCCCCAGCGATAATATTAATTCCTCGCATGTCTCCCTGTAAAAAAATTTCCCGACCGTTTCTCATTTTTGCCGCGATTTCCTGAAACTTGACTTGTAATCTTTCTGGAAGATTTATATTAGGCATATCCAAGATAACTTCAGCGTAATTTATTATTGGCGTCTGTTTATTTTTCGCATATCGGCTGAAATCCCAGAAATTGGAAAAAGCTTCATTCCATTCGCGACCCATAACGTTAAATACTTCCTGAATACCTCTTTCCCAGTCTCGTCTTTGGTTGTGGTCCGCAAAGTCATCGTTTATGACGGGTAGTTCCAGATAATTTTTACAGACGTTGACGTAATTTTCTAAAAGGGTGGTTGTTGGTTCACCGTATATATCCCTATCAATCAAAATATTTCTGCGGGCGATTTCCTTGTCAAATGGCGATGGTGGGGTTCTTGTTACGGGTTTCTTAGGTCTTATGGCTTCAATTTCCATTGATTCGTCTCCGACATCGACAAAGACAGTTGGAGGGTGTTCAAGTACGCTGGCAACCACTTCCTCTGGAGTGTAATTCCTCTTAATGTAATCGATTTTATCTTTTTGAACATCCGTTATTGTTTTGTGGTCAATAATATGGTCTGCCTTTAGACTCGCATAACTCCGGTGGACTTTGTCGCCGGTAATCGATCCGACGAGGCCATACATATGAGTAGAAATTTGTTTGATCCGATCGCGTGAAGATACTTCAGCAGGTGAAACATCTATCATTATTTTAGAATACATTACGGACGTTCAATCATCAAGGGTTGATGTATCGCCGACTGGCAAACCAAGTTCCTGTGCCTTGAGGACCCGTCTCATAATCTTGCCCGACCTAGTTTTCGGTAGCTTTTCAACAAAATCTATTTCATCAGGTGTGGCAATCGGACCAATCTGCAACCTAACCTGAACGACGAGTTCCTTTTTGAGGTCGTCCGATGGCGCAACACCGTGCTTCAGGATTATAAAAGCTTTTATCGACTCGCCCTTAACCTCATGCGGTTTGCCTATAACGGCCGCTTCAGCGACTTTCGGATTGGCGACAAAAGCGCTTTCAAGCTCTGCCGAACCCAATCTGTGGCCAGAGACTTTAATGACATCGTCATTGCGACCGACGATCCAGAAATATCCGTCAGAATCGATCTTAGCCGAGTCACCGGAGAAATACACGTTGGGGATTTTTTCAAAATATGTTTCCTTATAGCGAGTGGGGTTGTTGTATACATCAAGCAGCATTCCGGGCCAGGGTTTTTTTATGATAAGGTATCCTTGGGTATTTGCGGGAACCTCTTCACCGTGGTCGTTGACAACGGCCGCCTCAACGCCAAAAAAAGGTTTACAGGCACTTCCAGGCTTCAAGCCAAGGGAGGGGATAGGCGTGATCATGAACATTCCAGTCTCGGTCTGCCACCAGGTATCCATAATCGGTATTTTTTCACGTCCGATGTTTTTGAAAAACCACATCCAAGCTTCGGGATTTATGGGTTCCCCGACAGAACCCAAGATCTTCAAGGAAGATAGATCATATTTCTTGAGGTGATCTTCGCCGAACTTCATCAATGCCCTTATTGCCGTCGGTGCGGTATAGAACTTGGTTATCTTGTACTTGTCTATCAATTTCCACCAGATTTCAATATCCGGAAAATCAGGCGTACCTTCATATACGAAAGTAGTCACTCCGTTCAAAAGCGGTCCGTAGATTATGTACGAATGTCCGGTTATCCAACCGGCGTCGGCTGTTGACCAGAAAATGTCGGACTCCTTAATATCAAAGACGTACTTCAAGGTCGCATATATACCGACCATATATCCGCCATGGGCATGTAAGACGCCCTTAGGTTTACCCGTGCTTCCACTTGTATAAAGAATGAAGGCTGGGTCGGTCGCCTCCATTATGGCGCTTGAGCATACGTTATCTTGTTTAGCCACAAGTTCATGCCACCAAAGGTCGCGTTCAGCCTGCATATTGACTTGTCCCGTACCGCGTTTAACGACAATAACTTTTTCAACCTTGGGAAGGTCTTTAACAACCTCATCAACAGTTTTTTTGGATTCAATGAATTTTTTTCCGTATGGATATCCATCGGAACATATTAATATTTTTGCCTGGGCGTCTTCGAGGCGGTTTTTCAAAGCTTCGGCAGAAAATCCCGAGTAGACAACAGAATGAATGGCTCCTATCTTAAGGCAGGCGAGCATGGCGATAAACTGCTCGGGGATTCTTGGAAGATATATAGTTATTTTATCTCCCTTTCTCACACCAAGCGATTTTAATCCGTTGGCAAACCGATTAACTTCTTCATTAAGTTGTCGATACGTGAACATACGCTCGGTCATATCCTGGCCGACCCAGATTAAGGCCTGTTTGTCCGCAATGGGGGTTTTCATAAAGCGCTCAAGAGCGTTATAGGCAATATTTGTCTGTCCTTCTACAAACCACCTGGCGTAAGGGAAGTTCCAGTCAAGCGTTTTTTTCCAGGGTTTGAACCAATAAAGTTCACGGGCAATATTTTCCCAGAAAGCTTCGGGGTGGGCGACAGATTCCTTGTAGAGCTTTTCGTAATCCTTGACCCAGGCGCCATCAACTATTGCGGGATTCGGATTAATTAGCATAAATTCATTGTTTCATTTGACAGGATAAATTTCAAGAGTATAATTGTTCTTACCTATGAGAACTGTAACAGAAGCAAAATTTTATTTTTATTTCAATTCCGCGTGCGGCGGGGGAGGTACCTGTGACTGCTAATTGAAATAAGATTAGAAAGCGACCCCGCCGAAAGGCGGGTTTTTTAATATATGGGTATTATTTCGCAAAAGAGTAGTCACTAATTACCAAGTTGAATCAATTAATAAAGGAAATACACTAATTATGAAAATAAGACAGTTTCTCATAAGAATTACCGGTCACTACTACTATCAACTGCTGTACGGCGGGGTGCCGTTTAATGCTTGATTTTCAATTAAACCAAAACCCCGCCGAAAGGCGGGATTTTATTATTATTTATTTTTTTATTAGATATGGAAAACAAAATTAAGGGATTCAGCGACGGTCACCAGTTCAGGAAAGCCAACCGTTACAACGAGACGGGAAAGCTTTTTAAAAAGAAGGGTTTGAGTCGGGAGGTTGAAAACAGGACGCCGACAGTCGGCGTCAATGTCGCTCATTTGGAAAAAATGGAGGCTGCGGAATCGTTAAGGAACAATATACACGGACGTGATTTGTCCGTCACGATTCTTGGTATCTCAAGCGCCGACGGTCCGAAAGATTTTCAAGACCTGTTAAAAAGACTTGGTTCTGGAAGAGTGAAAACAACCGCAATCGACCTGAGCGACGGGATCTTTGAGAAAATCGAAAATTCGGGGCTCGACGAGGTCGACTGTCTACTCCAGGACGCCAGGGAAACCGGGATTGAAACGAGTTCCCAAGACATCAACCTGAGAGATCATATAGGAAATTGTTGCCCTCCTGTGATTGATCGGCAAATCGACGAGGAGGCGTCAAGGATCCTTGCCCCGGGCGGCATATCGATCGTCAACATAACAACCAGCGACTTTCTTGAAGAGTCTAAAGGGAGAAGGATGGTCAATATTGAGGATATGAGGAAGGTTGTGGGGGATGAGGTCATAACTGCCCTTAAAAGCAACGTATACGATCTCAAGGAATTACACGAGGCTTTTCCCGAACTTGATGTTGAGGCGTTGCGCGGTCTTATTATGGAAATCGAACCCGACCGCAGTTTTGTGGTTTTTGCGGAAGACGAACAAGGGCACGGGGAGTGGTTCAGGACAATAGAAGACCACCAAAAAACATGGACTGAGCACGGATTTGAGATAGTCGGGATGGCCAGTCGAAAAGGAGAGGATAGTCATGAACCACCGCTTGTATGTAACAGGCACAACGTGGTTTTGAGAAAGGTTACCAGTTAAAAAAATATGAAAAACAGAAAAAACCTTAAACCAATCAATATGCCGGTTTTTCTGTCAACAACCTTTGTCCAGGACAGCCCCAGCCAATGGGGATACAGCCGGGTCGATGACCCGACCCGGCTGGCCTTGGAAAACGAGTTGGCAGGTCTTGAAAATGCCAATCATGGCTTGGCTTTTCCGTCGGGATCATCGGCAGTAACGTGTCTTGTGATGATGTTAAAAAAAGGCGACAGTGTCTTATGTCATCATGAAGTTTATGAGGGAACCCAAAGGATTTTGGAAAGGGTAATGAATAAATTCGGTGTCGGATTTGATGTGGTGGATTTTAATAATGCGGTAAAACTGAATAAAGCAATTAAACCATCTACCCGAATGGTACTTTTTGAGAATGTCACTAACCCTGAGCTTGAGATTATCGATGTTGCAAAAATATCCAAATTAACAAAAAGTAAAGATATCCTGATTGTCGTTGACAATACAATTTGTACGCCAATCTTTCAAAAACCCTTAACGGTGGGAGCTGATGTCGTTGTTCACAGCCTGACAAAATTCATCTCGGGTAACCACGATGTCTTAGGAGGGGCGTTGATGACAAACGATAAAGTCTTGTTTGATAAATTAAAGTTTATTCAGCAGACTCTGGGTTTGGTCATGTCGCCCTTTGACTGCCATTTTGTAAGTCGGGGCATAAAAACACTTGAACTTAGGGTCAAGAGGCAGACAAAAAGCGCTCGTAAGATTTTCAATTTCCTAAAAACTCACAATAAAGTGGTGAGGGTAAGCTTCCCTGGCGTTTCCGGGATAGTCTCATTCGTTATAGACAAAAATCTTAACGCCAGGAGATTTCTTAAGAGGTTGAAATTAATCAAAATCGCCCAAAGTTTTGGCGGAACTGAGTCAACAATATTGCACCCTCGTTCGATGATGACTCTCGCGAAACCCTTAGATCATAATTTTTTCAGGTTATCGGTCGGGGTAGGGGATCCAGGTGAGTTAATCAAGGACCTGAAAGAGGCTTTAAAGTAAATTATAAATTTGTATAATGAAATCATGAATACACAAAAGAGATTGGATTTGGTTAAGCAGGTAGGAGAAGAAATTATTCAGGAGGATGAGCTTGTAAAGTTGCTCGAGAGTGGTGAGGAACTCATAGCTTACGATGGATTTGAACCTTCTGGACAAATACATATCGCCCAGGGGATTTTAAGGGCAATCAATGTCAATAAGATGATCAAAGCCGGCGTCAAGTTCAGGATGTGGGTCGCTGATTGGCACGCTATGGCCAATAACAAAATGGGGGGGGATCTTGAAAAGATAAAAACCGTCGGACGTTATTTTATAGAAGTGTGGAGAGCTTCGGGAATGGATCTTTCTAAGGTCGAATTCCTTTGGGCTTCCGACATGGCAAAAAATCCCGACTACTGGAAATTGGTTGTTCAGGTAGGGAAATCAAATGCCTTAAAAAGGTTTATTCGCACCGCCGAAATGATGGGACGGGAAGAGTCGTTAGATAAGTTAACCGGTGCCCACATAATCTACTCGTGTATGCAGGTAGCCGACATTTTCATGCTGAAAGCTAAAATTACCCAACTGGGAATGGACCAGAGGAAGGTAAATATGTTGGCTCGTGAAGTTGGACCTCTACTTGGGTACTGGAAGCCGGTTGTAGTATCCCATCATATGCTTATGGGGCTTGGGAAACCGGTTACCGAGGAAAAAGACGCCCTTCAACGAACGATTGAGCTTAAAATGTCCAAATCCAAGCCGGACACGGCCATTTTCATGACCGATACCTTGGAGGATATCCAAAGAAAAATCAATAAAGCTTACTGTCTTGAAGGCGACATAAAGACCAATCCGATTCTTGAATATTACAAGTACATAATTTTCGAATCATTCGAAAGACTTGGGATAAACGAGGTGTCTGTCGTTCGTCCAGAAAAATTCGGAGGCAATCTGTCCTTCAAGACTTATGCGGAATTAGAAAAGACATTTTCCGAAAAACAGGTCCACCCCATGGACGTAAAGAACACTTTGGTGAAACTTCTGGACCAGTTAATCGAGCCAGTCAGACGCCATTTCGAGGAGAACAAAGAGGCAAAAAAACTTCTTGAGGAAGTTAAAAGCTTTCAGATTACACGTTAATGAAAATCGGCGTATTCGACTCGGGTTTGGGAGGGTTAACAATCCTCAAGGAGCTTTTCAACGAATTGCCACAATATAATTACATATATCTTGGCGATAACGCCCGCGTCCCTTATGGCAATAGGTCGCCCGAGATTATTTACGAATTCACCCGCCAGGCCGTCGACTTTCTTATGAAACGGGACTGTAAACTAGTAATTATCGCCTGCAATACCTCAACAACGACCTCTCTTAAGCGGATACAGCAAGAATTTTTACCCAAATATTATCCCGACCGCCGGGTGCTCGGAGTCGTTAAGCCGGTCGTTGAGGAGATGGCTCAAAAGAAACACGACAGGATAGGTGTTATCGGCACAAAAGCGACAGTTAATTCGGAAGCTTTTGTCAGGGAAATAAAGAAAATATTGCCGGAATCCAAAGTCTTTCAGCAAGCCTGTCCTTTATTGGTTCCGTTTATAGAGGACGGATCCAAAAACAGGAAAATCCTCGATCTGGTGCTTAGAGAATATCTTGAGGATATTCTTAATAAGAATATCAACGGATTGATATTGGCCTGCACTCATTACGAACTTTTGAAAAGAGAGATTAGTCATATCGTAGGGAAAAAAGTCGACGTCATCTCAGAAGGAAGAATCGTAGCGAAAAAACTCAAAGAGTACTTGGTAAATCATCCGGAAATCGAGAAAAAACTTGAAAAACATTCAAAAAAAGAGTTTTTTGTGACCGATCTGAATCCGGACTTTAAACGCCTAATGGAACTTTTTTTGGGGCACCACTGGAATGACGGAAAGCTTAAGCTGGTAAACCTTTAAGGGTTTTTTATATTTTAAAATTGTTTGACACTTAATATTAATTTGCTACAATAAACTATTGCTATTTTTTCAACATGCTTTGTGACCGATAAAATATTATCGTTTACCGCTTCTTTAGAATTTAAATTTTTTGATAGGGGGTGATTCTTAATGAATAAAAAACTTTACGTGGGTAATTTACTTTATGAAGTGAATGACGAAGATCTGAAGAATCAGTTTGCCGCCGCCGGGTCCGTTGTCACGGCCACCGTCATCAAATTTAGAGATTCCGGCCGTTCAAAAGGTTTCGGATTTGTTGAAATGGGAACGGAAGAGGAAGCAAAGCGAGCCATTGAAATGTTTCATCAACAGGACTTCAAGGGACGAAAGTTGGTTGTTTCGGAAGCAAGACCACCAAAAGAAAGCAACGTGGCGCAAACAGATTCCGCCTCACCGGTTGAAGAACAGCCGCAGGCATAATCAGTAAAACCATATTAAGAGGCCGGCCAAAACCGGCCTCTTTTTTGTGGTATCATAAATTTATGGTTCTTATTAACATTGCTTTTTATTTCATTTCCTTTTTTCTCATTTGGTATGCGAGTGGGATAATCGTCAACTCGCTGACTCGCTTTACTAAAAAGCTTAAGCTATCTACTTTCGCGGTTTCTTTTTTCGTTTTGGGCATTCTGACGTCAATCCCTGAATTTGCCGTCGGCATAAACTCGATAATCCAGCAGAGGCCGGGAATATTTATCGGTAATTTGCTGGGTGCTTCTTTGACCCTTTTCATACTCGTAATACCGATTTTGGCGGTTCTTGGAAATGGCGTTAAGATGATCCACCAACTGAGTACCGACAACTTGATTTTCACGTTACTGTTTGTCGCGGCGCCAACTTTTCTTATCGCCGATAATGTTTTAACAAGAACCGAGAGCGTATTCCTAATTCTCATGTATATAATCCTTTTTTATTTCATAGAAAAAAAACATGGTTTGTTTGTTAACGTTCGTGAAGGATTAGAGAATTTCAAGGATAAGAATGCCTTTGAGGATGTTGTGGAATTACTATTAGCCTGTGTGATTGTATTCGTGACGAGTCAGTATATTGTCACCCAGACGATATATTTTTCGGAACTGTTATCGGTCTCAACATTTCTCATAAGTATTGTCGTTTTGTCCATAGGTACAAATCTTCCGGAATTGAGCTTGGCGATAAGGGCGGTCATGGCAGGTAAACGGGAGGTGGCGCTGGGAGACTATTTAGGATCGGCGGCCGCCAATTCGCTACTCTTCGGTATATTTACGTTTTTAAACGGTGACAGGATAAATATCGAAACTTATTCTTACAAAACCATGGCAATGATGCTTTTGGGACTTGGAATCTTTTATTTCTTTTCGCGGAGCAAGCAGGATATTTCCCGCCGTGAAGGAAAGATACTTCTTTTGGTTTATCTGCTTTTCCTGGTCGTCGAGATATTCTTACAATAAAGATTGAAAATGGAGGTTTGGATTGCTATAATGATGAGCTACAAATATGCCAACTACGTTCGAGGGAAAAACAGTGCACCACTTTTCGGGTTTAATAGACCACAGAGTCGTTGAAATATTCCAACTACCCGACAGAACCTTTCAGGCAGCTGAAAACATAAACCATACCCTCAGGTTTATAACGGAAAATTGCCAAGGGCTCAATTCATTTCTAAAACGGTATATAGGGAATCCCATAAACGGACGACCAATAACTTCTACCGTTTTCGAACTTGCAAAGAAGGAACACGAAACCGATAGGAGGAGGATAACCGGGGACTTGTATATTAAACATCTTTTTTTTACGGCTTACCAGACAGATGAGATGACCAGTGATAAAGACTATTCAAAAGACGAGAGAGATCTGTTGGTAGCAACATCGCTTCTTCACGATTTGATTGAAATGAAAAGAAAGAGCAAAGATACCCCCGATTACAATGTTGGTAATTTTATAAACCTATTGAAAAATGCAAAAAACGTTGATGGAACAACATATATGAAAGATTGGCAACCAAGGGAAATAAGGAAACTTGTAACAATGGTCTCTCTTCTAACACCACCTGACAAGCCGCCCGATATGGCAATCCAGCACTGGAGAAAAGTTAAGTGGGAAGATTTTCGTAGGATCATCAACATGTCCTCAAAAGACGTCAAGAAAAGCGAGTCCGAAATAGATTTTCAGGATGAGGAATCGGAGTTTACCGATTATGAAGCTGAAAGAATTGCTCAAATGATTATAGATATCAAAGTGGCCGAAATATTCACCAATCTAAGGGAGACGGCTGACGATGTCCACTTGGGGAGAGATGGTATGAATGATATCCCCGATATGAAACATATGGTCGACAGATATAAAGTCTTTAAAGAAAGAATTAACTTTTTGAAAATAATTCCGATGAAAACGAACTACCGCTTGAAAATGGATGAGGATTTAAAGGTATTAGCCCAACTTGTAGGGGACCAGGAGTTTAAAGCGATTTGACAGCGACCTTTTAATTATTTTATCGGCCTTCTTAAACCCCATCCTTTTGATCTTCTCAAGATTTACCTTCTTGTCATAGTGAAGATAGAGAACTTGATCGGCTTCTTTATACGTGAATCCGAATTCCTTTTCATCGGTTTGACCAGCCCACAAGCCGGCAGTTGGTTGGGCTTTGATTATTTCATTCGGGACACCAAGATATTTTGCCAATTCGTAAACCTGGGTTTTGTAAAGGTGACTTATCGGCTCAAGATCGGAGGCTGAATCGCCAAACCTGGTGTAATAACCAAGGAGCTTTTCGGTTTTATTTTCTGTCCCCGATACGAGCCCGCCGACTTTTTTTGCCAGATCAAACAGTACTATCATTCTGGTGCGGGCCATCAAGTTGCCTTTTCTCACTTTCGAATCGATAAGTAATCGCTTTTCTAATTCATCAACCATCGGTTTAATCGATATGTCAAGAACATTGGTTTTGGGAACTCCGACTTCCCCTATAATCTTTTTTATTAGATTATTATCTTTGGGGTAGAAATTCAAAATCGCCGGATAGATGTTTTCGGGAGAATATATTTCTTTTAATAGATAAAACGCAGTTGTCGAGTCAATTCCCCCCGACATCCCGATGACAACCTTTTCTATTCCGGTCTTTCTTTTCACCTTTTTAAGGAAACCAATGATCTTTTTTGTCTCGTATTCCGGCTTGATAGAAAGCGATATTTTCATGGATATAGTATACTATTTTAGGAGTTTAAATCCAAATATGAAATATAAAAACGCGCTTTTAATTGGTCGTTTCCAGCCTTTTCATCTCGGTCACCTTTACCTATTAAAGGAAGCTTTAAATGTCGCCGAAAAGGTCACCGTCGGCATAGGAAGCGCCAATATCTACGATTCAGACAACCCCCTTGACTGGAAGACCCGGGAAAAGATCCTGAAGTCGGTTTTTTACAAGGAAGGTTTCGGATCTAGGATTCTGAAATATATTCCGCTTGATGATTTTTTCAACGATGAAAAGTGGCTAACAAACGTCAAGTCGAAGGTCGGGTCATTTGACTTAATTGTAGGTAATAACGATTGGGTCAATAGGATAATGAAAAAGGGAGGCTATAAAGTCTTAAGGGTGCCGTACTACAAAAGATACCTCTATGAAGGAGAGAAGATAAGAAAGCTGCTTGTTGAGGGGGGTAATTGGCAGGAAAGGGTTCCCGCCTATTTGGTAAGATTCATCGGGGACAACTTGACGGCAAATATTGATCAGGTCGTATTGGGGGGGACTTTTGACCGATTCCATAAAGGCCATCGGGCGATGTTAAACAGAGCATTCACAATAGGTAAAAGAGTCACCGTCGGCGTTGCCACAGAGGAACTTTACAAAAAGAAATTTCTTGCAAGTAAGATTGAGAAGCTTTCGGTAAGAAAAAAATCCGTTCGTGACTATTTGACCAAAATGGGTTGGATAAAAAGATCTAAGATAATTACATTCAGCCATTTTAAAGGTCCCTTGGATAAGAAAAGAGACGTCTCGGCAATTGTCGTATCTAGGAATACCTTACCAAACGCCTTAAAAATTAATCGATTAAGAATAAACAACAACTTACCCCCATTAAAGACGATAGTTATTGAGGATGTTCGGTCTCCTGATGGGAAGCTAATTAGCTCAGAAAGAATAAGACGGGGCGAAGTTGATCGCGAGGGCAAGATTTATCTGGATTATTTTAATAGCACACTCATTCTCCCTGACAAATTGAAGGGAGAATTGAGAGAACCATTAGGAAAGGTTGTTAGAGGAAGTCATATCGAAGAAAAAAAGGTAACAAAAAAGATAATATCAATGATCAAGGAAGCCAAACCGACAATGGTGATTGCCGTTGGAGACATTATCGCAAACTCAATGGATAAATATGGTCTGTCGCCAGATATAAAGGTGCTAGATTTCAAATCCCGTCGAGTCGTCATTCCAGAAGGAAAAACAAACGAAATCATAGGTGGAAAAGTATACGTAAATGATCCTGGGACTATTGACCCCAGATCGGTAATGGGTATATGGAAGGCAATCGGTCGGTTTATGTCAACTTACGAGCCCCAGGTCGTCAAAATAAGGGGAGAAGAAGATTTGTTAGCCTTGTCCGCGATATTACTTTCGCCATTAGGGTCGATTGTATTGTATGGCCACTGGAAGCTTGGGGTTATATTAGTTGAAGTGGATGAGTCAAAAAAAACCGAAGTAATTGAGTTATTGAAAAAATTTAAGTGACTTTTGTTAAAATTACACATATGGTAAGAAAATATCAACCGCAGGAGTTTGAAAAAAAATGGGTCGATCGGTGGGAAAAAGACAAAACTTATAAAGATCGGGAAGGTCAAAAGAAACAATATGTCTTGGCGATGTTTCCGTACCCTTCGGGAGCCGGACTTCATGTCGGTCACGTCCGTAACTATACTGGAACGGACGTAGTTGCTAGATACTACAGAATGAACCAATATTCAGTATTGCATCCTATGGGTTGGGACGCTTTTGGATTGCCGGCCGAAAACGCCGCCATTAAAGCCAAGAAAAATCCGATGGATATGGTGCCGGAGCATATCGCAACCTTCAAACGTCAGATGAAGTCCTTAGGGTTTTCATACGACTGGGATCGTGAGTTCACGACAACCGACCCCGCTTATTACAAATGGACACAGTGGCTTTTCATCCAGTTTTACCGACAGGGCTTGCTATATAGGAAAGACACTCCAATAAACTACTGTCCATCCTGCAAGACGGGATTAGCTGAAGAAGAGGTATTGCCGAACGGCACCCACGAACGGTGTGGTAATAAAATTACCAAGAAAGATCTTCCTCAATGGATATTTAAGATTACGTCATACGGGGACAGGTTACTTGCTGATCTTGAAGGGTTGGATTGGCCTGAAGGAATTCTGGCCATGCAGAGAAATTGGATCGGGAAAAAGGAGGGGATAAATATTGAATATGAAATAAAAGATAGCGTTGAGAAAATTACCTGTTTCACAACCCGTCCAGATACTAATTTTGGAGCTACTTTCATCGTTTTGGCGCCCGAACACGAGTTTGTTAAAAAAATAGTCGAAGGCAAGTTAAAAACCGATAAGACCGACGAGAAAAAAGTAAGATCTTACGTCGAATCTTCGCTTTCAAAGTCGGAGATTGAAAGACAAGCAGAGGGAAATAAAAAAACCGGAGTCTTTACTGGTTTCTACGCAGTAAATAATCTTAACGGACGTGAAATGCCTGTTTGGGTTTCTGATTTTGTGCTTTCAAATTTCGGCACAGGAGCGGTTGTCGGAGTTCCAGGACATGATATAAGGGATTTCGAATTTGCTAAGGAATTTGACATAGATATAGTTAGAGTAGTCGTTGGACCCGATAAGGACACGTCCGAAATTACCGAGAAAGGTCAGGTTCAGGAGGAAGATGGAACAATGGTCAATTCGGAATTCTTGGACGGAATGAACATACACGATGCGACAGTTAAGATAATGGATTACCTTGAAGAGAAAGGTTGGGGAAAAAGAGTCGTCACTTATCACTTGAGGGACTGGATATTTTCCAGGCAAAGATACTGGGGAGAACCCATTCCCATGGTCAATTGTGAAAAATGCGGATGGCAGCCAGTTCCCGAGAACGAACTTCCCCTGAAGTTACCGTATTTGGAGTCTTACGAGCCCGGACCAAGCGGTGAATCACCGCTTTCATCAGTTGACGATTGGGTCAATACCAAATGCCCAAAATGCCTCGGTCCCGCCAAAAGGGAGACAGACACTATGCCCAACTGGGCTGGTTCATGCTGGTACTTCCTGCGTTTCGCCGACCCCAAAAATGATAAGGAAATATTAAGCCCCCAAGCCATGAAAAAATGGCAACCGGTCGATTGGTATCTGGGAGGCGCCGAACATGCCGTCTTACATCTTTTATATTCTCGTTTCTGGGTCAAGGCTTTGTATGACCTGAAGCTTTTGAATTTCAAAGAGCCATTCCTGAAATTGAGAAACCAGGGGATGATACTAGCGGAAGACCATAGAAAAATGAGTAAATCGTATGGTAATGTTATCAACCCGGATACGGTCGTCGGTGAATACGGAGCCGACGCCTTACGAATTTATGAAATGTTCATGGCCCCTTTCAATACCGAGATCCCATGGTCGACAAAGGCACTTCAAGGATCTTATAGGTTCGTAAAACGAGTTTGGGATCTTTACCAAACGTCAGACTTTAATGCCGTAAAATCTGAAGTTAATCTCGGGGCGAAGCTTCAAAAAACCATTAATAAAATTACCAGAGATATACCTGAGGTCAAGTTTAATACGTCGATTGCTTCAATGATGGAATTCCTGAACGACTGGGAAAGAAATCCAAAAGACCTATCCCGCGAGGATGCGATGAAATTTCTTCAGGTTCTGGCGCCGTTTGCTCCTTTTATGGCAGAGGAGATATGGAGCGAAATAATGGGGGAGAAGTCCTCTATTCATCTGTCAGTTTGGCCCGAAGTCAAAGCGGATTTGGTGGGTACTGAAATGGTTATCCCCATTCAAGTAATGGGAAAACTACGAGCCACCGTCAAAGTGCAAAGCGATGTTGCAAAAGATCAAAAGGTTGTTGAAAAACTGGCCTTAGGTGACGAAAAGATCAAAAAATATACAGAAGGTAAAAAGTACAGGGTGCTATATATTCCAGGTAAAATATTAAATATTATTATCGACTAATATAATATGGATAAGAAAAAGTATGAAGAAGCTTTGAAAATTCAACTTGAAGACAACGTCTTCAAGCACTCGCTTGCTCTTGAGGCTTGTATGGGTGGTCTTTATGACTTTTTTCAATCGCAAGGACTACTTGACTCATCGGAGCCGACAAAAGACGATTGGATGTTGGCGGGATTGCTTCACGACATAGACTATTCCGGCGAATTCAAACCTACCCATCCCCAGAAAACCCTTGAGGCCTTAGCCAAACACGGACTGACAATTTCAGAGACCGTTCATAATATCATAAAAGCTCATGCCCCTGACCTGACCGGCTACCAGCCAAATAATAAGGCGGAGTGGTCGATATTCTGCGCCGACTCCCTGACAGGACTTGTTATGGCGGTCGCGTTCGTCTATCCATCTAGAAAACTTGCGGACGTTAAAGTATCATCTGTCGTGAAGAGGCTTCTGAAGCAACCCAAGTTTGCCGCAGGCACAAGGCGAGAGGATATAAAGAAATGTACTGATCCCAAAGGTCTCAATCTATCGATTGAAAAATTTGTGGAAATCTGCCTCAATTCGATGAAATCGGCCGCGCCAAGTCTGGGATTGTGATAGAATATCCTTACTCCATATGCGAAATTTTCTGGAGAATATAAAAACTTGGTATCGGGGTCTACCCGATAAGAAGAGATACATAGAATTCATAACCGCCCTTCTGACGGTGCCTGTTTTGTTGACCGTCCTTATTTCCAATATCTCAAACATCAACAACAACAAAAAAAGCGAAGAAAAGACCGTTCCAACAATTTCGGTTTCTCCTGTTGAGAAGATAGTTACGATCACGGAAAGAATTATTGAAAAGGAGGCCTCATCTACACCGACATTTACTCCGACGCCTTCAACTGCTAAAGAATGTAAAAAGGAGGTTGGTCCGGTAAGGATCTCAAGTCCCGCTGAAGGTCAACTCATGAACAGCAATCCCGTATGCATATCCATAAGCTATCAGACAGGGGAATATTGTTCGGTCGTCTGGTCATATAGACTTGACGATGGCGATTGGTCTGAATTTACAGATAAGGAAATCTGTCTTTTCAATATGGATCCTGGTCCAAAATCTCTTGAACTTAGGGTAAAGAGTACTCAGTCCGATGATGAAGTTTCACTTATCCGTAATTTTTACTACAAGACCAAAGATGTGCCTACTCCAACTCCAACTCCAACCACAGAGGCGACATCTTCGACTGGACCCTGACGATATTTGCTGATAAAATACTGACTAATTTAAAAAGCAATATGTCTGGTGAAAAAAACCACGGATTAAACTTTAATCTTACTAGACACGGGAAAAGAAGCACCTTAACGCTTCTTGTTAATGGTCGTGGTCCTGAACTTGTAATTGATGGGAAGGCACACGAATTCAAATACTACAGAAGACCCGTCTATCGCCATGTTGGTCCTGATCCCGACGGGGGTGCTTTTGTGAATGCGGAGGAAGTCGGGATAGAATATCATGATCCAGTTATGGATCGGAAGGTCGAAATAAGCCTCTTACATCTTGTACCTACATTAAAAGCCCTGCTTAGGCTGGGTAATTTGGGAATAATATCGACAATAGGAAGGGAAAAGAAATTTGGAGAAACGTACTTGCTTGAACCAAGGCGTGAGAAGGACTTAATGGCACGGATTTCTAGCGCTTATTCAAAGATGGCATTTTCGCTGCTTGCGCTCTGAATATTGTGAG
>DJWA01000024.1:56081-64711 GCA_002440905.1 Candidatus Roizmanbacteria bacterium UBA6242 | reverse complement strand
ACGGTTATGAAACGGAGTCTTGTTGATCCGGTATTTATAAGACCATGCGATTCACCGGCCTCAACGAGTATGCAGGTACCTTTATTAACCTGAATCTTGTTATCGTTTACTAACATCTCTCCTTCTCCATCGAGAAAATAGTAGACTTCCTCGCAGTCGGTATGGATATGGGGTTTAAAATTCATTCCCGGCTCAAGATAAGCGTCATTGACTGTCTGAAGTTTGGACTTACTGTCCCCTACTTTGATCAGTGACTTACGCGGAACGGTGTTATGGGCCAAGGTCATTTCAATTTCCTTAGTATTAATTATCTTCATATTGTTTTGACGGTTTTCAGAAACTCGGTACAATATTTTTTCCAGGAAAAATCATAGGCATATTTTTTAATGTCAGTTTTGCCTTTGACCAGGGATATCAAATCGGAAAGTTCCTTACCGTGACTTGTATAAGGATAACCATCCTTGAAAATTTCCTTAAGGGAAGAATTGTTGTAAAGAAGTGTCGGCGTTCCGCAGGATGCAGCTTCAATCGGGGGAAGGCCGAAGCCCTCGTATTTGGAAAGATAGACAAATACTTTTGTTGCGTTATAAAAATAAGGTAAGTCTCGGTCCTCAACATACCCTACAAATCTCACTTTATTCTCCAACTTCAATTTATTGATTAAATTGAAAATTTGCTCATTCTTCCACCCTGCCCTTCCGACAATAAGGAATACATAGTCAGAATATTCCTTTCGGCTTACGAATTTGTTAAATACTTCTATTGCCGTTTCAAGATTCTTTCTGGGTTCAATGGCGCCAACATATAGCAGGTAATTGCCGGGAAACTTTACCTTGTATTTCTTAAGTACCTTCTTGACCTCGACTTTGTTTCTAATCCTTTTGAAGTGGTCGCCAACCGCCAAATGAATAGTCTCCGCTTTGTTAATCTCGGGATAGAATTTCAAAAGATCCCTCTTTGTATTTTCAGAATCTACTATTACCGTGTCCCCGTATTTTATCGTCTTATCCAATTTCCTTTGATGGGCCTCAACGATATCATCGTTGTGGAACTGGGGAAATATCTTCCATGTCAGATCGTGTATCGTTGTCACTCCCTTTGTCCCTTTCAATAACGGAGGTCTTAAAAAGTCAGAGGACAGGAAAACGTCCACTTTCCCAATAAGCCATTCAACCGGTACCAAATGGTACTTGCCCCACAGGATCTTCCATATGGAAATGGGTAAGGGGTAATCATATATCTTTGCCCCAAGATTCCTAAGTTCCTCAAGATAATAGAAGTTTTTGGGCCGCCTTAAGCTTGAATAGAAAAGACGGTATTCATTCTCTTTTCCGTACTTGAGCAGATTTTTAACGAGGTTAAAGGTATAGTTGGCAACACCCGACCCCTGGTAGTTGAGCATCGATACGTCTATGCCTATGATCATGGAGATATTTTATCAATTTTATAGAGGTTTAGACTATCCTCGTTATGGAAGGTATTGGTATCATCAATCTTGTCCGGGGTTATTAGATATGAATTGCACCCTTTGATTAACCTGGTATTTTCGTCCAAGTAGTTTACTTCTTCAGCCCGTGAATAATAAAGCATTGCCTCATAGGGCATAGACTGAAGGTACAAACATTTGGGCTGGGGCAATTTTTGGTAATACTCCCCCATCGTCTTCACCTCAGGATACGTTGGAGCGATGGTTGGGAAACGCAGATAGAATATAAACAATGAGAAGACGATCGCCACCATAAACAAGATATTTACATACAGATTCTTAAGTTTTATCTTCAGCCTCATAACCATAAACGACAAACCAACAAGAAAGACGGCGTAAGATAAAGCCACCGTATTGCTTGACCCGTAAAACAAAGGCAGGCTCAATAGTAATACAATTAGGGATAAGTTGAAAAGTTTATTTTTATCAATTTTGATTATCCCCAAAACCGACTCGTGTATATATAGGGCAGCTACCGGAACAAGAGGCAGAACATACCACCAGACTTTGTTTTTGGACAGAGAAAACAGAGCCAGGGAAAAGATGAAATAAAAAAGAATAAGGATCTTCCTATATGAAAATCTTTTTTCGACAAAATCCGTAACAACTAGAGTTAAGAAGAGCAGGAATCCCAACCTGAAGCTTTCTATAAACCACCTGACATACCAGTAAACGGGCGCCAGTTGGGTGGTGTCTCCCACGGTTGACCTGTTTTTGGCAAACCCCAGGAATGTGCCGATAAAATTATCAAAACCGAACTTAGTAATAACTGCGATCGCCCAAGGGGCGATAACCGCTCCTGCACTGGCCAATAAAATAGATGCCTGTCTGAAGGATACCTTTTTGGTAAAAAGGGTGAACAATAACGGAAATGCGAATATGACCGCTGGTTGGCCTTTGCTCAATATTGCCAGCCCCAAAGATACGCCAGATAAAACCAAAAGGGAATTCCTCTTTCTTTGGATAAACCCCAAAAGAAATGCCAAGGCGACAAAAAGAAACAATGTTAACGATGTATCCATTAAAGCCGACTGGGAGGACAGCCACCAGTCCGAAGAAGTCGCAAGCGTAAGCACAGGCAAGACCGCACCCGATGTAGCAGTCGCAAGAACCACAAATGCCATTAGTCCAAAAACAAACGACGGCAGGCGGTAGGAAAATTCATTATCCCCGATTATTGATGACGAGAAGACCATCGACAGAAAATACAGCGGTGGTCTTTCAAGATGATAATAGATTTTGAGCAAAGGATTATCCTTCGCCTCAACAAAGAGATCTATATTTCTCAAGAAAGGGCTGCCTGTCAACGGCGCAAGGTATGAGGAATAATTCTTCATGTTTCGTGCTCCTTCAGTCCGGTTGGCCTCATCAAAATCATGAAGAGGCACTTTGGTCATGGTCAAATAGGATTTAAAAATAAAAGCTGAGAAAAAGATCAGAAGAATTAGCCAATATACTTTTTTCACGGTTAAACTATATTGAATATCTTACCTATAAACGTCACAAGCACTGCTCCGGTAATCACAAAGGATGAGCCGATTAAAATATAACGGGATAACCCTGAGACACGATACTTACCCATCATCTCCTCATCCCCCGAAATCTTTATGAGAAAGAAGAAAATAACTGGAAGCATGGCACCGTTTAGGAAGTCGGCATATAGAGTCAACTTGAAAAGGGACGTCTGCGGGAACAGCGTTATACCCAAGGCAACCAATATCTGAATGGTAAAGAAGGTATAAAAAAGCCGACCCTTTTTAAGGTCGGCGTCAAGCGAGCCTTCATAACCGAACATCTCCGAAAATACGTAAGCGGTCGCCAGAGGGACAATCGTCAACCCTAAAATCGAAGCCCCCAAAAGGCCGACCGAAAACAACATTGTTGACATGTTGCCGGCAAAAGGCGTCATGGCAAGAGCCGCGGAATAACCGTCTGTGACCGTGATTTTGTTGACAAATAAGGTGTAAGTTACGGCTACCGCCATCATCCACGAGAAAACGCTGGTAACAATCGCACCCAAGGCAATCTCGGTCCTTTCCGCTTTAAGGTGTGACGGGGTCAGGTTCTTGTCTAAAATAAAGCTTGAAATGAAAAACTGGCCCCAGGCAGTGATTGTCGTACCCAAGACGGCGATTCTTGAAAACCAGTACCCTATATCTGTCAAAAACTCGGTTTTGGGAAGTACTAAGCTCTCATAAGCCGCCTCCTTCCAGTCCGGGTTCGATAGCCATGCGGAGATGACGTAGGCGACATAAAAAAGCATCATGAAAAGGAATATATTTTGGATTCTTTTGTAATTGAATTTAACTACGATAAATATGAGGAAGGCGCAGGTGCCGATAAGACTTATCTGCCAGGGGAAGTTAAAAAGCTGGTAGGCGGACTTCAGACCTGAAACGTTCTGAAGAACCACCCCGGTATTGGTTATGAAATAAAGGATAAACAAAATCATCGACACTTGAAGACCATATCTTTCGCGTATGAGCCCTCCCAGACCCTTTCGGGTCACAATCGCAATTCTGGCGCCTATGTCTTGGGTGATTGCCAATAGGATTGCCTCGGGAACTATGAGAAACCTTGAGGCCATTCCGAACGTTGAGGCGGCAACTGTATAGGTAGCAACGCCTCCGGCGTCGTTGTCGGCAACGGCTGTAATAATACCTGGCCCCAGGACGGCCATGAAGATCAAGATGCGATATTTGAATCTCTGGAGGATTTCGGCAAACTTCTGCATCTCCTAATCAAAAAAACCCTGATAACCTCAGGATATATACGCAAGAATACAACTTTGGGCCAGTCTTGTCAATTATTATGATATATTTTTCATAATATAAAATATGCGTTTGGTCACAATTATCATACCGGTATATAACGAGGAAAAATATATTAGTGAGGTCATGAGGCAGGTCTTCAAGAGCCGTACCCTTAAAATAAAAAAAGAGATTATCATTGTCGATGACAAATCTACGGATAACACAAAAAAAATAGTCAGGAAATTCATCAAAGGCCGCAAAAACATATCTCTTCTTGAAAAGTCCAAAAATGAAGGTAAAGGTGCGGCTGTTAAGATGGGGATACTCAAAAGCCACGGTGATATCGTCATAGTTCAGGATAGCGATCTTGAATACTCACCCGCCGAGTATGAAAAGATAATAAGACTTTTTGTCAAGAAACAGGCCGATGTCGTTTACGGTAGCCGCTTCCTTTCGGGACAGCCGCACAGGGTCCTGTACTTTTGGCACTACGTTGCCAATAAAATGCTGACAACATTCTCCAATATGATGACAAACCTCAACCTGACCGACATGGAGACCGGGTGCAAAGCTTTCAGGGGTGATCTCATCCGCAATATTGCGCCGCATTTAAGATCCAAGAAATTCGGTTTTGAACCCGAGGTAACCGCCAGAATTGCAAAAACGGGAAAGGTAAGGGTATATGAAGTAGGAATTGCGTATTTTGGGAGAACCTATGAGGAAGGAAAAAAGATAAAAATGATAGACGGGATAAGAGCTTTTTTCGAGATAATCTATTACTCCTTCACCAAGTAATATATAATGACTACGTGAAAGACTTAACGATTATTGTTCCCACATTTAGTAACGTTGGGGGTCTAAAATATCTAGTTAATTATTTCAAGGACAAGGAGTGTCGGCTTATCGTTGTTGATAACAAGCCCGACCACGATAAAAAAAACCTTCTTAGGATGACCCACTTTAAGACACCTCCCCTTTACCTACCACAAAACAGAAATATTGGGTTTGCCGCTGCCGTCAACCACGGTGTAAGACACGTTATATCCAAATGGATTCTGATTTTAAACGATGATATTGAATTTAAAGACGAGAGAGCGGTAGCTGAACTGTTGGAGGAAGTGAGACGAGTGAATCTTGACGCCCTTTCCCCTATTCTTGTTAACCCCGACGGCAGGATAGAAAATTACGGTTATCGAGTCCTGCCATACGGAAAGGTAGAGCTTGTCCTAGATCAAAACGACAAAAAACTTGACGGGTTGACGGCAGCCTGTTTAATTATGAAAACAAAAGTATTTAATGACTTAAAGGGTTTTGACCAGAGTTTTTTCGCATACCTTGAGGATGTTGATTTATTCTTGCGTTTCAAGAAGAAGGGTTACAAAATGGGGATATCCCATTTCGAGGTCAAACACAACCATATGACGACAAGCTCCAAGATGGGCAATTTCAAAGCCCGCCAAGACATGGTCAACTGGTGGAGATTATCGATGAAACATAGGGACTATTTTCTTTTGGACTTCAATTTTTTAGTTGAAAGACTAAGAAACCTCTCCGGTTATCTGAAGGCGACTTTCAAATGACATTTGATCGATCGGATTATTGAAATGCCCTTACCTCCCTGATAAAATATACAAATGGCAGAAGTAGCTAAAAAGGAAAACCCAAAATATACCAAGCAATTCAAAGAAACGGTCGCCAGGTTGGTGAAGTATACGACTCGACCGACGCCGCTTTCATACAAAATCTTCAACTTGCAGGAAGGATATCCCCTGGCTCCTATGGTCGACAACGAGCCATTGGGTCCCCATAACGTCGTTATGACGCTTTCCTATCTTGGGGAAAGGATACCGAATGAACTCTTGGAAACCATGGACAAACCGATTAATCTGGTTTTGACAAACGATCATAATAAGTTTGTTGGTCAAAATACCCGGGACCAACTCAAAACGGCCAAGTCAAGAAGACGATGGTATACGGTTGAAGACAAAAGAGAGAGTATAAATATCAACATGAATATCCGGGATTCAAAGCTGGGCGGGGCCGACCAGAGGGAAATGGCTTCATTCTTATCGCTTCTTCACTTACTACGAAAAGCCAACTTTCATCAGGTTCACTCTTTGGTTATGGCCAATCCGCAATTTAAGTCACCCCATTTTGATGTATTTAAGGATCCTAATAAATTTGAAGCATGGAAAAAGTCTGAAATCAACGTCTCGTTTGATTTTGACGAAAACCGAACGAGCGCGGTTGACATCTTGACTCAAAAACTTAAGGAAAAGATGCCCAAGACGGAAAGGAAACCACTCTTGTTTATTGGCAACGATTTCAGCTGGAGGATGACGATGTTCACCCTGCTGTTGGATGAAGTTAAATTGGCGAGTCTTGAAAAACTCTATGGTAAGGATCAGGAAACAGATGCGAGTTTTGGAATAAGGACCAAAATGACCGATTTGGAAACGATCGTAAAAACGATGGCGAAAAGAAATATACCAGAGGACGTAAAAGCTTTTGTCCGTAAGTACACACTATTGACTCTTTTGAACAAGGATTACGGAAAAACCGATAGAGCCACTCAACTATATGAACAAATATTTAATAAAGAGAATTATTCGAAGTTGGGATATAAAAGACTGCTTTATGGTGTTCGGGGACCTCTCGATAACGGTAATGACTATGAAAAATCCAATATGGGTGAGCCCATTGATTACTGGGACCCAAAGGCGTTTGACCAAAATCTTTTAATCGATGAAAGTCCGTATATAAAAGAAATGTTTGACCGTCTGATCGAGATCGATCATCCGATTTTAAGTATTCCGTATCTTATAGGCGAATTACCGGCCGACCTTTCGGCTAAATTGATCGACGAAGAGTTGATCGATCCCGAGTTGATTGCCTTTATCGGGAAAATCGGATATATACGACGGGATTCAAACCGCGAACACGATAACGGTTTGAAACAGGGACAAATCGTAATCCCCTACAAAACCCGAATTGCCGGCCAAGACCAGGACCAGGCTACTCAATACCCCATAAGATACCAGGTAGATGAAAGGGATAAGGCCTTCTTTAACTATGTGGGTGTTGATGAATTGATGACGGTTGCGGCCGTTACCGTCCAGGAAGACGGCGACTATAAAGCTGTGAGTAATCCCGACGGTCATCTGACCGTTGACATGGAACAGGGATCAATGGCGGAAAAGTTTTCGGGTTCAAATACCCGTATCGTCGCGGGATTTTATATATCCGACGTTTCCGACTCCAAAGGGGCCAAAAAACCGGGAGAAAATGCCAGAAAAAGTGATATCTCCAAACCGATGAATACGGTCGAAGGAGCAATATCGGCAAGCTTCACCACTTTGTTTGCGATTTATCAGATGTCAAAACTCAAGAAACTGAGCGCAAATATCCAGGATACGCTTGATAAACTAAAAAGTCTTGCGGGTGAGTTGGGGGTAAGTTAACGATTCAAAATCTCCTGGTATTTTTTCGCACCTTCTTCAGTATCTCCGAAAAATATTTGTTTACCGTGGTCAAGAACCAATACTTTTTTGCAGTATTGTTTGGTCTGCTCAGGGGCATGGCTCACCAAAATTAGTGTTGAACCTTTATCCTGAAACTCTTTAATTCGAGTGAGACATTTTTCCTTGAACTTGACGTCACCGACCGACAGGATTTCGTCAACCAGGAGGATATCGGGTTGTTCGGCAACGGCAACGGAAAAGGCCAACCTCATATACATGCCCGAAGAGTAGTGTTTGACCGGTTGGTCCATAAAGGATTGGAGTTCCGAAAACTCGACAATGCCTTTATACAGACTTTCCATATGTTTGCGCTTAATACCTAAAATTGAACCGTTAAGGTATACGTTTTCGCGGCCGGTCAATTCCGGGTGAAATCCGGCCCCGAGTTCTATAAGCGGCGCTACCCGTCCGTCAACGGTAATCCGACCGTCTGAAGGTTTGGTGACTCCGGCGATTATTTTAAGCAGAGTCGATTTACCGGAACCGTTCTTGCCCAAAATTCCCAGGGACTCTCCCCGATCGATTCCGAAATTAAGCTGGGACAATGCCGAAAACGAGGTTCGGACTTCCTGGCCGGAAAAAAGGGCCGGAAGGAACTCCTTAAAGGTTTTGTGTTTTTGAAGATTGTATTTTTTACTTAAATTTTCGGCTTTGATGATATTAGACATAGTCGGCAAATTCCCCTTCGGATTTTTTGAATATATAAAAACCGATAATGAATACGGTTATAGACATGGCAAGTGCGATTGCTAAGGACGAATAGCTTGGTTGACCTCCGCCCAATATGGTCTGCCTGTAGGCGTTTATGATAACAGACATCGGGTTGAGGGAAAAAATAAAACGGTATCTATCGGGGATGATCTCGACCGG
>DJWA01000024.1:0-55986 GCA_002440905.1 Candidatus Roizmanbacteria bacterium UBA6242 | reverse complement strand
ATACAGGAAAACAGAAAGTCTACTATCTTGGCGATGATTGTCGAATATACAAGAATTTCCCTGGGAAAATATATTTTGGTAATGAGCGAGCTATTGGACACGAGGGCGTTGACGGATGAAGATAGACTCGCGGCAAAAAGATTCCAGGGTAAAAGGGCAACCGCCAAAAAGATTATGAAGGGCACCCCCTGGGACGGTATCTTTAAAACGACCGAAAACACAAAATTGAGAACGATCAACTGGAAAAGCGGATTCAAAATGACCCAGGCGTATCCCAAAATCGATTGTTTGTATCTCTGGTTGATCTCCCGGTAAGCCAAGTTCCACAAAAGCTCTCGGTACTCCCACATGAGGCGGAAGTTTTCTTTAAGTTTGGAAATCGTTTTCATAGGTTAATTTTATCATTTTTCCACTTTCTTTTGCTTCCGAATAAGTGTTCTCGGATTGACAATTCGGCAACATGAATAAACCATTCATGGAAGATCTTGCTTAAAAATGCCAGCGTCATTGCGGTATAAAATACCGCTTGGTTCAAGAGTAAGAAGTTCAACGACTTGAAAGTCGTTGCGAAGTACAAAAGAAAAAAGACGTTTTCAAAAAAGTTTCCAAATACCAAAAGGACGTGGCGGTTTTTCGATTCGAGAAATACCGTCAGCCCGATCATCCGCCAGACAAAAAGAATTGTCAACAGTAGTTTGAATTCCGGCAGCACCTGCCATGCCAGAATAAGTTCAAATAAAAGCACAAAGGAGTCTAGAATCTTGTCGACCATTTGATACTGCTTCTTGGTTATTACCTTGTAGGCAAAATCGGCGTCGAATATATCCAACAAAAGTGATAAAATTATGGCGGTTGTCGGCCAAACCAATATTAATGGAGCCAGGATTATTCTTACCAAAATAACGAAGTAATACGCCATTTCCATTAATTCTATACTATTTGCCGCCGGATTTACAAAAAAATAAATGCGATGAAGACAATAACCGGAAGGAAGTTAAAAATAGCCATGTTCTTTTCCTCGGATCCATCCTCAACCGGAGGGGTTCAAGAACACGTATATTATTTATCGGTTGCCTTAAAAAAACTCGGCCATCGGGTGACGGTTTTCATGCCCCGACGAACCCGAACCCTTCTCCCCTATCCCAATACAAGAATGGTCGGTGAATTTACCGAATTTTCGCTTCCCATAGGTTATGACGTCAGTTACGTCAGCAAAAAGAATCAGGAAGATTACCGGAAGCTCATAAATCCGGGAGACTTCGACCTTATCCATATCCACGACCCTTTCATGCCGTTTCTTTCCTACGAACTTCTCAATGTTCTTGAGATACCTATTGTCACAACTTACCATGCGACCTGGGAGAAGGACTCTTTCTTGGATATTTTCCGGGGATTCATTCCGCTCCTTAAGGATAGCCTTTCGAAAAAAGTCAAAGGCTCGATCTTCGTCTCCCACAGGACCAAAAACTGCTGGGAGGAAATATTCAACCCGAAGACCCAGAAAACCATAATCGCCAACGGCATCGACCGTGGACTTTTCCGCTTCAAAAAAAAGAAACCGGACGGGAAAGTAAAGTTGTTGTTTTTGGCACGGATCGTTCCCAAAAAGGGCCTCCATCTTCTACTAAAGGCTTTAAAGAAAATTGTTGCTACTCGTAAGAACGTCACTCTTTCGGTTGTCGGCGAGGGGCCAGACAAGAAAAGGATGATCGAGTATGTGAAAAATAATAAATTGGAAAACTACGTCAAATTTCACGGCTACGTCAAAAACGAAGAGAAAGCCAGGCTTTACCAAAGCGCCGACATTTTCTGTGCGCCGTATGTCAACGAGGGATTCGGGATAACCCTTCTTGAGGCGATGGCATCGGGAACGCCGATTGTCGCTTTGAAGAATAATGCCTTCTCCGAAGTCCTCAAAAGTTACCCCGCCAAAAGTCTTATCGTCAAGGAAAAAAGCGTCAAGGAAATGGCCAATGCCCTTGAATCTTTGATTGTCAGCGATAAGTTGAGGCAAAAGATAGTAGAATGGGAGGTAGAGGAAATCAAAAAGTACGACTGGAATAAAATTGGCAAGGAAACGGAAAGTTTTTATCACAAAGTCCTCAAAAATATATGAAAAAAAGACTGACAAAAATTGTTGCCACAATCGGCCCAAGCTGCGAGACAGTTTCTGAAATTGAAAAGCTTATAGCTCTTGGCGTTGACGTATTTAGATTCAACCTGAAACACAACTCCCTCGATTGGCATAAAGAAAAAATCGGCGAAGTCAGGAAGGCCGCCGAAAAACTGGGCACAAACGTTGGCGTCATGATTGACCTTCAGGGGCCGGAGATTAGGGTGAATATTAAGATACCGGAGATTAAGGTCGAGGAAGGCCAGCTTATTCCTCTTGAGGAAGGAGCCGTTTTTGTCTCCCACCCCGAGATTATTTCGAACCTTCCAAAAGACCAGCGGGTCTTAATCGACGACGGCAGTTTGAGCTTCAAGGTCGAGATCCATGACGGCAAACCGATGCTTCGATCATATTCCTCAGGATATATAAAAAACCGAAAGAACTTCAATATTCCGGGTTGCGACATTCCCGTCCCCTCTCTCATATCGCGGGACATAGATGCCATAAAAATGGCCGCTCAAGCGGGTGTGGATTTCATCGCTTTATCTTTTGTTAGATCCGAAAAAGACGTTAAAGACTTAAAGTCAGAAATGGCCAAACACAAAGTCGTCGCTAAAATAATAGCCAAGATCGAGACCCAGAAGGCTCTCCATAATCTTGAAAAGATCACAAACGAGGTCGACGGCCTAATGGTTGCCCGGGGCGACTTGGGGGTTGAGATTTCCCTTGAAAAGGTGCCGTATTTCCAGAAACACATAATCAAGGAAGCCTTCAAAAAAGGAATCCCGGTGATAACGGCAACCCAGATGCTCCAGTCGATGGTCGAGAACCCTTATCCGACTAGGGCTGAGGTCTCAGACGTTGCCAACGCTTTCTACGATCTGACGGACGCCGTCATGTTGTCGGCTGAAACTGCAAGCGGCAAATATCCAAAAAAATCGGTGACGATGATGAACGATATACTCCACTTCAACGAAAGCCAAAACTACCTTTCCGACAAAAAGCCCTTCTATTTTGAGATAAAGACGAACGCCGACCTTATTTGCGAGTCAGCCTACAACCTTTATCTTTCCTATCTAAAAAACAAAAAGAACCTCGCCGGCTTTCTGGTCTTTACCCAAACGGGTGCTACTGCCAGATTCATTTCCCGTTACAGACCACTCCTTCCCATATATACTTTTGTATCTTCAAAGAGCGTTGCCGACGCACTGAGTATTGATTTTGGAGTCCAAACCTTTATCCATAAACCGGTATTGAAGAATGAAGTCACCAAAAAAGATATAAGAGCGGCGATAGAAATGCTCACCAAAAAAAATCTCATAAAAAAAGACGAAACGTTATTGGTTCTCCACGGAGATTACTGGGCTGTCAAGGGAGGTACTTCGACTCTTAAGATATTCTCAGTCTAACATTATGGATAAAATCAGAAACTTTGCGATAATTGCCCATGTAGATCACGGAAAGTCAACGCTCGCTGACAGGTTATTGGAGATGACCCACGTCGTTGACCCCGGTCGCCACGACGAACAGATGCTTGACCGCAATCCCATATCCCGCGAGCGCGGCATCACCATAAAACTGGCGCCAGTCCGCATGAAGTACAACGGATACGTCCTCAACCTTATAGATACCCCGGGACACGTCGACTTCTCCTACGAAGTCGATCGCACCTTGTCCTCGGTTGAAGGCGTGATTCTATTGGTTGACGCCACCCAGGGGATCCAGGCGCAAACGATTGCTAACGCCTATAAGGCCATCGAGAAAAACCTGGAAATTATCGCCGCCGTCAACAAGATTGATTTGCCTTCAGCCGAAGTTGAAGCGACCAAAAAACAATTAGTCGATTTCTTGGGCATTACAAACGACCAGATTTTTGAGATCTCGGCCAAAACCGGACACGGTGTTGAGACACTTCTTAACGCGGTCGTTGAAAAGATTCCTCCACCCAAGAACCTAAAGACAAATGACACAAAGGCCTTGATCTTCGATTCCTATTACGATTCCCACCGCGGAGTCATCACCTTCGTTCGCGTATTTGAGGGAATATTGAAGGCCGGACAGAAGATGAGGTTGGCGGCGACGGGTGCCATATTTGAAACGTCTGAAGTTGGATTTTTCTCGCCCGACCTCATACCCGAACCAAGTCTGACTGATGGGAATATCGGCTATCTTGTAACCAACCTCAAAGACATCCACCAGGTGGATGTGGGAGACACGATCCTGAACTTCAAGGACATGTCCCCACCCCTTCCCGGTTACAAGAAAGTCCAGCCGATGGTTTTCGCGTCGGTATTCCCGACTCTAACCGCCGACTACCTCAATTTGAAAAAAGCTTTGGACAAACTATACCTTAACGATTCCGCCCTCCAGTTCGCCAGCGTCTATTCCCAGGCTTTGGGTGCCGGATTCAGGGTGGGATTTCTTGGACTTCTCCATGCAGACGTTGTCAGGGAAAGACTCGAGCGCGAATTTAATTTAAGTCTTGTCCTGACCCCTCCACAGGTTGAATACAAGATTGAGGACGGGGTTTTTTATGAGCCATACGTCAAGATAATGATCATCACCCCCAACGAGTACGTCGGGGCCGTCATGCAACTGGTTCAAAATTACCGGGGAAAGTTCCTGACCATGGACAACAAAAACAAAATAATGTTGAGTTATGAGATGCCGATGTCGGAGCTGATGTCAGACTTTTTTGACAACCTGAAAAGCGTTTCCTCGGGATTTGCGTCTTTGGACTGGGAGTTTTTGAAGTACGAAAAAGTCGAAGCCGCCAAACTTATGGTCCTTCTTAACGGCGACCCGGTTGAAGAGTTCTCGGAAATTGTTGTTAAGGAAAAATCCTTCGAGAAGGCAAGATTCATAACCCAAAGGCTGAGGGAGCTTATTCCTCGCCAGCAGTACGAGGTCAAGATTCAGGCCTCATACCATGGCAAGATAATTGCCTCTGAACGTTTGTCGCCTTTCCGGAAAGACGTCCTTATAAAAAGCGGCAAGGTTATAGGCGCCGGGGATGTGGGACGGAAAAAGAAACTTCTTGAGAAACAGAAAGAGGGAAAGAAAAAAATGAAGATGATCGGACGGGTCGAAATCCCCAAGGAAGCCTTCTTCAATCTCTTCAACAAGAAAGGTTAATGCCGATATCCTCTTGAGATTATCGTCAAAGATAACGCTTGTGCGCGAGTAAAAACCCGATGAAGCAGAGGCACAATCAAAGGCATCAAATTCCACGAAAAACTCTTTAAACCGCGCGATTTCTGAACAGCCATAATTTGGGAAGCTTCATCAAGTATAAGGGGAATAAAATAAAAGGTCATCGTCAACATCAATCTCATATCTTCATTAAGAAAGAAAAACGACGAAACAATATTCGCGGGTGATGTAGTTGAAACGAAATACAAAACCAACAGACTGACAACGGTTAGTTTTGAAAAAACCGTCAATGAAAATAATAGTTTGTCATTTAAAGGCACGCCCGGGCTAAAGGCAATCTGGAGAACAAAAATCAAGATTCCGGCAGGAATTAGCGCTTTCAGCCGGGGGTAGATTTTTTTGCGGCTTCGGGTAGACGATATCGCAATCAGCAATAAAATCAGTGCCGATAACAGCAAAATTAAATTGAACGATGTCAGGAAAAAAGAACTCAATCCTACAAGTAAAATTATTTTTAATAATGTCGGAAATTCCTTCATATTCTTTCGCCCGGAATTCTAATGCCGATTTTTCTTAATTTTTCTTTCTTGGAAAAAACCTGGTTTGGACTCCCCTTCTCAATGATCGATCCCCGGTCGACGACAATCATCTGGTGGGCGTACTTCATCAGGTATTCGGTATCGTGTTCGACAATAACAATAGTCTTACCCTTCCGATTAAGGTCGCCCAGAATGCGGAAGAGTTTGAGGCTACTTTTGTGGTCAAGCATGGCCGCCGGCTCGTCAAGAACAATATACGATGGGTCCTGGGCCAGGACGGCTGCCAGACAGATCTTTTGCTTTTGGCCCAAGGACAGCGTTTGGGGGTCGCGTTCTTCAAACCCTTCCATCCCGACCATTTCCAAAGCTTTTTTGACCCGCTCTTCCATATTATTGATATTCAAATTCTTGAGACCGAACTCTATCTCTTCCTTGACCGTTAGATTGAAAAGCATGAAGTCGGGATTCTGGAATACCATACCGACCTTGTTGGCAAAAAACGATACCGGTTTTGAAATCGTTGCGACTCCGTCGACGTAGACCTTCCCCTTTATGTCGGCTTTTATCTGGTGCGGTATAAGACCGTTTATAAGAAGAGTTAAGGTTGATTTACCGCTGCCGTTTATACCGGTAATTCCGAAAAATGAACCTTGGGGTATAAAAAGATCGACGTCTTTCAACTGGAATAATCCTTCAGTATAAGACAGGGAAACTTTGTCAAAAAATATTCCTTTTTTCATATGTCTTTTTTCCAGTGAGAGAAACGGTTCAGCCTGAATTTATTAACGAGTACCCAGGCGAAAGTAACGTCAACTAACCCTTGGACAATGTTGAAAAGAGCAATTATGTACCATGGAATAGCCGCTATCGCCTGCTCGGGTGTCATACCGGTCCAGATGGGGATAGCATAATAATAGTTCAAGGGAATGACAAAAAGAGTTCGCAAGACCAATGCTAAAGAAACGGGCAAAATGAGATTTCTGAAGCGCGAATAATGCGAAATTGGCTTCTTGATTATAAGAAGGAAAGCCGCCAAGATAAACCACATCGGAAAACTGGCAACCCATTTCATGCTGGCACCAAGCCAGGTATCAGGCGCGAAAAGAGTAATAACAAGGGCGCCTCCCAAGGAGACTAGAAATGACATCCTCATACCAAAAAGAAAAAACGCCATAAGCCAAGTGACGGCGACTATGTCTATCCACATACCAAACTGGGGCGACTGGTAGCCAATATGGATAAGCTGGACTACAGCCGAAAAAGCGGTTAAACCCGCAGCTATCGCCAGGTCACGGGCAGAAAAAGAATTCTTGATCATAAAAAATACCCCTTTCGGGGTAATAAATAATATAAGCCACGTTAATACGGCTTTTGTATCTTTCTTTCCTCCCGACTTTAACGGTCGCTCCGGGAATTCCACCCGGTCGTCCCCGGTAATTTACCAGGGTCGAAGAGTATACTTCCGATCTTGAATTACGCAAACACCCCGAAAGATATATGTTATGGTAACATATTATTGTGAAAAGGAAAACTATCAAATATCTCATTTGGGTTATCCTGGGTATGGTAACGCTATACTTTGTCATATCAAGAAACGGTGACTTGACTATCGACGGAGGTACTCCCCAGTTAGCATCAACTCTATATGCCATATTCGCATCCGTTGTCTGGGGCGCATACCGGCTCGTAGCAAAAAAAAGATCCGCCGCCTATTTGGCAGCAATAATCCTTTATGTTTCGATCTTTGCGGTAATGCTTTTGACCGGTTACGTCTTCTCCCCGACCCAAATGGTGGCCGTGATTGCCCTTTTCTACTACTCGTCAAAAATTTTTGCCTATACATTTAAGAAGTGAGATTCGAAAGCCATCAAATCAGGGGTCGCGGCCGAGCCACTACCTTAGGATTTCCGACCATAAACCTTGAAATACCGAAAGGATTAAATCTCGATTATGGAATATACGGTGTAAATCTGTATTTAGGAGAAAACAAATACTTGGGAGCAATGCATTACGGTCCCTCCCCCACCTTTAAAGATGACCTCAAATCTTGTGAGGTGTATCTGCTTGATGTTGACGAAAAAAACCCTCCCCAAACTAATGACAAAGCCATAACAATTGACATATTGAAATATATCCGTACAGTTAGGAAATTTGATACACCTGGAGAGTTGATCGGACAAATAGAAAAGGATGTTGAAGAGGTAAAAAAATTATCTGAAACCTAAAGACTTCTTGTAATTGCTTAATGTTTTTGATGTGAATACAACCGTTACTCCCCCGACAATGTTTTTTCCGACAGGCATATTAAGAGCTACTCCGTATGTTTGTTCTGAAATTTCTCTCCAATCAAATTCATCACCAGCATCTGTAATCGATCGGTCAATCTTTTGACCTATTGGCATTTTCTCATCTAATATGGTTCTAATAATGGGTAGTGTCTCGTCTACCAGAACAATTCCATTTCCAGTATTTAAAGCTTTAAATTCAACAATCTCTCTTTTACCCATCGTATCGTCCATGACAATCGCCACGCGGGCGTTATCTGGAGTATCTTTGGGCAAGAAAACATCTCCACCTCTTAGCAGACTTTTATCACTAACATGGACTTCGGCACCGTTAGGTTTAACAGCCTGTGTCAGCTTATTTACGCTTATTGGAACTTTAATAGCTATTTCGGTTGGTATAGCGTTCATATGTTTCTCCAACTAATATTATTATCCTTCTTCATAAAAGTGTACTGCCTTTTGGCGTATTGGATCTCGTGATTTGTCCATTCTTCAATTGCCTGATCAAATCCGATATCCCCTTTTATGTATTTTATCAACTCCTGGTAGCCAATGGTTTTCATTCCGGGGTCGCTGCCCTTATAACCTTTATCAAGTAATCCCTTAACTTCCAAAACCGCGCCTTGTTCAATTCTTTTTTTGACCCGGGTATTTATAGCTTTTGCCAAGTCATCGCGATTAAGATATCGTATCCCGATGTAGGATGTAACTCCAAGCTTGTTTAAGTGACCTTCATTTTTTCTTGTTATTTTTGGTTTTTCGTCACTTGTTGACTGGCTCAATATCTCAATACGCCTGATTAATCTTCTTGGGTTGTTTTTGTCGCTATTGTTCATACCATCAAGTTCATCATGGCTTAACTTCTTAAGCTGCGTTTGAAGCTCATCGACCGTTTTTACATTCAATATATCCCGCAGGGCAAAGTTTGGCGGTACTTTGACATCGAAATCGTAAAGGAGATGCTTGAGATACAAATAGGTGCCCCCGACTAGAATCGGAGTCTTACCCCTTGATTTTATCTCCTCAATGAGGGGTCGGGCTTTTTCAACATAATCGAAAGACGAGAAATATTTATCGGGAGTGACGATGTCGTAAAGGTGTATCTGGGATGTTGGTAGGTCTTTGCCGGTTATGATATCCAGATGTTTATAGATTTGGCGGGAATCAAAGTTTATGAGTTCGCCGTCGTATTTTTTGGCCAATTCAACCGCCAGTGCGGTTTTGCCGGTAGCCGTTTGGCCGGTAATGACGATAAGATTCATTCTATTATTTTACCTTCTTGTGTTGGAGATTTGTTGCGTCAATAAGATTTTTGTAAAGATAAACGACGTCTATGGGTCCAACGCCTCCCGGAGTCGGAGTGTAGGACGAGGCAATGTTTTTGATCTCCGATTCTTCGTAGTCCCCTTTTAATTTACCGCCATCGGTTCTCATGCCGACGTTTATCAAAACGACACCGGGTTTAAGCATTGAAGGCTCAATCACCTTGTGCCCGACTGCGGTTATTATCAGATCGGCGTTTTGAAAGTAGGATTCGGGACTCGGGGTTTTGGAATTGAGACTTATGTAATTAATTTTCGCCTCGGTCAGCATCTTGCCTATGGGCCTGCCTCCAGTGATTCCCCTCCCGACCAAGACAACCCTTTTATTTTTGAAAAGTTTCTTAAAAAATACCCGGTCACGGTTGATATCAACGAATAGATCGGGTGTATATTTGCCTTTGCCGTATATGAATTTCATGACGGTCAATACTGCCAAACCGATTGGCGAACAGAAGGGTGACTTTTTCTTGACGCCTTCAATTTCCTTGAGGTCCGGAATATAGTTATAGATACTGTCGGTTGCTAGATTTGAAGGAAGAGGTTGCTGGATTATGACGCCGGTTGTTTTTTCGGCATGGGACCTTTCTCTTATGGCGGTTGCGAACTTAATAAACTGGGGTGGTTTTTCGTATTTTATAAGCTCAAAGCCGACTCCGATTTTCTGGGCAAGCTTGGACTTTATCTTTACAAAAGATACTTGATCACTATCTGCTTTAGCCAAGAAAACGACCAAATGGGGTTTGTTTTTTTTGATTTTAGAAACTTCCTTCTTGAGGACTTTTTGGAGATAGGAGGCTATTTTGGCGCCGTCTATTTTCATTAATGGCTAATTATACCATATTCCTTACAGTTAGACCATGGTGGCGGAGGTGACTTTATCCTGTTTATCTAGTCTCATGAGGATGACCCCTTTTGCGGTACGAGACCTTGATGGGATTGACGACAGCTCGATTTTGACGATCTGTCCCCCGGCCGAGGTCATGATGAGCGTCTGGTCCTCAGGCTGGATGATTGAAGAATAGGCAATGTGACCAAATTTGGCGTCAATTTCTGCTGTCTTGACTCCCTTACCACCCTTGTGTTGACCCTTGAAATTTGAGAGCTTTGTTTTCTTACCTATTCCTCGATCGCCTATAATGAAGATATCTTTCTTGAAATCATCATCCGGAAAAACGTCGGCGGCGATGACCTGGTTATCGGGTCCTAGGTCCATTCCCTTGACTCCGATACTGGCTCGTCCCGTCGGCCTGATTTCCTTTTCCTTGAATACAATTCCCTTACCGTTTTTAGAAATAAGGATAACGTTTTCCTTTCCGTCAGTCAGTTTGACCCACAAGAGTTCGTCGTTTTTCTCAAGCCTTATGGCGATAATTCCGTTGGTCCTTATGTTTGAGTAATCTTTAAAGGAAGATTTCTTGACGGTACCGAGTTTTGTCGACATGACAACAAACATCTTATCGGCGTTCTCGAGTTTGGTGTTGTCGTAGCTTAAAATCGACGTGATTTTTTCTTCCGGTTTTAAGGAAATAAGGTTGATGACGGCCTTTCCTTTTGAAGTTCGCGATCCAACCGGTACGTCCCAAACACGGGTCTGGAATACCCGACCTTGGTTGGTGAAGAAAAGCATATAGTCGTGTGTCATTACCGTTGTGATGTAATAGACATTGTCAGTCTCTTTGGTCTCGATACCGGCGACGCCCTTGCCTCCTCGGTGCTGGACCCTGAAGGTTTCGCGCGGCACCTGCTTTATATATCCCTCTTTGGTCAAAACAACAATAACTTCCTTGTTTTCGATTAGTTCCTCGTCGGTAATCTCTCCTGGCCTAGCCTTGACAATTTTTGTTCGCCTTTCGTCTCCGTATTTATCCTTAAGGTAGAGGACTTCGTCCTTGATGACCTTCAATACCTTAAATACGTCTTTAAGCAAAGACTCAAGGTACGTGATAGTTTCCTTGAGCATAGCCAGTTCGTCCTCGATCTTGGATCTTTCAAGACCGGTGAGTCTCTTAAGTTGCATGTCAAGAATCGCCTGTGATTGAAGGTCCGATAGGCCGAATTTCTTCATAAGGGCTGCCTTCGCGGTGGCTTCGTCTTTTGATTTCTTGATGATCTCGACGACTTCGTCGATGTTATCAAGGGCAATAAGATAACCTTCAAGAATATGGGCGCGCGCCTTGGCGGCCTTAAGTTCAAATTCGCTTCTTTTGACAACAACGTCAACCCGGTGCTTGACGTAGATTTCAAGTATTGATTTCAGACCCAGTGTCTGGGGAATTCCGTCAACGAGACAGACGATGTTCATCGGGAACGAAGTCTGAAGTTCCGTAAATTTGAATAAATTGTTGACGACTTTTTTGTATGAGGCGTCGCGTTTCAACTCGATAACGATCCTTATTCCCTCCCGGCTCGACTCATCGCGAAGATCAGAAATTCCAACAATTTTTTTGTCGGTAGCCAAGTGGGCGATCTTTTCAACGAGCGCTGATTTATTGACCTGATAAGGAATCTCGGTGACGATGATGGCGGTTTTTCCGTGGCCTAAGTCCTCGTCCTCTATCTTAGCTCTTACCATCATGGATCCGCGTCCCGTCAAATATGCCTGCTTAATGTCGGCAGCCCCGTATATTATTCCTGAAGTCGGAAAGTCCGGACCCTTTACAAATTGCATAAGTTCCTCGACCTCAATCCCGAATCCGAGGTTTTTTGCGCCTTCGCGGGCGTCCTTGGGTTTGTGGCCTTTTTCAGACGTCAATTTGGCATTGTCGACCAAATGAACGATGGCGTCAACGAGCTCACCCAAATTATGAGGAGGAATCTTTGTGGCCATTCCGACGGCAATACCTTCGGCTCCCATCAAAAGAAGGTTCGGAAGCTTGGCCGGTAGATATACAGGTTCCTTTAAGGTTCCGTCGAAGTTGTCGATCCAGTCAACGGTTTCTTTTTCAAGATCGACAACCATTTCTTCAGATATTTTGGCGAGCTTGGCTTCGGTATAACGCATGGCCGCCGGAGGATCTCCGTCAACTGAACCGAAGTTTCCTTGACCTTTGATCAAAGGATATCTCATCGAAAAATCTTGGGCCAAACGGGCCAAGGCTTCATAAACTGACGAGTCACCGTGTGGGTGGTATTTACCTAAGACTTCTCCGACAACTTTTGCAGATTTGGAATACCGGGCTGAATGCGACAGGCCAAGTTTATGCATCGCATAAAGGATACGTCTATGGACAGGCTTCAAGCCGTCGCGGACGTCAGGAAGGGCTCGCGACACAATAACTGACATCGCGTAATCCAAATACGACCGCTTCATTTCGGTTGTGATCTCCGCGACCTGTATGTTTTTAGCTGTGTCGGTTCCTGCCATAAAAAATCAAAATATTATTCTAATCCTTTTTTGATGGATTTCAAAGCATCTTCGCGTCCCAAAAAGTTTTTGAGCTTAACCCATTTACCAGGTTCGAGCTCCTTGTAATGATTAAAGAAATGCTTTATTTTATTTTTGGTTGCTTCATCAAGATCCGAAATATCCTTTATATGAGCATAAAACGGATCAACTTTTGCTGTTGGAACGGCTAATATCTTGGTGTCGATTCCCGCCTCGTCTTCCATTTCAAGCATTCCGATGGGTCTGGAGGGAATAACCGTTCCTGGTGCGACCGAATAACTTGAGATCACCAAAACGTCAACCGGATCACCGTCTTCTGCGTGCGTCTGGGGGACGAAACCGTAATTGAAGGGATAGAACATTGCTGTAAAGTTAAAGCGGTCGACCATAACGACCCCGGATTCCTTATCCAGTTCGTATTTGATGCTCGAACCCTGTGGGATCTCTACAAATACGTTAACCTCATCAGGTGGGTTTTTTCCTGCCGACAGTTTTGATATATGCATAAGAAAAAATTAATTATTAACTCAATCAAAAATCCAGGCTCGCCATTTTGGCGTGGGTGACGATAAATTTTTTACGAGGTGGTACCTCGTCGCCCATCAACATAGAGAATACGTAATCAGCTTCCTGGGCGTCTCCTATGGCTACTTGTTTTAGTATCCGGTTCTCGGGATTCATGGTTGTCTCCCAAAGCTGCTCCGGATTCATTTCTCCAAGTCCTTTATAGCGCTGAATGTTGAAATTACTGGTTTTTAGTTTTACGGTCAGATCCTTGATGATCACATCGCGCTCATCGTCTGAGTAGGCATAGGCGACCTTCTTTCCAGCGGAAATCTTAAAAAGCGGTGGTTGGGCAATGAAAAGATGGCCTTTGTTGATGACGTCCGGCATATGGCGGAAGAAAAAAGTCAGAAGTAGCGTCATGATATGTTCTCCATCAACGTCAGCGTCGGTCATAATGACGATTTTGTGATATCTAAGTTTGGAGTAATCGACATTCTCCCCGATTCCGCATCCCAAGGCGATGACCAAATCCTTTAGTTCCTTAAATGACAACACCCGGTCAAGATAGGCACGCTCGGTATTGAGGACCTTACCCCTTAGGGGCAATATTGCCTGGTATTTCCGGTTTCGTCCTTGTTTTGCGGTACCACCGGCTGAGTTACCCTCGACCATAAATAGTTCGGATAAGGCCGGATCCTTTTCCTGGCAGTCTGCAAGCTTTCCAGGAAGAGTTGCCCCTTCCAAGGCGCCTTTTCTCAAAACAGCTTCTTTGGCGGCTTTGGCGGCCAGTCGGGCTTTCTGGGCCAGGAAAATTTTGCCCAAGATGTCCCTTGCGACTTTCGGGTTTTCCTCAAAATGGGTCTCCAGGAATTCAAAGACCGTCTGTTGGACAATCGTCTGAACTTCGGAGTTTCCAAGCTTGGTTTTTGTTTGTCCTTCAAATTGGAGGTTGGTTGCCGGCATTTTGACATAAACGATCGCGGTCAAACCTTCCTTGACGTCATCCCCTGTGAAGGTGTCGATACCGTTTTTGCCGGTATCAAACTCTTTCTTGGCGTAATTGTTTATCGCGCGGGTTATGGCGGTTTTAAATCCTGTCAAATGGGTTCCACCTTCGTGGGTGTTGATGACATTGACGAATGAATGGATGTTTTCGTTTATGGAATCGTTGTATTGAATAACAACTTCAACTTCTTTGTCGTCGACCTGTTTCCTGACGTAAACCGGTTCGTGGAGGACCTTCTTGCCGCGATTCAGGTCGCGGATGAGAGATATGATTCCCCCGTCAAAGAAGTATGCGAATTTGTCTCCGTTTTTGTGGTTATATACTCTGAAGAATACGTTGTTTATAAGATAAGCTCTTTCCTTTACTTGTTTTTTGAAGATGTTGTAGTTGAGTTCGATAGTTTCCTTAAATATCTCGGGATCCGGGATAAAGGAAATTGCCGTCCCAACCTTGTAGTTGAAACCAATTATAGATTCCTTGACAACCTTGACCGGGCCTTCGGGCTTTCCCTTCCGGTATTCCTGGCGGTAAAGCTTGCCGTCTCGCCTAACTTCAACGATTATGTGGGTCGACAACGCGTTAACAACTGAGGCTCCGACTCCGTGAAGTCCTCCTGACACTTTGTAGGCTCCGACATTGAACTTACCTCCGGCGTGAAGCTTGGTGAAAACCAACTCCAAGGCGGACACGTTGTATTTGGGGACCTTGTCAACGGGAATTCCTCTTCCGTCGTCAAAGACCGTCAGGTAATCGTTTTTTTCAATGCGGATTTCGACGTTATGACAAAATCCGGCCAGGGCTTCGTCTATGGAGTTGTCGATAATTTCGTTCAAGCAGTGGTTTATTCCGTATTGTGAGGTAGTCCCAATGTACATCGCCGGACGCTTTCTTACTGGTTCGAGGCCTTCAAGAACAACGATGGATTCGGCTCCGTAATCAGAAGATGATGTCTTTTTTGCCATATGTTATTATACCTGAAATCCGAAACTCAAAGAGTCGAAATCCGAAACAAATTCGAACAATTAGAACTGTTTCGAATTTCTTATTTTGGATTTCGGATTTATTTCAATTCAACCTTTCCTCCTGCGGCTTCAACCTTTTTCTTTGCTTCTTCAGCTTGTTCTTTCTTGACGTCTGTTAAAAGATCTTTAGGAGCGGATTCGACCAATTTCTTGGCATCCATAAGTCCCAAATTGGGCAGGATTTCGCGGACAGCCTTGATGACTCCTAGTTTGTTGTCACCAGATGCGGTCAACACGACGGTGAATGAAGTTTTTTCCTCAGCAGCGGCAGCGGGTGCTCCAGCGGCAGCGGGCGCGGCAGCGGCAACCGGCATAGCGGAAACTCCGAACTTATCTTCCAAATACTTGGCTAAGTCTGCCATTTCGACTACTGTCAATGCTTCTATTTCTGTCGCAATTTTCTGTAGTTTTTCGGCTAATTTTGTTTCTGACATTTATGATTTCACCTCCTTTGCTTTTGCTTGTAAAACATAAACTAATTTGTTGGTGTTGTATTTAAGAGCGTATACGAAATGCGACATCGGCGACATCATCGATCCCAACATCTTGGCTACCAGCTGGTCGCGACCCGGTAGCTTGGCGATCTTTTCGGTGTCGGTGTCGCCATAGATGTTGTCATCCAGGTGCGACAGTTTAAACGACAAGGTTTTCTCTTTAAGGGTAAACTCATAGAAAGCCTTAAGACCGGCGTCCCACGACTTGTCAAAAAAAACGATCATGGAGGCGGAAGTCAAAGGTAGGAAGTTCTTCTTGAGTTCAAGATATGCTTTGTCCGATTGGGCCAACTTATTGACGGCTTTCTCAAAATATGAGTTCTTGATGACCTTAATTGTCGAAGCATTTTTCCTAAGTTCACGTCTTAAAGCTTCAAGATTCTTATGGCTTGTTTTATCAATTTTGGCTAGAAGAAAATTGCCATTCTCTTTTAAAGTAGCGGTAAGATTATCTACCTGTGTTTTTTTCTTTAGTTGTATCATTTTGTTTTCCCTTCTCCAGTCAGAACTGGAAGTTCGCCGGGGAACTCTTTTTTAAGAGTTTTAATTTGAACCCGGGTCTTAAGGAACCTATTAATTATATCAATATTTTTCTATTTGTCGAGGTCAAGTTACGATTCGCTCAAAAGTTCTTTCAACGACTTGGCCTTTTTTTCGTCTTTCTGTCCCTTTTTGTTCTTCTTTCCGGCACTCGTTGCCTTGTAGGCGGCGGCCGTCTGCATTTTCTTCTTAAAGGTCTCGACTCTTCCCTTCACGTCCAAGAACCTGTGTTCTCCGGTATATAAAGGATGGCACTTGTAGCATACCTCAACCGAGATGTGCTCTTTGGTTGAGCCCGTCGTGAATTTGTTGCCGCAGGCGCAGATGACGGTTGCTTCCTGATAATATGTTGGATGGATGTTCGCTTTCATAAGAAAACTATTATAACAGATGGCTCCCCTTTTATTCAACTTATTTGTATTGAAAAAAACGACAAGCCCTTTAACTGCGTGTAAATACCTTATCCCACTTACCTTCCTCAATAATGTCTTCGAGGTTATGGAAACTCTTGTTTATTCTATGATCGGTCAGCCTATTTTGGGGAAAATTGTAGGTCCTTATTTTCTCGGCACGGTCCCCGATCCCTACATCCTTAACATAAGAATGTCTCATTCCCTTTTTCTTCTCCTCTTCTAGAGTCACGAGTTTGGCCATTAGAAGATCCATGGCTATCTGACGGTTGGCTTCCTGGTGGCGTTCACGGGAAGCGGTCGTGACGATGCCCGTCGGTTTATGAGTTAACCTTACTGCGGTTGAGACCTTATTGACGTTTTGTCCTCCGTGGCCTCCTGATCTGTAAAATTGCCATTCAATCTCGTTCGGACTTAGCCGTATTCCAGACTGGATTATCTGGGGCAAGACTACAATGATACAAGTTGACGTGTGGATTCTTCCTTTTCTTTCGGTAGATGGTATCCGTTGCACACGGTGGACGCCGGTTTCGTTCTTGAAAAAATCATAAGCACCTTCGCCTTTAATCTTGACCGTATTCTCGTCAAGGTAAACGAACTTCATAAGTCTCCTCTCGGCAAAACGAATATACGACAAAAGGAGCTCCTTCATCCAGAGCTTCGACTCGTCCCCGCCGACTCCGGGCAAGGCTTCAATAATTACGACATTCGGATTTATCTGCATATGTTATTTGACGGAATTGAGGAGTTCTTCCAGGGATAGTTCCCTCTGTTCTCCGGTTTTCATGTCCTTCAATTTGAATATATTTTTTTCCGACTCGACGGGTCCGACGATGACAACGTAGGGAATCCCCTTCTTGTTGGCGTACTTCATCTGTTTGTCAAGTTTTTCCTTAATCGACGGATAAAGGAATGTCTTGATATTGTTTTTCCTCAAGTAAACGGCCGCTTCAAGTGATCTGTCGAAAAGCCCTTCTTCAAAAACCGTTACTAAAACTTTTGCTGACATGGACTCCAATTGGAGCATGTTGCGGGACTTAATTACCTCAACAATCCGGTCGATCCCGAAGCTACCTCCAGTTGCCGGCGTTTCGCGTCCGACGAATTTGCCGATGATGTTATCATACCTTCCGCACCCGGCAACAGACCCGACTCCTCCCTCGATAACCTCAAACTCCCATACGGGTCCCGTATAGTAGGCAAGCCCTCGGGCTATAAACGGCGCAAACTGGTAATATTTTTTATCCAAGTTGACTGACTTCAGATAATTGAAGATCGTCCGAAGTTCATTTATTGCCTCAACTCCCATAGGAATGTCTTTGAGCTTCTTCTCAAATTGATCAAGCATTGCGGTCGTTTCGCCGGTTATCGTGACCAGGTCAAGAATCCGGTCGGCAACGTCAGATTCGATCTTACGTTTTTCCATGAGTTCTTTCTTGACAGCCTCCCGGCCGATTTTTGGCAACTTGTCGACCGAGATGCAGATTGGTATGAACTGCTCGTCTTTGGCTCCGGAATACGAAACCACCGCTTGAATAAGCTTTCGGTTGTTGATATTTGCCCTGAAATCCTTGAATCCGAGCTCGGTCAAAGCCTCGATTCCCATCTGGATAAATTCGGCATCACAAATTATAGAATCGCTTCCGACCGTATCGGCGTCGCACTGGGTGAATTCGCGATAACGACCCTTTTGTGGTTTCTCGCTCCTCCATACCGGCTGGATCTGATACCTTTTGTAGGGGAAAGGAATGTTATTAATGTTTTCGGCAACCGCCCGGCACATCGAGGTCATCACGTCATACTTCAACATGACGTCCCGACCTCCTTGGTCTTTGAACCTGTAAAACAGTTTTTCGGCCTCGTCCCCGAGTTCTCCGACATAAATATTGCTATTTTCAAGGGCAGGGGTTTCCAAAGGTTCATATCCGTACTTTTCAAAAACACGTTTGAAGGTATTGGTGACAAACTCCCTCACCTTGACGTCTCTCGCGAAAAAATCCCTGAATCCGGCTAATTTTTGAACTTTAAGCGCTGTGCTCATATTTGTTTATTATACAATTTTTAATACATAAAAAATCCCGCCATGCGGCGGGACGTCTCTATCACTAAAACACTCCCGCCAAATCAATGGCGGTGATGGTTTCCAGCAAATCCAATAAATACGGTTTTCATAGGAGAATTATATCATAAGAGAGGGTGCCTTTACTCCGAAGACCCGAGTGTTAAGCTGAAAGTCATGATTTCATCATTTCTCCATGCTTTAACGACAACGATGTCACCAGCCTTTTTTTCGAGTATGAGTTTAGCCAGTCCTTGGTCGTCATCGCCCGAAATCTTATTACCATCAAATTCGGTTATGATGTCTTCATCCTGAAGGCCGGCTTTTGACGCAGGCGAGTCGGAAATAACCTCAATCAAATACGCACCTTCGACCGCTTTGTTTAGAAGGGCCGTTTGCCTGTCGATCATTTGGTATCTGACGCCGATATACGGGCGTTCAAACGATCCGCCGTTTTTGTTGAAGTTTTCAATAAGGTCTTTGACGACGTTTATGGGAATGGCAAATCCGATACTCTGTCCGGAATCGGCAACTGCCGTATTGACGCCTACTGCCGCACCTGAGGAATTAATGAGAGGTCCTCCGGAATTACCGGGATTGATGGGCGCATCGGTTTGGATGACGTTGTCGAGTTTCTCGACATAGCCCTCATAGGCGCTGCCGGCAGTGATGCCCCGACCCAGGCCAGATATTATTCCTTTGGTAACGGTATTTGTGAACTCACCTAATGGCGTTCCAATGGCGATTGCCATTTGACCGAGTTTAAGCTTTGATGAATCCCCAAGCTCCATGGGTTTAAGTCCGGTAGCGTTTATTTTTAGTATCGCCAGGTCGTTTAATGGATCACGGTAAATCTTTTCAACATCATAGGTTTTTTTGTCGTTAGTCAATACCTTATAGGCGGCTTCGGTATTTGAAACGACGTGCTTGTTGGTGATAACGAGCCCGTCGCCAGACACAATGAAGCCGCTCCCGATATTCCTTTCGACTTGACGCCTTTGGCCGGGAATCATTCTCGGTGAAAAAAAATCAAACGGATCTATTTCAAAAGAATCCGGGCGCGAGACTGTCGCATTTATTGATACCGTCACAACCGAGGGGACAGATTTTTCAATCGCCGATATGACCGTCGATTCCTCCTCCACAAAAACCTGACGTCCACCCGAATCGTTAATGACGGATGTTGGCTTCGGGGTAAATGAAGGTAGCTTGATGGATATATTCTGGCTCTGGGCCAGAAGTAGAACCGCAATTAGACCGAATGTTAGTAATAAAAATTTCTTCATTGTCTAAATTTATATTACTTGAAACTGAAATTATACTGAATACTTTTTTACTTTCTTATTTCCTGTAAAGCTCTTTGCAATTGGCGATCGGTATCTTCGGTTATCGAATTGTTTTCGTCTATATCGTTCTCGACCTTGATCGTTGGCTCTATTCCTTTTCCGTTAATCCAATCTCCTCCGGGAAGTATCCATTTGGCAACCGTCACATGAAGTCCGGCATTGTCAGATAAGTCTATAGCCTCCTGGACGGAACCCTTGCCAAAACTTTTTTCACCGACAAGTATTGTTTTTTTGTTGTCTCTTAAAGATCCGGCAAGAATTTCCGAAGCCGAAGCCGACCCTTTATTGATAAGAACGACAAGCGGGATATCGGTTAATTTTCCGGTTCTCTGGGCGTAGTAGTCATGTGATTTCGTGACGGTCGATTCCTGCTTGACGACCAGGTCACCCTTTTTAAGGAATTCGCCCGCCAGATATACCGAACTTTCCAAGTAACCGCCCGGATTATTGCGCAGGTCAAGAACCATTCCTTCAACCTGACCGCTGTTGTATCGGGACTGGACTTGTTTAACGGCCTCATCCCATTCGGTATTGGTGTTCTCGCCGAACTGGTTTACCTTAACATATGCGACCTCATTCATGAATTCAGTTTCGACCGACTCGACTACGATTTGGTCGCGGGTTATTGAAACGTCAAATTCTTTTTCGCTTCTTTCGAGAGTGAGTTTGACTTTGGTCCCCTTCTCGCCCCTGATGTGGGAGACAGCCTCAGGAAGCGTCCAATCATTGGTTGGTTTATCGTCTACCTTGACAATAAAATCACCGGCGCGGACACCAGCCTTTACAGCCGGTGAATTTTTCAAGGGAGCAATGATCGTGATCCTTCCTTCTTTAAGTCCTAGTTGGGCACCTATTCCCTCAAACTTCCCTTCAAGATCAAGCTTTGATTGGCGGTTTTCTTCCGGGGTCAAGAAAAAAGTATAAGGATCGTCGAGCGAAGAAACCATTCCTTTGATGGCGCCGTAATAAAGGGATTTTGAATCCATTTTTTCCTTGTCGATGTATTTCGTCTGGACCTGATCGAGAGTTTCCCAAAAGAGGTTAAAGTCAAATTTTTTAAGCTCATTTCCGGCTGGCGTCTGGGAAACGGGTCCACCCTTTGTTCGGTATTCCCCGACTTTGTAGCCGACTCCGAAAATCGTAAAAGTTGCGGCAAGAATGAGAATGATGTTCGTTAATTTGGAGTTTTTGTAGTTCTTCATTTTATTTGTAAAAGACTATTCTACTATTTTTTTTGTCGATTAAACAATAAGGATAATTATGTTTCTTTATTTTTTCCATATCGCTTATGTTTTTGAGTTGGGCATACTCGATTTCCTCCGTTTGGTCTACGATTTTGTTTATGGTGACGAAACCCCTTGCCCCCAAGGCTTCGGCCTTGACCTGTGAGAAGGCATCGACGGATTCGGCGACAATCACATTATTGGACACATCGGTGCTTGTTAAGCTGGTCTCAGAGTTCTTCAAATAAAAAGCACTACCGCCAAAGTCCGACGTTGTGGTACTCAACCTGTACTCCTCAACGGCACCCGTCTCAATTTTGATTTCTCCTTTTTCGACTTTTTTGACCTTGCCCTTGAAAAAGGCGTCAAAGGTCTTATCATCTCCGACCTCAGTTGTTAGAACTACGACGCCATCGTTATGGTTAATTTCCTGGACTACACCGTCGTATTCGCTCTTGACGCGGCCGGTTGAAAAAAGACCTTTTTTTAAAGCCAGGGTTTCACCCTTTGTTATTTTTTCGCCGACGAGTTTTTTAAGGTAGTGGAATATTTTAGAAGGGTCAATATCGAGTATTTTGGCGACTTGTATTTCGATCTTTGATTCGGTTTTGCCTTCAAGATATGGGACGCCAAAATCGACTTTTTGGTTTTCCTTTAGCAAACAACGAGCATTTTCAGGAAAATTTATGGTGATGACCATAAAAAGATTATAGCAGGTTTTTTACTTTATCCCTTGATAGGAAACGTAAGGAATCAACCCCAAAAATCTGGCGTACTTGATTTCTTTTGTCATTATCCTCTGGTGTTTAGCACAAAGGTTGGACCTGTCTCGGCCGACCATTTTTTTTCTCGGAGACAGAAATTTTTCCAAATTCTCGATATCCTTGAAACTGGGATTAGAATTGTACTGGCAATAAAAACATTTCATTTTTTGTTAAATATAAAACTAATATTATTCTTTAAATTATAATCAAAACGGAATGTCGTCCGGGTTGACGTTCTCTTCAGCCTGTGGCGTTGCAGGCTCTTCAACCTTTTCTTCAGTCTTTTCCTTGGTGGTTTCCGGTTTGGCGGTCTCGGTTGTACCCTCCATGACCTTTTTGCCGTCTCCGAAAACGATAAAATCATCAAGGACTATTTCTGTTATCGATCTTTGCTGTCCGTCTTTTGCCGTATAGGAACGGTATGTCAATCTACCTTCAAGGAAAACTTTTCTTCCCTTAGTCAAAAGCTTGCCACAAAGTTCGGCCAGTTTCTGCCAGGCGACGATTCTGTGGTATTGAACCTCTTCCTTCGTTGCCCCGTCTGCGGTTGTCCAACTTCGGTTCGTAGCAACGCCGAAGGTGCAGACTGCGGTTCCGGCCGGCGTATATTTCAATTCGGGATCCCTGGTCAAATTGCCAATCAGGATCACTCTGTTCATCGACCGGCTGGCCATAGTTACTCGGAAACTAATAACAGATACCTCATCAATTTTTCGTTAAAATTAAGTTTTTTCCTAAGTTCGGGAACCGAACTTTTCTCAATCTCAAGAATATAATTGTAGAAATGTGCTTTGTCGTTTCGCTTTATGGGGTAACTCAGGGTTTTTTCTCCCCAATCCTCTTCTTTGAGGATCTTGCCCTTTTGTGAGGCGATGAGTTCTTTCAGGTTTTTGAGTTCTTCTTTTTCGTTAAGAAGAAAAGTCAGTTCATATTTCATATATTAATCTGATATATAATACAAATCATGGCGGAAAAAATCAACAGTAAAAGGTTCCCGGTAGTTGCTCTTTGGGTATTTATCTTAATCCTATTGGTTTATACTCGGTTTGTAAACTTGGGTTGGGGGCTGCCGCATCCGATGCATCCTGACGAGAGAAACATGGCAAACTCGATCATGCAGCTAAGCTGCGTTATGCCCGAAGTTACCCTCAATCTGCCGAAAACAATTTCGGGAGAATGGGATATTTTTAACTGGGTCAAGGTCTCGGAATTTGATATAGCGGGTTGCTTTAATCCCAATTTTTTTGCTTATGGTCAATTCCCATTATATTTCGGGTACCTACTGTCTTTCATATTGAAATTTCTTTTTTCAAATTCGGGAACCGCCATAACTTTTGAGGAAGCAACGCTTTCTTTAAGGTTAATCTCTGCTGCCGCCTCGGTTACGACGGTATTTGTAGTTTCCAACCTTGTAGGACTGTATTATAACGACAAACACAAGCAGTCTATTGCCGGCATCTTGACGGCTCTTGCGATAACATTTGCTCCGTATGCCATCCAGTTTGCCCACTTCGGCACGACCGAATCGCTTCTCATGCTTTATTATTCGACCCTCGTTTACCTTTCGGTCAAATTCGTGTCAAAAAAGATTACTGATCTGTCGTTTGTGTCAATGGCGTCGGTCGTAATGGGTGTTGCTCTGGCGACCAAGGTATCGGCGGCCGTTTTCATTATCGTACCCCTTGTCGCCCTCTTTGCCGCAGACAACAGCCGTTTGCACTACCCGTTCATGTACCGTTTGGGTAAAAAAATTATCGACTCCGGCTTCTTGGCGTTATTTTCTGTAGTCATATTTCTCTTTCTATCGCCCCACATACTTTTGGATACGAATGATTTTATCGGGGCATTGAGATACGAATCGGACGTTGCTCTTGGAAGGTACGTGGCCTTTTACACGCGGCAGTTTGTCGACACGGTTCCGATCGTTTTTCAGGTCGAAAAAATATTCCCCTATGCCCTGGGGGTTACCGGGTTTGTACTTTTTGTCTTCGGGTTCTTCTGGCTTAGCTGGTCTAATTTAAAAACAAACCTGTTGAGACTGGCGTTTTTATCATATTTTTTGATAAACGCTTTTATGTATGCCAAATGGAGTCGGTTCATGGCGCCGGTTTTTCCATTGATGACGGCCTTTGCAGTTATGTTTATTTCAAATGTCTTTGAAAAAAACAAATCGGAAAAATTTCTATACGCGTTAAAAACCTTTTTGGCGGCCGTTCTTGTTGTTGCCATGATCCTGCCGGGCGCGGCCTATCTGTCAATCTATGCCCAAAAGGACGTCAGGACTCAGGCTTCTGAGTGGATTTACGAGAATATTCCAGAATACTCATATATCCTGTCTGAGACTGCCAACGTCGTTGACATTCCGGTATATATCCCCGGGACAAGACCCATTGGTTATACGGTCATATCATTTAATTTCTACGACCTGGATCAGGACCCTAACCTGCAAGAAGAGTTAAATAGTCATTTGGAGAAGGCCGACTATATTTTTGTCCCCTCGCGTCGGCTTTTTTCAAACCATCGGTCTCCTAACTTCCCGATGGTCAATAGATACTATGAGGATTTATTTTCAGGAAGAATGGGGTTTGAGAAGGTTGCCGAATTTTCGTCGTTCCCAAAGCTTGAGGTCGGCGGCAAAACCTTGCTTGAGTTTCCGGATGAAGATGCCGAGGAGACATGGACGGTATTTGACCATCCGGTCATCAGGATTTATAAAAAGTCTTGAGGTTTAGATAGACCATCGATGCCAGTATCAATAGAAAAAGGCTCACATAAGGTTTTCCCAAAACGATCGTTTCGATGATGATGATAACGCACACGGTATTGACGGCAAGGTAACCGTATGCGAAATACTGCCAAAATTTTCTTTCCATAGAAAAAAGGGTTAAAGTTTAAAAAAAGTAGGTTAGAAACGTGGAGTCTACCGAATAACCTGCTGCCCATTGAAAGATGTTCAGCCCTTTCCTCGGTTTACTTTGTGGTTAACCTGATTTCAAGTTCTTTTTCAAAGTCAGTGTCCAGTATGAATATCTCGATGCGTTCGCCGGTCTTGGTCGAGATGTCGCTATGGGAAGAGAGAACCTTATGGCCGGTGATTTTTTTTATTATTACACCGAGCTGCTTTGTTGCAATTTCGTGAAGATATTTCCTGATATTCTTAACGAGTTCGACGCCTTTTTTGTTTGACAGCTTGAGTAGGTTCTCTTCAATCGGCAAAAGCTTTCCCTGGAGGCGAATTAAAACCATGTCTTCAAGGATGTAAGTTTTGGCTTGTCTTGGCCCAACTCCGAGAGATTCGGCGTAGAAACGGGTCACTTCTTTGGAAATGTAATCTTCAATTTGTCCTTTTGTTTTAAAATTTGGTGTCGTCATATGTCGTCAATTAAAAAAACCAGCAAAATCGTCCGTTTGGTTTTGCTGGTTTACCAGAAACAATCTTTCTTCCAAAGATGTTTTTTAAGTCTACCAATTGACCAAATTATATAATTTCAGTCGGTAATTGTCAATTCCCTTTAGCCCTTTTTGATCCGGTATCCGTCTTTAAAGTCTTCAACTTCAAAGCCTCTTTTGCGGATCTCATCGCGTAACTGATCGGCCTTGTCATAGTCGCCGGATTTTTTGGCATCAAGTCGCTCCTGACAAAGTATGTCAATTTCCTCAGGAATCTCAACGGTTTTAGATTCAATCAGGTTAAGACCTAAGACGCGATCGAAATCCAGCGCGAGCGAGAGTTTTTCCGCAGGTGGTGTTTTGGATTTGATAAGCTCCCACAATACGGCTAGGGCTTGGGGAATTTCAAAATCGTTATTCAAACTCTCGACAAATCTTTTGTAATACTCGTTGTTTTTATCAACACTCGGGACTTTCTCTGTATTTTTTTTAAGATCGGCCACCGCCTCTTTTAGATTGCAGAGTCCGGTAGCGGCTCCTTTTAAGGCGTCAAAAGTAAAATTCTGTTTGGACCTATAATGGGCTCCCAAGAAAAAATACCTGAGATCCGAGGGGTCAAAACCCCGGTCGACAATTTCCTTTAAGGTAAAGCCGGTCCCCTGGGACTTGGCCATTTTGGCCGAATCGACGTTGAGGTGCTCGTTGTGGAGCCAGTATTTGACGAAAGGCTTACCGTTGGCGGCCTCAGACTGGGCGATCTCGTTGGTGTGGTGGACGGGAATGTGTTCGACTCCTCCCATATGAATATCGATGGTTTCCCCCAAAAGCGATTTGGCCATTACCGAACACTCTATATGCCAGCCCGGGAATCCTTCGCCCCAGGGCGAGTCCCAAGTTTGAAGGGCATTTTGGTGGGCGCCCTTTTTAAAGACCCAAAGATTGAAGTCGGCAAAATGTTTTTTTTGGGGATCATCGACGACACCGCGACCGGCGCCTTTGACGTTAAGATCCATTTTCTGATGGTTGAGCTTGTTGTAGTCTGGGAACTTAGAAACATCGTAAACAACCGCCAGATCTGTAACATATGCGTAGCCATCTTCTATGAGCTTTCCGATCATTTCTTGCATTTCCTTTACATATTCAGAAGCTCTCGGCTTGAAGTCCGGATCGATTATATTAAGGTCACGGGTGTCTTTTTCGAAAATGGAAATATATTTGTCGGCGATTTCCTGCGGAGACTTTCCCTCCCGTTTGGCTCCCTTTTCCATCTTATCCTCGCCCTCGTCTTCGTCGGAAGTCAGGTGGCCAACATCGGTATAGTTTCTCACGAACTTCACTCTATAATCCAAAAATTTGAAAGACCTCCTAATTAAGTCGGCCCAAGTCATCGCTCTCAAATTCCCTATGTGCTGGACCCAATATACCGTTGGTCCGCAGTGGTAAAAAAGGACTTCGGAGTCTTTTAACGGTTTAAATTCTTCAAATGAGCGAGTTAACGTATTGTAAATTTTCATATAAATCAGTATAGCAAACGCATTTAGCTTTGTTTAAGGAGAACGGCGGCCGGGACAATCGCTACAAGCGCAAATACGACCGTGGCGTTGAAAGCATTGACGATGCCAAAGTGGTCGGCGATGAATCCCAAAACAAGAGGCGCCGTTGCGGTAGCGATAGATGAGACTAGGGAACCAAGCGCAAAGGCTTTTGAAAGCGAGTGTTTCTCGTTGTGGTGGTCTGAAAGCATGGTCGTCCTTATCGGAACCGTTCCCATGGTTAAGGACCCAAGAATTATCGAAAAGACGATGATCCCAATGATAGAACCAGTATAGGCAAGAAGAAGAATAAATATGGCCATAAGTAGTTCGGCAGCAATAAATACCTTGGTGTTGGTAAACAAATCAGTAAGTCGACCGAGAACCATTTTCCCTATTAAATTACCAATAAAAAAGGCGGAGGTAAAAGCTCCCAGAACCGACGGACTAATGCCTTTATGGATAAGAAGAAACGGCAGGAAAACAAAAAGAGCTGAAGATGCCAAGAGGTCAAAAAAAGTTATTGAAAGGACGAGGACAAGCTTAGGGTTTTTTATTATTTCAAGAAAAGATGCGTTACCCAATTGAGGGTCAACGGTAACTTTAGGCTTGCCGTTTTTCAGGTGGTTGAAGATAAAAAAAATGAAGATCGTTGCCGCGCCAAAAGCATAGATAAAGGAGGTATTTCTCCACCCGATCGAAACTATTATATACGGGATAAACGCCGAGAGGCAGACCCGCCCAAACTCTCCAAAGGCGGTAAAGTCCCCCATGACCCGGCCCTTTTTTTGTTTTGGCGTTAGGGTTGCCACCTCGGCAAACGCCGGCGTATGGAATGATCCGAAGCCGATAGAGGCTATAAAAAATGCCGCAACCAAAACGAGGTAAGTAGTAGAAAACCCCGTCAATATAAATCCAAGGCTGTAAAAAAGGCTTGCCCAGACGAGAATTTTCATAGCCCCGACGCGGTGGCTTAAGGTGCCTATGGGAAGCGCTAAAAGAATTCCAACGAGTGAAAATATTGAACCCAGGAATCCGACCTGAGTCAAACTCAATCCAAGGTCCTTGGAAATAAAGGGTAAAAAGAGGGCGATGCTTGCCAAAAACCCGTCGTTAAAAAAGTGTAAGGCGAAGATCTGGGTTATGGTGCTCATATGAATTAAAAAATGTCGGAGTAGTGAGACTTGAACTCACGACCTCAGCGTCCCGAACGCTGCGCTCTAGCCATCTGAGCTATACTCCGTGACAAAACATATTCTATCATTAAATGATTGTTATAATAAAGGCATTTATGGCGCCACCAGAAAAATATCGACCCGATGAAGACGATTTGAATCCCGTTCATTGGCAAAGATATTATGAAGAGGGTGCTTATAAATTAGCGGAAGACGCGGCTAAGTTTGGCTTCCCAGATAAGGAACTGTTTGTGACCGGACTTGCCTTAAATAAAATATCAGGTGACGATTTTAATATGATCGGTAATTACGAATCTGAAGAAAGTATCAAGACCGAACATCTCAAAAACGGAGAAATCAGAAGAGCGCAATTATTGGGAAGAATGTCTTTTGAATTAAGCCGACCCGACATTCCCAATAACATTAGGACCGAGTTGGAAAAAGTTCAGACGTTTATAGGATTCACTCCTTGGAATAGCGTAATAAACCTATGGAAGAGTCATCAGGCGTTCAAATCATTCCATACTTTTTTTGACGGTCAAAAAAATGATCCCGCAATCTCAAAAGCATATAATTACGCGGTCAATGCCCAATTAGCATTCGTTACCGGCGGACTCTAAACTTACTGCTTGCCGGTTGAAGGTTTGGTCTCGGCATGTTGCTTTTCTGCAGTCTTTTTATGCGAGAAAATACTTTTTCTCTGTTTACCTTTGGGTAGACTATCTCCTTGCGCCATCGCTCTTTTCCTTTCATCTTCCCGGCGCTTATTTTCTGAATCCGAATAGGCTTCCTGTCTTTTCTTCTGCATTTCTTTTTGTCTTGAATCCATAAGGGTCTTCTCGTCACCTCGCTTAACCAGATTAAAAAGGTGGCGCCTCAGAGCATCTGTTTTGTTGGAGTCGTTGTTATTGTATTGGTTTTCCAATCTTTTGAAGTCCAAAGGGGTATGGTTGTTTTTCTGGTTCCTGATTTTTTCCATCATCGCTTTCTTCTGGTCATCGCCAGACTTCTCGGGAGTTGCTAATGGATTTAACGTCTGAGCCACCGATTTGACGGTTTTTTTTGAAGTTGAGACTCCAAGTTCTGCAAGCTGTTCAAACGTATCTTGTAAAATATTGCCTTTTGCCATAGTGGTTTTTAGCCGATTCCTAACATTGCCTTGGCTTTTTCCGACATCTTCTCCATGCTCCAGGGCGGGTCAAAGGTAAGGTCGATGACAACTTCTTCTTCCTTAAAACCTATCTCTTTGAGCTTGGTTTTTATGTCTCCTTCTATGAGCGAAATTAATGGACAGCCGATTGTTGTAAGGGTCATTGTAACTGTGACTTTATCCTTATCGAGGTTAATTCCGTATATGAGACCTAGGTCGACGATCGAGATATTTATCTCCGGGTCCATAACCTCTTCTAGCTTCTTCATAACCGCTTTCTCGTCTCTTTTTGTCATTAATAAAGTATATCAACTGATATAATGAAAATTATAAGACATTCCGGCTACAGCATTTGCCGGAACATTAAACATTTTAATTTGGTCTTTAATTTTGAAGATTATGAATAATTACAAACTGAGATTCGTGCCGATTGGTGGGATAGTTGGAGTTACCAAGAACATGTATCTTTACGAGATCTACGAGAATGACCTTCTGAAAGATATCCTGATTGTCGACTGCGGAATTGGTTTTCCCCAGGAGAAGGAGCTCGGCGTAGATTTTGTCATTCCTGACATTACCTACCTTGAAGACAAGAAGGATAAGATCAGGGGTATCCTTTTAACACACGGTCACGAAGATCATATAGGCGCTCTCCCCTATCTTTACGACTCCCTCAATAGGCCCCAAATTACGGCGAGTAAATTGACCTCCGTATTTGTGGAAAACAAATTCAAGGAGAATAACCAAAACGTCAGGGTCAATCGGGTAGATTTTGATAAGGAATATACTATGGGTAACTTTAGGGTGAGTTTCGTCAAGATGACCCACTCGATTCCGGATGCGACCCATATAATCATAAAGTCACCGGTTGGGACTTTTTACCACGGTTCGGACTACAAACTTGATTTAACCCCTCCCTATGGATCGCCACCCGACTTTTACAAGATAACCAAGGCAGGACACGAAGGCATTACCGCTTTGTTGTCGGACTGCTTGGGGTCTGAGAGACCGGGCTTGACTCTTTCCGAGTCGATCGTCGGCAAAACTTTTGAGGACGAAATGAGGAAAACCAAGGGCAAATTTATCATGACGACCTTCTCGTCAAACATTTCAAGAATTAGGCAATGTGTCGAAGCGGCTATAAAGTTCAATCGCAAGGTAGTGTTCCTTGGCCGATCGATGAAGCAGAACAGCAAATTAGCTGGCGAAATCGGATACCTGCCGATCCCCGAATCGCTTCGAGCAACCGACGAGGACCTGCCAAGACTCCCTCCCAACAAGGTCTGTCTCATCGCCGCCGGAAGCCAGGGTCAGTATGGTAGCGCTCTTTCAAAACTTGCCGATAAACAGAACCCGTATACAAAAATAAAACAGGGGGACAAAGTGGTTTTCTCATCTGATCCCATTCCGGGAAATGAGAATGAAGTGTACTCGGTTATAGAAGACCTGGTTACCCAGGGGGCAGATGTTGTGTATTCAGACATCGCCGACCAACTTCATTCTTCAGGTCACGGAAACCAGGAAGATATGAAATATCTCATAAGATTTACCAATCCAAAATACTTTATACCTATTGGCGGTACAATCCGCCACCAGAAGCAGTATCAAAAGCTGGTTAGCGAGCTCGGGTATGAGGAAAATAAGGTTTTCGCATTGGCTGAAGGTGAAACCGTCTGGTTTATGAAGGACCGCGTCGCCATGGGAGAACCGGTTGATACAAAAAATATTTATGTCGACGCGTATGGCGTTGGCGATATCGGTAACGTCGTTTTGAGGGACAGAAAAACCCTGAGTCAGGACGGGATCGTCTTTGTCGCCCTAACAGTCGATGCCCAAGGAATGTTGGTGACACGTCCGAAGATATTATCGCGCGGATTCGTTTATGATCGCGAGGAGGACAAACTCTATCAGAATGCCGTAAAAATAGTTGAAACGGCCATTAAGCCGCGAGGCGGCAATGCCATGGACGGGACGAAGATAAAAAGAAGCGTCATTAATGCCCTTGAGGATTTCTTCTATAAATCAAAAGGAAGAAAACCCCTCATCGTCGTTGAAACCATACAGATCTAAATGTCTACCCTACCCAATAATTTAAAAAAAATTGCCCTTTTTATGGAAAGGCTTCCTGGAATTGGCGAAAAAACCGCCAACCGGCTAGCCTTCTACTTCTTAAGACTTCCTGACGAGGACTTAAAGGAATTTGCGGCAAACATTAACGATCTTAAATCTAAAACCAAAATGTGCAAAGTCTGCCTTAATCTGACCGAGAACGATCTTTGTCCGATCTGTGAAGACGCAAAACGGGATTTTGGAGTTGTTACCGTTGTCGAGTCCGTTCTTGACCTTCTATCTTTTGAAACCGGAAACATATATCAAGGCGTCTATCATGTTCTTCACGGGAAAATCGATCCCTTAAACCACGTCGATCCAGACGATATAAAAATCTCCGAGCTTTTAGTCCGCATCAAAAAGTCCCCGGAAATCACCGAAGTAATTTTGGCGACAAATCCAGACATGGAGGGTGAGGCGACGGCCATATACATAAAAAACCAGTTGGAGGAGCTAAAAAAAACTCAAAAAAGAGAAATGAAGATCACGAGACTTGCGTATGGTCTCCCAATCGGAGCCAATCTTGAATACGCAGACTACATGACCCTTAAAAAAGCAATTGAGGGGAGAAACAGATTCTGACCCTCACTTATTGAAGTGGACCTTACCGTGGATTACCCTATTATTTTGACCTCTGTTTAAGGTCATCCTTACAAAACCCGCCTTGTTATTTGGGAAAAGAATAACTGATCGGCCCTTCACAGTATGGCCCATGACATCATGATTCAGTTGTAGCGCGTTAACTAAAGTGTCCAAATCCTCTCTCTGTTTATTCGAAGCCGGAATACCTTTGATCACGTCCATTCCTCCGGATTTGACGAGTTCGCCTTTATATGTTGGTTGCTGTAGTCTGAAATACGTGTGCCCGTTGTCTAGAAAGTAGAAGCCAAAGTCGGTTCCATTGCCTCTTTTGTTGGGTTGTCATTAAGCTCTACACGGTAACCTGAAGAATTATTGGGAAAAACGATAGCTGCTTTTTCGTCTCGAAATGATTGGGCTTGAAGAAGGCTTTTCCTAAATCCGGACTCGCTGAAAGGGATGTATTGATGCTCAAGTATAAATTGAAATAGACCTTGCTGATCTGGATTTTTGAGACGAGAATAGATGCCTTCAATGTTTCCAATACTCTCGATAGTCATGCGAGTATTATACTATAGGCTCTTACAAAAAACAAGTTTTTCCTTATAGAAGGGTTTTAATTTCGTCCGCTATTAAAGGCGCAATGGATACTTCCTTGAGGGATTGAAATTTCTGACCAGGTTTCAAGGCGATCGTATTGCTCATGAATATCTTTTCAATCGGGCTATTTCCCAATACTTTTGCCGCATTTGGAGAGAAGTCGTGGTGGACAACACAGGCTAAAACCCGCTTAGCTCCTCGTTTCATGCAGAACTCGGCCGCATGAACAAGAGTGCCGCCGGATGTGATGATGTCATCAATCAGTATGCAGGTTTTACCCTTAACTTCTCCATATAGGTTTAGAGCTTTTGATTCGTGGATCTTATCCATGTTCCTTCTTTTTTCAATAACGGCGATATCAACGTTATTCGAATGAAAGAAATTCTCGGCGAAAATTTGAGCTCTCTCTACTCCTCCCTGGTCAGGCGAAACTATCGCAACCTCTTCGGTATTCTTGTTGTTTTTCAGGTAATGGGCAACCTCCTTGCCCAAGATATTGAAGGCCGATAGGTTCTTGAAGGTGATTGAGAAAATACCCTCGGTTCCTTCGTCGTGCAGGGTGACTGTGTAGACGGAACTAAATCCGATCGTTTCTAAAAACCGAATCACGACATTGACAGAAACCGACTCACCGGTTCGGTGTTCGCGGTTTTGCCTGGCGTATCCGAAGTAAGGAATAAAAGCGATGATCTCTTTTGCCTGACCACGCTTAAGGGCGTCGGCAAAAAAGAATAACTCCATAAGGTGGGTGTCTGTCGGGTTGGCGGTTGGCTGGATGATGACGCAGACGTCGTTTTTAACCTTGTCGCCTATTGTCACCTTGACCTCTGAGTTGTCAAATCGAACGACTTCGGACGGGCTCAATGGCAGTTTAAGGAGTTTGGAAACTTCCTGCGATAGAGCCGGGTTTGCCGATCCTGAAAATAGTTTAAGCATTTGTTTTGGTTATTTCTGTTGGCTGGATATTTCTATTAATTTTCGGGCGGCTAATTCCTGAGTTTTTTTGACGGCTTCATTGACCGCTTCGGCAATCCGGTTTTCAATTATTCCGTCGACTTCTATGGACATGATAACCTGGTCACCGCGGACCGTTACCTTGACGCCGTTTCGATCCACCTCGACCGTCTCCTGCTGCAAGGCTGCCTGCATCTTCTGTGCTTGCTGTTGTAACTTCTGTAAATCTCCCAAACCCTGTAAAGGATTGAACATTATATTATTGTTTAATTATTAATATTCGTTATACCGACAATTCATTGTAAAACTCCCCGATCGCTATTTCAAGCGGAAGGGATTCGATCGGGGTCGACCTCATCAGCTGATACGCTTCGACCAGTAATTTTATGAGCCGAGTGACTTCTGACGTTTTTAGGGTGGTCTTTGCTTCAGATTGGTCAATGACTCCTTTTTTTATGAGGAGTTCCTGCCTTAACGTCGATAGTAGCGACTCAATGAGAATTTTGAAGTTACCGCCCTGTTCGGCAAATTCAGAAATCCAAACAAACGTTTTCTTTTGGTCTTTTGCAGAAATCATTTCCATCAAGTCGCTTCTGCCTCTTAAGCCTAGGAAAGTTTCCAGATCTTCGACTTTGGATATTTTTTGTTGGGCGACTTCCTCGAGAAGCTTGGCGGCGTCGCGGAATGAGTAGTCAGACTGTGAAGCAATCACGGAAAGCATTTCCTCATTCAATCCAAGCCCCTCGCTCTGATCTATCCTTTTGAGCATGTTTATAAGGTCGAGGTTTTTTCCCCGACCGAAGTTTACTTTCACGCATCTTGACACGATTGTCGCCGGAACTTTCTCAAGGTTTGTAGTTGCCAGGATAAAAACGGCCGATTTGGGAGGCTCTTCAAGGGTTTTCAAAAGAGCGTTGAATCCGTCGGTAGTTATCATGTGGGCTTCGTCTATTATGAAAACCCGGTATCTTCCGGACATGGGCATAAAGGCGACTTCGCGAATAAGATTCTTCACTTCCTCGATCCCACGGTTTGAAGCGGCGTCCATTTCCAAAACGTCCGTATACGACGAGACGTCAATTGAAAGGCAGTTTTTACATTTATTGCATGGCTCGAAATCCGTACCCTTTTTGGCAAATTTGTTCTCCATACAGTTGATTGCCTTGGCAAGGATTCTTGCGCTTGAGGTCTTGCCCGTACCCTTTGATCCTACAAACAAAAGCGCATGAGGAATGACTCCGGAATCGAGGATTTTTTTTAGAATATCACGGACTCGGGTGTTATCAATCTGCGTGATGGTTCTCGGGCGGTATTTTAGATAAAACATATTTATTTCAAAAGATTTTCCACCCCGTGTTTAATAAGGGTGAGCAATGTCTCCTCAACTTTACGGTTGCGTTCTGCCGCAAGCAATACCGATTGAGGATAGCAGATAAATACTTCGCCGATTATCGGCTCGTCGTCGACGGTTTGCTTATAGGCAAAGGATAAAACAGGAAGGGCGACGTCCTCGTTTTTGTAGGTCTTGGCGACTTCCCGCATCTTGTTTTTTCCCACAAAAACAATATTGAGGGTCTCGTTTTCCGGGACCCCGAGAGTTTTCAGGATTTCCTCAGTCTTCGTCTTCAGTCTTTTTCTGTTTATCCGGTAACGGGATGAAGAAATAATATTGATCATATTCTTCTGAATCTGCGATTCCTTGATCTTTTTACCATTCTTTCCTTTTCTTCCTCTTTCCTTTTTAAGGACGGCTTCTTATAAAATTGTCTTTTTTTGATTGTCATGACAATATCCTCGTCAATAAAAGTCTTGCTGAATTTGCGGAACATGCTGTCTTTGGATTCTCCTTTTCTTTTGGTAATAACCACCATAAATTAATTGCGCCCCCTCTCTAAATAGAGAAATTTAAAACTATATCAATTTTATTAAATACCCTTGATTATTTCAATGAGTCTTTTGACCGTAAGATTAGTGGCTACGAAGTTGGGATTTTTGGACGAGGAATTGAGAAGCATATTACCCGACGCGTGCATAAACCAAGTCCCAACTTTGTCGGCTTTTAAGATTTTTTCGTACAGTGGATTGAGGTCGTATTTTTTTCCCGGTATTGACTTGATCCTGACATTGCCCCGGTCCGGATCTTTCTTGACGACCATAGTGTAACCCATTTTCATGGCCAGCTTCGCCGTTTCTTCGTTTCTCGTTTCCATAATGAGGGTTTTACCCCAATGAGATGTAAAAACAAAACCTTTTTTTATCTCCTCGACCGCCTGGTTTTTTTTCATAAAGATGTTCATGAGAGCGTCCAAAAACGGAAAAACCGATTGGGTAATTAAGAGATCGTCCTTGAGGATCGACTTAAGACCTCCCTCGATTATTTTATGGATCATAAATTCGTAGTGGTCAGATGACGGGTCGGGAAAAAACACTTCACCGAAATGATCAAAACCGGTCACTTCTTTGATCATTTTTTCCAACGCTAAAACCTGTCTTTCCTTGAGTATGTTTTCGCTCCTAAGGTGTTTGAAAACGAGTTCAGACGCTGACGTATGTTCTGAGGATTGATGATGGTCAAAACGCCCAAAACCGGTGTCAACGTGTAAAACTTCTGGATCAGAATCAACGGGTTTTGCGTCAAGAGTTGATCCGGCGGGGACGAACTTCATTTCCGCGTCTCCCCAACCAGGGAGGAATTTACGTATGAGCCATACAGACGTTATCGAATCGATGTCCGGGGACATGTGGGAAACTACCGTTTTCATGGACTGTAATTATATCAAATTGGAAGGGTCGTGTTTCGTCGACGTTGGTCCGGTTTTTGATATAATACGGTTTTAGGTACTCTTTATCATGAAAAAACACATTGGCCTGATAATATTCCTCTTCACATACTTCGTATATGTCCTATTTTCCTATAGAAGCTTTGGTATTACTTGGGACGAGCAGGCGGTATACGAAAGGGGAAAAATGCTTTACCAGCATTTGATTGACCCCAACCGTTCATCAGATCCCAACCTTATAATTCGTAAGTCCAAGGACGATGTTTGGCCGACCTATAACAACACCTATGCGATGACCCTTTATGCTTTCAATAAAGACAAATCCTATGACATATATCATCTCGAGAACCTGATTTTCGCTTCCTCCATTTTCATTTTTGCCTATATATTCCTGTACAAAAAATATAAAAACACCTGGGCGGCAATTTTGGGACCTCTATTTATCGCCTTGAGTCCGAGGTTTTTTGGGGACTTACCCGCCAATCCTAAAGATATGCCGTTTGCCGTCTTCTACTTCATAAGCACCTCTCTCATTTTTTTGACCCACTCTTTTAAGAGTCCTCTTTTGCGAGTCCTTTTGTTGGGAATATTATTTGGACTTGCCCAAACCACAAGGTCGCTGGGTTTTAGCCTATACATACTTTTATTCGTTTACGATTTTTTGAAAAGGGACAAAAATAGCGGTTTCATGAAGTTTTTCATTAACGAATCTCTTTTTATCTTTATGGTTTTTATGACTTCAAATATGGTAGTCCTCCTTACCTGGCCGTATATCGCCAGCAATTACTTCAAGAATTTTCTTGACGTCTTAAACGTTTCCAAACAGTTTCCCTGGATGAGGAATATATTTTTCCTGGGTAGAGATTACCATAGTACCGCACTGACGCCTTTTTATATTCCTATATGGTTTCTAGTAAGTCTCCCTGTATTTATTATTGCGGGAACGGTTGCCAGTCTAGTAATGTTTAAAAGGTTTTTGAAAAACGACATCTATCTTTTGTCGGTTGGTGCTCTCGTACTGAATTTGGGTATGTATTTTGTAATGAGGCCGATAGTTTACGACGGAGTCAGACATTTTCTATTCCTTATACCCTTCTTTTCCATGTTGGCGGCCATATTCGTTATTGAAATTTCCAGGCCAGGATTTGAAAAGATAAAGAAACCCATATATATTTTTGTACTCGTCAACTGTCTCCTAGTCGTCGTTGCCCAGGTAAGACTATTCCCATACACTTATGTATATTTCAACGAATTTGTTGGTGGCGTAAAAGGGGCATACAAGTATTTTGAAATTGATTATTGGAACGCGTCTTTCAAAGAAAGTATAGAATGGTTAAAGGAGAATGAACTTGTAGACGGAAAAAAATATTCAATATACACCTGCAGCACTTCCTTGAGTATTCTTAATTATTTCACTTACGACATGTCAGTTGCCTACAAAGTAAATGAGGCCGATTATGCCGTCTGTCTGGCGCGGGGGAACGAATACAAAAAGATACCGGGTGAGATTTTACACATAGTCAAACGTGATTCCGTACCCTTAAACTACGTGATCAAGGTAGACAAGTCACAATAGGTTCGGTATCTCATCAGCGCTTATAAGTTTTGTATCCGCGCTACTTCTTTTCTTGTACTCGATTTTGTCGCCGGTCCTTTTAGATATTACAAGCCTTACAGGAATTCCTATTATGTCACAGTCCCCAAATTTTTCTCCGGCCGATGCGTCTTCGCGGTCGTCAAACAGTACCTCGATTTTTCTTTTCATCAAGGTCTCATATAGATCGTGGGCTTTTTGCCTTATGCTTTCGTCCTTAAGGTCCAAGCCAATAAGATGCACTTGATATGGGGCGACTTCCTTAGGCCAGATTATGCCTCTGTCGTCATGATATTTTTCGACAATTATTCCCATTATTCTTGATGTTCCTATCCCGTAGCATCCCATATAAATTGGCTTCTCCTGTCCGTCACGGTCGACAAACTTGTAACCGAAGGCCTCGGCAAACTTGGTATATAGAGGAAAAATGTTTCCTACTTCAGAAGCTTTGAAGACTTCGTATTCCAAACCTGTCTCAGGGTTAAGATCGCCTTTTTTGGCGACTTTTATGTCGTAGAATTTATTCGGCATAGGAATATCCCTTCCGAAATTTACGTTTATACTGTGGAAATTCGTTTTATTGGCGCCGGTTTCAAAGTTCAGTCGATCCTCCAGTGATTCGTCATAATAAACCTCTACTTCCTTTTTAAGGTTTAGAATTCCCGCGTAACCCACTTTGGCGCCGGTAGCCTTTTCAACCATTTCCGGTGTTGCCAATTTGATGGCTTTACAACCAACGACTTTTCTAAGCTTATCTTCATTGACATCATACCCCCCTCGTACGGCTGCGGCAATAATTCGACCGTCGTCGGTTTCGTAAATCAAAGTCTTGGTAGTTTTTTCAACGGGTATTTTAAGAAATTCGGCGAGTTCCGTCACGCCGACTATTCCTTTTCCCTCAACATCCTCGCGATCCTTCATTTTAAGGTCGTTGTCCTTGATCTTTGGAGCTTTAGACGGAGCGACCTCCTTGTTGAAATAGGTGTTGGTCGATTTGTCCAAAAAAAGCGTGTCTTCACCGGTCTCGCATATAGTTTGGAATTCATGAGAATAGTCCGAAGTGAAAGATCCTCCTGACGCCAGGGCGATCACGGTGTCGGCGCCTATCCCCAATCTTTCAAAGATTTTCAAGTAAACTTTCTTGGATTCTTCGTAATAGCTTTTTAAGTCTTCAACCGAGGTATGGAAACTGTAAAGATCTTTCATGCGGAACTCTCGTCCTCTAAGTAGTCCGGACTTAACCCGAGGTTCGTTACGAAATTTGGTTTGAATTTGGTAAAGGGCGAAAGGAAAGTCCTTGTAACTTGTTACAAATTTTTGGGCCAGCGGAGTGACGACCTCCTCGTGGGTGGGATTCAGGACATATTCGGTGTCGTTTTTGGCCTTGGCAAAAACGTTGGCCGGGGTTGTTTTCATAAGAATATCAACCGTCTCGAGTCGGCCGGTAGTATTCCAGTTCTCAAATGGAGTAAGGGACGGCATAATAACCTCGCAGCCGATATTATCCATTTCCTCTCGGACGATATTTTCGATTTTGTTTAACACCTTGGTCCCGAGCGTCAGATAGGTGTAAGTTCCGGCCATCACCTGGTCGATGAAACCACCTTTTTGTAATAGGGTGGCGTTGACCGAATTGTAGACCTTGCCTGCCTTCTTGGCTTTTCCGAAAAGTTTTGAGTAAAGCATATGTAAATATAATATAACTAAAAAACCTCGCCCTTATCAATCAAAGATTGACTGACAAGGACGAGGTCTCTCGTGTTACCACCTTGGTTTACCATAACGTCGCCGTTACGGCCTTTTTAGCTGCATGTTACAGCGTCTCGATTTTACGGTTGAGCTTCCGTACTGCTTTTGACAGTCAGCTCGTTTGGTGGGAGCCAAACTAATAGCGCTTTTTTTGCTAATTAAGTTAAATGTTAACAGAAAAATGCGGTTTGTCAATTTTAACATTCACTTCAGAGCATCCAAAACCCGTTTCATCACGGCGTATGGAGTTATGTAGGAAGTATCAATGACTAAGTTGTAGTTTTCTTTTTTTGTAAACTCCTTTGCGTCTATTTTATGAATTTTTTCGATTTTTCCAAACCAACTCCCTTGTCGCTCGTCGACTTTTTCTTTGGCTTCTTTATAAGTTAGCTTCTCCCTTTTGGCAAATCTTTTATATCTAATATCATCTCCGCAATCCAATAAGACCTTTAAAACGTCTTTTCTTTGATTGGCCGATATTCCCGACATCCAGCCGTCGACGATCAGATTCTTATCGTTTTCGTGGAGCATATCGCGCACGCTGTTGTCAACTTCTTTGGTTAGCCTTTCATTCTGTTCCTCGGCCCCTTCAAGATTTAGTCCGTGGCGGGCAACATAGTCTCTGAACAATTGTCCGGTTTTGAAGGTCGGCCATTTGAGTTTTTTTTCAAGATTCTTAAGAAGAGTTGTTTTACCGGTACAGATCTTTCCAGAAATCGTAATTTTTGAATACTTCATTTTATTTTTTTCCCAGTTTGTCAAGAACCTTACCCATGGTTTCCATGGGTCCGGTTTGATAGGTGTCGATAACCAGGTCGTAGAATTTGCTGTCCCAAAAGTCAAAATTTCCGTAAAGCTTCTGCCACTTTTTTATGTTTTCCTCTTCCCTCTGTTTCATCCAGGCCTTGGCTTCATCAACCGATAACCCATCGCGGTTGACGACCCGATCCACTCTAATATCGTCGTGGGAACACACTAAAAGAACCTTGAGGACACCCTTGACCTCGCGCGCAACAAATCCGGACAACCAAGCCTCATAGATAATGTTAGATTTGTTCTTAAGCATGTCCATGGTCATCGCTTCCATATTTCTTTCGTGGTCATCTGATCTTGAAGCAGCTCCTTGTTTATTTTCATTTATTCCCTGCTTTCGGTCAAATTCCCTCTGCATGGCGCCGACATTGATGTGTTTCCAGCCGAGTATCTTATTTAAATTTTTGGCTAAAGTGGAAGTTCCAACGGCAATCTTTCCGGATATCGTGACAATCCGGTATTTGGGGATAAAAGATGAATCCATAAATTATTATAGCAAAAGACTTTTATTTTCGTTAAGAAAAAAAGACTTTTTTGTTTCGTTAAAATTTGGACAAATTAAACTTGAATAAATGACTTATTTATATAGTTTAATTACGTCAAGCACGCTTATTAAAATACCCAAAGACAACAGCATCACAAAGCCTATAAAATTCACGTATTTTTCAAAGTTTTTATTGGACTGTTTTCCCGTTATCCATTCATAAATCACGAAAACGAGTCTTCCGCCGTCTAAGGCCGGAAATGGCATTATGTTGATTATCGCCAAGTTAAAAGAAAGTAAGGCCATAAGTTCCAAAACGGCGTTGTTGCCAAACTTTATGGCTGTTGCCGTGAATTGGGCGATGCCGATGGGTCCGGAAATCTGGGCATCGGTTTTTTGGAAAGTCACTAATTGAAAAAGAATCTTTGAAAGCTCCCGGAAGATGTTTGTGGTTATGTTCACAGATTCAATTAGTCCGTATACCGGTGCTTGGTACCAGGGAAATTTTTTCTCAACAAATGAAGTGACCGTTACACCTAATGGTCCCTGATCTTTGGGAGGATTCTTTCTCGGAGTGACATCAAGTTTTAAAATTTCGCTACTTCTGGATACGGTCATGGTCATTTTCGCGCCTGCGAACTTGCGGCTAAGTTCGATAAGATCGGTCGATTGTTTTATCGGATAGGTCTTATCCCCTATTTTGATTTCCGTAATGACGTCTTTAGGTTTGAAGCCCGAGACCGCAGCCGGAGAATTTTCTGTAACTTTTTCTACTATCACCCGGTCGGTTGGGACGGGCACGCCTTGGGTAAATAGAAAGGAAATTAAAAACCATCCCAAAAGAAAATTTCCTGCAACTCCTGCGAGAATAATCAGGGCTTTTTGCCATGGTTTTTTGTTTATAAAAGCCCTCTGGGACTGGGTTTTCTTTTTTATTTCATGATACTCTTCACCGTAAAGTTTGACGAATCCCCCAAGAGGAATTAGGTTGATGCTGTATAACGTTTCGCCAATTTTTATCCCAAATAATCTGGGAGGCAAGCCGAATCCAAATTCGTCAACTCTGACGCCTTGCTTTTTAGCGGCGATAAAGTGGCCAAATTCGTGGATGAGAATCAAAACCGCCAATATTATTATGAAGACTATTATGGACATTTGATTATTTTATACTATTTTTTGAAGATATATGAAGAAAAATAATAATGAGTCGCTTTCGTGTGTCAAACCTCTCTGATTTCGACTTCTTTTTTACTTTGGACGGTTTCTATTTCTTCCATATACTTGGAGCTAGCTGCATCAATCTCCTTCTCAATCCTAAACTTCTCATCCTCGGTAATTTCCTTTTTCTCGAATTTGTCCTTAAGGTCACGTCTGGCGTCATCGCGAGCGGCTCTTATTTGGACTTTCTTTTCCTCGACTTTGCTCCCGGCCAGTTTAATAAACTTCTCTCTTTGCTCCTCCGAAAGGGGCGGGATCTTAATAATGATTCTCGTGCCTTGGGTTATCGGTGACATTCCTAGTGGAGACTTTAAGATAGCCTTTTCAATGTCTTGGATGGTCGAGGGGTCAAAAGGGGCGATTGACAATGCGGAGGGGCCTTCTGTCATAATCGTTGCCATTTCAAGAAGCCTTAAGTGAGTTGTTCCGTTGTAAGCATCAACCGACAAATTCTCAATCAAGCTCGGTGAGGCTCTTCCGGTCCTAATGGATTTCAAATCTTCCTTAAGAAAGTCTACGGCCTTTTGGCTTTTTGTTTTGAATTCCTGTACTGTATCCATGGTTATATTGACCAGCGGATAATTCTATTTACTTTGATGTTTTCGCCAAATTTGAGAATAGCGTCTTTAACAAGTTCATTAATCTTTTTTGAGGGGTCCCTTATGTATTCTTGTTCGACAAACTCTTCAACCGTTTCCGCCGGCAGTGATGCGACCTGCATGGCTAATTCTTGGCCGAGAGACTGAAAGTCCTTATTGCCTGAAACAAAATCGGTTTCACAGTTCAGTTCGACAAGCGAAGCAATTTTTTTATTGTGGTGGATATATGAGAATATGGCACCCGCTGCAGTTTTTCGATCTGATTTCGAAGCAGCTTTATCCTGACCCCAGCGGCTTAAAAGTTTCTTGGCCTCAACCATATCATTTTTTGATTCTTCAAGCGCTTTTTTACACAAGGAAAACGACACTCCGGTCTCATCTCTCAACTGCTTCAGTTTTTTTATGTCGTACATATATAAGATTGAAATTATTTTGAAGTCGGTTCGGTCGGCGTTCCTTTAGTATAGGCTTCAATTAGTTCATTGACGAAATATTCAATCGAAGTTAAGGAGTCATCGTTTCCTGGAACCGGGTAATCGATGCCTTCTGGATTGACATTGGTGTCAACGACGGCGACGACCGGGATCTTCATGGCCTTCGCCTCGGTTGCGGCATTCTTTTCCTTCTTTATGTCGATTATCAAGAGAGCGTCCGGCATCTTTTTCAAGGGTAAGATTCCTCCGTAGAATTTTTGCAGTTTATTCATAAGTTTCTGCATTTGAACCTGTTCGTGTTTGACGTATTTGTTCCATTCGCCTTTTTCCTTCTCTTCCTTCATCTTTTCTAGTTTCTTGACATTTTTGACAATCATTTCGAAGTTGGTAAGAAGTCCGGCTGGCCATTTAAGGGAAACGTAAGCAATTCCCAATGGCGCGCATATCTTTGAAACGACTCCTGATCCTATTTTTTTTGTAGAAACAACAAGAACGGTCTTTCCGCCTTTGGCGAGGTCTTTCATAAAGGCTTTGGCTTCATCCAAAAGAGGTACAGTTTTGGTAAGGTCAATTACCGATACACCGTTCTCAATCGAATATATATATTTGCGGGCTTTGGGGTGCACTCGGTTGTTTTTGTGCCCGAGGTGGCATCCGGCTTCAAATAGCTCGGCAACTTTCTTATCTAAATTGGTCATAATCTATACATTGTAACAATGAGGGGCATGTTTTTCAATTGGAAATAAGCACCCTTTTATATTTTCAGCGATTTAAGGAAGCGGCGGAACTCTCCGTTTATCTCCTTGTGCTCTAGGGCAAATTCGATGACCGTCTTCAGGTATTCGAATTTGTTCCCGGTATCAAAATACTTCCCGTTCTCGATTACAACAGCGTATACCGGAACCCCCTCTTTCTTAAGAAGATTGATGGCGTCAACGAGCCATATCTCTCCTCCCTTGCCGGGCTTGATCCTCTTAAGAGCCGAGAATATCTCGGGTGGCAAGATGTATCCTCCGTGGGTGGCGACGTTTGAAGGCGCCTCGTGAGGTTCTGGCTTTTCGACGATCTTGTTGATCTTGTAGACGTTCTTCTCAACGTGGGTAAGATCGGCAATTCCATATCGTTTCAGATCTTCCTTGTTTTCTATTTTGACTCCTGAAATGACGATTCCACCCATTTTTTCGTGTACCTTTATCATCTGTTGAAGACGAGGGGGCTTAGAGTAAATGAACTCGTCTCCCCATAATACGGCGAATGGTTCGTCCTCGATTGCGGGTTCAGCCGTCAAAACCGGGGTTCCGTTGCCGTATGGACCTTTTTGCCTAATGTAGATGAAGTTGGCCATCGTCGATATTCTTTCGATTTCCCGTAATAGATGTTCTTTTTTTCCCGCCAACAAGTTCTTTATGAGATCCTCTGAAGGACCGTCAAAATGATCCTCGATTGCTCTTTTGTTGGCTCCTGTTACGATAATGATATTTTCAACGTGAGAATTTATTGCCTCCTCGACAACATACTGAATAACGGGTTTATCAACTACCGGCAACATTTCCTTGGGCATCGCCTTGGTCTGGGGCAAAAATCTAGTTCCAAATCCAGCAGCAGGAATAACAACCTTGTTAATTTTTTTCATACGTATTACTCGAACTTGATGGTAATTTTCTGTTTGAGCTCGGTTTGGTCATCGACAATACCCGTAACTTCCGCGAGACCGATTAATGAGGAAGTCAGATAAAAAGTGCTTTTCCCGGACTTATCGGTCGTCTGGGAAGCCTGTTGAAATTCGCCCAATGTCGAGGTTAGGGTTACCTTTTTGCTACCAATTGGCGAATTATTGGCATTTCTTATGAAGACGTTAATCTCAACCGGGGAAGCGCTGTTAACTTTTGCGGTTAGTGGCCAAGCAAACATCAACGATGTTTCCGACGACGGTAATAACTCTTCTTTTGCCCGTGTCAGGGTGGCAATCTGCCTGTTGAAAGTGGTGATGGTTATGAAGAGCCCGAATGCTAGAAAGAAAATCATTATCAGGCTGACAAAATTTCGGTCAGGCTTTTTATTCATATGATAAATTCAATGATAGCAACAAGTAGGGGTATTGTCAAATATGGCGCCAGGTCGGATCAAATGTACTTTTTTTGTCTCAAAATATTGACGATTTCATTATGGATTACGTCGGGAGGGAGAATTTTTCCGTCCTTAACGCAATCGACCTTGATCCAATGGCGGTATCTTTTGGCGAGGTCCAAATATACTTTTTCAACTTTTTTTTTATAGCTGAGGTTTTTTTCGTGAATATCTTCCTTACCCTTAAGGTACGAACCTTTTTTTTTGTTTGCGATCAGCTTGGTCGAAATTTCCCACGGAACGTAGAGGAAAATGACCAGATTCTCTTTGGGAATCCGGTGGGCTTTGTACTCCATGTCATAGAGCCAGCTCATAAATTTTTCCCGCTCCTTTTTGTCGTCGAATTTGGCACCCTGGTGCGCGATAGATGAAGTGGCGTAGCGGTTGGCGACGATAAGTCCTCCCTGGTTGAGAAAATCCTCAACCTCCTCTTTGATGGATACACGGTCAACGGCATAGGCCAAGGATGCTAGATAAGGTGAAACCTGTTCGATGTTCCCGAATTCCCCCCTCAAAAACCGGGCGACGGTTTTTCCGTGGAACGAAGCGTAGTATTGGGGGAAGTCGATGTACTTGTAGGGGATCGAAGTCTTTTTTAAGCGATCGATTAATAGTTTGGCCTGCATAGTTTTGCCGCTGCCGTCACCACCTTCAAAAACGACAAGCTTCCCCTTTCTTTTTTTGAGGTTCTCAAGATAGTGGGTGAAGTGTTTCAAAATATAAGGAAGTTTCTCAAAGTTGTATCTTTCAAGGAAAAAGATATCGGCAGGATTTCCTTCGATGATGGGCGAAATTTTATTCTCTCCGTCTTTAAACAATAACCCCAGGACAGGTTTATTGTGATTGAGGGCGTAGATAATTTCGCCGCCTACTCCGTGTGACGGATGGCTAACTTCGGCTATCAGACAATCGGCCTTGTCAATTCTTTCGGTCTCTCTGACGTAGATTATTTTTTTGTTAACCTTTTCATCTCGCTTGAGTAAGTCCGGGTCAACAATCTGCCGACCTGATACGATTTGGCATCCATTTTGAGAAAGGTATTCGATGATCTTCTTGTAGTTTTCGAGGTATTTGCCGTCAAAGCTCGTCGATGCGGTGAAGTAAACGTTGATCATAACAATTCGTTAGTATAGCATAAATTCAGAAATTCAACATTTCCCCTTCTTTGACTTTTCCTGACAAAAGTGATTTGGATATCTTATCTTCTATCTCATCTCTGATGATACGCTCCAAGTTCCGGGCACCGAACCTGGAATCATATCCTTTTTCGACCAATTTTGTTAGGGTTTCTTCCCCCACCTTTATATTTACCTTATATATAGACAATATGTCAGATGAGATTTTTTCAATCATCCTTCGGGCCATTGTGGTTATCGATTGCTTGGTCAACGGTTCATAAGAAATTATCCCGTCGAATCGGTTAAGAAATTCCGGGGTAAAAATCTTTTTTTCGACCAAGTAGTCGATAATATCCGTATCCGTCTTTTTGTACAAAACATCGCTCCCCGCGTTTGAGGTAGCGATTATGAGGAGATTTTTGCAATCAACCCGGTGTCCTGACCCGTCGGTAAAATAACCTTCGTCGATAACGGTCAAAAATATATTCAAAAGGTCGGGGTCGGCCTTTTCGATCTCGTCCAATAGCAATACACCGTATGGTTTTTCCCTAATTGCCGCCGAGAGGAGGCCGGGTTGGGAAAAGGTCGGATCACCGATGAGCTTGGGTATGTCCGACTTTGACTGATAGAGGGACATGTCAAATCTCAGGAGTTGTTCCTTTCCGAAAAAAATTCCAGCGATTGCTTTTGCAGTCTCGGTTTTTCCGACGCCGGTTGGTCCCAAGAACATGAAAGTTGCCAATGGTTTTTTTCTTTTCCCGACAAGTAGGAAAGATCGTCTTAACGCAGATGAAAGTTTATTTAAGGCGTTTGCTTGCTGGACGATTTTTTCGGCAAGACGCGCCTCCATATTCAGGAGTTTTTCCTTCATGTCGCTTGTCACCAAGGTGGGAACATGGGTTTTTTCGGTCAAAACTAGGTCAACGATGTCAGGAGTTACTTTTGACAGATTCTTCGACTTGGCATAAACGCAAGCGGCATCCAATAGGTCCGCGGCTTTTTCAGGAAAAGGAATATAGGTCAGATAGAATTCGCTCTTTTCAACGGTTGAAACGACCGTCTCGTAAGGAATAATCACTTTGTGATAGTTCTCAAATACGTATACCGATTCCATAAGTATTTTTAACGCGTCCTCTTTTTTGACTTCGTGTACCTCGATTTTTTGGAACAACCGCTTGATTTTTTCATTCTGGAATATGCTCCTTTCATATGCGTAAGGAGTGGTAACGCCAATTATTTGCAGGTCGCCTCCTGAGGCATATTTCTGGAAAAGAGTCGCATATTCAAGGTATTTGTCGAAATCATCGATGAATAGAATTATGTTTCCGGCGTTAAATGCTTCTTCAAGAATGTCTTCAAAAAAAGCCTCTCTTTTTAATGAGTCGGTAAACTCGGAGAGCAGTTTTTCCATATTAAGTTTGAGAATTCTCTTATACATAAGTTGAGAAGTGGTTCTACCAAGATAGATTTTTCTCGCGAGAGCGTCTATGACCGTATGTTTACCGACGCCTTCTTCACCGGAAATTATGACGTTTGATTCGAGGTTTTTTGACAAAGCCCTTTCAATTTCTGAAATCTCGTTCCCTCGGCCGATTATATTCTTTATGTGATGGAGGTATGATGGTGTTGCTAGGTCAATCGTATAGCGATCTATGGTAGGAGTAAAACCCGCCGACCAGTCCCGAGCCAGGGGCGGTGTTTCAAATAAATTCTTAAGTTCCCACCAGCGATCGCGGTAAAGGTGGTTTTTGTAATGGGTTTCAAACCACAAGGTAACCGCCTCAAGAGTTTCTTTTCCCAAGGAATGGTTTTCAATAAATTTATTTTTCTCAATTTCTTTTATCTCTTCGGGTGTTTTTTGAAACATATACTCCGCGTACATTAAGGGAAGCAAAACGAAATATGAAAGGGCCACCAACGGTAGACCGAGCATGAAGACCGCTTGAAACAAAAAATAAAAAGTAATAACAGAAACTCTCATCATAAAACCGATCGTCCTTGATATAAGGTTAAAAACAAACCGATTGAAAAATTCATCAATAGAAAACCCGCTGGTTTTTTTTGTCGCAACAAGATTCTTCCAGGGTTTAAAAAGAGTTCTCGACAAAGCTGCGACCGAAAAAAAATAAGGTAGGAAGATAAACAGGTTGATGGTCGCGTGTCCAAAGTCTTTTAGTTTGTCGTTTGCAAATTGTATAAAATTCTTGCGCATAATTTGAGTATAATAAATATTAAATTTTTTATATGAGCAAAAAAGTCGCCGTGATAGTTTATTCGGAAGCCAATAGATCAGATTTTCCTTCAGATGCCCTTTACGAGACCGAAGCTGAAGTCTACCCCCGCTCAAAGATTGTCAAACCCCATATAGAAAAGCTTGGTTATCAGGTGGAACTTTTGCCGGGTAATGCCGACCTTATTAAGAAGCTTCAAAAGATCAAACCGGCAATCGTTTTCAACCTTGTCGATTCTATGTATGGAAAGGAAGAGTTGTGCCCTGTAATTCCGGCGATGCTTGAAGCTGTCAGAATTCCATATACCGGAGCCGGAATGGAAGGTCAACTTTTTAATATGGATAAATACTTGACGAAAATGATGATGCGGGAAAACGGAATCGGGGTACCACCTTTTCAACTTTTTTCCCATTTTGAAGAACGGCTTAGTTCTGATATGGAATTTCCATTAATCGTTAAGCTTAATCGGTTACACGGAAGTGTTGAGATCAACCAGGAAGCGGTAGTTGAAAACAATAATCAATTGAAAAAAAGACTGAAGTATATTCTGTCGAAATATAAGGGACAAGCAATTGTTGAGAAGTATATTCCAGGTACTGAAATAACAGCGATGATTGTCGACGACAAAATAGACCCGATAATCCTAGGCGAGGAACGAATAATGTTAAGACCCCAAAAATATAAAATGTACGGATTTGAAGAAGCATGGAGCGATGAGGAACTTTATGATGTCAAGAAATATCCTTTGAAAAAAAAGTTAAAAAAGGAAATAAAGAAAGCATTTGATATTCTTATGATGCGGGACTATGCAAGGTTTGAAATTATCATCGACAATGAGGGAAATCACTTTTTCATAGACGCCAATTCAAATCCGGCTTTTGGTCCGGTTGAGGCCGGAGAAGCCTTCGGGCACATGCTCAAAATGTATAATATTCCTTTCGGAGAGGTTGCTAAAAAAATTGTCGATAATGCTCTTTCGCGATTCAACGCAAAACCTTAATCTCGCCTTCCCCTTGACAAATGTGAAAATATATTGATAATTTTGTTGAACATAAAAAAAATGAAAAAAGCGAAAAAGCTGAAACTCAAAAAAAAACCACCAGCTCCCAAAAAAAATGGCAAGAAATCTAAAGCTTCAAATAGAAACGAATTAACGATTTATCTCTACAATGTCGTTGAGGACGAATGGTCTTTTCTGTCTTCAATTCAACCGATAGATAAACGTTACGAAATGATTTCCGACTGTAACATATCTTCGGAATGCTATCTATTTTCCAACTCATCAACTGCGGAATTTATTTACATTTCCCCGATTGAAATCAGCAATCAGTTTAAGAATTATTTTCAGTCAATTTCATCAAATAAAAAAGTCGAGATTCATGTTCCCCAAATGAGGACAGGTCTTATCTCCAAAGACCTCTATACCGATAAGGAGCTTTTCGGAAATCTCGTCAGGAGAGCTAAAAAATACAAGAAAGTTACTCTCATAAGTTATGCTACCTCGCCAGAATTTCTTGAACTTAAGGATCGCCTGATTCAATTGGGCGTAAACGTTCAGACACCCGAAGCTCCTGAAATTGAGAATGCGTGGACGGTAAACTTTTTTGGTAGCAAGTCAGGCATTCGTCAGTTGGCCCAACAGTCCCGGGCTGTAGAACCGGATTTCATTATGCCGGACGGGATTATATGTGTCGGTCTATTGGATGCCGCCAAAATTGCCGCCAATCGGTATATTAATGAAAAGGGAGTGGTTCTTAAAACCAATAAGGGTTCGGGTGGTCAAGGGGTGCTTATTTTCCGTGACGGGGAACTCCCGAGGGATTACAAATCATGCGAAAGAAGGATTTATGAAATGTTATCTGAGGATGGATATTGGGAAAGGTTTCCCATAATTGTTGAGCAACTAATAAACGTCAACTACCTCTCCCCGACGGCGTTTCCTAATATCGAATTCAAAATCCACAAGAGCGGTAAAATTGAGATGCTATATTACTGCATAATGATGGTCACTAAAGAAGGAAAATTCTATGGAGTTGATATTCACGAGGACGTCATAAACGAAAGGACGGCGGCCCGTATAATAGATACCGGTTACTACATTGCGGAACAGTACTCGGATGCCGGTTATCGTGGTCATTTTGACATTGATATGATTGCCGCTAAAAACGGTCATATCTATGTCTGTGAGTCCAACACAAGAAACACTGGTGGGACAGACATATACAAACTTGTTCGTGATCTATATGGAGAGGACTTTATGTCAGATGTCTATGTCCTAAACAGAAACAATTATCGGTTTAGTAACCAAGAAAACGTCAATCTTAAGAAAGTTCTCGATGTCCTCAAGCCAATCCTTTATGACAAGAAAAAGAAAGAGGGCGTAATCATTGCCGCCTCAGAGACGCTTGACTACAACCAGCTTCTTTACACGATAATGGGAAAAAACAAGAAAAGAGCTTATCAGCTCCAGGAAGAATTATTTAATTTATTAACCGCTTTCGGCCCCCAAAAGATGGACGGGTCTTGAGTAAAATAAATGGCCCTTTCGTAAAAATATTGAATCTATATAATATTAATTTATTAATTCAAAGTAATTAAATTAANNATAAGCATGAAAAAATACAAATCTATATTTATAACAAACCTTTCGGAAGCCGCTTTATCTTTAGCCAACTTGATGAGTAAAAAGAATAGGGAAATTGAAATTTTCGAGGATCATGTTTTCTGCGACAGGTTTATATTTTCAAAAGGCGACGACCGGATACTGATCACGCCATTAAAGATTGACCAGGAAATGAAAAAGCACGTTGAATCCGTGATGAAATTTAAAAATGTCGTCAACCTTTTTCCTAAAAAATTGAATGATTCTCTTTGTCTTTCGATTCTTGAAGATAGAGATCTTTTGAGAAAAATTGTTACGATTATAAAGGCTAACCCGGGAATTGATATCGTTGCCTACGTTTCTTCAAATGAATTCACAAAATTAATTTCATATCTAAAATCAAAAAAACTCAAATTCACAACATCAGAAATCCCCAGCAAGGAAAACAACTGGACGATCGCTTTTTTTGACAGTAAGGCTGGTTTCAGGCAACTGACGACATTCATGGAGAACGGCTTTCCAAAGATGCCTCAGGGTATAGTTTGTGACAGCGTAGATGAGATTATAGGGGCCGTTAACTTCTTTTTTAAAAATGAAATGGACTGCGTCATGAAAGCCAATAGAGGCCTGGCCGGGGCAGGGCTTAAATTGCTATACCGAAAGGATTTCAGAAACAAGAATCTCAAAAAAGAATTAGAAGAGCTCTTCAAGGAAGATCCTTACTGGAGCCGTGACGTAGTTGTCGTTGAGGAATTCATCAAACCGAATTATTCTCTTGGCGGTGGCGCCCCGAATATCGAAATGAAGATTCTCAATAATAAGGTATATGCGCTTTATTGCTGTAGCATGCGCATAAACGACCGCGGCGTTTTCCAAGGAATAGAGATCGGTCGTGGTACCTATACGAATTACATGCAAAACAAACTTATAAAACACGGCATGACCTTCGGTCATCTATTGAAGAAATTCGACTATAGAGGACATTTTGAAGTCGATTTTGTCGCCGGTCAGGACAAGAAGCTCTACCCGATTGAAGCCAATATTAGACGGACAGGAGGAACTCATACATATGAGGCCGCCAAGCGACTTCTGGGGAATGATTTTGAAAAGAAATATTATGTCGTTTCCAAAGATTTTTCAGAAGCGCCAAAACTTAAAGGTAACTCCTATCTCAAAGTGAAAGAGAAACTCAAGGACTTGCTTTACCCGATAAACGGTGAAAAAAAGGGTGTTGTTATTTCGATCTTCAGCTATATTAAACATGGAAAAATTGGTTATTTTGTAATAGCCGACAGCAAGAAATCCGCATACGACATAGAGAAGGAATTCGTGAGTAGAGTCTCCTGAATTATGCTATAATTTGGAATCGAGCGTGCGTAGTTTAATGGTAAAACAGTTCTCTGATAAAGAACAGAGCGATAGTTCGATTCTATCCGCACGCACACGTTTTTTTAGGTGTTGGACTCGTAGCTCAACGGCTAGAGCATTTGATTTACATTCAAAGGGTTGGGGGTTCGAATCCCTCCGAGTCCACCGGTAACAACAATTGTTATCTTAAAAAATGATTTATTTTTCCGAAGTCCGCAAAAAAAAAGTCGCGACCGAGGACGGGATCACCGTCGGCATACTCGAAGACCTAATTTTTCTAGCTTCCGATAACCCCATCGTCACCAAGATCGTCATAAGAAACAACGTCGGACAGAAGTTAATTATTTCGACCGACTATCTTCAAAGGATAAACAACGGCATTACAATCGCCAAAGAGTATCTGACAAGTTATTTGGAAGAGAATGAGCTGTACCTTGTCAAAAACCTATTGGACAAGCAAATTATCGACATAAAGGGAAGTAAGATCGTCCGGGTTAATGATGTTGCTCTTCAGGACAAGGATATTCTTTCGATTGCGGGAGTCGATGTCGGGATATTGGGAATTGTTCGCAGGCTAAGAATCGGAGGAGAAGGTTTCTACAAGATTCTTCGTTTCCTAAACGTAAGACTGACATCAAGTTTTCTTTCATGGGGCGATGTTCAGCCACTCGAACTTATTCGAGGCGAGGTCAGACTTAAGAAAAAAGAGGAAAAACTTGAGAGGGTTAGGCCCGAAGATTTGGCGGATTATCTTGAGAAAACAAACGTCATTAATGCCAGGAAGTTTCTTAAAATCCTCGATACCGAGAAAGCGGCCGAGGTTATTAGTAATTTGAATATAAATTACCAGACATCGCTATTTAAATATTTCAAGTCAGATAAAGCAGCCAAATTCATTTCTTTTATAGACCCGGACGAAGCCGTTGACGTTTTGCTGACGCTTTCTAAAAAAAAGCGAGATGAAATTATCGGCTTCCTTGAAGAAAAAGCCAGAACTCCAATTGATCGCCTTTTGGCGCTTTCAAGAAACCAGATAGGTAATCTGATTACGACGGAATATCTCGTTGTGAATTCGGGAGATACGGTGAGACAGGTGTTGGACCAGATTAGAAAGCAGACGACCGATTTTGCGTCATTAGATTACGTCTATGCCGTCAACAAGAATCAGGAACTTGTCGGAGTCTTCAGCCTTCACGAACTGATACTCCAGGATTATGAATCACCGGTATATAAATTCATGACTCAAAACGTTATCGTTATTCATCTAACTTCTCCCCTTGAGATAGTAGTTAAAAAGATGTTAAAATACAAACTCTACGCGTTGCCGGTCATAGATATCGACAAGCGTATCCAAGGAATAGTTACCTTGGACGACATTAACAGTTCCATTCTGAAAAGATTTGCATAAATAATATGAAAAAACTAATCGTCATCGGAGACCTGTTTGCCGACAGCTTGACTTGCCAGGAAATTAAATCGGCGACCGAGGGATATCTTAAGAGTCCGGTTGATGTAGACATGAATTTCGTTACCTCTACCCCATCAACAATACATACGGCATTTTTGGTAAGCCAAATAGTTCAAACGGAAGAATCCTTGGGAAGACCGATGGAGACAGTAATATTTCAAAATACCGATCCGAGAATTCACACATCAAACTCACTCAACAAAGCTGAGGGAGCTATACCGATGATCATAAAATTGAAATCGGGAATCTATTTAACCGGGCCAAACGCCGGCTATGTCTATTCGATGGTAAAGGAAAAGATTGAGGTCGCTTTTGAGTATAAGGGAGTCAATGTTCACGGACAGTTCCACTCAAGAGACTTGTATTCAAAGATTTCAGCCCACCTTATGGACTACATGGAGAACGAAATGGAACTTGATGAGATTGGGGTCGACGTAGTCCCCGATCTTAAGGGGTCGTATATCGCTCATATAGATAATTTCGGAAACATCAAGACAACAATGACCCACGAATCATTCAAGGGAAAGTACGAATTCGGTGATATGGTGAATGTAAAGATTAATAACGTTACAAAAAAGGCAAAATATGTCCCAAGTCTTTTTGGCGGGGTTCCCGGAGAACTTGTTATCTACCCTGGCTCATCCGGTAAACAGGACGATCGATTTCTTGAAATTACCATATGGCGTCATTTTACGGAAGTTAAACCAACTACTGGTATTGACGAATTCAACACTCCCAGAGTCGGTGCGGAAATAGAAATCCTTAAATAAGGCAAATAACGCCAACCTTCAAAGACGCACCTTCCAGGTACTGTTTTTTCTGTGATGTTATATATTGAAGTATTTTATTCTTTGCCTAATATATTGAAGTTTAGTTTCGCTAAACGGGCTAGGAAAAGTTTAAAGTCCGCATCTGCTTTTTTAAGAGCTTTTGCAGACTAATTTTTTTCAAACGAAAAAAATTAGAAAGGAGGTGATCCAACCGCTCCTTCCAGAACGGTTACCTTGTTACGACTTAACCCCCATCGCCGGCGATACCCTCTTCCGCATATTACGAAATTCAGGTGTCCCCGACTTTGTTGGCTTGACGGGCGGTGTGTGCAAGAGGCAAGAACGTATTCACCGCAGCGTAGCTGATCTGCGATTACTACCAATTCCGCGTTCATGAGGTCGGGTTGCAGACCTCAATCCCCACTGAGGGATGATTTCAGAGATTTGCTCGACTTTGCAGTCTGGCAATGCTCGTTGTTGCATCCCATTGTAACATGTGTGTAGCCCAGGGTATAAGGACCATGCTGACTTGACGTCTGCCTCTCCTTCCTCCCCGATAAAAATATCAGGGCAGTCTCTTGTGATAGATTTAACACAAGACAAGGGTTGCGCTCGTTGTCCCACTTAAGGGCACTCCTCACGGAACGAGCTGACGACAGCCATGCAGCACCTGTGCAACACCTTCGAAAGAATCCTACTTTCATAGGACGAGCAGTTGCATGTCAAACCCTGGTGAGGTTCTTCGGTTCGTTTCGAATTGAACCACATGTTCCACTGGTTGTGTGCCTCCCCGCCAATTCCTTTGAGTTTTAACCTTGCGGCAGTACTCCCCAGGCGATCTGCTTAACGGGTTACCTTTCCCACACCTTATCGTGCCTTACGGCACAATGAAAATGCAGGTAGCAGACATTCGTTTACGGCTAGGACTACGCAGGTCTCTAATCTGCTTCGCTCCCCTAGCTTTCGTGTCTCAG
>DJWA01000025.1 GCA_002440905.1 Candidatus Roizmanbacteria bacterium UBA6242 | reverse complement strand
TTTTTGCTTCGATTACAATCCTAAGGAAAGTACTACCGCTAACTTCTTTTGAACTAAGAGATCTTTGGAAGAGCGACGCTTTTAAACTTAAAGAAATCCTGGACGGACTTATTATGAAGGAAGCTAAGCTCATTAATATTCCCCAAATGATCTCAAGTGATGACAAGACTGAGATGCTTATTCGGAAAACTGGAGGTGAGGATGTTGAAAAAGAAATGTGAGTCCGGAGAGACTCGAACTCTCAACCAATGCCTTAAGAGGGCACTGCTCTACCAGTTGAGCTACGGACCCTGGTAAATAGATTAGATATTATACCCGAAAATTCGGTTTTTTGTGCTCCCAGAGGGAATCGAACCCCCATCACCTGTTCCGAAGACAGGTACTTTATCCATTAAGCTATGGGAGCAAAAATCTTCCCCTTATATTATACTAGATGGATGTTGGCACTTTTAATCTATTTACTGGCGGTTTTATTACTCTTATTCTTCCTCATTATGATGAGTATTTATACGGCGCTCCTCATTTACTCATCTCTCAAAGGTTCCCCATACGTTCCAACAAAATCTAAGATAATAGAGGAAATTTTTGCTCCAGCGAAAATGAAGAAAGGTGATTGCCTAATAGAATTAGGATCAGGAGACGGTCGGATGCTCAGGTACGCCGTGAAGAAGTACAAGGTTTCGGGCGTTGGGGTTGACGTTAATCCCCTACTTGTTTTCTGGTCGAAACTTGTTGCTAAGGCGGAGAATCTGGTCGATGCGGAATACAAAGTTGAAAACATTTTTGATACCGATCTCTCAAGGGCTGACCATGTTTATATATTTCTTATGCCCGAGCTTATTGACAAATTGGTTGTGAAAATGAAACGGGAACTTAAGAAAGGTACGGTTGTCATTTCCCACGGGTTTCCGATCAAGGCATGGAAGAAAATACAATTTCATGTCTATGAAAGAAGGCCTTTCCCGACGTATTACTACAGAATTAAATAATCTCTTCTTTTCTTTTCCTAACAAACGAGATCCACTCTTCAACAATTTCAAAAAGAAGCTTAAAAGGCGCCTCAATAATGAAGTCAAAAATGAAAATGAAAAAATTAAGTCGGGCGATTTCAGAAGAAAAGTATTTTCCCAACGATAGTATCGGCATGAAAAAGAAATCCACGATAGGTGTAAAGATGCTTTCCTTCTCAGATAAGGTCAGCTCCTTGGTTACCTGCCTTATCCTGTAGGAAAAAAAAGTGACAACCGAGACAAAGAATATGAAAATAGCTTGGCTAATCAGGTTAAAATTAAGGTAAGTTAAAGCTTCGTAAATGAGAGTCAAGGTGACAAGAAAAGTTAGTGAATAAAAAACGGTAAAACCGAAAACAAGAATAGGCCTTTTGACGGCGCTCTTTTTTGGCATATAAGAAATCTTGGTCTCGAAACTTTTGTCATTATCTATCATCTCGACGATCCGTTGGTATATCTTTTTGGTATTGTCTTCACCAGGCACTCGGAAAAATGTGACTATAATTGCCATAAGTATGGCCGGAAAGATACTGTTTATGGCAACCGATACATGGCTAACCTCTCCATATATGTAAAGGGATAAGGGATACTCAAGAATGATAGCGAAAATCATCTTGGTCATGAGGATGTATATAAAACTCCGTATAGCCAGGTTTCTAATTCTGACCCCCATTGCTTGGTACTTTTCTCGGCACATCTGGTCAACCTCTGTCCATAAACGCTCTTTGTTAGTCAATATTTCCTTAATCTCTCCAGACTTGGCTTTAATGATGTCAAAAAGAACCAAAAAAGGCGGAAGCTGTTTTCTTGTAAATTTGACCAGATTGTCGACATATGGATTGGCGACCATATCATCAATCTTCTTGAATATGCCTGGCATCTGGTGGGTAAACTCTTCAAGATCCTTTTTTTTGAAATCGCTTAAAGGTTTGTAAAAGGTGATAAAAAGGTGGTACCTCAAATAACTTCTGTCGCTTTTACCGAAGATTTTTTCGGTAGCAACCAGAAAATATGCGTCCCTTTGTTGGTCTGAGAGTCCTTCGATTTTTATCTTTTTTCTTAATACCTGGTAGATAAAAAAAGTCAAATTAGCGTACGTTTGGGCTGATTCGGGTTTGAGTATTTCCTCAATTTCGCAAGATAAAATGTCAAGTAGAAACTGATTAAGATGTGTTTGAATTTCCGGGTTACGACCTACGACCAAAGTCCTCCTCATAATAATGTAACGGTCGATCAAAGCCTGGATTCTAATCGTATCTTCACCGCCTAATGTTGAATTATCAAAATATCGTGCCCACAAAAGCTCTCTTAAAAGATTTTCCGCCTCTCCCCTTCCATCGGGGTTAAGGGAAAATCTGCGTCGTAAAATTCTCTCTATGGCAGCCCGTAGGATAAGGTGGTCTTCTCTAAATTCAACGGCATTTCTGACCTTTTCATAAACTAAGGCGAAAAAAGAGACCGTTTGGGACACCGACAAGGCCGACATATCGTCAGGCCTAACCTTGCCTTTTACCGAAGAAAGTGCTGACAAAAGCGCCTCTGTGAATTCCGAAAGAACTATCTTGTTATCATCCGCCATATTTGATTGGCTTATTATATAAAATTAGGTGCTAAGATGCAATGTAGGCCTATAGTTGTCGCAAGCGATGAAGTTAGCTTGATAAAATTTATCAATAATAATTAGCCTACACAATCTAGGTTATTTTTTTACAAATTTCATCGCAAGAATCCTTGGAGTCTCTTTATCTTGTGTATTTTCATCAACTTTCACGAGTTTAAATAATAAATTGAATGGATTTATATATCCACTCACCGTCCTATGATAGTATTCAAGAATTGCTTTATTCCAAAGTGATTTCTTTTTTCTTTTGCCTTCTTTAAAGTAACTTCCAGACTCGAGAAAGTGGGGATCTTTCTTTCCAATTAGTTCCTGTGCCCGCGCATAAAGGTAATGACCGGGGTGGTCAACCAGGATAAGAAGAAGCCCTCCGGGTTTAAGTATTCGATAGCATTCTTTTGCGAATGATTCGATTTGAGGTAAATACTGCAAAACCATATTGGCGATCACCACATCGGTTGAGTTGTCTTTTATTGGTAATCTTTGAGTTAGGTCGGTTTTAAGGAGTGAAATGTTTTTTGAGCCTACAATACGTTCTTTAGATGCTTTTAAAAGTTTATCTGAATAGTCAAGTCCAACAACATAAGTAGATATTTTTGCCAACTTATTCAAAAGGTAACCATTGCCGCACCCAGCATCTACGATGGTCGTGTACTTCTTTTGGCCAAGGTATGAGAATATTAGAGGGTCCAGATAATTCCGGTGGAGATCCTCTTCACCGTTGCCTATCCCCCGATCGAAAATTTCGGCATATTTGTCCCACTGGTTGACAACCATTTTTAGTTAAGGGAGTCGACGTTGACTCCGGATTTGAAATCCACTTCTTCGAACTTATGAAGGATTTCATTTACCTGCTTTTTCAATACGTCGTATTTGGCCTGTGACTTGGCTTCAAATTTTACGGTTAAATACGGTCCGTTTTGGGACGCTCTAAAAATGATCATCTCCTCTTTTGTATCGACCCTAACCCCGTCTATTTCGTTAAATTCGGCGTCAGGGTAAAGCTTTCTCAGTTCCCCGCCGATTTTTTCCGATACGAATTTAAATTTAATATCGTCGGCACAGCCAACTTTTATCTCTGGGCTCGAAAAGTAATGCGGTAGTTCCGCAACAACTTCTTCTAAGGATTTATCAACGCGAGTCAGGTAGGCCAGGAGTCTCAGCGAGGCAATGGCCCCATCGTCGTGTCCGTAAAAATTGTCAAGAAAGAAGAAGTGGCCGCTCAATTCTCCTCCGAAGGCCGCTCCTTCTTCACGAGCCTTGGCCTTTATAAACGAATGACCGACACGCCAAAGAATCCCCTTTCCGCCCGACTTGTCAATAACTTCGGTCACCTGTTTAGAACACAAAGCGTTGTAGATGATCTTGGCGCCTGGAAGGAAATCCAAAATGTCTTTTGAAAATATAGAAACAAGCACGTCGTTCCAAATAAGCCCACCTTTAGCATCGACAATCCCAATACGGTCGCCGTCGGTATCATAGGAAAAGCCGAGATCGGCCTTTTCTGAAACAACTCTTTTAGCCAAACGTTCCTGTACTTCTCGCTCCGTTGGGTCGGCAACGCCGACAGGAAATGTCGGGTCCGGTGTTGTATTCTGCTCTATAACTTCACAGCCGACCTCCCTTAAGATTTTCGGCAGAAATAGACCGGTTGTGGCCGCACAGGAGTCGATAACCACTTTAAATTTCTTGATTGGGCCAATTTTTTTCATAAGATCGGCCATATACGTTGGAAAAACATCTTCCTGAATGTGTGTACCAGGCTTATCCAATTTAACAAATTTTCCGGACTTAACAAGTTCTCTGAAAGCGACAACTTCTTCCGTCTCCATTGTTGACGAGAAGCCGGTTGCGAATTTGAACCCGTTATACTCTTTAGGATTATGGGAGGCAGTAATCATCACCATTCCCCGGGTTCTAAAGTAATACTGGGCAAAATAACAGATTTGGGATAAAGTCATACCGATGTCGTAAACGGTGATACCAGACTCAGTCAGTGCCTCAACCATTGCGTCGCGGAATCTGGGACTCGATTCCCTTGAATCATAGCCGATGACGCAATCGTATATACGTCTCTGGAGTAACCATGTGGCGTAACCGTAACCGAGTTTCTTGACTCTCTCTTCATCAAGTTCGCTCCCGACTACTCCGCGTAAATCGTAACCCCGAAAGACGTGATCAGGTATTTGTTTAGACATAAGATTGTATAAATTTGTAATTAATACTTTTAACTATTAATAGAACTAAATCATAAATAATAACTAGCCAGAATGTCAAGAGCCGAGGATAAAGAGTACGGCATTGAGCCGGTTTTTAGGGAAACGTCAATTTTGTGCAAATTGTCGTAAAAGGAAACGAGCTTGTCGACTTCCCATTTGGCAGCCTGGTTTTTTAGTTTTGCTGCAGCCCACGAAAACATACCTGGCGGTGTCTTACCTAATTTCACGAGCATGAGGTTACGGATATGACGGCTCAACATAATAAAAGTAAAAATGTCGTCAGTGTTTCCGGAGAGTTCATGTAGGGAATCAAGAAATACCTTGATATTCCCGGGATAGCAATAGTCCTGGAGTTTGAATATGGAGTTTGACGGTTTAAACTCTTTTACGGTTGCACCTTTGGACACTTTAAGGTATCTGCCGGGGACATCCTGTTCCCAATCAAACAGGTCAATTTCAGGATCTTTCATTATTTTTTCAACGGTTTCGATAAATTTGGGGTTCGATTTTTTGGAAATGCTTTTGTTCAGAGATTGGGTGAAAAAAACTTTTTTTTGAGAAAATAGCGAGGGCGCATCCGATAACCAATTCAATATTTCGGTTATGGATTTGGCATCGATGTCATAGACTTCGTACTCGTTATCACGAGCAATTCTTTTTTGTTCGAAAAAATAGTTTCTTGACGCCTTTGAATCTTCTCCGCAGATAATGGTCAACATGATAATATTTTATCATTTTTGGTATCATAAAAATATGTACGACCTTATTTCTGTCGGAAACATTAGTATCGACCTTTATTTTCAAGGCAAGAGTATGACTCAAGATACAAATCGTTTCAAATTGGCAATAGGAGGTAAATACTATACAGAAAAATTTCACGAGGATATAGGTGGTGGTGGGTGTAACGTGGCCGCGGGAGTTGCCAAGCTAGGACTCCGTGTGGCGGTATTCGGTAAAGTCGGCAATAATCCGTTCCGAGAGTTAATATTCAAGAAGCTTGCCGACAAAAGGGTCTCGACCGAGTTTTGCGAAATTGTTGACGACTATTATAAAATTTCCTCAATTATTTTGACCGATAAAGGCGAGCGAACAATTATTCACCATGAGACTCCCGGTCACATGCTTAGAAAATTTTATCTTCATAAAGAGCTAAAAAATGCCAAGCACATATATTTTTCACCTCTTGAGCATCTAGATATCGAGGAAAAAACAAAAATGATCAAATATCTTAAAGGTGATAATACACTTACCTTCGTCAACCTTCCGGCTACCGACTGCAAAAGGCCGATAGCCCACCTCAAAGATATTTTTGATTCTCTGGATGTTTTGATTATTAACGCCCACGAGTATTCATTACTTGCAAGGAAAGACTACTCGAGCGTAAACTTCAAGAAATTGAAAATTACACTCCCCTATCTCAAAAATCGGATATTGATCGTAACCGATGCCGAGCGAGGTAGTTACGGATATTTCAAAGATGAGTTTTATTATCAGGAGGCGGTCAAACCTAAAAGGATCGTCGACGCTACGGGAGCGGGCGATGCCTACACAGCTGGATTTATAGCCCAGTACATAAAATCCGGCAATATCGAGTCATCAATGCTTTCGGGAGCCAAGTATGCTGCGGAAAAACTGTCAAGGTTGGGTGCTAACTGATTCGATTTAAGCAGTAATACGCATAGCCGCAGGCAACGGCGTCGGCCTCATCGTCCTGCTTAATATCTATACCCATCTCCATCATAATCATCTTCTGGATAGATTTTTTGTCAGCTTGACCATAACCAGTTATTGTTTGTTTGATCTGGAGAGGTGTTAAAAATTCTACCCGGGTTTTATTTTGGGAAGCCAAAAGCATTACAACGCCCTGGGCTTGGCTGACTCTAATGGCCGTTGTTTGATTCTTAAAAAAGAAGAGTCTTTCCACTACAACAATATCAGGCTTGTATTTGGCAAATATTTTTTTAAGTTCGTCGTATATCTCCTTGAGACGGACTTCGGTCGTTAGGCTTTTTGAGGTATGAATAAGCGCGGAAGTGACGTACTTCTTGCCGTTGAAAACGGCATAACCGGTCTTTTCGATTCCCGAATCGATAGATAGAATCACCATAGATTAACTAATTATACCTTCTATTTGACGCGGAAATCGCGTCTATAAAAGGAATAAAAATTCCAGCGGTTTAAATTTGATGAAGAATTTAATTGAAGTTATGATATCAAAATCTAACAAAAAAGATGGGAGAGTCGCTACTTAGTACGCCTCGGCTAAATTAATTGCTTAACTTACACCTAGCGCCTATATACGTGGTATTCTTCCACGAAGCTGATAGGGACTTCTCATCTTGGGGCTAGCTTCGCACTTGAGATGCATTCAGTGCTTATCTAATGGAAATATAGCTACCCGGCGATGCCCTTTTGGGACAACCGGTACACCAGGGATTTCCGCATCCTTGGTCCTCTCGTACTGAAGGAGAACCCCCTCAAAAGTCCAAACGCTTGCACAGGATAGAGTCCGAGCTGTCTCACGACGCTCTGAACCCAGCTCGCGTACCGTTTTAATGGGCGAACAGCCCAACCCTTGGGACCGACTTCAGCCCCAGGATACGGTGAGCCGACATCGCTGTCGTCTTCCAGTTACCTGAAAGTTTAGACTATACCTTCATCCGCACTCTTGCGGAGCCAGCCTTATTACCCGGCATTCATAAATGTCGAGTCTGCCCTGGTCCTCTGACCAAGACAAGTCGTTACGGGGTCAACAGCACTTTGCCGTGACTTCCCACGGTATTGTCCTTCAATTGCTTGAAGGAGTCCACCGTTTTGAGCTGGTATAAAATTTCAAAAAGACCCAAAATCAAATTGGATTACAAGCTTGAGATTACTCTCATAGCGCCCCGATGTGTATTACATAAGGTGCCGAACCGCATCGTCGATATGAACTCTCGGATGCGACCAGCCTGTTATCCCCGAGGTAGCTTTTATCCGTTAAGCCCTGACCGCAATCACTGCGTGTCAGGGGATCACTAACACCTGCTTTCGCAACTGCTCGAGTGGTCACTCTCGCAGTAAAGCCAGCTTATGCGTATGCACTTACAGTTCGATTTCCATCCGAACCAAGCTGACCTTTGTGCTCCTCCGTTACCTTTTTGGAGGAAACCGCCCCAGTTAAACTGACCGCCAAGCACTGTTTCCACATTGCTGCAGATTAGGTGAAAAAAAATCAAAGAGAGGTGTTTCATTGTCGCCGTGAGGCTCCCTCCTACGCTCAACAGTTAATTCCCTTCCACCAATACCTAGTTTCAGTAAAGCTCTCGGGGTCTTTTTGTCCATGTGCAAGTAGGCCGCATCTTCACAGCCATTTCAAGTTCGTCGGGCGGCAGTTCAAGACAGTTGTCAACTCGTTAAGCCTTTCATGCGGGCCGGAACTTACCCGGCAAGGGGCTACGCTACCTTAGAACTCTCAGGGTTAGAGCTGTCGTTCACTGGAGCTTACATCTCGAGCTGACCAAATGAATTGGGTCACCCAAAATGGTTGACTTACCAGTACCGGACAGGCCTCAGCTCCTATATATTCCCTATTAGGGTTTGCAGGAACCTGTGTTTTTGCTAAACAGTCGGTTGACAAACATTTGTTGAAGCCCAACTTTCGTTGGGCAGAGCATCTTGATAAACTTACGCTCAGCTTTTTTGCCGAATTCCTTGAACAACCATTACCCGTATGCCTTGGTATACTCTACCAACCTACCTGTGTCGGTTTGCGGTACGAATTTACTTTTAACTCCTTTAACAACTTTTCCCGGAAACTTAAGTCTTCCGCCTCTCCCGCATTGCTGCAGAATTGTATTCGTAACTCGCCATCCCTTGCGGAACGATTTATTACTTGACCTCCCATATAGAAAGGGCGGGGTATCAAACTTCGTCAAAGTTAAAGTGATAACGTTAAAAATAAAGTAGCAGAATATTAACTGCTTGTACATCCCCCTCACCCATCGGGTGAGCGGTTAGATTCGACTAACCCGAAGCCGAAAGACGTTGCTTCGGAAACCTTGGGTTTACGGCATCTCGTGTTTTCAACGAGAGATTCACTACTTATGTCAGCATTCTCGCTCCTTAAGACTCCACCTTGCCTTACGGCTTAAGCTTCGCTGTCTTAAGGACGCTCCTCTACCACTTGCAATACCCGAAGGTATTGCAAATCTCGATCTTCGGTAGACTTTTTAGCTCCTATCATTTTGGGCGCCATATCTCCTCCGCTCCCGAAGGAACGGCTATTTTGGTGAGCTGTTACGCACTCTTTAAAGGGTGGCTGCTTCTGAGCCAACCTCCCAACTGTGTTGGAAATTTGACGGCCTTTTCACTTAAAAGTCATTTTAGAACCTTAGATGCGAGTCTGGGATGTTTCCCTTTAGCCAAAATCCGCTTATCCGGACTCGACTGACTCCCCGGCTGAACTCTATGTATTCGGAGTTTGATTGATCCGCCTCGCTTGCGCTTGGTGGACCATTCAGTAGCTCTACCCCATAGAGGTTTATTCCGAGGGCTATACCTAAATATATCTCGAGGAGAACCAGCTATCTCTGGGTTCGATAGGCATATTACCTCTAACCACAGGTCCTCGCATGTTATTTCACCAACAACGCGTTCGGACCTCCTGTCACCTTTCGGTGACATTCATCCTGCCCATGGTTAGCTCACCCAGTTTCGGGTCATTCCGACAGCACATATTGACGCCCTATTAGGACTTGGTTTCCCTATGTCTCTTTCCAAAAAGGAATTAAACAAAGCGCTTAATCGGAATACTCGCTGACTCATTCTTCAATAGGCACGACATCATGGAGTCTTGCGACACCACTTTGTCTGTTTGTTAGCTAATGGTTTCAGTAACTATTTCACTCCCCTTCCGGGGTGCTTTTCACCTTTCCCTCGCGGTACTTGTTCACTATCGGACAGTTTAAGTGTTTAGTCTTGGATCGTGACCGACCCGGCTTCTCACAAGGTTTGCCGTGCCTCGTGATACTTGGGATATCCACCAGGGTAATTCTCAATTTCGAGTACGAGGCTATCACTCCCTATGGCGGTTCTTTCCAGAACCTTCCTCTATCGAAAATTACTCCCTACTGTGGTCCCGCAACCCCTAGATCTTGCGACCTAGGTTTAGACTGTTCCGCGTTCGCTCGCCGCTACTGACGGAATCACTAGTGTTTTCTTTTCCTCTGGTTACTAAGATGTTTCAGTTCACCAGGTGCCCCATCAAAACAGGAAATCGAAAGGCAGAAGCAAAGATTGCAATACGAATCCAACTTCTGACCTCAGAGTTCCTGTTTTGATTACCTTGAATTGCTCCAAGGTGGGTTGCCCCATTCGGAAACCAACGAGTTTGTAGCGCCTGATAAAGGGCTCACCGTTGTTTTCGCGCTTATTCACGCGTCCTTCTTCGGCTTAAACTGCCAAGGCATTCACCATTAGCTTTATCTCTCCCATCTCTCTTGCTAGATTACAAAATAAAAAAACTTGAATATCAATTTCAATTTATTCGACCTACTTCAATCATCAAAACCCGGGTTGTTAATGTGCGGTGGACCTATGGGGAGTTGAACCCCAAACCTTCGGAATGCAAATCCGACGCTCTAGCCAATTGAGCTATAGGCCCAAACCACAAAAATAGCCAGAAAATATATCTTTAAAGTGCTGAAAAATTCCTTTTGTCTTATGAAGGCTGTTAGGAGTGCAAGTTGTGCATCCAAGAGTGCCTTTAAGCAATCTTAAATATCATTGGTAACTAGCATTATATATAGGCACAAGAAAGTTGTCAAGGGGATTTACTTCTTTTCTTTTGGAGGTTGTTTTAGAATCTTTTTTTGTCTAATCTTCCAAAGAATAAAGCCGATCAGCAACAATAATATTTTCACAATGTAATTATATACATATATATTTAACAGAAGCAGAATTATCTCCAGTTGCAAAACCGCTAATTGTATATATATCATGAAATATGGTCCATAAAAAATCTATTGTTTGGTTTGAAGAGGTTAACAAGGGAGATGTCGGATTGGTTGGAGGTAAGGGAGCCAATTTAGGTGAGATGACAAATGCCAAGCTTCCGGTTCCCTACGGTTTTATTGTCACGTCAAATGCCTATTACCAGTTTATTAAGGAAAATAACCTTGGGCAAAAAATTAAAGATATCCTTTCCATCACCAACGTCAACAGCCCTTCAGAATTGCGTCATGCATCGGTAACCATCAAGGAGCTTGTCAAATCCTCCCCCATGCCTCGAGACCTGGCAACAAACATTATTAAATACTATGACGAACTTCCAATAAAGCAGGAGAAGTTCTTTAACGCACGTTTGGGTTTAATTGGCCATTCTTTAAACAAAATTAAGTCATTATATAATCCTCCGCTTGTGGCCGTTAGATCGTCGGCTACCGCCGAGGACTTACCCCAGGCTTCCTTCGCCGGTCAACAGGAGACTTTCCTCAATGTCAAGGGCGAAGCCCACGTTGTTGAGAAGGTTAAGGATTGCTTCGCATCACTTTTTACCGAGCGGGCGATATTCTACAGGACCGAACAAAAATTTGACCATTTCAAGGTCGGGTTGGCAGCCGTTGTTCAGAGGATGGTTGAAGCCGATCGTTCGGGAATTGCCTTTTCGGTAGACCCGATAAGCCAGGACAAAAACACAATTGTCATTGAGGCCATTAAAGGTCTGGGTGAGTATATCGTCGGAGGTAATGTTACACCGGACCATTACGAAGTTAATAAGCAATCATTTGTTATTACCAACAAGCAAATTAAGTACCAGAAAGCGATGCTTGTCAGACACCATTCATCAAATCGTGAAGTTAAGTTAGGGATTGCTGAAGGCAAAAACCAGAAATTATCCGACTCCGAAATTGTCAAGTTGGCCTTGTTGATTAATGACATCGAAAAACACTACTTCTTTCCCCAGGATATTGAGTGGGCGATAGAAAATAAAAGACTTTACGTAACACAATCAAGGCCGATTACGACCTTAAGCCACAAAATGAAGGCGTCAGACAAGGAAGAGATTACCGTGACTCCGATTTTGGTTGGAGCACCGGCCTCCCCTGGAGTCGCTACGGGACCCGTCAAGATTATTACATCTCCTAAAGAGATAGATAAGATATCGCATGGTGACGTATTAGTGGCTCCCCAGACAAACCCGGACTATGTGCCGGCGATGAAAAAAGCCGCGGCAATTGTTACCGAATCTGGTGGTAGGACTTCGCACGCTGCAATCGTTTCCCGCGAACTGGGTATACCGGCAGTTGTCGGCGCCACCGATGCCACGAAAGTCTTAAAGAAAGTAAAGATTGTGACTGTTAACGGGCAGGTAGGTGAGGTATATAAAGGTAAGGTCATTCAAAAAACAATTGAAGTCAATAAAGAAAAAAAGGCAGCCAAAAAAATAAAGACCGCGACCAAGGTCTACATTAACATGGCAGAGGTTGGGGAAGCGGCCGGCGCCTCAAAACTTGACGTTGACGGGATTGGGCTACTCCGAGCAGAATTTATGATTGCCAATATTGGCGTCCACCCGAAGGAGTTTATAAAGCAGAAGAAGGAGTCGGTATTCATTAGTCGTTTGAATCGGGATTTGCTGAAATTTGTCGTCCCCTTCTCACCCCGTCCTGTCGTCTATAGAGCGACGGACTTCAAAACAAACGAATACAGAAATCTTAAAGGTGGAAAGGATTATGAGCCCAATGAGGAAAACCCGATGCTTGGATTTAGAGGTGCCTATAGGTACATTGCCAACCCGGACGTCTTCAAAATGGAGCTAATGGCAATAAAAAAGGTTTGGGAAAAGGGCTACAGGAACTTGCACTTGATGATCCCTTTTGTGAGGACACCGTGGGAGCTCATGAAAATAAAGCAGATGGTTCAGGATATTGGCCTCTTGAGTTATCCGGATTTTAAACTTTGGATCATGGTTGAGGTTCCCTCATGTGCCTTAAATCTTGAAGAGTTTTTGAAAATCGGTATTGACGGAGTGTCAATAGGAACAAACGATTTAACGATGATGTTATTGGGAGTTGACCGCGATTCTACAGAAGTTGCCTCCCTTTATGATGAAAGAACTCCCATCGTCGTTTCGGTACTCGAATATATTGTTAAAACTTGTAAAAAACACGGCGTTACGGCGTCAATCTGTGGCCAGGCAGCTTCAGATTATGCCGAGATCGTCGAGAAGTTGGTTGCGGCCGGAATAACTAGCGTTTCGGTCAACCCCGACGCCGTCCAAAAGACCCGGGAGCAGATATATGAAATTGAGAAAAACCACTTCAGTAAAGTCGCCAAAAAGTAACTGCAAATATTCTATATAATGAAAATATGAGTAAGGTCGCTAAGATCGTGGCGTACGAAACTCTCCACTACGGGGGGGTTCCCACGATTACCACAAAGATGTTGCTGGATAATGGTTGCGAAGTCAAAACCAGCGTTCCGACTCAAAAACACGAGTTTTCATACCAGAACTCATCTCTCTTGGATAACGACCCAGAAAGATACCAGGGAGAGGGGGTTTTGCGCTCGGTCCACTACATCAACGAACTTATAGGGCCAAAACTCATCGGAATATCACCTTCCAAGCAGAACGAGGTCGATGGTTGGCTTTTAACGGCCGACGGGACAGCGGATCGTTCAAAACTTGGAGTAAACACCCTATATGCCATCTCTTCCCTTTTTATTAAAGCAGGGGCGGTTGACGCCGGAATTCCAGGCTACAAATATATTAATTCTATATATAACGCCCGTCACCCGGAAACGGTTGTCAAGATGGAAAAGGTTTCCGCACCAATAATTCCACTTATAACCCAAGTGGATTTTCCAAACCTTTTTGACTTTAAGGAGTTTTGCGTTGCTCCTTCGTCTTCCCTACCGTTTTCAAAGTCGCTTGAAATGTCTATGAAAATTTATGTAGGCGCCGTGAGGAGTCTTTCGACAGCCAACGTAACCGGCAACTCCGACGTTGTAGAATTCATCACCAAAACGGTTGAATCTCAGAATTTGAGGTTGGCAAGCGATATTTTCCTGGCAATTAATTTCGGTTCAAACTCTTATTCAAAGGGAAGTTCGTACGCCATAAGGGACAAATCCCAGGCATTAAAACAGGCAGATTACATCGAATTTGTTGCTGAACTTACCAAAAAATATTTTCCTCTCTTTTTGATTGACCCCTTAAAGCCAGACGACTTGGGAGGTTGGAAGGCTCTAGGGCAGTCGATATCAAATGACGCCTATATGGTCGGTGACGACCTTATTGCCTCAAACGCCACAAGACTAACGAAGATACTATCCGAAAAGGTGTGTTCGTCTTTTTTGCTCAAGCCTTCGGAGGTTGGTACAGTGACTGAAGTATTTGAAATGGTTAACCTGTCAAGAAAACATGGACTAAACTATATCCTGTCCAATTCTGAACACGAAACCAATGATCCGTTATTGGCCGATCTGACGGTAGGGTTAGGTGCTGACTTTGTCAAGTTGGGAAGGCCGATTACGGGTGAAAATTTTTCCAAGTATAATAGATTAATTGAAATTGAGACAGAACTGTTAAGCGTAAAAAAATAATATGATCGGAAAATTAAAGGGAAAACTTACGGAGGTTGAAGGCAATGTCGGACTTCTTGAAACCAAAGGAGGTGTGTACTACTCGGTCTTTTTGACACCGAAACTCATAGTCGACCACAGCGTAGAAAATGAGATTGAAGTCTATACATATTTACAGGTACGCGATGACGCTCTTGTCCTTTTTGGCTTTGAAAATAAAGCCAAATATGATTTTTTCAGACTGCTTTTAGGTGTCCAAGGTGTAGGTCCAAAAACAGCTTTTTCGGTTGTTTCATTCTTAAGTGAGGACGAACTTTACGAAGCGGTTCGCAAAAACCTTCCCGATGATTTTACAAAGGTGCCCGGTCTTGGAAAGAAAACGGCCATGAAGATTATTCTAGAACTTTCAACCAAATTCAAATCCGGCTTTGACATGAAAAATATGGTACTTTCAGACGAGGACAAAACGGTTGTCGAGGCACTTATTTCACTAGGATTCAAATCTCATGATGCCAAGCAGGCCGTATCCAAACTGCCTAAAAGTCTTTCGGTCGAGGATAAGATCAAAAGCGCCTTAAAAAAAACTGCGCAATAACCGAAAATACCCTCATGATTTGTCTTATAAGAGTAATCCCTTGACAAAATATTACGGCTTCCCTATTCTTAAAATTAATTAATAATTTCTTAAAAAATGGCAAAAAGAAAAACTTCAAGGTCTAAAGATTCGTCGGTCGGACCTAAAATGAGCCCAGTTATCCAATTTGGAGTCGCTTTCATAATCGTGGCGGCAATTGCATTGGCTTACTACGCGGGCATGATGCGTTAAGGTGTAATATTGCTTGTTGAACCTTATTCGGAATTTCTGTAGTATGAATTTTATATGGATTCTTTTGACGTAGGTTCCTACAAAAGTATATACCTTAAAAGCGCCAAAGAACTGGTCGGTCGAATAGACTTACTTCTTAAAGGCGCGGTTGATGACGTCTCGGAGCTTCATAGGCTTTTCCATACCATAAAAGGCGAGAGTTTTTTTATGGGTTATTCCGACCTTGGGAATCTTTGTCTTAAAGCCGAAAAAGAGTTGGAGCATAAACTTATAACCAGTAGCAATTTAGATCAAACTGAAATTGAAAAACTTGGCGCCCTCGTTGATGAAGTTAAGGCAGAATTGGATAAAGTATGAAAATACTAGTTGCCGACGACGATAGTTTTTTTCGGAATTTTTATTCGACAAAGCTGAGGGAGTACGGACATACGGTCGATGTGGCCGCTGATGGCGACGAGACAATTGAGAAGATAAAGACATTTATGCCAGATATCCTGATGCTTGACATAATAATGCCAAAAAAAGACGGCTTTTCCGTATTGGTTGATTTGAAAAAAGACCCGACACTGTCTTTAATTCCAATTTTGATTTTTTCGACCTTGGGGCAAGAATCGGATGTTCAAAAAGCATTAAAACTTGGTGCGACGGATTATATTAATAAAAGTTTTTTTGATTTTCCAAAAATGCTTGAAAAGATTAACAAAATTGTCAAACAATAATGCTCATTACAGATGAAGAACTCAAAAATCTTATACTCAAAACCAACCTGACCGATAAGGCTGGTATGGAGGCAATTGAAGAGTATATTAGAAACACCGGAAGCACGCTTTATGAGGCCGTTATTGAAAGAAACATCGCAACCGACGAGAAACTCGGAATCCTTATTTCAGATCACCTGAAGTTGCCTTTCGTTGTCTTGTCAAAGATTCCTATCCCGGGAGAAATATATCGGATTGTCCCGGAAAGGTTAGCGCGAAAGAAAAAGGTTGTTTGCTTTGGACTTGATGACAACGGTATAAAGCTGGCAATGGTCGATCCAAAAAACCAGGCAATCATAAATTCTATCGCTAAGAAGACAAATAAAAAAGTCAACGCTTACCTGGCGACAGAAAAAGACATAACCGGCACCTTTCATATATATCAAAAGGATCTTCAGACGACTTTTAACAGGTTGATTGAGGAGTCCTCTACCCAACCGTCGCGCGAAATACCGATAATCAAGATTGTCGACCTGATAGTTTCCTACGCCAGCCAGGATAAGGCCTCAGATATACATATTGAACCTCAGGAAAAAGATACGGTTGTCAGGTATCGCATAGACGGTATGTTACACGATATTTTCAAGCTTCCAGTAAAACTCCATGACCGAATCATAACCAGGATAAAGGTCCTTTCTCGGTTGAGGACCGACGAGCATTTGGCAGCCCAGGACGGTAAAATGCGTTTTGATACCGAAGACGAGACAATGGATATCAGGGTATCGATCTTGCCTATCGTTGATGGCGAAAAAGTTGTTATGAGGTTGTTGTCAACCCACGATCGACAATTTTCGTTGGCGGATCTTGGAATGAGTGAAAGCGATCTTAAAAAGCTCGCAAAAGCAATGAAAAAATCCTACGGGATGATTCTTTCAACCGGTCCAACAGGAAGCGGTAAATCAACTTCCATATATTCAATACTTAAAATTATCAACCGGAGGGAAAAGAATATCACGACGATCGAGGATCCCGTCGAATACCGGATAAAAGGGGTTAACCAAATTAACGTTAACCCGAAAACCGGTTTAACATTTGCGAATGGTTTAAGGTCGATATTAAGGCAAGATCCAAATATTATATTCGTAGGAGAGATCCGCGATAAGGAAACCGCAGGGATTGCTGTAAATGCGGCGCTGACCGGCCACCTAGTCGTTTCAACTCTCCACACCAACGACGCTGCAACCGCTCTGCCAAGACTCATTGATATGGATGTTGAGCCATTTCTGGTCGCCTCCACGATAAATGTGATTGTCGCACAAAGGCTTGTTAGGAAAATCTGCGAGATGTGCAAAACTTCACTTGAGATACCGATGGATGAATTTAAAATGAACGTCCCGGAGGAGATTATTAATAAGCACTTCGCGAACAAGCCGACTTGCCAGGTTTATTATGGAAAGGGATGCAAAATTTGCCACCTGACGGGCTTTGCCGGGAGAATAGGGGTTTTTGAAATGCTCGAGATAACAAAAGAAATAAAAAAGCTTATTACCGAGAAAGCCGATGCTGACGAAATATTTAAGGAAGCTATGAATGAAGGTATGAGCTCAATGCTTGACGATGGTATGGAAAAAGTCAAAAAAGGATTGACAACAATTGAGGAAGTTTTGAGGGTTACAAAAGTTGAAACAACATCATGAACACAAGCAACGCTTCGATATCCACAGACGAAAAAATCTCACTTTTTATGAGCCTATCGACGATGCTTGCGGCTGGAATTACAATAATCGAAGCGATCGACTCGTTACTTGAGGACAGCAAAGGAAACCTGAAAAAAATCTTGACAATTTTGAAGGATGATCTTTCTTCGGGTAAAAGAATTAACGTTTCTTTTGCCCGTTTCCCCAGGGTTTTTGATAAAGTCACGGTTTCTATAATCAAAGCTTCGGAAGAAGCGGGAACGCTTGACGTAACGCTGAAGCAAATAAAAGACAATATACAAAAGGAGGCGGAATTCAGCAATTCGGTCAAGTCGGCGCTCATGTATCCTTTCTTCATTGTGGTTCTCTTCACAGGTGTATTTTTAATGATCTTGCTTTTTGTCGTACCGAAGATTTCATCGGTATTTTTAAGTCTGAATATGGATTTGCCATGGCCCACAAGAGCGCTGATCTTTCTTTCCGATCTTATGACTAAGCAGACTGTGCCTTTTATTGGAGTTTCAAGCGCCATTCTTGCCGTATTCACTTTCATTTACTTTACCCAGAAAAAGATTTTAACCGACTTCATATATTCACTACCTGGCATATCACAGATGGTCATTCAAATTGACCTCGTAAGGTTCACGAGGAGTCTGGCGATGCTATATGGTTCGGGTATCACGATTACTTCAGCCCTTGAACTTTCCGAAGGCTTGGTTATGAACAGTCAAGTTGAAAAAATGATTAATGCCGGAAAAATGACAATAATGTCTGGTCGGAAGCTTTCTGACGTATTGAAAATGAATAAGAAAATCGTTCCAAACATTATGATAAAAATTATCGAAACGGGTGAGAAGAGTGGATCCCTTGAAGAATCTTTTAAAGAAGTCTCCGATTATCTTGATTACCAGGTTACAAGGTCTCTAAAAACCTTGACAGCGATGATAGAACCGATCATGCTTGTTGTTGTTGGAGGCTTGGTCGGTGGGATGATGTTATCAATTATCGCTCCTATCTACGGGTTAATAAGTCAAGTAGGGGCACGCTAAAAATGGCCTTATCAAAAGGATTGACCCTTGTTGAAGTCATTATCGTAATCGGGATAATATCAATCCTTACTTCATTCTCTGGCTTTAGCTTAATACGTTCAAGAAACGTTGCGTCTATGGATAGCGTTACCGCAACCATCATAAGCGATATCAGGAGCCAGCAGTTAAAATCTATGAACGGCAATATCCAGATAGGAAATCAAAGCCCTTATAACGGGATATATTTCAAACCCGACGGCTATGTCTTGTTTCGCACCCAAACCTATGAATCCTCAAATTCCGATAATTACGAAATAAACCTCAGCGTCGACAATCAGTTCTCAGTAATAAACCTACCCGATAATCAAATTGTTTTTTCAGATCTCGGAGGAGAGATTTTAAATTACGACCCGGTTCGTAATTTTATAACCGTTAGAAATATTAATTCGGGACAGGAGGAAACTTTATATTTTAACCTTTACGGCGTCGTCTATGAAACCAACTAGAACAAGTTTAGGACAATCCCTGATCGAACTCATAATTACCATTAGTTTATTGGCAATCTTATTGCCAGTCTTAGGATACGGATTTATCGTCGCCCGCGATGGTAAGGTTCAGCAACAACAGAGGCTTAAGGCGACGGCTCTTATGAAGGAGGCTATTGAAGCGGTTAGGAGTGTTAGATCGCAAGGATGGAACGATTTTGCGGTTAACGGCGATTATCACGCTGTAATTTCAGGAAACTCGTGGTTACTTGTTGCCGAACCGGCTGAAATAAATGGATTTAACCAGCTTATTAACATATCTGACGCCTACAGGAACGAGATTACGGAAGAACTCGTTAATTCGCCAGGGAAAGCAGACCCTTCAACAAAAAAAATTACCGTCACAATTAGCTGGAATATTCCCCAACCCTCATCCGTCAGTTCGNNCGGGTATATTGACAAATACGTCTGTTGCCGACACTCCAGACACGGCAATTGAAAACGACGCTGAAGTTGTTCTTGCCGCCGGTGGGGGCGGAGGTAACTGGTGCATACCCTCAAAATCGATTGTCGAGGCCGATCTTCCAAAACAGGGTGTCGCCAATGCGATTACAGCGATAGAAGGAAGCGTATTTACGGGTACGGGTGAAAACGCGTCTGGAGTATCGTTTGCAAAGGTATCGTTAACAACAGAGGAAGATCCACCGCAAGCCACCCTGAATTCAACTTTTGACGGATACAAAACGAATGCCGTCTTTGGAGAAGAAGACTATGCGTATTTGACAACAGACACCAATGGCAGCCAAGTAGTAATTATTGATCTTAACCAATATAGCGATCCTCCGACAAACATGAAATACAAGCAAGTAGGAGCGATTAATTTGGGGACTGGTAGTGTCCAGGGACAAAGCATATACGTAAAAAATAATACGGCGTATATAACCGCAAGCAACGGAAGATTTCTCATATACGACATTACAAATCACGCATCACCTATCGCCAAAAACGGTGCCGGTCTTCTGCTTGACGGCATTGGAAGTAAAGTGTTGGTGGCCGGCGATTATGCATATATTTCTATAGGTTCTACTTCAAATCAGCTGAATATCGTAAACGTGAGTGATCCTGCAAACCCTACAATTGTCGGTAGGTTGAATCTCGGCACCGGGCAGTCAGGAATTGACGTATATGTTGATACATCAAACTCAAACCCGGGAAGAGCCTATTTGGCGACCAACTGGGTCACGGGAATCAGTAACTTTTATATTGTGAACGTTTCAAATAAGTCTGCCCCATCAGTAAGTGGACTTAGCGGCTACAACACGTCAGGGATGGAGCCAACCGGACTCACCGTTGTTGACGGCAACCGGGCGATCATAGTCGGTTCAGGCGGAACAAATCAATACCAGGTTGTTGATATCTCGAACGAATCAGGCTCTCTTTCATTATGCGGTGGTTTGCAATACGCAACCGGTATAAAGGGGGTTTCCTCCGTCTTGCAGTCAAACGGTTATGCATACTCGTATATCATAACGAGCGATGCCAATGCGGAACTTAAAATCATATTGGGAGGCGCAGGAGGGTTATTTATTACAGGAGGGACATTTACTTCTGAGCCGTACACAAACGATACCGAAACTTCCTTTAATCGTTTTACAGCTTCTGTAAACACTCCCGTAGACACTGAGCTGAAACTTCAAGTTTCGGTAGCTAATAAAGTTAATGACAGTTGTGACCATGACCAGTACACTTACATTGGACCAGACAAAGACAATCCATTCGATAGTTTTTTTATACCCGTTGATGGACTCGTGACGGGTGCTGTGCCCTATAGACAAATAGATCCTTATTACATTAACCCAGGCCAGTGTTTCCGATACAAAGCCAATTTCTCCTCTAGCGACAATACCAAATCGCCAAGTCTTTACGACATTACCATTAACTATTCACCATGAAAAAAGCATTTTCTCTGATCGAGCTAATAATATTTATGGGGATATTTTCGATCCTAATCTTCATTTTTACGGATATATTCGTAAGCGCTCTCAAGACAAAGACCCTTGAGGAAGCAACCGCGTCCGTGAACCAGGACGCAAATTTCATACTCACAAAGTTACAATACGACGTAAATAATGCAAGCTCAATAACCCAACCCGAACTTGGCGCAACTTCAGGATCACTTTACATGACAATTGACGGCGTGGGGGTCTTGTACCGGATAAATGCTGGTTCATTAGAAAGAGTTGTCGGGACCGAGGCGATTTCATTAAACGGCTATAACTCGACCATCACAAGCTTGTCTTTTAGAAATATTGGCATACCTGAAGGAAAAAGCTCGGTAAAGATATTTTTAACAATTGAAAGCAAGGGAAAGGTCAACAACAGATCGGAAGTTATTAATTTGGAGACAACCGCTGGATTAAGATGAGAAAAGGCCAAACGCTTATTAGTCTGATAGTCGTCGTTGCGATGTCGATAATAATCATCTCAACCGTCCTAGGACTTGTAATTTCAAATTCCATAAACACTTCGGTGATTCAGCAATCTGGGCTTGTGAGGAGCGCGGCTGAAAGCGGTATGGAAAACGCATTGCTTCAACTATTGCGTAATCCCGATTATGAAGGTGAGACAATACCTGCCGGAATAAGCGGTTATCAGACTGTTATTACGGTTACCGGAGACGACACAAACAAAACCCTTGAATCCACGGCCACGAGCTTGAACTATCGACGCAAAATTAAGGTCGATATCACCTATAATGAAAATATAATGCAAATTATCTCATGGCGAGACATCCAATGAAAAATAATCAAAGCAAAAACATACTCATATGGTTTTCAAAAGATGGCTTCTATTTTTATATAGAAAGCGGGGCTAATATTCTTTTTTACCCTTTTTCCCCGGATTCGGTCATGTATTTTGACATATTCGACGAACAGAATTTTTTGACAAGTTTGGAGGCATTCTTGAAAGCAAACGGAATACAGAATGCTACAGCTTACATGATCGTTGACCAAAGCTCGGTGATTGAAAATTATTTTGTCAAAAACAATGAAAAGGTTTTATCGGATTTTATTGAGAATATTCCCTATGAAAACGTCATATCAAAGGTAAGCGAGAAGGGTGACTCGATGCACGCAATCGGCTTCAATGGAGCTTTTTATCAGAATCTCAACTCGCTTTTGGAAAAAAATAATTGTTCAATTGCGGCGGTTCTTCCATACATACTTATTCCTGAAACAAAGCTGGATATTCAAAGCGCACCAAATATTCTTAAAAAAGCTGCCTCGCTCGTTGAAGAATCCATGATAACCGGACCAAATAATGCTTCACCGACAAATACCTATGGCAACGAAGCAACCTACACTCCCGTCAACCCTTCCCCAAAAGATAAATCGATTCTGCCCTACCTCATACCTGTTTTTTTGATTTTGATAGGTATTTTGATATATCTTTTGATGACACAGTTATAACTAGTTTCCTATAGTAAATACCGGTTGAAATCACTTGGTAAATCCTTTACTTTTAATGTTAGTTAGTATTTAAAAATTACCAAAATAAATATGAAAAAAGGTTTTACGCTGATTGAGCTTTTGGTCGTAATTGGAATTTTGGCGATCCTGCTTGCCATTACTCTGATTGCCATTAATCCGGCAAGACAGTTCAATCAAGCAAATGCCACGAGGCAAAGATCTGATGTTTTGCAGATCTTGAATGCGGTTCATCAGTTCACGGCCGAAAATAACGGTCAGCTTCCAGGCGAGATTTCAGCCTTGACAGCGGACACCGATACGGTTTTGAACAGCACAAATTTCCCAAATCTTTGTGGAGAGTTGATGACGAATTATCTTCCGGCCTTGCCAGTTATTCCAACGCTTAATCAGCCGAATATCATATCCTGTGACGGCGAGTGGAATACCGGATATTCCTTAAGTCGTGATGCTCAGAATAGAGTCACCGTTTCTGGAGGCACTGACGCAGGCGGTAATACGATTACCGTTACTAGATAAGCACCTTTAGTTAATAAAACCCCATGCTCAAAAGGCGTGGGGTTTTTCTTTATCGTGTATAATTATAAAATGAACAGAATACTCCTAATAGAAGACGATGAGCTTTTTGGAAAAATATACACCGATCTTTTAAGCCAGGAGGCCGGATATACCGTTGAATGGGTTATGGATGGTGAATCGGGTTATAAGAAAATAGTTGAGGGAGGATGGAGCCTCATTCTTTTAGATTCGCTTCTTCCAAAAATGAATGCGGTTGATATTCTCAACAAGATTAAACTTTCGGATCCAAGCAAATTTCGCCAAAAAATCCTGATAATCACAAATTTGGAGAGCGGCAAGATGATGGAAGACATCAAGAGCTTCGGTTTTGAAGTTATCATCAAAAGCGATCTTGACCCCGGACATTTTGTGAGTAAAATCAAAAATCTGCTTCAGTAAGATACTCTTGATCTCAGACGAGGTTAATCATAAATTATAATTGTTATATTCAGGTTACAAACGCATAGAGTATTTAAAATATCGATCCGGTTAAATATGTATTGGCTTCGTGATAGAATGTCTGTATGGTAGTTATAGATACCGGAAACATAAAAGAATCAAAACACAAAAGTACCCAAGATTCCCACATAAACCTTCAAACACAAGGAAAGGAGCCTGAAGATTTAAGGCCAAAGCACCTAAAGGATTATATCGGTCAAAAAAATATAGTCAAAACGCTTAAGCTTTTCGTTGATGCGGTTCGAAAAAGAGGTAAAAATACCGAACACCTCTTGTTTTACGGCCCACCTGGAATAGGAAAAACAACCCTTGCCTATATCGTTGCCAACGAACTTGAAGGCGAAATTAAGGTAACATCCGGCGCGACTATTACCAAAACCGGCGATTTAGCGGCGATACTTACCAACCTTAAGGATAATGACGTTTTGTTTATTGACGAAATACACCGCCTTCCGAAGGCAGTTGAAGAAATGCTTTACCCGGTGATGGAAGAGTATGCTCTGGATATCATCATAGGCAAAGGTCCTTCAGCTCGCACCGTGAGGCTTCCCGTGCCAAGAATAACTATCGTAGGCGCAACCACCAAACTTGCCCTATTATCGGCACCACTTCGAGATAGGTTTGGACTCCTCTTGAGGATTGACTATTACGAAAAGTCTGAAATCGAACAGATTATAGTCCGGTCAGCAAAAATTCTTAATATTCCTATTTCCTCACCGGCCGCCAAGCAGATTGCGTCCAGAGCAAGACGGACTCCCCGACTGGCAAACCGCATTTTGAAAAGAGCACGTGACATTTTGGAAGTCGATCAACACATTGAAATAGATGAGAAACTTTTGGGAAAACTATTTGACCTGCTTGAGATAGACGAGGTTGGTCTGACAGATATTGACCTCCAGTACCTTGACCTGCTGGCACATAAGTTTGACAATATTGCTGTAGGAGTTGAGACGATTGCATCATCTCTTGCCGAGGATAAACGGACAGTCGAAGAATTTATTGAACCCTATCTGCTTCAATTAGGATTTATAAAAAAAACCTCAAGAGGTCGATCGCTTACTCAAAAAGCCTTAAAACACCTTAAAATTAACAAGCTTGAGCAAGAAGAACTACTTTAACAGGATATAGACTACTTGTTGGATTTACTTTCTTAATAACCGTAGACTCGTTTTAAGTTAAAAAACTTAAAATTATTGTTATAATGTATAAGCTGGTCCCGTCGTCTAGCGGCCTAGGACATCTGGTTTTCAGCCAGAGAATCAGGGGTTCGAATCCCCTCGGGATCACAACTGCAGCTTCGCCTTCAATAACTTTCTTATTCTTAATTCTTGAGCCCTCCTTAAAGAAATCATTGTCATCCATACCCATATCTCTACCCTTAGCAGTATGCTGATCAATAGCGTAAGTCGGTATATCAGGTATCCAACCTTTTTCTTTTCGCTTAAGGATAATACCACCCCAATAATCCACTAGCCTTGATTTGGGACTTCTGGCAAGATACAGAGCCATCAATCCAATGATGTTATTGTCGACACGGGTAACTTTCTTTATTCGCTCCTGTGCCAGCAATGCCCCAAATGTACTACTTACCAGAATCATTGCTTCAGGATTGGCAAGCCCAATATCTTCACCCGCAATTACCTGCATACGTCTAAAGCAATACCGCCAGAATCCTGATTCATTCATCTCTATCGCCCAATACTGCGCCATGAGTTCATTTCCACGCCTGATTTCCTTTTGCAGAGCCGACACAACCTCATCCAGCTTATATCCATTCATAGTTTTTAGCTCGAAGCCGTGTGGTTTTTCCAGTTTCTGTTCTTCTGTTTCAGTCATATCGGTTTAAAAGCAAATTCATATATTTATAAGAATTTCGAGTCGTTCTATTGATCCGTTGGATTATTTGCTTTTGAGAAAGGGAAACAAGAGGCTTTGGAGCATGTCTTTTTCTGACTTTCTTAATTTTTATAGCCATATTTATATTAATTTATAGGTATGGTTTAAGCGTAACAGAGAGCTAGCTGGTGTCAAATTAACGAGTGCTGTTTAGATTGATATGATGGGATAAATTAGGTTCATAATTGGTGATATGGAAAAATCAGCTTTATTACTAACCTATGAACACCTATGAAAGAAAACTATTGCAATTTGATAAATTAACTGCTAAACTATAGTCCAAGTCTTGAGATTACGATTGAAATTAATATGTCAGATTTAATAACAAAGAAAATTGAGGAAACCCCCGACCTACTCACCATCGGTGAAGTATCAAAGCTGTTTAATATCCACCCAGACACGCTTCGCAATTGGGAGAAAAGTGGAGAATTAGTACCCCTTCGGGTTGGACCACGCAAAGATCGTAAATACCGTAAACAGGATATAGAAACTATTGTCGCTAAAATGGGTAGTAAGCTCACACTTGCCCAGCTTGAGCAGTTTTTATGGAAATCCGCAGACATTTTACGGGGGAAAATTGACAGTTCAGATTATAAGAAATACATCTTCGGTTTATTGTTTTATAAACGAATAAGTGATGTTTGGGATGAGGAATACCAGAAGGTCATGGATGAGTACAAGGATAAATCTCTTGCAGAAGCTGAATATAACCACAGATTCCAAGTCCCCAAAGATTGCAAATGGTCAACTATTGCAGAAACACCAGAGAATATTGGTCAAAAGCTTAATGATGCTTTTGATAAGATCACCAATGTAAATAGCCCTAAGCTCGATAAGATATTTGATGATCTGGACTTTGCTAATAAAGATAGATTCCCCAACGAAACGCTCCAAAGACTGATAAATCACTTTTCTCAATACAATTTCGGAGGCAACTACATCAGTTCTGATCTACTCGGTGATGCATATGAATACCTGATTAAGCAGTTCGCTGCTGATGCTGGTAAAAAAGGTGGAGAATTTTACACACCACGAGAAGTTGAGCGAATCATTATCGGTATCGTTAAGCCACACCAAAAGGATCACATATACGATCCGGCTGTCGGTTCTGGAGGATTTTTACTGGAAAGTTACAACTACCTCAAAAGTAAAACGAATGAGCAGATAGCCCGTACTTTGTATCTATACGGACAGGAAATAAATATCGGCACTTTTGCGATTGCCAAGATCAACATGTTTTTACATGGATTGGACAGTGCAGACATAAGGCGTGGTGACACACTGGCAAATCCACAATTCCTCAACAATATGGGCAATTTGCAAACTTTCGACATAGTAGTCGCAAATCCCCCCTACTCAATAAAGGATTGGGAATATGAATTGTTTAGCAAGGATAAGCATGGACGCATTGACGGGTACGAAACTCCACCTCAAAAGAATGCTGATTATGCTTTCGTGCTTCACATTCTCAAATCTATGAACACAAACGGCAGGGCTGGTGTAGTACTTCCTCATGGTGTCTTATTCCGAGGCGGAAGTGAGGGGCGTATTCGTGAGCAGATCATCAAGAATGATCTTCTGGAAGCCGTTATAGCCCTTCCAGCGAAGTTGTTTTACGGTACGGGCATACCAGCAGCGATATTGATCTTTAACCGCAATAAGCCAGACGCCAAGAAAAATAAAGTACTAATAATTGACGGTGAAAAAGACTATTTAGAAGGCAAGAACCAAAACTCCCTTCGCAAGCAGGATATAGACAAGATTATTAAAGCCTACGACCAATACCAAGATGTTGAAAAATATTCCCGTGTTGTGGACACCAAAGAAATTGAGGAGAACGAATACAACCTCAATATTAGGCGATATATAGATTCAAACGAGGTACACGAGGAAATAGAGGTCAAGAAAGTCTGGGCAGACTTACAGGAGCTTGAAATGGAACGGGAAACAGCAAGTAAGAAAGTCGCAGGTTTTATTAAGGAACTAGGATATGACAAATAATTGGCAATCAATATCACTAGGAGATGTATGCAAACCTCTAAAAGGCCTAACTTATAAGAGTGAGGATTATAGTAATGAACAGGAGGGGCAGATATTTATAACATTAAAATGTATTGCAAAAGGCGGTGGATTTAATAAAGAAGGAATTAAGTTCATTAAAAAATCAAATAACAGAACAGAGATTTTAGAATCTGGTGATTTGATTATTGCAAACACTGATTTAACACGAGCAGGTGATGTTATTGGTGCTCCATTATTCGTACCTCAAATAAATGGAGACGATGAATATGTGTATTCAATGGATATTTCAAAACTAGATTTAGATCGTACCAAGATAGATCAAAAGTATCTGTATCAATACCTACTCACAGACTCTGTACGGAACTATATGAGGAGTATTTCGAGTGGTTCGACTGTACTTCACTTAAAAGTAAGTTTAATTGACAAACTTAAACTTCCGCTACCAAATATGGAAACCCAAATGAAAATTAGTGATGTTTTATCTTCCATTGATGAAGCGATCCAAAAGACCGATCAGATTATCCACAAGTCGGGAGTACTGAAAAATGGATTGATGAATTCACTACTCGTAAAAGGAATTGGACATAAAAAATTCAGACAAACTAAATTAGGCGATATCCCTGACAACTGGAAAGTCACTTCGATCTTAGATGCAGATATTCAAATAATTGATGGTGATCGAGGTATTAATTATCCAAAACAGAACGAGTTTTTTGATGAAGGTTTCTGTTTATTTCTTAGTAATAAGAACATCAAGAATGATACTTTTGAGTTTAGCGATACTTCATTTATTTCGGAGGAAAAAGATCGGTTGCTTAGGAAAGGAAAATTGAGTCGATGGGATGTAATACTCACGACAAGAGGTACTGTTGGGAATGTTGCAATTTACGATAATTCAATCCCTTTCGATCACATTAGGATTAACTCTGGTATGTTAATTTTCCGAGCAGGACTAACAATTAAACCAGAATTTTTTTATTTCTTACTAAGAAGTCCACAATTCAAAGAAAGATATAAGCAATTAGGATCAGGCTCTGCACAACCACAACTCCCAATTGGAAGTTTAAGGAATTTGCTTATTCCCGAACCGCCGATGAGTGAACAGGAAGAAATTGTTGAACTACTTAAAACAGTCGAATCTAAATACAATGCCGAGGTTAAACAATTGGATTCACTCTTAAATCTTAAGAAAGGTTTAATGCACGATATTTTTAATCAGAAGGTTCAAATAAATTAATATGAGTGTAGCATCTAGATTTGATCAATTATTATTAAACATAAGACTTACTTCTGAACAGCTTGAAGATGCGAGGACTAAATATGATGGCGTCTGTAAAAAACTTCATGATCATTACTACACTAGTGAATATACAGGTTCAACTAAGCTATTAATTGGTTCTTATGGTAAAAAAACAAACATCAGACCAGCTAGAGATGTGGATGTAATTTTCAAATTACCACCCGATAAGTATAAAACAGATTCAAATTACAATTACCAATCTTACCTACTTCAAGAAGTAAGAGATATTCTCCAAGAAAAGTATCCTTCATCAGATATTAGGGGCGATGGCCCAGTCGTTGTGGTCAATTTCAGTAATGACCACTTTATAGAAGTAGTACCAGCCATAGAATTAACCTCCAACAAATTCTATATTCCGATTACAACTGATGGCGGTTATTGGAAGTTAGACGATCCTAGAGCTTTGTTTAAATTTATTGATGATTCAGACTCAAGTACAAACGGTAACACAAGAAACCTTATTCGAATGATCAAACGATGGCAGGCTGTATGTAGCGTGCCAATAAAGTCAATGGTGATTGAAATTAGAGCAGTGCTTTTTCTAATTGATTATGAAAACAAAGATAAATCGTCCATGTACTATGATTGGATGGTCAGAGATTATTTTAAGCAACTGATTGAAAAAGCAGGAAATGAATATAAACTTCCTGGATTAACGGAAAAAATACCTTACGGTGACGCATGGAAATCAAAAGCAGAATCGGCATATTCAAGAGCTGTAAAAGCATGCGAATATGAAAGTGATAAAAATGAAGAATTAGCAACCGAAGAATGGAAAAAAATCTTCGGTGAAGATTACTGGTATTAATTATGGATAAAGCAAACTTACAAGTCATCAGAGAAGCATTCGGTAGAGTTGTCTATACTCATAAAACACATGAGAAAGAGGCTGATTTACAACTTAATCAAGCCAACTGGGTGAAGTGGTTTAATATCGTACTTATCGCTGTAACAACAGGTTCGCTACTAAGCACAATATTTACAAGTAATAATTTACTTCTCGTGGGTGCGATTGCCTCATCCCTAAATTTAGGTTTCAGTATTTTTCAGTTAAGCTTCAATCCTGAACAGAAGGGGGCAAAGCACAAACAAGTTGCAAGTTACCTTTGGCTGATTCGGGAACGGTACTTGTGCCTTATGACTGATATTATTAGCGGATCAATTAGTAAAGCCGAAGTTATTCTAAGACGAGATTCACTAATTAATGACCTCGATCTAATATACAAATCCGCTCCAGCAACGAGTAACAAAGCGTATGAGAAAGCCAGGGAAGCTCTGCAAATTAATGAGGAGTTTACTTTTACTGATGAGGAATTAAACAAATTTTTACCAACTGAATTACACTTTAAAAATAATAAAAAATGAAATTTAACGAACTGTACACAGTCGAAAAACACATCATTAAGTATCTATCCCAAACTTTGGGCTATGAGTATATTGTCCCTGAAGAATTTACCAAACTGCGATCACTTGAGAGTGAGTATTTGATAGTTTCTCACCAAGCAGACGCAATTAAGAAAATAAACAACCTTACTGACGAAACCGAAATACAAAGTGTAGTCCGAGAGATTAAAAAAATTGATTCTAACGAAGGATTTTTAAACCTACTTCGTAATGGTGTAAATCTAAAAGACCCAGCAACAGGGAAAATGCGTGATTACATGGTCGTGGATTATGAAAATTTGGACAATAACCGCTTCGTTGTAACCAACCAATTCTACTTTGAAGGAAATCTGGAAAACATACGACCAGATGTATTGATTTTCCTAAATGGTATTCCTGTTGTAGATATTGAGGCTAAAAGTCCAACCGCTTCAACCAGCGTCAGTTATGAAAATGCCATCGGTCAACTAAAACGCTATGAACGGGTAGCGATGAAGTTATTCTGGCCTAACTGTTTTGATATAGCCACAGACGGATTAACCACAGTGTACGCACCCACTTATTCACCAGATCAGTATTTCTTAAAGTGGCGAGATGAATCACTTGAGGAGAAATTAGACGGAACTTTGGAAATGACACTAACATCTTTACTTGATAAAGAAAGACTCCTAGACATTATCAGGAACTTTTTAGTATTTGAGCAGACCAAAGACGGCAGAATAAAGAAAATGGCTCGATATCAGCAACTTCGTGCTACAAATAAGATTGTTGAGCGAGTTCGTGATGCAGAAAAGAAACGGGGCTTAATATGGCACACACAGGGGTCTGGAAAGTCATTGACCATGTTCTTCACCGCTTGGAAATTAAGATTCGATAAATCACTCAAGAATCCAAAAGTGTTTGTATTGGTTGACCGTATCGACCTGGATAATCAGATTTACGATTCATTCATCAATGCTGGTGGTAAAAATGTGATCCGCGTAACCTCAATGCGTGATCTTGAGAAAAAGATCACCAATGATGAACGGGGAATATTTATATCCACCATAGAGAAGTTTAACGAATTGCCCCTCAATCTTGAGAATCCTAATGAAAATATCATTGTGTTATCAGATGAAGCACACAGGTCAAACGAGGGTGTCGCTGGAATTAAATTACGGGATTCGATGCGAAAAGCGTATTTCTTTGGATTTACAGGTACACCAATTGATAAAACGACTCTAAATACCCATCGTAACTTTGGCGAAGAAGGCGAAAGATATCTCGATTACTACTCTATCGAGCAGGCAATTGAAGATGGTGCTACTTTACCCGTTACCTATGAGGCAAGATTATCAAAGTTCTTTATTGACGAAGATAAAGTTGATCAGCAATTTGACTTATTAACTACAGATTTAACTGACGAGCAGAAACAATTAGTAATGCGTAGATACGGCAAGAAAGAAGCCTTAATAAAGCTTGATAAGCGCATGAAAGCAGTCGCACAGGATATTGTCGATCATTACAGGCTCTATATCGAGCCGAATGGATTTAAAGCACAGGTTGTGTGCTACGACAGAGAGGCCACGGCTAAATTTAAACAGTTATTTGATGAGTTGATACCAGCAGATTGGTCAGAGGTAGTTTATTCTTCAGGTGATCCAAACACTGATAAAGATGAATTACGAAAATACAATACAACTAAAGCTCAACGAGAAAAGATAATTGAAAAGTTCAAAGACCCAAACAGTCCCCTTAAATTACTTCTTGTCTGCGATATGTTACTCACAGGCTTTGATGCAAAGATAGAACAGGCGATGTATCTGGATAAACCGTTACGGGATCATAATTTACTTCAGGCAATTGCCCGTACTAACCGAGTATATCCAAATAAAGGATGCGGAAAGATCATTGATTACTATGGAATTACTCGAAACCTCTACGATGCTCTTAATTTCGATGAAAGTATTATCGATTCAGCCTTAATTGACCTTGATCACCTGAAACAGGAATTCCTTGAGGTTTTGGGCGAAATCAAAGAAATATTTATAGGCATTAATCAAGAAGACCCATCTATCGGTAACTTGAGGCGATGCTTAAAGATTTTCATTGATAACGAAAGTAAACAGCGTTACTTTACCGATAAATACTCAAGGCTAAAATTACTCTTTGAAGTATTATCCCCTGATCCTTTCCTTGCTGAGCATATACGGGCATTTGAATGGATTACGAGCGTTTATATAGCCTTTATCAATGACTTCAGACCTGAAAATCTTGCTATGGAGGATTTCAGAACTGGCGATATACCCTCTTTTGGACAATACGGAGAAAAAGTTAAGAAACTAATCCAAGAACAGATTGATTACGAAGGAATCACTAAGAACTTCAGAGAGCTGAAAATTAACGATATTTATACCCTTGAGCGTTTGGACAAGATGGATGCAGAAGAAAAAGCCCTCAATCTTGAAAAGATGCTTAAACAGGAAATATCTATAAACATTGATACTAATCCTGTATTCGAAAAGTTCAGTGAAAGGCTGACAGCTATACGAAGGGAGTTTGAACAGCATCAGATTGACCTTTCAGAGCGTATAAAACGCTATTACGACTTGATGAATGATATTAAGAGTAAACATGACGAAGCCAAAGAATTAGGACTGAATTTACAGGAATATGGATTATTTGTTATCTCACAGGAGTTTTTACCCAAAACAGATCAACCGATTCTTTTAGCGTTATCAAAGGATATTTCTAAAAGACTTGAATCAATACTGGATGAAGGATGGCAAAACTCATCAAAGCGAGAAGAATTTCTAAAGGGTGTCAAACAAGTAATTCAGGAATTGGTGCTCAAAGACTATAAAGGCAAAGTGCAAGTTGAAGATTTCCCAAAGTTCCTAAACAGGCTTGTCGATATAGTCATCAAGAAATTTTAAATGAAACGACAGATTACCCTGCACAATCGGGTCGTACATTACTCAATCCGTAAAAGTACGAGAGCCAAAAGATTAAGGTTAGCCGTCTACAACGATGGAAGTTTCATAGTTACCACGCCACAAGGTTTTGCTACAAACGGAATTGAAAAGTATATTATCTCCAAATCACAATGGGTTATTTCTAAGCTCGATTTCTTTGAAGGATTAAATAAGAAGCAGAAGTTATCATTCGGGAGTGATGGGTATGAGAAGTATAGGGATAAAGCCCTTGAAATGGTCTTAGAGCGTCTTACAAAGCTTAATCAAGCTCATTACAAGTATAAGTACAAGAAAGTTACTATAAAAAATCAAAAGACTCGTTGGGGAAGCTGTTCTAAGAAAGGCAATCTCAACTTTAACTTTAAAATCCTATTTCTTTCCCCGAAAATTAGAGATTACATTATTGTCCACGAACTGTGTCATCTAAAAGAATTTAACCATTCTCAAAAGTATTGGAGGCTTGTGGCTAAATCGACACCAGATTACATAAAGATTATAAATGATTTAAAAATTAAAGGTTTATCTATTTCATAATGAAGAAAAAAACTACTAAAAAATCGACTCCAGATTCGAAAGATGATAATACTCCGAAGTATAGCTTTGACGAAGTTTACAAATCTGTCGTACATATTCTGTTAAATGGTACGAAAGAACAGCAAGATAAAGTATGGAAGCAGTTGAATGAAGGCGAAGGCGAATGGGCTTGGATGAAAATGAAAGTGATTACAGATGCGTATAAAACCGCTGATGCCAAAGGTAGAGAAGAATTTTCGTTAATAGCCATAGAAAAACACCTTGAGTCTGGAAATGCAGTATTACTTAAAGAAACTTTCACTGATCCATCTACTGAAATAAAGTATAGAGTCTACAAATTTAAAAACGGATTACTGTATCGTATCCCTTTCGCAACTGACGGCATGGACAAATATGCTTATGACAAGGCTCTCAATAAGAAGTTTCTTGGAGATTATATAGAAATGAGTTCAGTTGATGAAACTACTTATATTCCACTTGATACAGAGGATAAAGTTAAGGATTACAACGCAGGTGGTGGTTATTATCAGAATCACCCTTTATATAAAGGTGTAAAGCCTATTGTCATTAAGCACCATAAGCAAACACAGGAGCGAAGTAAGGTCGGTTCGCCTCGAAAATAATTCTCCAATCCTTTATAACTTGGACGAATTCATCTATAATTTGGTTAGATATAAGAAAATTGTGGTTCACCAACGAAAATTTTAATTTAGCATATTGTTGATTTATCTTGAAAATAGGGGCTAAATCTGGTGTTTCATTTGTTAATTCGTCATATAGATTGGTTGTTTTTTGAACATCAACCAAAATAACGCATTTTAAATTTACGCTAGAAGTAGTTTTTTCAAGGATTCGATCGTTTCCTGATGGTAGATGGAGATTGTCATAATATTTTTGTTAAGTTTTTTGAGAATTTTAATCTTCCTTGAGGCAGTTTCACCATCAACCAAATCTACTTTTGTTAAAAGTATGATCGATTTTTTGCTCAACAATTTGGTGTTGTAGTTTGTAAGCTCATTAATAACCGTTTTATACTCCAAAATTACGTCTTCAGATTCAGCAGATATGCAATGAAGCAGCATTTTTACCTTTTCGATATGTTTAAGGAACTTTATCCCCAACCCTTTGCCGGCCGATGCACCCTCGATTAAGCCTGGCACATCAGCTATGACCTTACCCTCAAAGACACCAAGATTTGGTTCAAGTGTGGTAAATGGATAGTCGGCCGTCCTGACGTTGGCTTTGGTTAATAGATTCAATAAGCTACTTTTTCCGGCGTTTGGTAGGCCAATCAAGCCATAATCGGCAATGAGCTTGAGAACGAGTTTCAACTTTCGCCTTTGACCCGGCTGACCAGGTTCGGCAATTTTTGGAGTTCGGTTTGTTGAACTCTTGAAAAATACATTACCATGTCCGCCTATTCCTCCCTGACAAAGCATATACTGAACGCCTTCCTTGTCTAAGATGACCTCCTCTTTTGTTTTGCTATCGATTACGGTTGTACCTAAGGGTACTTTAAGAACAAGGTCCTGACCGTTTTTACCCGACCGCTTGTTTTGACTACCCATAACCCCGCTTTCCGCTTCGTACTTCACAATTTCCGTATATCTTTTAAGGTGGGTAATATTTGAGGACGCTAAGGCATATACGCTGCCTCCACGGCCGCCTGCACCTCCTGATGCGCCTTTACGGTTGGCAAAAAAAGATACTCTGCCAGCGCCACCGTTACCGGCTATAACTTCGATTTCAGCTTCGTCTATAAACATTGTCATACAGGCATTATATCCTAAATTTGCATCTAATGTCCGAACACATCAGCTCTAAATATTCTATATACCTGAATCAGTAAATATCTATAATTACTTATATATAATATACTCATGAAAATCTTTGTACCCCATTCGAGCAATTTTGACTTTAGAAACGAACTATATACACCTTTAAGAAATTCGAATTTAAACAGTGAACATGATTTTATCCTACCCCAGGAAAATAAACGGGAAGTAATCACAAAGGAGTTAATTAAGACTTGTGATTTAGTCTTGGCTGAAGTCAGCTACCCCTCAACGGGTCAAGGGATTGAACTGGGTTGGGCCTCCTTATTGGATATTCCAATAGTCTGCATTTACAAAGAAGGTTTAAAATATTCACCCGGGTTGCGGTATATTACCGGTAGATTTGTCAGTTACAAAAATCCCAAGGACATGATCGAAAAAATTGGGAAATTCTTAGAATCCTTCGATAATCTTGGGTAGTTCAAAAAAAGATGACGTCTGACCGTCAACCTCTCCTAACTGTTTTGTTCCAAAACCTATAATCTTCATTCCCGATGACTTGGCCGCTTTAACATCAGATAAGGCGTCCCCAATATATACCGCGTCTTTAGTCTCTACTGAAAGCCTTTTTGCGGCCAGAATAAGAGGATCGGGATCGGGTTTGTGTTTTTCGGTATCCTCAAAACAGATCACAGCTTTAAAATATTTTTCCACAGGTTTGAGCTGGGGAAGTTCAAAAACTCCTCCTCTAATCCGGCTTGTAGCAATTGCCAACGCATACTTTTCATAAAGAAGCCTCACAACCTCTTCAACCCCATCAGTCAATTTGACTAGCTCCGACGGATAACGAACGTCACGATTTTTTCCCATCTTAAAGATTTTATTCACTTTTTCCATGTCCGATGTTCCGATAAAGTTTGTAATTACGTTATATAGGGAGAGATGGAACATCTTCGAATAATCTTCGCGGGTTAGGGTTTTATCGACTCCGCCTTTTTCAAAAAGATCGTGGCAAAACTTAAAATTTGCCTCTAAGGAATCTATAAGAACTCCATCTACGTCAAATACCACAGCTTTAACCATCCGATTATTATATTATAAATAGAGCATGATTAAAAGAACACCATTCACTAAAGAAGGACATATAAAGCTTCTTAAAGAAAAAGAAGAACTGGAAAAACAAAGGGTTGACGCGGTCATAGGTCTTAGGACCGCTCGGGAAATGGGTGATTTGAGCGAAAATGCCGCCTACAAGGTGGCTAGAATGAGATTGTCGTCTGTAGACCGCCGACTCAGGGTTTTAAACCGCGTCCTTGAAGGAGCTTATATCGTAAGGGCAATGTCAACTGACGTCGTTGAGGTGGGTTCTTTGGTTACTGTTGAGGGAAAAGATGGCGAGAGAGCCTTTAGAATCGTGAACAGCCATGAATCCGATGTCCTAAAGGGCAAAATATCGTATTACTCACCCATTGGTAAGGCTTTGGTCGGACTAAGGTTAAACGATAAAGCGATGATTAAAACTCCTTCAGGAATTATAGAATACACCATAAAGAAAATTGCGATTTAAGAACGGTATTTGACTTACCGTTTAATTACAGTTATCGATACTTTCCAAAAAGGAGTAATTTATCTGACCTTTCCAACTGTTCCCATCTGAATTTGCTTCATCTTATTTAAGTATGGGTATCCGAATGAAAGAGATTTTTGAGGATGAACGGGAACTGCATTTTTTGTCCTGGCAACAGCGACGGTATTCGACTTCATTGTTTTTATATTTGGATGGGTAATTAATCGGCCTAATATCCTTTGTTTTACTTGACCGACAAGCTCTATATCGGAGACTTTAGAAGTATCAAAATCCTCATATCTGCTAAATAGATGGTTAACCAATTCGCCACTTCGGGTAATATCTACCAATTGAGGATCGGGTATAAGAGATGCTGATTCAATTATTTGCCGGTGATCGCGATTGGCACCAGTAGCTAAGATTATAAACGGAAATTTTCCCATCGCGATAGCTTTGAGAAGCTGCGTAAGATTTTCTTGATTCATCTGCTCGGGAATAGATTCGGTAAGTCCTTTTAACGCTGCGGCAACATCTTGTTGCGACATGCCTATTTCCCTTGCTGAGGCGTTTAAGAGGTCAAGGTATTGTGGGGGTAAATCTCCAAAGGCTTCAATTGCCATGGTTAAGATTATAGCATTTTCTATGTAAGAAACAAGTTGCGGCCTTATGAAAATCTAAATTCGTTGTGTGAGTCCAGACAGAATCGAACTGTCATCTAATCCTTAGAAGGGATTTATTCTATCCGTTGAACTATGGACTCTTCAGAGCCTGCTGTCGGATTTGAACCGACGACCTGCTGTTTACAA
>DJWA01000020.1 GCA_002440905.1 Candidatus Roizmanbacteria bacterium UBA6242 | reverse complement strand
TCCGGGGGCAGTCATATGTCGAATTTTTTTATGTATCGGCTCGGGCTAATTGAGGCCGACTTTCATACGATGCTCTACAGTTGTAACGAAAGCTTTTCCGGAATCGATTTGACCATTTTTGACAAGCTTCTAAAGAATATGCTAATACCTTTTTCAATACTCGGCCTTTTTTCTATTGTAGGTATAAGAAAGAAATGGGTTTGGATTATTTGGGTATCCATCTACTTCGTAATGGCGACAATTTCGAGCCGTTTTCTTATTCTTGCAATTCCTATACTGGCGATTGTCTCAAGCGAGGCCTTCAATTGGGACGTTGATGGTACCGGCAAGAGTATCTGGAAATGGGCGGTTACGATAGTTTTTGTTTTATCTCTATTTTTTTATTCCCGAGAAACCGTTTATGGGTTTTTGCAACAAAAGTTCTATGTCGGATACGATCAAGTCAAATTGATAGAATGGATAGAAAAAAATACGACCCAACAATCCGTTTTTGCTTCATCCATGAATTGGACTCCGGCCATACGCTTGTCTGCAAACAGAAAAATCGTCAATAATCCGTTCTACGAAAGTCACCAATCAAGACAAAGAAACCTTGAAGTCTATCAGGTATATAACCGCGTCGACGAGGCGGAATATCTTAAGATTCTTCAGAGAATTAAGGTCAACTATTTAGTAGTCGACAACAATTTCTGCTTTTCAAATATGGGGAGAAGTTGCTCTCTGGATAATATTTTTGTCAACGAAAAGAGGAATCAATCTTTGCCGATTTTATGTCGAAAACTTGCTATTAATCCTTCGCAATTTAAATTGGTATACTCAAACGGATCATATTCCGTATATGAAGTTCTCTAAAAATTATTGTGTTATATTAATCCTAATATGGCGAAGATAGATGAGGTCAACAGAAAACTTGCGCAACTGGTCTCAATAGAATCGGTCTCGACCGACTCGAAGCGAAGAAAACAGATGGATAAGGCGGTCGAATATATCAAGGGAGAAATGGAGTCAATCGGTATGGTTGTTGAGGAGTTCAATTCAAACAATTGCCCATCCTTGGTCATTGGGAAAAAAATCATGTCAGAGTCGGCGGAAACGATAGGTATTTATGCCCATTACGATGTCCAACCTGAGGACCCAGTTGACAAATGGACAAGTCCACCCTTCAATTTGACTAAGCGGGGAAACAAACTTTACGGTCGGGGGGTTGCCGACGACAAAATGCACCTGATTCAGTCGGTAATAGCGGTGAAAAATTTGATCGCCAAAAAAATGCTCAAGAATAATATCGTTTTCATATTCGAAGGTGAAGAGGAAACCGGGAGCGATCACTTTGAGGAACTTGTTAAAAAAGCCGGGGACGACTTAAGGAAAATTGACGTTTTCTATATTCTGGACATGGGTATGAAAGCTGTAAACGTTCCCCAGATATTTTATGGTCTGAGGGGGATCGCGGGATTTGAACTTAAGATAAAAACCGGAGAAAGCGATCTACATTCCGGTGTTTACGGAAACCGGGTTTTGAATCCGGCCCAGGTGGCGGCCGATCTTTTTTCGAAGATGAAAGATAGTAAAGGAAAAATACTTATTCCCGGTTTTTATGACAAGGTCAAGAAATTCACGGAAGATGAAATAGCCGTCCTTTCGAAATTCGTACCCAATGAGGAAAATGAAAGGGAAACCGCTAAGGTAAATCAAATGGTTGGAGGATTTCTTGAGAGCAAAATCAAACCGTCCCTTGATATAAACGGGGTTGCGTCAGGATATGCCGGACAGGGCTTCAAAACGATCATTCCCTGCGAAGCAACCATTAAATTCTCAATTAGGCTGGTTGAATACCAGAACGGTCCTGAGATTATAAAGTTAGTTGAAAAGTTTGTAGCTGGCAATCTTCCCGAAGGCGTCGATCACGAATTTATTGTAAAGGAAGCGGCCGACCCTTTTTATACCGACTATACGAATCCGTATGCCATAAAGACTGCCAAAATACTTGAGGAGGTCTTTGGGGGAGAATGTTTCTTCAATCGCTCTGGAGGGTCGATAGCCGCCGCCGAAATTCTCCAGAAACTATACAAGAAACCGATCATCCTGACGGGCTTTACCCTGCCGGACGAAAATATCCATGCTCCAGACGAAAACGTCGACCTCAATATGTTCGAAAAAGGGATAGTGGCACTTGAAAGAATCTTCTCATCCTAAGACTCCAAAACTCACATTTTGTAGCAGATAAGCGACTGACAATAATTTACGGATTTTGTAACTTCATTTTATGTCAAAGAAAACAATGGTCCATGTTTTTATGATACCGAGATTTAAACCTTGAAATAAAAAGTCATGGGAAAGTGGGTTCAAAAAGAATTTGCAATATAAAAAAAGACTGGCATCGGTGGTCGGTCGAAACCTTAGACCTCTCCAGTCATCATGATAAGTTGTTGCGCCCTCGAAAACGATTGTCAATGAATAATAACCTTATATATTATCTAGGTTTTTCTCACTTTACGGGCATAGGCCCTATGAGGTTTAGGGCACTGATTGAATATTTTGGCTCTCCCTCCAAGGCTTATTGGGGAATCAAGGATAGGTTAGAGTATGTAATTGGTAAAGACCTGACAACCGCGTTTACGGCTTTCAGGAGTGGGTTTGATCCGGTCAAAAGACTCGAAGAACTTAGAAATAGTAATATAGAAGTGGTTTGCCAGGAAAGCGACAAATATCCAGAAGACCTCAAAAACATCTCCGACCCGCCTATATGTATATATATTAAAGGCGTATTGGGAAAATACCGGTTTTTCTCGGTTGTCGGCACGAGGCTGCCAACTTCTTACGGCCAAAAAGTAACGTACGAGCTGACGTACGGTTTGGCAAAGAAGGGTTTTACGATCGTGTCGGGTATGGCTCAAGGCATTGATGGGATCGCCCACTGGGCGGCAATAGACGCTAAAGGCCGGACGGTTGCCGTTTTGGGGTGCGTGGATTTTGTCTATCCATCAATTCATATTAATCTTTACAATACGATAATCCGATCTGGCGGGGCAGTAGTTAGCGAGTTTCCCCCTGGGTCATCGGTTGTTAAGGGGATGTTTATTTCTCGTAATCGGATAATTTCAGGATTATCCCGGGGAGTTTTAGTTGTTGAAGGCGGAGGACATTCGGGGACTTTGATTACGGCTAGGTACGCCGCCAACCAGGGAAAGGATATCTTTGCCGTTCCCGGCCAAATAATCAACGACTTATCGAGCGCTCCAAACATTCTCCTTAAGCAGGGTGCGAAAATGGTCACAGAACTGAGGGATATCTTGGAGGAATACGGGATTAAACCCTAATCGGGTCAGACGGTGTTAACTAGTAGATCGGCTTCCTTGTTTTCCTCGCGGGGAATATAAGAATAGGAGATTCGGAAGCCTTTTTCCTGCTCCAGACCCCTGATTTTTAGGATATATTCTTTGATCTTACCATTTTTGACTTTAAAAAGTCCGTTAACCTGGTTGACCATAAGGCGTGAGTCCGAATAAAATTGAACCTTTTCAACCTCCTCTTTTTTATGGTTTTTGTTCAAAAACTCAAGTGCTCTAATCAACGCCAAATATTCGGCATCGTTATTAGTTGCGATCCCTATGGCTTCGTGGTGGTCAAAGACTTTTTTTCCGTCAAGGTAAAAAACCATTCCGATAGAAGATGGCCCAGGATTTCCCTTGGAGCCGCCATCGGTAAATATTTTTAAGACCATGTGAAGATTATACATCAAGGCCATATCTGTTAAAATGATTTTATGATGAGTGCGATAGAATTAGCCCCCGTGATGCAAAAATTGGAAAGAAGATTTGTTGTGACTCCGTTAAAACCCAGGCATGAGAGAATCCAGCAGATGATCGAGAAAAACAATCCAAATAGTGACTGGTCAGCTAGAATCATGAGAGGTTTTAAACAGTTTAATGAGCACCCTGGTAATAAGGATATTAAGGAACGGTTAAAAGACGATCTGGTCGCTTTCATGTTTATAAAAAACAGAGAAAGGTACAAACCGGAAGTTTACGATTTTGAGAAGGAAAGAAGACAGGTAAGGGCGGTAACAGCGTTTTTGGACGGTAAGCATATCCATATGGGTACTCGTGAAGGAAAGACTTCAACAGTTTTTCCAATAACGAGCATCGTCGATGCTTTAACGTCAGATATACGGTCATCGGTGTTAGTCGGAACTGATGAGATACTGCTTGGCAAATTAAAAAGCCACGCGGATTTTTTTAACAAAGCCCTATCTGAAGTGTCGCCACAATTGTCTTTAAGTTTTGAAGACAAAAGATTTGATCATTCTTCGCAGGGATTGGATAAGGAATCAAAAAAAAAGATGTTGACAGAAGGCCTGCTAGACGGGGATTACACCGAAGAAAGCAGGCGGACGATAATGAAGAATTACTGGAGCGACGCCGTCGCCGCCGATAGAAAAGAGGAAACAGTTTTTAAGATACAATCGGTCTATTTCGCGACCGATCGTGATCTGGTTTTTGATTACCAGGAAGATCCTCAGAAATTCCGTAGAGAAACCGGGAATATGTTTTTTGACGAGGCGGACGTTCCATACAGCCGTCGTTCTCCTTATGCCTCCGTCAACGAAGATCAGTATTATTCACCTGGGGAGATGGTCGATTCGACCATTGACTGGATGAGAAGATTTATTGTTTCCAAACAATTAACAGAGTCTAATTACGTACTCGAGGGCGGTGGCCACACGCTATCAGAATCGACGGTCAAACGACTTCATAAGCTGAAAATTTCCGAACACTTGAGGGGGTACGATTTCGAAAGGTCAAAATCTCAAGATGCGGTCGTTGCTGCGTTTAATGAGGGAGTGGAAATTGTTGCTAAGAAATTGGGTTTAGAAGGGCAAGCCAAGAAGCGGATGGCCAATAAGTTGGCAAATACCCACCTCAACTTTGAACCGGAAAACTCCGAGGTATATTATGAAAATGTTGGTAACGACTTAGCGCGACTCCACAAGAAAAAAGGGCTTCTTTACACAATGGTTGACGGAAACCCCAAGGTTAGAGATTCATATATAGACCAAATGCTTCAAGATCATAAATTCTCATCCCAAGAACAGATGAATATATTGGTTCTTGAGGGCGAGTACGATTTTGTCCCCTTGAATCCGGTTGCCTTCAAAACAACCACCTTCCAAAGTTTTGCCAAAGCAACGGGAGATAAGCTACACTGTGCTTCGGGAACCCTGATGTTTCCCGATCCGGAATCACACAAGATAACTCGGTCGTCATTTGCCTCGTTTCTTAAAGACGCAACAGGCAAAGATATCGAAGTTGTCAGCCCTCCAGCAATTAAAACCGTTCCTAACCCGAATATTTCAACCACAGAAAAAGAAGCCATTAATGCGTTAGTTAATTCTGTTCCCGAAAAACCAACATTGATTGTAAGTTATCATCTGGATAACAGTCGGGAAATTTACGACCAGTTGGTCGAAAGATTGGGTAAAGATAAAGTTGGGTATATTAGGAGCAAGCCTTCAGAAACAAGTGAATTAGCTCAGTATGAGAAAGAAACCGCGAGAATATACACGGATTTGGCGGAAGGTAGATTAAAAGCCGTTGTTTCATCTGGTGCTGCCGGTTTTGGGGTAGATATTATTAAAGAAAACGGAAGCTTCCCTGACCTTCATGTAGCCTTGCATGGACTGCCGGTCAACCGTGCCCAGATGATGCAGATATATGGTCGCCGAGGTGCGCCTGGTGACGATTTTTCGTGGTTTGTAAGCGAAGAGTTCCTCGAGCCTTATATAATGCTTTTTGAAGAAAGGAATGGAGCGTTATTAAATGCCTTGGGAAGTTGGGATAGGGATGAGGTAAGGAAGAGGATTGCCGAATCAAAAGGAGACCCCACCACAGGAAGACATTTGATGCTTGAGATCGTTCGGACCTCAGAAACTTCGGAAAATAACGATGATGAACTAGCGATCCTTATGGACGAATATGTGGCTATACAAGGAAAGAAGATCACCGAAGATATGAATACCAAGATAAAAGGCCTCCCGGGCATATTCACCGAAATTAAAAAAGTTTTTACCAACGAAAAAGAGACTATCGCAAAGCGGAAAGATTTGGAGGAAAAGTATGGAGATAGAAGTCTAAAAATCATATTAAGAGAAGACGGTTTATTTTCTATTTTAACGATGACAGATGAAGAGTTCTCATCCTACTCAAAAAAACAATTATCAGAAAAAGAAATAAAGGCGTTGAATAGCGATGTCGGAAAGAATGGTATGCAGGCAATAGCCATTATGGAGAAAACCTTGCCTGGAATGACTCAGTTCACGGACAGATTTAAGAATGATTTCAAGGAAATTGCCAAAACGAGTGATCGAGATATTTTACTAAAACGGCTTGCAGCTATAAGGGCAACTATTAAAGAGTTCGGATGGAACGGTACGCCGGATATAATGAGGCAATTCCTTTCTCAGCAAATGGGATTACCTGATGGAATGAAGGGATTTTTGATGGAATATTTGGTTTTGGCTCCAAGGGAGATTCCGGGATCGGATATGCGGAGTCTTGTATTAAGTCTTGATAGATATTTGACCAAAAACTCGGTTGTTTCGGATTATGCGACTGCCTGGTATAACTACCGAAGACAGGAAGTTGAAGAATACATGGGCGCTGTGAATGAAGGTGGAGAACTATATTTCCACCAACCCCTTGATCCAAAGGAGAAACACATTTTTTCCTCAATTAGCCCAGATCCGCAGGTCAAAGGATTGGAATGGGGTAGGACAAGGTTATGGGCGGAGGATGAAAGTGCCTACCAGGATTTTTTATCCTATAAAAAAGGAAGTCAAATATATTTATTACGCGATGATCAAGCGGAATATCTGTCATATTCGAGCTCGGATGAGTTCAAAAATCGCGTTGATACAATTATTTCTGAAAAAGCATATAATGTTTATGGAGCCGGATATAGTTTTTTGACAAAATAGAATACAAGTTGTATAATGGAACCAAGAATGGAAATAATTAATAGGTCACGCGCCGCCTCAAAAAGGGCTCCTGACTTCGCTCCATCAGTCAAATCCGCTCGCCCTTTTATTGCTAAAAAAGAAGCTATCAGGTTAGTTATTCCCTTAACAATTTTAACGACCATGAGTGTCTCTTGTGGTCCGCAGGGTCAAGAAGTCGTTCCTACCGCTACGGAAATGCCCAAGCCAATAACGGATCAAATTACCGAACAAATGAATGCCAGTCAGCCTTTTGCAGGTTACGATACGGGGATGTCAAGAAAAGCGGAACCTTACATTCAAGAAATGACTCCGAAATATGGGGAGTTTAAGGGGTCAACGGCGCTTATTGGCATAGATGCCGACAATTCTAGGGTAATGTCAGAGATGTTTGCTTTTGAAAAGGGAGTTTTTGTTCTCTTTTACAACGAAGAAGGGAAAGCAGTTTCAGAAATGGCACCAGTATCGGTAAACTACGCATACGATAACAAGAACAATTTGAATATGGTTTTTAAGGCGACTCTTACAGATGGTGATTCAGAAGCGGTAAAAGCCTCATTCTTAACGCTAACGTCTGGCATCTCGCTTGACGATATTGCTCCTGAAGTTCTTCATAAAGCCATGGCAGGGGATAAGGAAACGCTAGAGTCATTTATCCAATATTTCGACCAACCCGAAGAAATAATAGGGTTAAATTATAGTAATCCTGTAACTCACAAAAGCGTTTCAATGGAAAGCCAAACAACGCCTTCCTGGTCTGAGAAAATACTCAAAGCCCTTCAAGCAGTTAATCCTTTATCAGTCTCGGTAGTGCATGCAGCTGCTCCAGCTGAAAACATCCAAACGGTTGAAGCGACGGCTACCGTGCCACCAACGGTAGTAGTTCCGGCAATTAACGTTGAAGTTAAAACAGCTATAGGGGAAGAAGAATACAATGAGATAAAAACAGGAGAGGTAAAAGGAAAAGACTATAGCACAGGTAAGGACTTTGACGGAACAGTTGAGGCAACAAGTGTTAAAGCCGTTTCAACCACTGATACCAACTTCCCAAATATTGTTACTGCCGAAGCTACTGATAGTGCTGGAAAGAAATTTGCTGTTGTATGGAATCCTGAGACAAATCTTTGGGTTAAGGTAGCTGAAGTAAATACGAATTTATTAGACTACGGGAACTATACTACATTTTATGATACTGATAATAAAATGGTTGAGTCGGGCGACTTTAATTTGATAATGTTAGCTCGTGGAATAGGGTCAGAGCCTTTTCCGGCCAATACAGAGCAACCCAGAAACTGGGTTGTTGTTAGTAGACACGGATCGGGTGATGTGATGGATTATTTCTTCTATTTAAATTCCGGAAGGATGGATGACGTCATACCACCGGAGAGGATTGGCCAGGAAAACTACATGGATATTATGAGGGCAAGATTTCATCAGGGCAAGGAGCCATTCAAAGCAGAAGCAGTTATAAAAATAATAACAGAAGATAATAAAGAAATGTATGTCGTAGCATATACATGGCAGAATGCCGACGGAAAAAATATTACCCTTCCTTTAGGTTTTGACCCAAGACAGTTCCAATTCATGTTCACTCCAAAAGATGAAATTGATGACTTGGAAGGAAGAAACTTGGGAGAAAGTATTCTCGTCGACAATTTTTATAAATTAGTGCCGATAATTCCGACCGGAAATCCGGAAGATTGGAACAATTACCATAAAGCCGGCGGCAACAATGGTTTCGTTCATGGTTTGCAAGGCAATGGGATTAATTATCGCAATGATATTGTAGTTGGAATGCAAGTTCCTGGTGAAGTATTTAATCTTTTACCGGTAGATATGCAAAATGCCTTAAACGATAATCTTAATTTTATTAAAGCGTCGAACCCTACAACTGATAAATATAGATCTATTATGTTTCCGGATGGCATAATTCCACCAGAATTGGCGTTAAAGCTTTCAAGAACCATATCTGAGGCAGGCTTTGTTGATGGATCCGTTGCTCCATAATCTTTCCTTTTTGAGATAATGTATTTGTGGAAACGTTTATATACTTGTATCTGCTTGTTATTATTCTAGTTCCAGGTTTAGCGATAAGGTTTGGTGACAGGATCGAATTCTACTTGATATTGTTTTTTCCTTTGATGCTTTATTTGCGAAGTTTTTTTAAAAAAAATATATTGCATTTTCCTCATAAACTGACATCGGCTTGGTTTGGATTTACTTTTTTTAGTTTCATTTCAGTCACTTTATCGCACGATAAACAACTTTCCATAGAAACATTTTTAGTTTATCAGGCAGCTTTTCTAATAGGGATCTTTTTCTACAATGACAAATTACTTTTGAAATCCGTCATTAATAAGTCGATCTTTACCTCGAGTTTGATTTTTATAACAGCATTTTTATTGAAAGATGAAATACTCCAATTTACGAATATTTTCGACCCAAACCAAATACTAAACTTCTTTATTACATCGACTTATGCCAATAATCATCTTGGTATTTGGCTCGGAATGTCCGTTATAATATCAATTGCAAGTTATAGTTTGGGTTGGGTCGTTTTATTTACTCCATTCTTACTCATTTCATTTTCTAGATCCGCCTATTTAGGTCTATTAGTCGTTAGTGTGCTTGATATATATAAAAGAAAGCATGTGGCTAATTTAACTAAATATATTGGAATACTACTATGGATATTCGTAGTAGTTTTGGCGATTATTATCATTGTCCCACGGGCCAATATTTTGAGTGACAGACCGGAATATTATAAAGAAGCACTTATGGGTTTTGTTGACAAGCCTTTATTTGGTTACGGATTAGGCAATTTTACGGAAATTTCAAGGAAATACGCATCCATTTCTAATGGAGTATTTGGTACAACCAGTCACAACATATTATTTGATATGCTTTCGGGAAGCGGTATTTTTTCTTTTATTTTTTTTGTGTTATTCTTAAAGATTTTTTATTCAAGTCATGAGGATAATTTATACTTTAAATTAGCTATATTTTTATTCATATGCTTCAATGCTAGTTACATTTTTGCTATGCCGGTATTACTTGTGTTGTTTTTTGTTTTTATTGGGCTTTCTTATAGGGAAAATAGATTTTTTCGTTCAAGGTATTTAGCCATAGTAGGAGCTATCTTTTTGGCTTTTGTGAGCGTCTATTTAGGATACTCAGAGGCTCTCTTTTTAATAAAAAATTACAGCAAGTCGATCGCGGTATTTCCTTATAGGAAGCAAGTATATGAGTCACTTGTTGTGCAAACTCCCATACAAGATGTGAACGAAATAAACCACCTCCTTAATACATACAAACGCAATTTTCCCGATCTGTTTGAAACATACAACTTCTCAGGATACTATTATAAAATTGCAGAGGAATATGAACATGCCTTACGTGACTATCTTGTGATTTTTGAAAACGGTACCGGATTCAATCCAACAATAGCTTATGAAATCCAACTACTATATTTGAAGTTAAATAAACCTGTCAAAGCATACGAGTTTAGCAAAATGTTTATTAGTAGAATCCTTAACAATCCCAATAAATATCGTCACATGTTTAATAGTACATATGATTTTTGTATAAAAACAAATAAATTTTTCCTTGACAAAGCTGCGTGTTTTTGATCTATAATCATTTTATGAAGAATGTCTTCTCAATTGTATTTATTATATTTGTCTTCATTTTCTTTTGGAAAATCGATTCTGGTTCGGTGGTATATGCTGCCTGTACAGGAGGCACAACCGGTACGTGTAGCGGGACTTGTAGTAATATTGGGCAAATATGTGAAGATCGAGGAAGTGGTTGTGGTTGTTATTCCACTGGTTGTTCTGGCTGCGGAGCATGTGATGGCGCAGCGATGGGTTGTGCAGGTAGTGCAATATGTAATTACACTTCATGTACCTGTCAATGCACTGGACCAGGGACAGGTTGTACTCAATGGAGCGCTTGGAGTCCATGTATTGGAGGTTATCAACAAAGGGATTGTCAAGTCGGCTCCACTGACACCCAACAACGAACTTGTACCGTCAATCCAACAAGTACTCCAGGTGGTGGTAATCCTCCAACAAATACACCCCCACCGCCGACTCCTACGGAATTTATTCGATCCAGGGCATTTAATCCTCAATTAACTCCGGTTGTGGTTGCTTCCCAACTATGTAAATCCAACTGTTCGGTTGCTCCCTGCGCTTTTGTCGGTTGCCAGAGCAACGTTAACTATGTCGATGTTGCTGGAGCCGGAGCCCAGCGGGGAGGAGCTCTCCGTGACTCCTCAATTGTAGTGTTGGGGGTGACACCTGTCACCAATGGGTCGGTTGACAACAGCGGGACCTATTCGGCAAACTGTCGAGGAGCTGGAGCCGGTAACTATTGCTATTACTGGCCAACAGCTATAAATACCGGTTCACGAGTAGTCAGATATATAGTGGCCACCCCAACCCCGACAAACACCCCAACCCCGACTCCGGGCCCATGGGTTAAGATCAAAGACTCATCATACGTTTCAAGAGCGGGGATTATAAACCGAATTCCTTTGGCGCCGATTGCCTATGATTCCTCGGATACGGTGCAGCCTTTTTTCATAGTCGGAGAGGCTGGAGTCTGCGCGGCACCGACGGTTGATATCACCGCGGTTAACTCAAACGCCAAAACCGGAGACCCCGAGTATAAGGCTATATATACACCCGCTCCATACTCCATGACCGCAGCATCTTTCACGAGCTACGTCAAATCAAGGAAAGAATACGTAACCATAACGTCGATGGATGAAATAACTGCAAGCGGTTTGTACGTATTTAACGGTAACGTCAACTTGAGCTCGGTGCCTTCCCAATTTGACCAGTATAACGTGGTTCTATTGACCAGCGGTACGATTACCGTTAACGCGGCGTCGTTTGTTCCTACCAAAGCGGTCGTATTGGTCGCTGGTACAATTAACTTCGATCCAGCAGTCACCGAAGCACGGGGAGTCTTTATCGCCGATTCCGTCTCAATCGGCACGACAAGTAATCAAGGGTTAAAAATCACCGGTAACCTCATCGCTCAGTCAGGTTTAGTTAACAATAGATTATGGTCCAACCCAAACAGGCCTTCGTTTTTTATTTCATTTGACCCGTCAATATATATAGATGCGTTGCCTTATTTGTCAACGGCCAATTATGAGTGGAAGCAATTACAATAACAATATAAGACATTCGGGCGAGTTATGTTTCGTCCGAATATTAAAGGAATTATAATAGTCTTGAAATTTTTTTAGCTAAAAAATAATGAAAAAAAAAGGTCAAATACTTTTGATTACGGTCATGGTCCTGGCGACCATCATGACGGTTGTTCTGTCGGTTTCCTTCCAGTCCATAACCGAAACCCAGGTTTCAAAGCTTGAGGAGGATTCACAGAAGGCCTTGGCTGCTGCTGAGGCGGCTATAGAGGCATCACTTAAGGCAGGATCTAACGTCATAATCGGTGAGGGGGCTTTATCCGATCTGACTGGATTCACCGGCGGAGCGACAGTTACGAGCCTAACTGACAACACCTTTACTTCCCCGACCGTCACCAAGGATTCCTCATACACTTTTTATCTCGGGGAATATAACGATACAACTCAAACGATTGGTCCATCGGTTGCCGAGGGAATAACCGTTTGTTTTGATGCAGGGTCGAGCAACCCGGCGATTGAAATAACAATCCTCAAAAATACTGGAGTCGTTAAGCATGTAGTTGATCCCAATAATCCAAAAAGGATTTCAAACGGGTCAGGTTCAGCCGGCGTATGCGGTGCCGACAGCAACTTTGATTTTTCCTATGTAGTCCCGGCATCAGATATAGGGGTCGACAGTAAACTAATGGTTATTAGGGTTTTCTACGCTTCAACAAAACTGGTTCTGTCGAGGGCGTCGGACTTTCCCATACAGGGGAAAACCGTATCGTCTGAGGCCTCAACGACAACAGGAGTCTCCAAAAAGATAGTTTTATTCCAATCTTACCCTCAAATCCCGGCCGAATTCTTCAGCACGTCTTTTTAAAGGGAGAATAGTTTCTTCGCGTTTTCGGTAGTTTTCTTTGACACCTCGTCAACGGTTGCCCCCTTAATATCGGCAACATGTTGCGCAATGACAACTATGTTTTTTGGTTCGTTCGGGAATTTACGGTCGGGAGACAGGAAAGGGGAGTCGGTCTCAAGGACTAACATATCTAAGGGAACTTCTTTTATGAATTCCTGTTTTTCAATAGTATAGGCAACGTCTCCGTCAACACCTATAAACAGTTTATGGGAACGGGCGAACTCAAGAAGCTCCATATCGGGCTCGCAGCAATGGAAAACGGTCCTGTACTCAAGCTTACTATCCCAATATTCCGAAATTAGCTCGACAAACTCCTTCTTGGCTTCACGATTGTGCAAAATCAAGCTTTTGTTGTACTTAACGGCAAGCATAATCTGTTCCCGTAAAAACGTTTTTTGTAGGGACATAAACTCCTCTTCAATCTTATAGTCTCTATATTTAGTTTTCCGGTACATATGTCGGTCGATTCCCGCCTCGCCCACAGCGACGACCTTGGGATCGTTCAGTAACGATTCTATCTTGTCGAGGTTGGCTTTAATCTTGTTAGGATCATTTTTATTTTCGACAATCTCAAATATATGGTGGGGGTGGATGGCAACTGCCGCATAGACTTTTTCAAAATTACGGGCGATATCTATGGCTTTTTTTGATGTCTCATAGGACGTTCCGGGAACTACTATATGATTTACTCCAACGTCTTGAGCCCTCTTAACGACATCTACGTGTTCGTTATCGAAGGTTTTGAAGTTGAGGTGGCAATGGGTGTCAAATAACATACATTTTCTATTATATGGTATATTTTAATCATGACCATATTCATCGGTGCTGACCACCGGGGTCTTGAACTCAAAAACGCCATCATTGAATATCTCCATGAGAAGAATATTAGGATTGAAGATCTTGGACCTTACGAATTGGATCCCCTTGACGATGCTATAGATTATGCCCAGAAAGTCGCCCAGGCCGTTCTTCAGAACCCCGAGAATTACCTCGGAATAACAATCTGCGGTTCGGGATGTGCCGTCTCCATGGCCGCCAACCGCCTGAAAGGGATACGGTCGGGAGTCGCCATGAACCCGCACCAGTCTGCCCATTTGAGGGAGAACGACCACGCCAACATTCTGTCCTTGGCTGCCGATTACAATACTCTTGAGGAAGCCCATAAGATAGTTGATGCTTTCATTACCGCCAAACCTAAGATGGAAGAGAAATACATAAGACGGGTCAATAAACTGGACGCAGACAATCAGTCGGTTATAAAAGCTCCTCAAAACCTTCCCTGAATTTTTGGGAGTTAAAAAATTGACTTCTTTTAAAAGCTTGTCTGCCAACTCTGTTTCTGATATCCCGTCTGAAATATACTTCGCCGATTTTGTCGGCGATATCGGTGGGGTTTTCCGGGTCGGCAAAGAGCGCCGATCCTCCGGAGATTTCCCTGAGGACTTCAATGTTTGAAAGAAGCGACGGGCAGGAATTTGCAGCCGCCTCCAGCCATGAAAATCCAAATCCCTCATCGCGCGATACCAAGATATTTAGAGAAGCTTGTTGGTATATTTTCAACAGTTGGGAATCGGTTATATATCCCGGGAAAACGAATCTTTTGTCGTTTTGGACTTCGGCTAAGAATCCCTTTAGTTCCTTTTGCCAAGGATGAGAGGTATTCTTTTCCTCAAATATTTTTCCGACAAAGACGCAAGTGGCGTTGATTATTTTTAAAGCTTTTGCCAAGTTAATAAGGTTTTTGTTCCAGGTGGCGTCCCCAACGTAAAGACAGAATTTTTCTGGTAGGTTTGGAAGTTCTTCAACGGATTTTACAGAATCGGTGAAAGATTTCGGAAGACAGGGATAGACTACCTTGACATTATCTTCGTTTACTTTAAGCATCCTGACAATGTCCATTTTCGAAGCCAAAGAATCGGTTATGATAGCGTCATAATTCTTTAGGGCGACTTTGTTGAAAAAAATGTTCATATTTCCCCTGATTCCGGCGGGAAAATAGCTGCCGTATTTCAAAGGTATGAGGTCGTGGATGACGGCGATCTGCTTCCGGGCCAATTTTCTCATAAGTATTGGCGGCGTGAGGAAGTTAATAAAAGGATTTATGAAAACAGAGTCTTTGAGGTCGACCGGCTTTTTGAAGTCTATAAACTCAAAATGATTGATGAAATTTTCCCTCAAGAGTTGTAAATACCGCCCGATACCGCGGACGCGGCTTAAAGAATCTGAAGCGGTTGGGTCGTATACGTATACCTTTTTAGCCATAGACTAATTATATAATATGGCCATTATTCAAATACTTTATAGCCTAAAACAGACGTCAATATTTTCCCCAAGATTAGGCAAAAATGCTGTATAATTTTTTACTATGAACAAAATCATCCTTTCAGAAAAAGAAGTAAATGACTTGGTCGCGGAGAACAGATATAAGGTTGACCCGTCAAGGAAGTTTATAAGCCGCTGCATTGATGGAAGATACAAAAATGAAGAAGGGTTAGCGGTCCAAGCCTTCCCGGGAGCTGATGTTGGAGAATTGGCGATGGTGCTTTCAGCTTCAAGGTCATACGGATTTGAGATTGACCGCGAAAAGGTGTTTGCGACCTTGGTTGAGGTCTTGGGAGGGGAATCAAATTTCTCATTCCATACGGATGAGCACGGTGACAGGTTAAAACTGGCATCCGGTTGTGGCCACTTCAAGCAGATTAACCTAGACCCAAAAGCATACAAAATTGAAAAGGAAGATATAGATTTCATAAACGAGAAGCTTGGTTATGTCAAAAGCAAAGGCTCTGAAGAAACAGTCCTAGAAGGCGATCATGCCGAAGGGGCAATTCTAATGGTAAAAGGAAATTGGGGTGTATATCCGAGGTACGAGCTTGAGACCGAAAAGGGAAAAAAGTTCGTTGAAGTTTTCGTTTACCATCAGTCGCTGACCGATGAAAAACACCGCTTACTATCCGATAAATTGGTTAAAAATGGAGCCGTCAAGTTCGTCCTTGGTGAGGATTCGGAGTATCTTTACCAGGTTTTGTCCGAGACTTCAGAGAATCACCTGATGGAAACTGCCAAAAGATTGGCCTCTGATTTACCAATCTATAGCGTTCAATTTGAGGCAGACGGAAGTTTCAAAACCGCCAAACTATGAATTCAAGAGCTAATCCATTAAATAACTACTCACCCCACTCCTAAATCTACCTGATTATTTGGCTTTATTAGTTTCCTCCCCGTTTTTATGACAAAAAATTTCCATATCGTGATAGATTTCGACAGCACGTTCGTGAAAGTCGAGTCCCTTGAAAAACTCGCGGAAATAGCCTTGGATGGTCACCCAGATAAAGATTCTGTACTTGAGGAAATATCGGGGATTACCGCGCAGGGAATGAAAGGTGAGATCTCTTTCAGAAGGTCTCTTGACAAAAGGCTCAAGCTTTTTTCATTTAACAAAGACCATATAAAACGACTCGTTGACGATTTGAAGCATTCCGTCACCGAATCTGTACGGGAAAACAGAGATTTTATATTCTCAAACAGAAATAATATCTACGTAATCTCCGGCGGATTTGAGGAATATATCTGTCCGGTTGTTGAGGAATATGGTATAGAAAAATCCCACGTTCTAGCCAATAAATTCATTTTCAACGGTAGGGGAGAGGCGGTCGGTTTTGATCGCCTGAATCCCCTATCTTTAGATTGTGGTAAAGCCTTAAAGGTCAAATCTATGGATATGAAAGGAGATACGTATGTTATCGGCGATGGGTATACGGATTACGAGATTAAAAAGAAAGGTATTCCCTGCAAATTCATAGCCTTTACTGAAAACGTCAAAAGGGGGCGGGTCGTGGAACTGGCCGACCATGTAGTTGCAGATTTTAACAAATTCATAAACATTTTTAACAATGGCATTTAACGCCGAAATTGCTCAATTCATAGGCCTGCCCTACGATTTCAAGAGTTCACCCAGAATAGGTTTTGAGGGAAAGACGGTTAATTGTCAGAGCACTGTTCACCTTTTGTATCAAGCAAGATTGGGAATAGAGCTGCCTAAGGGTATGTGGTCCAAAGAAATCTTTGAAGATGAGGGGTTGATTTTCGAAACTGTAAGATCTCCAATTGACAGGCTGTATGAGGCCGACATATTCGTATTCGGACAAAAAGAAGAGATCGATCCGAAAAAATTTCACCTTGCCTACTATTCCGGTCAACGAAATGTCCAAGGAGATCCTCTAGTTGTTCATGCTAATGTGTATGATCTTGGGGTTTCTGTCTGGCCGCTTTCGAAATTTTACCTACACAAAAGATACGAAGAGCTGAAAACCATTAAACGGGTGAAAGCCGATCTTTTCAAGTCCCACATTGCTCCATTGATCAACGGATCTTATTGAAAAACCCGCAAAATTATTATATTTTATTAACCAACAATGATACTCGGACCTAAAAAGCTTTTGAAGCTAGTTAAAACAATAAAACTGGTTGAGAACCTCGACAAACGAGAGTTGACAACTCCGGAGGGGGCTGGATTTGATATCAGACTTGGTGAAGTCCATAAACTTAAAGGCGGTAAGGCTTTTTTGGGGGTTACCCACAGGGAGACGCCGGACATAAAAACGGTCGCCGTTTATAATCCCAAAAAACTTTCCTCTTTTACTATAAAACCGGGTGAGTTCGTCTTAATGTCGTCTATAGAAACCTTCAATATTCCCCTGAACTTGACCGTTAATTTCAAGCCGAGGACAACGACATTCAGGTCAGGTTTGATGATTCGTACCGGAAATGTCGCCCCTGGTTACCGAGGTAAAGTGACATTTGCCGCCAAGAACGAAGGCACAATTCCCGTCACTATGGAACTCGGCTGTCGTTTCGCCCACGCTCAGTTCTATGAGGTTGAGGGTGGTGGGACGCAATATAAAGGCCAGTGGCAGGGGGGTCGGGTGACGACCAAAAAACGGGAAAAACAAATATGAAAAACAACGGGGAACGGCAATACCTTGAATTGATGGCCGATATCCTGAAAAACGGCGTCCGTAAGGTCGACCGGGGGACGGGAGACGCCTCGTATACGGTTTTTGGCCGACAGATCAGGTTTGACCTATCAGCTGGTTTTCCCTTGTTGACGACAAAAAAAGTCTACTGGAAGGGAGTTCTCCACGAGCTTTACTGGTTTCTATCCGGCCAGTCGAACATCAAATACCTGGTCGACAACAACGTCCATATCTGGGACGATTATCCCTACAGGAAATATAAAATTCTCAACCCTAGAAGCAAAATAGAAAAGGAAGCGTTTATTGAAAAGATCCACACTGACAATAAGTTCGCCAAGAAATGGGGGAACCTACCGCGAATTTACGGGGAGCTTTGGAGACGATGGCCGACGCGCACAAAAAAAACAATCGACCAGGTCAAATGGGCTGTTGAGGAAATAAAAAAAGACCCATCCGCCCACAATGCCATAGTCACGTCATGGAATCCGGAATATTTGTATACGATGGCCCAGTACAAGGATACTTCGCATTTTCCGATCTGCCATAATATGTACCAGCTTAATGTTAACGACGGAAAACTGTCGCTCCAGCTTTACCAGAGGTCGGCCGATATCTTCTTGGGCGTACCATTCAACATTGCCTCGTATGCGCTTTTAACATTAATTATCGCCAAGGTGACCGGGTATGAACCTGGAGATTTTGTCCACACTTTCGGGGACGTTCACATATATGAACTTCATATGGAACAAGTAAGGGAGCAATTAAAAAGAAAACCTAGGCCGCTTCCGTCTATAAAGTTTACGAAAAATATCAAAACGATAGACGATTTCAAACCGGAATACGTATCTTTGGAGAACTATGACGCCTATCCTCCCATCAAGGCGCCTTTAAGCGTGACCGGCGGGTATTACGGGAAAAAGAAGAACATTTTTAAAGTTAAATAATCCAATGATTTCGATTATCGCCGCGATTGGCAAAAACCGGGAACTGGGGAAAGATAATAAACTTCTCTGGCAGATCCCTTCAGACATGAAACGGTTTAAGGACTTAACAACCGGTAACGTCGTCATAATGGGCAGAAAAACCTATGAATCCTTGCCAGAAAAATACAGACCGCTTCCCGATAGATTGAATATAATAATCACAAGAGATAGCAACTATTCCGCACCGGGCGCAAATGTTTACAATTCAATCGAAACGGCCATAGAGGAAGCCCGGAAAACCAATAAGGAAATATTTATTATCGGCGGCGCCCAGATATATTTACTTGGAATTAAATATGCCGAGAAACTATATCTAACTTTGGTTGACAAAGAATATCCCGAGGCCGACGCTTTCTTCCCCAATTATGCCGATTTTGGTAAGATAATTTACGAGCAAGAAAATCGATCGGGAGAGCTTAAGTACAAATACGTTGAACTTGTTAAATGAGCTGTGTTAATATTAATTAAACATGTCCAACTACACTCCTTTAAATATTAAAAAGAAAAAAGGGAATTTTTTTCTCGTGGCTAATATATTTTTGATGATTTTAGTCGTCGGCGCAACTGGCTTTTACCTGAGAAACAGACTTATTACCACGGAACAGAAAGCGATAGCACCTGGGGCCTGTCAATGCGCTTCAGATGCAACGGGAAATAATGTCGGTGGGTGTTCTTGTAGCGGGTCGAATGCTTCCTGTCCTGCCGGATCGCACGTTAAAAACAACCGCTGTGGTGAGACTTCAGGAGGTGGAGGGGAAACCCAACAATCAAACGAACAAAGCTGTAATAATAGTGGTGGTCACTGGTGTGATGTATGGGATGTTAAACAAAAAAAACACAGTTTCTGTGCGCCTCAATCGAAAAGCTGTAATCAACAGGCGGTTGCCAACGGAATTACTATGCAAACGGGAGGAGGAGGACCGGGTGAAGGAGGTTGGTTGTGCCAGATAGGTAAAAAAGGATATACCGGGGGTCCGTGTGTCGAATACAATTCGATATCAAATTTAGGAAATGGAGCTCCGCCCAACTGTTTCTGTGGAATTATCCAGATTGACGGTGGGACTTATGCCGGAACATACGAAAGCACTTGCTCGTGCCAAAGCGAAGGTGTGACGCCACCTCCACCGACATTGCCTCCTGGAACAACGCCAACGGAAGTCCCAACACCAACTGAGGCAGTGACGCCAACTGAGGCTCCAACACCAACTGAGGCCATAACCCCAACAGAAGCTCCCACAGGTACACCAACCCCGACTCCAACACCTACGGGTACTCTGACCCCGACCCCGACCGGGACTTTGACTCCAACCGTGACACCCACTCCGACAGAAATTGTATTGGCTTCCCAGACACCGACAACCGTCGCAAGTATTCCCCAAGCTGGGAAAACAACTCCTTTCTTATTTGCCATTCCTATCGCTATAATAATCTTGGGATTGTTATTATAAATTTTATAAACATTTATGGCTAAGACCCAAAGTGGAACAGATTTCAAAGCTCAAATTGGTAAGCTTGAGGATACGCTGGAAATGTATTTGGTAGATAAGGCTCCGTTTCAGCTACCCAAAGGTGCCCGCGAATTCATCGTCAAGTACGGACCTTGGATTGCATTGGTTTTCTTGGTACTTTCGTTGCCGATGATTCTTTTGGCATTCGGATTGGGCGCATTAGTTGCCCCGTTTGTCGTTATGGGTGGTGTCCAGGCAGCCGCTGGATTCGGACTTGGAATGGTCTTCTCAATCGCCATGCTCGTTCTTGAGGCGATTGCTATTCCCGGCCTTTTCAAAAGAAAGCTTTCGGCATGGAAGCTGATGTTTTATGCATCACTTCTTGGAGGAGTCCAGGCTCTTATAACCTTCAATTTGGGAGGTTTGGTTATAGGAACAGGTTTGTCTCTTTATGTTCTTTTCCAAATCAAGAGCTACTACAAGTAAATCACGTTAGTTAAAAAAAGGAAGCATCGGAACATGCTTCCTTTTTTGTTTGGTAATATATAAAACATGAATCCGGACGATTATAATTATTTTCTCCCAGATAGGAATTTGGCGTTGTCGCCATCAGTTCCCCGCGACTCGTCAAAACTTTTCGTTTACGATACAGCAAAAGATGAGATCCGTTTTGATAGCTTCCACAACCTTTCCAAATATCTACCAACAGATTCCTTTATGGTTCTCAACGACACCAAGGTGCTTCCGGCCAGGGTCACGATGAGAAAGCAATCAGGAGGAAAGGTGATTGCTCTGTTTTTAGTAAACGAGATTGATAGCAACATCGTTCCTATAATTGTTGATCGCAAAGTAAACGTTGGGGAAAAACTCTACTTTAATAACGATGAATATTTGGAAATATTAGCCCAGAAAGAAAACGTTTTTGATCTCAAATTCCGCTTTTCCAAAGAGAGGTTATTTTCCCTATTGACCGAATTCGGCACCATGCCTATACCTCCTTACCTCAAGAAGACACCACTGAAGAGAATGGAATTATTGGATAAATACCAGACGATCTTTGCTCAGGCGAAAGGTTCAAGCGCCGCCCCGACAGCTTCTCTTCATTTTACAGACAGAGTATTTGATTCTCTAAAGGCCAAGAAAATAGAGAAGTATTTTATTACCTTGCACGTTGGGTTGGGAACGTTTGCGCCTTTGACCGACGAAAACCTTAAAACAAAAAAACTTCACGAAGAATATTATGAGGCAGATAAAAAAGTATTTGACGGAATAAATATCTTAAAAAACCAGGGGAGAAGACTGATATCGGTTGGCACAACCGTGACCAGGACGTTAGAATCGATTGCCAAGTCGGGCAATCTAATGGGAAAAACCGATCTATTTATCTATCCGCCTTATGAATTCAAGATGGTAGATATTCTGATTACGAACTTTCACCTTCCAAAGTCATCGCTCATGATGTTGGTCGAGGCATTTATCAAGCATAAAGGGTCAAAAAGAAGACTTACGGAACTGTACAAAACGGCTATTGAAAATGATTTCAGATTCTATTCATTTGGCGATGCCATGTTGATTATTTGAATTGAATTATTGCATTTTAACGGCCTATATAATATAATATAGGTCTTATGAATGAAAAAGCAAGATTAGAGGCTTTGAGATTGCGGGCCAGTCATATGGTGAAGGCGCTCTTTGCCGACGACGTGACAACCATTCCACCTCTTTCAAGGATGGTTTTTCTTAAGAATAAACTTGCTTACGAGATGGGTTCGCCGTCATTTCTTAGACAGGATGAAATGCTACCGGTCCAAAGCTACATAGAATCGTATTTTGACAAATCCAAAAAGACTCCGGTTGGTGTTGAAAAGTTTTTTCGAGATGGCGATAGGATTGCTGTTGTCACTCAAGCTACAGAAGACGTTCAAGCATTAAGTCTACGTTATCCGGACTGTTTTTTTGAACAGGTTGATCCAAATATGGTCAACAGCACCGGTTTTGAAGGAAAGGGTAGCTACGACCGCGTCATTGCCGAGGGAATGAGCGAGAGGATCAATAAAGACTCAACTCCCAGACTTATGGCAATGCTCAAGGAGGGTGGTGTTCTGAGGGCTAGTAGGGCCGAAGGTAAATTAGTTCACGGTCGCTCTAAAAGACTGGACGTATTAGTTGAAGCTGGTAACGTTGTTTTGGAACCAAAATTCGCTGACCGGAAAATCGACGTTATGATAGCTATCAAACCCTGGAAGAAATAAATATAAGGCTTCTTAGAATGATCCTTTTTCTTATATAATAATCTCATGTCGAAATTCTTTTCCGTCTCCCACAATTCCAAAAAATCCAAAGCGAGGTTAGGAAAAATCACAACGGCTCACGGAGTAATAAATACCCCTTCCTTTGTTGCTGTTGGTACTAAAGGGACAGTTAAGGCTTTGACTCCATCCATTCTTAAAGATATCGGTACCCAAGTGGCATTCGTGAACACCTATCATCTGGTGACTCACCCAGGTGCGGAGATAATAAGACAAGCAGGAGGGGTGCATAAATATTCGAAACTGGATATTCCTTTGATGTCTGACTCAGGAGGTTTCCAGGTGTTTTCTCTAGCTCAGAATACAAGGAAAGCAAGAGTGAGAGCGGACGAGGAACCACTGGTAGTAAAGATCTCAGAGGACGGCGTCAAATTCCGATCGACTTACGACGGCCGGCTTATTGAATTCACGCCGGAAAAATCAATGGAATACCAGGCCGAAATAGGCGCAGATATCAATATGGCGTTTGACGAATGTACCTATTACCCGGCAACCCACGAATACGCCCAAAAAGCCATGGCTAGAACCCATTCGTGGCTTGAAAGGTGTATAGAGTACCGAAATGAAAAACCGTCAAAAAACCAATATCTTTATGGAGTGATACAAGGAGCAACCTTCAAAGACTTAAGACGTCAATCGGCCGAATTTGTCGTATCCAAGAATACTCCCGGGGTGGCAATCGGCGGGGTCTCGGTCGGAGAGACAAAAAAAGAAATGAGAGAGCAGGTTGAGTGGGTGTTGGATTATCTGCCAAAAGACCGTCCGGTTCATTTATTGGGAGTCGGACAACTTGACGACATTATCGATCTGGTCAAATACGGAATTGATACCTTCGATTGTGTTGAACCTACTAGGCTAGCCCGGATGGGAACAATATATCAGTGGGGTAAAGGCGAGATTGACATAACTAAAACCGTATTCAAGAATAACCTTGAAGCGGTGGACATCAACTGCAAATGCTACACCTGTCTCTCATTCACCAAGTCCTATCTTCACCATTTGTTTAAGCAAAGAGAGATTCTCGGATACACCTTGTCAACGATCCACAACCTTGCTATAATGGAGACTCTTTTCGCACAGATTAGGGAAGAAATCGCGCAAGGAAGCGTCTGAATCCTCCAAAGTCTTACATAATTATAGGATACTTTCTGATATAATACAGTTTTAAAAGTAATCGAGATAAAAAATGCCTTTAAGCGAAGTAATTAAAGAAAAATCAACTCCCTCACCATTTAAGGAAAGCGTAGGTGCTTACCTTGGTCATTTTTCCCAGGCGCTACAAATCAAGGACATGTCACAAGAGCGATTAAACCAATATGCCGACAAAGTCGTCAGGATTATTGACCGAAACAATAAAATCGCCGATCTTTTGGAATCTCAAGGACCTGATGGGTATAAACAAATCGTCGGTGAAGAGATTAAGATGAAGGGTGATGCAAAGTTGGGATTTGTTTACTGCATTGACGGACGTATTCCCACTATTTTTCTTGCCGGCAGATTTGCCAATGTTTGGGAAGAGCCAGCAGGATTAATAACGTTAAAAAATGCCGAAGACGGGGGTAAATTACCGAAATCAACGCTCTTGCAGCAAGCTCTTCACGAGGTGGCTAGGGAAAAGAGGGATGTTCTTGAGATATTCTTTGCCCACACAAGTACAATCGAAGGCAAAAATACTTGTGGATATATGAATAAACTTCAAAAAGATGGGGACTTACCCGAGGGAACAACCGATTTGACAGCTGAGAATTTACGCCAATATGAAGAAGAATATATTCCTGCAGTTACCAAGTTCTATAACAGAAAAAGAGTAAAGGAAAATATGGAGCCCCTTTCGAGGGTTGGAATAAGCGCTGTCTATGAAACAGACAGAATGGGAATAGTTCTAAATTATGGTGAAGGAGAAAATCAGTTTTCAACCTCAAACTATATAAACGAAAATCGCGAAGCTTTAGAATATTATGTCAGCGAACATCTTGGTACTTTCGGAGGGATGAGTAAAGACTTTACCGAGCCGGAACAATTTATTCGTTTATCAACAAGGCTTCTTGAGTTAACAAAATTCATGATGGGTAATAAGAAATTTTCCGAACAAATTGACTACTATCTTGCACGAAATTATTCCGATCTTTCTCCCAGCCAAATACAGGCTTTAAGATTTACGTTATTTAGAACCTCAGCTCTTCAATATTTAACAGGCCTTTCAATGACGCAATCCGGGGATGAACATACTTTTACCCATCATAATGAGGATTACTTGTCGATTTCATTGGCAGGGAAACCTGTTGGTAGATTCGACCCCAAAGAACAAGTATTTGCCAGTAATTCCTCAGATACGCAGACAGCAATTAGCGAAGTAAGGTTAAAACTTGGCCTGATGGATAGCCATAATGCCAAAAAACCCTATATCCTTTTTGTTTCCAATCCGGTTAGAAAGGCAACTTTCGAAAAGTATATAGAGACAGAGAGTGAGACTATTAATCAGGACCTGGCCTTAGACTCAAGTCTCTATCAAAGGATGGTAGAAGATTCGGTTTTGAAAACTAGGATAAAGGACGGCGATCTTGTCGTTGTGCCTGTATTAGTCGATCAGAATACTGGTGAGATTCTTCATGTCCCAGATTTTACCGACGCTATTTAAAAAATCCATAAGCTTTCGAAAAGGTTTCGAAATCAACCTCTTTTTTTCCTTCTAGCTGAACCTTTTTAATAGATAGTTGATTTCCAAGTAATTCTATTTCGGTCAACTTCAGTCTTTTGTTATTGGGTAATATTGTCCATATTCCCGGCCAGGTATATAAGCCGCGATATAAATTGTAGATTTGCTGCGGGGAGTCCATTATCATTTTTTTTAATTTATCCATATCTATGAATCCGTCGTTTTTATTGAGTTTTTTTGTGTAGGTCGCTTTTTCGTGCTCTTGCTCTTTAAGTTCAATCTTATCAGCGCCATTCAATATCGCTGACTTAAACATTTCAAATCCCATATTGGTCAATTTCACTTCCAAGTCCGGTCTTTTATCGTCTTTTTCTATCGTATACATTCTTTGAGCAATTATTGAACCATGGTCTATCATGTCATCCATTTTCATAATGGTGACGCCGGTATTTTTGTCCCCATTTATTAAGGGTGTCGCCATTGGTGCCGTTCCTCGGTATTGGGGTAGGAGGGACGGATGTATATTCCAAAAACCAAATTTTGGTAAGTCGAGAATATCCTTTTTGATTATCGAGCCATACGCGTAAAGGAGAACCAAGTCGGTATTTTTTAACCGACTCACAACCTCATCGTTTATCTCAACATAAGTTTTTATGCCGTGTTTTTCCGACGAAAGTTTCACCGGCGTTGGAGTTAATACTTGCTTTCTTCCTTTGGGCTTATCTGGTTGGGTGACCGTAAATTCGATACTAAGTAGATTTTTAAGATCGCGGTCGATCGTGATCCTTTCAAGAATAATAGCCGAAAAATAAGCCGAACCGAAGAAGACAAACTTCAATTTATTCATTTGTAAATTCGAATTTAATTTCAGGAGTGTTGGTCGATTCTTTAATAGATAAATTTGAAGGATAGGTAAATTTTATGCCCCATTTTTTACTTTGGAATTCCTCGTATTCTACAGGGGTAGGGGTCGGTGGGCGAGGAGTCGGCGTAATCGAGAGAATGTAGTCTATTGCCTCATTTGTTTTCTCTGTACTTTGTCCATATCTAAAGCCAAGGATGTATACAAGAATCGTAATAAGGATGAAGATCAAAAGGTAAGGATTTCTTTTCATACTCAAAGTATAGGACATTTTGGACAGTTATTTGTGCCCAAAAATATTTTAAGGTAACATTCTAGTTCTTTTATTTCTCCTCGGTTAACAATAACAAAGATAGCCTTGATAATTACCAAAAAAACGTCTAACGTCTATAAATAAATTAATGAAGATAAAGTTGAGTTTTTTGGTTTTAGCCTTAACAATCGGTCTTTTTGTGTCCCGGTTAGTCTATGCTCAGGAACCCGAAGCTCCGGAACTGATCATGTCGGACCTCGGCGTGCCTTACATCATGGAATGCGTCAAGGTTGACGGACGCGACGGCGGTTGGCCTCCACCTGTAGACGATGTGACTTTTATCGGGACATGTAATTCTCCCGACGGATGTAATGTTGGAATCTGCGGACCCATATGTTTAGATGCTGCGGTCAATGAAAACGGAGGCGTTAGATGTCAAAAATACGGCGACAAAAAATGTACGGTTTTTGACGTCGCACTGGATACAAGATATTTTGGTGAGTCCGGTGCGGGCTTGCCCGGTATTACCCTGGAGGGAGGCAATCCTCATATGTTTCCCCCGGGTCAGTTTAAGGTTAAGGGATCCATCACCAAGCCAGGAGATCACGTAGTTTACGACATTTATGCCGTATCTGAACCAGACCTTGGCGGCAGCGGAAACGAAGGGGACGATCCTTCCCAACAGCTGGGAACGACAAAGTTCATATTCGAAGGTGCGCAGGAAATCTGTAAGTCGATTTTCTGGGATCCTTACGGTCGGGTTTTCGACGCCGTTTCCCTTGAGCCCTTAGGGGCTAACGAAGCCAGAGTAACGCTTTTGGACAGCAAGGACCAATATGTTGATGTGCCTTCAAACAATTCGCCAATTGATGCTCTGGGTAAATACAATATCTACATCCTAGAAGACGGGATGTATAAGTTAAAGGCGACCAACATGCCAAGGCATGAATTTGTTCGTGTCAATCCCGATCCCAGATATGTCGACCTTTACGAAAGAATTTACAGATTGGGAGATCCGGCCTTTGAAGAAAAACAGAATGACCCCCAAAGATATGATATTCCTGTAAAACCTAAAGGGGCACCTTACAAAAGGGCGATCGAGACTATATTTAAGGATCAAACGATTGTCTGGAGGGATGGAGAAGAATATACGAAAATAGAGTTCAGAGTAAGCCACCCGTTAACCAAAATCGAGACCAACCTGGATGAAGGAATAACCTGTAATCAAACTGGTGTCGACCATACTGACAAGGAAGGTTTCTGCACTTTGCAGGTCAAGTCCTCGGAGGCACCCCAGGAAGGAATCGATATCAAAAAAGTTAAAAACCCGGATTATTATTTGACCTACGAACAGAATCTTATCGGGGGCTTTGTCGCCCGATTGTTTTCCTGGATCACTCCAGAAGTATATGCCCAGCAGAGCATCCGAATCGATGTACCGGAAGTCGTCGCACCGGTTATGGCCGAAGATGATATCAAATTCGAGCCGATCTTGAGACACGTTGAGGGTTATGCGTATGACGAGGTAGGGCAGCCTATCCCGAAAGCCAAAGTACAGGTTGTTCTGTCGATGAATAATAAAGTATTCCATACAGCCACAGCCGATGACAGCGGGTTTTTCACTATATACAAAAACAACCTACCTCCTCTTGAATACTATTTGAAATTGACGGATCAAACCGGTTCTAAAATATTAACCCAACAAACATCGTTGTTCATAGAAAATAACCAGGCGTATATCGATTCCGAGAAGATCAATCTGATGGCCGCAACTAAAAATGACCAGCCAATTATCAACCCGGCAACTGGGCAGTTGAATCAAATAGTCAAAACCACTCCGGTGCCGACCCAGACCTCAGCGGGAGCGGGTAAAAGCACGATCGATCTTAAGGTGGTTTCGGTATTCATTATCCTTTTTGTGTTGGTTGCGTCAACGGTTGGAGTCATCTTCTATATAAAAAGAAATAGACCTCAAATATAAAATGACAAAAAATAAAGCTCTAATATTATTAGCAGTTGCAGCCTTCTTGGGATATATAATTGGCTTGCCTCGGCCAACTCTCTCTCAATCGGCGTCGGACCCCGGAAATAACAATGAACTGATGGAGCAAGGAAAAATAAGAACTTGTTTGAGTGCCAAATTCAACAATATTCCTGAAGGACGTGGAGTGGAGAAAGTGACGGGGATAAGATTAACTGGGACATGCGCTTCACCTACTGGCTGTAAATGTGTGATGACCTGGGGAGTGAATAACGGCGTGGCATGGTTGTCAGATGATGAAGGGTTTGACGAAGAATGCGGTAATTTTAGCGATGAAGAAAAAGTAAAGGGTAATAAAAGACTCAACAGATGTAATAAAGGTCGCCGGGAGGCAGGTAATCCTATTTTAGCCGCAATAAAACCTGGTTTTAAAGCTTGTAATATCGTAAAAAATAACTTGGCCTCAGCAAATAACGGAACTTTTGGAAATAATATTTTGGGTGAATCCACTAACGGCATAATTCCTCCGGGCCCTGTAGATATAATGGTTTCCGAAACCACATATATTCATACGCCGGTTGATTTTTCCGCGGTTGGAGATTTGGCCGCCGAAATCATTACGTCAGATTTAGGGACCGGTGGAGAGGAAGTAGATGGAGAAGACCCGAGCCAAAAGTTGTCAACGATGGAGTTCTTTGCCGAAAAGCTTGAAGTTAATGTCGAAGACCTGAAGACAAAATGTACGTCAATTACCTGGGATCCTTATGGACGCGTGTTTGATTCACGCTCTCTTGAACCCATAATGGATGTTGAGGTTACCTTGATTGATGAAGCAACAAAGCAACCGGCTTTCATGGAGTTTAACGATAACTATGATATAACCGGACAGGATGGACTGTTTAATATTCAGGTCGAAAAGGAAGGTTATTTTTCGATGAGAGTAGACGCGGAGCCGTTGCATAATTTCATAACTTCACCAATTCTCAGCCCTTATTGGTCAAAAATCTATTCTGATCTCTATTATCCCGAGGATTCATTCTTTGAAAAATCCGGTGTTCCTACCCATCACGATATCCCCGTCATGTCAAAGGGGGAGCCATATCGAGGTGCGGTAGCCCTTGTAGTTCCCGGAACTTTGAAAAGTCAGAGCATTGGAGAGCACATCGTCTACAGTGGCCGCCAAACATTCCCGATGGCAAAAGTATGTTTGGTTGATGAGGAAACGGGTAGAGTGGTTGGGAAATGCGTCAATGCCAATAACGTCGGTCGATTCACGATTGCTCTTGAAAAATCGGTCGCACCGTCAAGTAAGTTAGTTGTTAAGGCGGAGAAGGTTGATCTGAATAACCCCGACCTATATAAATCGGAACAGACGGTTGAAAAAATTCACACAAATTCGATATACATAACGGAAAAAGGCGCCTCAAAATTACGCAGTTTTGAACCTATTCTAAGCCATGTTGAAGGATACGTTTATAACAGTAAGGGAGCGGTAATCCCCAATGCGACCGTGAATGTAAAACTTAGGTCCAACGATGATATGTTTTATGGAACCAAGGCTGATGACAGCGGATTCTTTACGATCTATACAAGTAATCTTCCATATATAGAGTACTATTTTGAATTTATAGACCCGGAAACGGGTGAAGTGATCACCAAGTCATCTTCAGAATTTGTCTTGGATAACGAGGATTATCTTGGTTCACAGGATATCAATCTGATGACGGCGGTTAAAGAAAATCAACCGATTATTAATCCCGCAACCGGACAACTGAATCAATTTGACTCTTCAGGGCTAACGCCAAATGAAGAGGGGGTTATGCCAACAGGTCGGACAAGTCCAAAAAATATGGGGATAATTATTGTAGTTTTTGTCCTTGTTGTGCTTATAATCGCCGCCGCCGGCATACTTATCTACATAAAAAGACAGAATAAGTTTGTTCCTTGACAAATCAATTTGGTGTGTCTATACTATAGTCAGATCCTCCGAATGGGGTCAGTCGATTGAAACTTTTTCTTAACAATATCGAAATAGTGGGTAATCCTGGCTCAAGCTAGGATATCAGATAACTTCTTGGCAACCCGTGGGTTACCGAGAGTATCCACCCCTACCTATTCATGGGAAAAAGTTCTATTACCCCAGCAAGGAGGATCATTTCGATAGATAATAGCTTCATGAAAGAATGCTACCCGATGGAAAATAAATTTGATTTCTCTTATTTAATATAAGTTTTTAACCTTATGGTACAAGCAAAAAAGAACGTAGACGCGAAAAAGCAGGAGGAACTGGACGTTTCATCCTTAATTGAAAAAATTGACGAAAAACCAATCGTCCCGGCTGTTGAATCCCCGATCGTGCCTCAGCAACAGGCTCCGGAAGCTCCGTTGGAGGAAAGACTTAAAGAAGATTTGAAAATAAGTTACCAGGCAAAGGGTGTTTTGGATATCACCTTTGGAGGTTATGGCTTTCTACGCCAAGATTATGTTTTGTCTCCCGATCGCGACATTTACGTTTCAACATCTCAAATCAGACGTTTCTGGTTGAGGCGCGGGGATGAGGTTGAAGGATTGGCCCGTCCACCAAAGGAAGGTGAAAGATTTCACTCGCTTCTTTTGATCAAGAAAATAAATGGAGTCGAAATGAAGGAAGATGATTCCTCAAAAAGGAAAAACTTTGACCAATTGACTTCCCTCCATCCCAACACGCAGATCAAATTAGAAACAACCAAGGACGTTATGTCAACCAGGATCATAGATCTGGTATCACCCATTGGTTTTGGGCAAAGAGCTTTGATCGTTTCCCAGCCTAAGGCCGGCAAAACGACCTTTTTGAAGGAAATAGCCGAGGCTATTTCCGTCAATCATCCAGAAGCTTATCTGATGGCCATCCTAATAGGTGAAAGACCCGAGGAAGTTACAGAAATCAAGAGGTTTATAAAAGGAGAAGTCGCCGCATCAAACTTCGACGAATCTCCTCGACAACAGATAAAAGTAGCTAATTTGGCACTAGACAGGGCTAAAAGACTCGTTGAAATGGGTAAGCACGTAATTATCCTATTGGATTCGGTAACTCGCTTGGCGCGTGCCTTAAACCTGTCTGTGACCAATTCAGGTCGCAGCTTGTCTGGAGGTTTTGATCCATCAGCCTTGTATCCCGCGAAAAAGTTCTTAGGTGCCGCCCGAAACTGTGAAGAGGGTGGAAGCTTGACGATCATCGGGACAGCGCTGGTTGGAACCGAGTCAAGGATGGACGACCTAATATATGAAGAACTAAAGGGTACGGGTAACATGGAGATTCATCTTGACCGCAACTTTTCCGATAAAAGAATCTATCCGGCAATCGACATTGAAAGGTCGGGAACGCGCCATGAGGAACTTCTTTATAAAAAAGAAGATATTCCAAAAGTCGCGACCCTTCGCCGAATGCTTGGATTATTGAACGGCGAGGAACGATTGACAGCCATGATAGAGAAGTTGTCAAAGACAAAAAACAATCAGGAATTCCTCGAATCCTTGAGTAAAGGGGCTTGAGGCTAGAATGATCTACAAATATAGTATTTTGATATAGTTTTTTTGTGAACTATAGGGTTAAATAAGCTCCATAATTATTGCGATTTTTTATCGTATTATTTGTATTCTGCCAGTGTGGTAGATTCCCTACGGACGACATCATTACTTAATGTCTATTTCTAAATAATCATATTCAACCCAACTTTTTGATTGTTTTTTTGTTGTTTTAGCCTCAAGTTCGTGTAAAAAACTTAGTTATCCACAATCTATCCAATTCTTATTGACAGATTTTTTCGCATACTCTATACTGGTATCCAGTATGACAGATATATCAAAAAGAATTAACAGATTGATCGGTCAATTGAGGGGGATCGAGAAGATGATAAACGGGGACAGGGAATGTTCGGATGTCCTTCAACAGATATCTGCTGTGAAAAAAGCTATTGACGGATTATCCAAAGAAGTAGTAATATCTGATATCTGTAGACTGATACCAAATGAGGATACTAAGAAAATTGAGAAAATGGTTGAGAGGGCAATAAATCTATGACAGAAAACGTAATCATCATAGGCGGCGGTCCAGCAGGACTGGCAGCAGCAATCTACAACGCACGCGCGGATCTTAAACCTTTTGTTTTGGCCGGTTCTCCACCTGGCGGACAACTGACTCTAACTTCTGAAGTCGAAAATTACCCTGGATTTGAAGCTATTATGGGGCCGGAGCTTATTGACAGAATGAGAAAACATGCTTTGAAGTTTGGTACCCGGATCGTTGATAAAAACGTCCTCAAGGTCGATTTCTCCAAAAGACCCTTTAAAGTCTATACAACCGATGAAACTTATGAAGCCAAGTCGGTTATAATCACAACCGGAGCCAAGGCTCTTTGGTTGGGTCTGGAATCGGAAACCCGATTGAGGGGAAAGGGTATTTCTGCCTGCGCCACTTGTGACGGGTTTTTCTTCAGAAATAAAGTCGTTGGAGTGGTTGGGGGAGGAGATACGGCAATGGAGGAGGCATCGACCCTCACCAAATTTGCAAGTAAGGTTATTGTAATCCACCGCCGAAATGAGTTTAGGGCCTCGAAAATCATGCAGGACAGGGTGCTCAATAATCCAAAGATCGAGGTCATTTGGAATACCGCGGTTGAGGAGGTTTTGGGAGAAAGCCGAGTGGAGGGAGTAAGACTTAAGAATAGCGATGGAAAGACATCGGAACTGAAGCTCGACGGGTTATTTATTGCGATCGGCCACAAACCGGATACAGAAGTATTCAAGGATCAAATTGAATTGGATAAAAAAGGATATATTGTTGTCAAACAGTCGATGACTTCGGTCCCGGGAGTTTTTGCGGGGGGCGATTGCGTTGACCATATATACAAACAGGCGGCAACCGCGGTTGGTATGGGAGTCGCGGCCGCCTTGGATACTGAAAGATGGCTTGAGGTTAATAGTTAATTCAAACATATGAACGCAGGCACAAAAATGCTTGAGAGCGCACAAGAGCTCATTTCCAAAACAGCCCAAAATATGGGCTTAGATAAAAATTTGACAGCCAGGGTTATTGAACCCGAGATCGCCCACGAATTTTCGCTCGTTGTTCCCATGGATTCGGGTGAAAAAAAAGTCTTTAAAGGTTGGAGGATTCAACACAATAATGCTCTTGGCCCATATAAGGGCGGTATCCGCTTCCACAAAGATACTGTTAGGGAAGAAGTCCAAGCTTTAGCGACCTTAATGTCCATAAAATGTGCCGTTGCCGGTATCCCTTACGGGGGTGGCAAGGGCGGAGTTGCTGTTGATCCCAAGAAACTATCAAAATATGAATTGGAGCGGTTATCCCGTGCCTTTGTCTCTAAAATAGCCCATTTCATAGGCGAAGACATCGATGTTCCGGCTCCTGACGTTAATACAACGCCCCAAATAATGAGTTGGATGATTGATGAATATCAGAAGATCAAAGGTATCAAAAGTCCGGCGACGTTTACGGGTAAACCGGTTGCTATGGGCGGAAGCCTTGGCCGAACCGAAGCCACCGGTCGTGGAGGTTTATTTGTTCTTCAAAACTTATTGGCTAAGATGGGTAAAAAGTCAAAAGGTATGACCGTAGCCGTTCAAGGATTTGGTAACGTGGGATATTATTTTGCCAAACTTTCCCGTGAAGAGGGGTTTAATATCGTGGCTGTCTCGGATTCCAAAGGAGGCGTTTATGTCAAGGACGGTCTATCGGTTGAGAAAACCCTCGAGTGTAAAAAGGAAAAAGGTATGGTCTCGGGGTGCTACTGTAAAGGATCGGTATGCGACGTTAAATACGGTCGGCCGATTTCAAACGATGAACTTCTTGAATTGCCGGTCGATATCCTAGTCCCGGCAGCTCTTGAAAACGTAATTAATGACCGAAATATGGGCAAAATTAAGGCAAAAATAATTGTTGAAATGGCCAACGGTCCCATAACGAGTCAGGCCTATGAATACCTTTCAAAAAAAGGTACGGTTATCGTTCCCGACGTTCTAGCAAACTCAGGAGGAGTGACGGTTTCCTACCTGGAATGGGTCCAGGGCAAAGCCGGATACTACTGGTCGGAGCGTGAGGTGAACGACCGCCTAAAGGTGATGATGGATAAGGCAACCGACGCTATCTGGAAAAAATCAAAAGAGCGCAAAGTGCCCTTAAAAGCAGCCGCTTTCGAAGTGGCTCTAAGCAGGATAACCGAAGCTTTGGTATAATATAGGTTATCTTTTATGCAAGATTTGCCTCAGTTCTGGATATTTTTGTGGGGATATGTCAGCTCCCGGATACTTTCCGCTGGCCATGCCTTTGAGGGAATAAAAGACGTCATTGTTGCCTTCCTCATCGTCAAAAGGGGACGTTATTCCTCGTCATTTTTAAATACTTCGTTTCTTCTTATTATTGCCTCAACCTTCATTGCCGGGCCGATTATTATCGACAACTCACCCTTTGCCAAGGATGTCGGCGAAAGAACTTATTCGGCAGCGGTTGTTTCCTATAATCCTTATGAAAGCGCTTTGGAAACTGTGATTTCTACCAAGCCAAGAAGCACAGTTGAAGAATATACGGTCCGTGGGGGAGATACCCTTGAAACAATTGCCCAGAAATTTGATATCACGGTCGACACTATCAAATGGGCAAACGACCTAGATAGCGATATTATCAAACCGGGCGATACTTTGGATATTCCACCGGTGACGGGAGTTGTTCATACGGTAGCCTCTGGCGATACGGTCTACAGTATTGCCAAAAAATACGGTACTGACGCCCAGGGAATCGTAAACTTCCCGTTCAACGACTTTGCGGATTTAGATACGTTTTCATTGACCGCGGGCCAGGTGCTTTATGTGCCTGGGGGCGCGATCAGACCAGCTCCAGCGCCGGGTGGAGGTCAGTTTATCGCCCAGATTCAGGCTGGTGTTCGTGGATCATCAAACTTCATTTGGCCAACTTCAGGAAGTATCACCCAATATCCTGCTTGGTACCACATGGCTCTGGACGTCGCCAATTCTTCAAGCCCGCCGATTTTGGCTGCCGATACCGGAACGGTTATTTATGCCGGATGCATCACTTACGGATACGGATGCCATATCATCATCGACCACGGAAACGGTTATCAGACACTTTACGGACATATGTCCTCATATAGTCCTGATGCCGGAGCGGTTGTTTCCCAAGGGCAACAAATAGGAGTTATGGGTTCAACTGGTAGGTCGACCGGAACTCATCTTCATTTTGAAATAAGGTCTGGTGGAACGCTTTTGAATCCCTTAAACTTCTTGAAGTAATTCAGTTTGCCTCGGGCGAGGCTTCCTTAGGAAGCTCGATCTTGGGTTCAATAGTTGGCGCTATCGATTCTGGCAACTTGAGTTCATCGGTTGAGGCATCTGTTTGTGGATCTTCTTCAATGGGTAGTTGTTTCTTGAACTGTTCAAGATCCTCGTTGGCTTTTTGCCAGTCTTCCGGGTTGGTATTTCTATCTACTAGGTTGACGACATTTTGCATTGCCAGAGTCGCTTTTTCGAATTCATTGTTCTGGTAATACGTCCAAGACAAGTTGTAGTAAGCGTTTGCCCAGTCGGGTTTCAGAGCGGCGGCTTGTTCAAAAAAGGAAATTGCTTCAGGATATCTTTGAAGAAGATAATATACGCTTCCCAAAGCCAGCCGATAGGACGGGTTTTGGGGGTCAAGAATGATTGCCCTCTGGTAGGCTGACACCGTCCAAGCGTCAGACCCTTCCGCTAACGGGATCATAGTGCGGTAAATGTTAGCCAGGTTTTCCCAGTGTTGAGCCTTGTTGGGGTTTAGTTTTATGAGTTCCTTGGCTTCTGAAATTGCTGCCTGGATAGCACGGGCAATTGTCTGTCGGTCGTCTTCAGTCAGGTTTTCTTTCTGGGACAGGTTGTTGGCGATAATTAGATTGGTCTGGGAAAAGTTGAGGATGACTCGCTCGTTATATGGATTATAAATGCGGGATAAACGCATATTGTCGTAAACATCCTTGACATTATTAGCAACAAGCCCGTCGAGCGATTTCTTGAAAAAATATTCAGAAGTATAGCTTCTTGTAAGCAAATACCCGGAAACTCCAATAGCGACAAAAATAATCAGGGCGGCCGGCATATAATATGGAAAGCCTTCGTTTAGGTTTATCTCTCGTTGTCCGTGGTTTTTTACCAATAGGGCTAAAGTGAGGAAAAAAAGAAATAACGTAAAGAAACTGATAGGGAAAAAGAGGATAATAACAACCCACAATAACATCACCAGTTTTGAAAATTTGTTATCGTCATTAAAGGTAGTCCTAAAAGCGCTATAAAGCACAAATAAGAATGAGGTTAGGCCGATAAATCCGGCCTCAGTTAAAACATGAAGAATGATCGATCTTGAGACTGAGAATCCGTTGATCTGCCAAAGGAGCGATTGATTGTATATGGCGTCTTTAACGCGCGTGAAAACGATCGAAAAGTTATCTATCCCGATTCCAAAAAGAGCCGTCTGGGGGGTTTTTAATATTTCAAGGGCGGCGTACCAAGAAAGCCTGAATGGGGGAATGGCAACGGCATTCGGCTTGAAGAGATTGAATATTGACAGCCCTAGAGCGGAGACGTTAATAGCCAACATGACAACGTCCGCGGTTGAGAACTTCTTCCTAATAATCCTGTAGATTGTGGCAAAACTCAAAAATACAACCAAATCGGTCGTAGCCCCGAGAGGCGTGAAAAGAGGTAGTCCCAAAAATCTCCAGGCTGCAGGCAGGGTGATTAACGAAAACGGCTGGAAAAACAAAAATATCGTTACGGTCGAAACCATAACCGATGAATAGAAAAGGACGGCGTCTATAAGGAGTTTTGTCTTTTCGTCGCTTTTTGAAAGGAAGAGGTAAAAAACGAAAATAAAGAAAACCGGAATTAGTCCTAGATTGGTGCTAACGAGGGCTTGGACTTTGTTTGTTGACGAGAAGATTATTGATAGGGCAAGTGCGACAAGAAATAAAACAAGCGGGAGATCAATTTTGTTGCCCATAAAGTTTATCTTTTTTTTGAAGATGATCTCTATCGAATTCAAAAGCATCAAGGTTAGGGTGAAAAATACCAGAAGATAAAATTTATTGGTCGAGTAATACTCGGCGCTAGTAGATAAGAAAAACACCGGAGAAATAAATACAAAAATCGCCAGTAAAATCCTTTTTATATAGTTTAGATTATCCATAAATTACGGGCAACCGGCCGGCTTCGGACTTTTTCCGTCACAGCATTGGTCAAACGTACCATATATTGTAATGCAAGTTGGGTTACTGGTGCAATTGTAATACGTTAGGCAGTTGTCGCAGGTTCTGGCATCCGTGTAGCAATAGAAATAATTACTAACGGAAAGGTTGGTATCTGGGCTGGTGACGCCATAGTCATAACCGAAATTGGGAGCTTCACCACATCCTCCATTACCGCAACCGACGTCTCCGGCAAGTTGGTTATCCGGAGTATTAAAATCGGTATAAATTTTAAAAGTTTGGGGACAATCAAGGCTTCCCTCGACGTAATATAGATATTTCTTGGTGGGGTACGTCGGGTCGCAGGGCATTTTTTTAAGATAGGGGGATAAAGTCGGCGATCCGGGCTCGGTCCCACAGATGAAACAGAGATTTTGGACGGGGTTGCCGTTATATGAACCTGAAAAACAAACGTCCGAAGGTTTGGGGTAACAGCCTTTGTCACCGTAATAGTCCTCAAACGCCTTCCTTAAATTGTCAAGATCGGTAGCTTTCTGGGTGTCCTGTGCTTTATCGAACTGTTTTTTAGGATTAAGTAGTAGGATTAATCCGATACTCAAAACAGTGACGATCGTGACGACAATAAGAAGTTCAAGCAGGGTAAATCCTTTTTTGTTCATTGCTATATAATGATAGCATATGTGGCTTATGGGTTTTTTCTTATCTTTACTTTTGGTTTTTGAGGGGTTGGGACTCAAATTCGGCCATGAAATATCCTACTTTCTAATTATTATTAGCCCCTTTTTTATATTGCTTTTTGGGAAAATAACCGGAAAGGAAAAAAACTTCCGGATTCCAACAGTAATTGCTACGTTGTACGCTGTCTTTATTTTTTTTCTGGTTGTTTCGACTGCACTCTCCATAAACATTGCCCAGTCGGCTCCGGGTTTACTCATATACCCATCCTTATTTTTCGTGTCTGTTATCGCATACAACTACAGAAACGAAACAAAAGCCTGGATATTTAATTTTTTGATAGTCGCGTCATTACTATTAATGGCAACCTCTTTGGTGGGTTTATTCTATCCCTTGACGGGTTTCAGTCTGCTTTATTCCCGATTAAACGATCACAATAACTTGGGCGATTTTCTCCTTATTCCGATGATTATCGGGAGTTTTCTTGTTTTTGAAGGTAAAAGAAAGAATACCGGGCTGATAATCCTTCTATCATCCGTGCCCATTTTCCTTATTTCTTTTTCCCGGTCTGCGTTCACGGCATATATCGCAATCGTGATAACAATGTTTCTTGTGCTGAAAAAGAAATCGGAATATTTCTATAAGGTTGTTCTAATAGTATTTGTGCTTATTGGGATATTCTATTTTATTCCGAACGTTAACTTAGATAGCTGCTGTAGCGTAATTTCCAAATATGTCAGTCACCGCGACGATATCATAAGCCATAGGAATTCTTTTTTTTTGTCGGGAGTAAGGGCAATAAGGGATTATCCAATATTTGGTGTCGGATTCGGCAACTTCGGCGTAGCGTCTTTCAGATACAACGATCTCCATCTCTTTTGGTCAAGAACCAGCCACAATATCTTTCTCGACATGGCGACTGAATTGGGTCTTCCGGCAATGCTGGCTTTTTTGGGTGTCGTTATTTACGCGATAAAGAAAAGCCGGAAAGACATAGTCTTTTTTGTTTTTCTTGGGCTGTTAGCAAATTTCCAAATGTATTATAGCTTTAAGATATATTCAGTACTCTTCATCTTCTTTATTCTGTTAGGGTTGATGTTTGAAGATAAAAGAGCGGCCAATTATAATCTGAATTTGGATCCCAACAGACTTATTGGGATATTCTTGACGCCTATAATCATAATCCAATTCGCTTTCGTCTCCAGGGCGCTTATTAACATCGGCAAATATGAGGCCGCTCTAGTGTTTGACCCGTCTAATAAAAAACTTTACCAGAAGATAATTAACAAGTCCATAAATAAGGGGGAATATAAGAACGCCCTGTTCTATAGCAATTTATACGGACGTATATATTATTCAGATACCGAAGCAACGGAATACCTTGCCTTGTTGGATCTAAATTACGGGAAAGACCGTGAAGCGCTCGCTAAATACCGCCGATCGATGATGTGGGATCCGTATGGGGGAGATTTAAAGTTAAGATTAAGGAATCTCTTTTATTTGACTGAAAGAGTCGAGGGCGAGAAGGCGGCTCATGAATACTTGAAATCATATTCCGACAAAGTTAACTCGATGTGGGAACACAGGATTACATCATTCAAACAAATGGTTCTTGAGGTAAATAATGAAGTCAATCCTCCCTTACTTAAGTAATCACTTGCAGCCTTGCGCGTAGTTAGTTGTTCCGTAATTACAGGCGGATAAAGAAGCGCAGGTGCCGTAACTGGCTGTTCTATAAGCTTCGGTTGTACCACAAGCAGGATTTGAACCATCGGCCCAACCAGAAACAACCGTGTAATAATGGTCGGCACATCCGGTGGTATTACAGGCATAAGCGGCTGAAGACGTATATTGTTTGGTAATTACGTTATCGCAGTTATAGTCAAACGTTCCAGCCTTCGGACCACCGGCCGGAATAGCTGTCGTAAAAAAACCAGTTTGGTTTGGTCTAACGTTACTTTGAGTATCGTCACAATCGGTTACTATGGGCAAGGTCATTGCCGCCTTTCTTCGACCATTAGCCGGGGCTACTTCTTGAATATATTGAGTGGTGCTTGCCGGATATCCGTCGGCATCTTGATCTACCATCCAGATTTTGGCTCCTAAATGGAGTTTAGCGCCATCATAAATGGTTACGGCTCCACCGTTTAGAATTAATTTACCAATCGCCAGTTCTTGATTAGGTACGCTCGAACCGATAATCAACGTTCCGGAGGAAACAGTTACCGCTTGGTCATTGGTGGCATCTCCGGAATCAAATCCGTCCTTAGCGTATTGGAATTCGCAAGTAGAACTTATTGTCGTACTTGAACAGACTACCGCATTCACGGGACTCATCGATGTCATTACAAGAAAAGCGCTTAGGAAGATGGCCGTAGTCAGTAATGTTTTTTTTAGGTCCATATTATCTGGTTGTTAAATCAGCCATGGTAGTTCCATTGGCACTCGTCGCTCTTACGCTCAATACATACGTGTAATCATAGCTGTCATCCATGACCCAAGTTCCGGTCCAATTTCCTTTCATCTGTCCAGGGGTTTCCGGTTGAAGGGCATGTTCGACAGTTTTGTTATCCGTTTTCAGGACCGCAACCACTTTCTGTACGGAAACGGTGTCATTAACCTCGATTACCAAGCTTTGTTGTCCATTTAAGGCTGGGTCATACGGATCAATTGTGCCCTTACCGATTCTCGGCCCCTTAACATTTGCGGGAAGAGAGACGACAAATGTCCTCTTACCGTGGGGCAGGGGTCTTGGGGTAGGCGAAACCGTCGGACTAACATCTGAGACAACAGGTTCTGTAAGAGGAAATTCTTCTGGAATGTCTGTGGGGACTTCATTTTCCGTTAAGTCCGGTGTTTGTTCTACTTGAGTCGGGACGATTTGGGAGTAATAGTAAGACACAACAACAAAAACTATCGCCAAAATAAGCAAGGAAATTAAGAAGACATTTTTTACCTTAGTATTTTTTAACATGGAAATGGGTAACCACTATTAAATTCATAATAGTTAAGATTTTTTTTAAAATCAAGGGGTATTTAATACGCGCATTATTCGTCATTGGATCTTTGTGGAATTGATATATGTAAAATGTTCTCATTCCAAATTTATTCCTTCCAAGTTGAGCGTTCCAAAGCCCAAAGATACGGTGCTGGTTGTGCACCATTGGGAGTATTGGGGACCTGAGAATATTGCCGCCACGCGATACTGGTAAGTATGCCCGTTTGAAACAGAATCGTCTTGGTGGCTTACCGAATTGGCGGCAAGCGTCTGTAGGAGTGAGAATCCTCCGCCATCGGTATTCTTTTGGATCTCGTAGTTGATCTCGTTTGTCGAGTTGTCGTTCCATTTAACGACAATAGAGTCGTTGTTGGCCGATTTTTCAATTAAACACTGTGTAGGATAGTCGGTTGAAGTTGTCGTAAACGAATACGGTGTCCCTTGGGTTGTGCTCCAGGTATTTGAACCTGATGGATCAATGGCGTAACTTCTCCAGTAGTAGGTAGTTGCCGGGGATAAGGCCGACTGGATATTATAAGTTCCTTGGGTTCCTGACGTATATGTCGTATTTGTGTCGGCGTTTTGTCCGCTCCACCCGGTCTGTGACACTGTCTGATCGAACGTTTGGCAGTTTAAAGTCATCGTCGCGTTGGTACAAAGTTCAATTTTGTATTTTAGGTTATCGACATCGGTATCTGAGGCAGTGGTTTTTAAAGATACGAGCAGACTCTGGCTGGTAGCCACATCCGTTGGTGAATCC
>DJWA01000017.1 GCA_002440905.1 Candidatus Roizmanbacteria bacterium UBA6242 | reverse complement strand
TAAAAAGTTCGCCGATTGTTGATAAGGTAAAGGTAGCTGGTAAGGTTTTCGAAAAGCTTGGTGCCAAGGTTGATTTGATTGAAACTTCAGATATCCTTGAGAAGGATAAGGTGTTGACCCATGAACACGCTATAGGCGTCTATACGGTTGTCCAAAGAGGTGAGGTTTCAAGCAACCTATCAAGATATGACGGGATAAGATATGGTCAGGATAGGAGTCATTTCGGTTACGAGGCTAAAAACAGGATAATGTTGGGCACATTCACATTGTCCTCGGGTTACGCCGACAGATATTATATTCATGCCCAAAAAGTCAGAAGCCTGTATATAAAAAACTTCAAAGAACTGTTTAGGAAGTATGATCTCTTAATATCTTCCCCGTCTCCAGATTATGCATTGCCGGTTGGTTCCGCATCTGGCGACCCGATGTTCGGAGAGCTTCAGGATATGTTGGTCGAGCCAAGCTCCTTGGCTGGAATATGCGGTATTTCGGTCCCGATGTATCGCGACGAAAAAACCAATCTTTATCTTGGATTGAATATAATGGGAAATTATTTCGAGGAGGAGAAAGTTATACAGGCGGCATGGGCTTATGAACAGGCAACCGACTGGAACGAATGGAAAAAAATTTAATATGGAAAACAAATATCAACCAGTAATCGGAATGGAAGTGCATGTGCAGCTTAAAACCAAGTCTGGGATGTTTTGCGGATGTGAAAATAACCCAAATGCCGAAAAGCCGAATATTTATGTATGTCCTGTATGTTTGGGGCTTCCAGGCGCTATACCGGTTGCCAACAAAAAGGCGATCGAATGGACGATAAAGCTAGGGTTGGCTCTTGGATGCAAAATAAACACCTTATCAAAATTCGACCGTAAACATTATTTCTATCCCGATCTCCCTAAAGGTTATCAAATAAGCCAGTATGACCTACCTTTCTGCTACGAAGGAAAAATTGAAACGTCATACGGACCTGTTAGAATAACCAGGATACATTTGGAAGAGGATACGGGAAAGCTTATCCATAGTACGGTCAATGGTAAAAAAGTCAGCCTTATAGATTTCAACAGATCGGGGACTCCTTTGGTCGAGATCGTGACCGAGCCAGACATCAAATCGGCTGCCCAAGCCAAAGAATATGCCAAAAAACTAAGGCAAGTAATTCGTTATCTAGACATCTCCGATTGTGATATGGAAAGGGGTGGAATGAGGCTGGAAGCCAATATTTCCTTAAGGAAAAAAGGGGATAACGGTCTACCAAACTATAAAGTGGAATTGAAGAATATCAACTCATTCAGGTTCCTGGAAAGGGGAATAGGATATGAAGAGCAAAGACAGTCGGAAATCCTGGAAAAAGGAGAAACTCCCATACAGGAAACCCGGGGATATAACGCCGAGAAGGATATAACTTATTCTCAGCGAACCAAAGAAGAAGCCGCTGATTACCGTTATTTTCCGGATCCGGACTTGCCACCCATCAAAATAGACGCAGGTTGGCTTGATAATATAAAGGCAACCGTTCCCGAACCTCTAGATGCGGTTCTTGGTGAATGGGAGAGTAAATACAACGTCAAACCTCATTTGGCGGAGATTATCTTTGAAACCCAAGCGCAGATGGAATGGTTGAGCGATTTATTTGGGAAGGCCGATATAGCAAAGGTTGCGGTTGATAAGTTGGCCAATATGCTGGTTCACAAAAAAATTAAAGCTGAGCTTTTTGTCGATTCGGCAGAAAAGGTCATAGAAGCCTACAAAAAGGAAACCACTGCTGATGAAATAACCGACAATGACCTCAAGGAATATATTAAAAAAGCCCTGAAAACTAATCCTGGAGCGGTTGCAGACTACAAATCCGGCAAGGCTGCTGCTATCAATTTTTTTGTCGGGGCGGTCATGAGGGAGGCTCGAAAAAAAATAGAGTTCAATAGGTTGGTAAAATTAATTAAGGAAGCTATCTAATAAAATGTTTGAGTCAATAAGACAAATATTTATTCTCGGTACCAAGTCAAAAAAGATCTGGATAATTCCCTTGGTTCTTTTTTTGATCATTATCGCGCTTCTTGTCATAAGCGCCCAGATCTCCCCACTTCCGGTATTTATATACCCGATTATATGAAGAAGCTTTTCACTTTTTTCAGAACCTTAAACAACATTTTTATAACGACAATTCTTACGATCTTCTACTTCTTGATTATCGGTACGATTTCTTTTTTTTACAGGTTATTTAAGCATGAGGACAAAAACCCAATGTCGTTTTGGAAGAAGGTAGATCAATTAAAGTTAGATAAAAATTATTTCAATTCACCGTATTAATGACCATCTTAGGAATTTCTGCATATTATCACGACAGTGCCGCTGTCCTTATTGAAAACGGCAAGATCGTTGCGGCAATTGAGGAGGAAAGATTCTCGCGAATCAAACACGATAATGGTTTTCCCCATAAGGCAATTGATTTCTGCCTCAAAAGCCGGAACCTAGAGATAAAAGATGTAGACTACGTTGCCTACTACGAAAAACCGCTTCTAAAATTTGAAAGGATTCTTGAAAATTTCATCGCCACTTTTCCCTTATCGCTCCAGCCGTTTCTTAAAGGGATGCCTGAATGGTTGGACTACAAGATTAAAATCGAGTCTTCGATCAGGCGGCTCGGGTTTAAAAATAAAATATTTTTT
>DJWA01000021.1 GCA_002440905.1 Candidatus Roizmanbacteria bacterium UBA6242 | reverse complement strand
ACCTGGATAATATGATCCCTCATCATCTCTTCCATCACTTCCCGCCTTGCTTTCATGTGGCGCTTGAGATTTCCTGTCTCATCAAGAGCGTTCCGGTTGAAGGCTGGGTGGCCGACCCTATGACCCGCTGCGTCCCTAATTCCTCCACTGTTGGGTTTGAATTTCTGATTCAACCGTTGAGACCAGACCGAACTCGTCTGTTCTTCCGGAAGATTTAAAGTTTGCGTAAATAGAAACTGTTCGGGCAAAGCATCAAGGGCTTTTTGAGGAACTCCCAATGCCTGGTAGAAATCGAAACGGCCGAAGATTCCTTGGAGAATTTCGTTATAGATGATGTCCGATGACCTTCCTTCAAATACACCCGGATCCCTAGCTTGGATTTGACCTGCCGCATTAATGTCGAAATTGTCAAGATCAATCCCCAACACTTGCTTCATATATGCCTTTTCCCCCGACATTCCTTTGATAGCTTTTAAGGTGTTGGCGCACTGCTTGAGATCGATCTTAAGTCCGTCCCTAAGAAAGTCAACGACTGCTGCCTCAGTGATCGCTACACCTGCTGTAGCTGCACCACCGGCCACGCTCTCGGCGATTGCTGATCCGAGAGCTGCGCCTCCGTATGCTCCCGCATGACCTCCCCAAAATAACCAGTTTTGAACCCTTCCCATTAGACCGTCCGGCTGTCGTCCGGCTACTTTTATTGCCCGATCCGTCAACCAATGTCCAAATCTTTCCTTTAAATGATGGTTTAATGTCCCTTGCTCGATATGCATTCTAACTTCCTGACCCTTGATTTCCACTCCCCTGACACCTTTTGGGTTGACGGCCGCTTCAAGTCCGTACGCAAACAACTTTAATGCGGTCTGTTTTTCAAGAAGCATGGTTGTCACCTGCCAGCCTTTTTCGGTATTGAGGAAGTTGGCTATTTTGGCTTTATCCGGCTGGCTGTTGCTTGAGAGAATTTTCATCAATAGGAGTTCTTCCCTGTGGTTGGCGTTGTCCAAAACTTTAGGATTTGTTATTCGGCAAAGATTCTCGACATGGGTCTTAAGAAAGGACTCGTATTGATCGGTTAATTCCCGACTTAACACGACATTTTCCGGATCCGTTGTAACCTCTTTCTGCCTCAAACGGTCGAAATTCTGTCTTGTCGTTTCCTGATTTAAGAATTTGGATTGCTGGAACTCGTGGGCAACTTCAACCACCTTTGGAGGTTCAACGACCTTACCTTTTGGCTTTAACTTTTTAAAAAAATTCTGGGCCAAGGTTTCATCTTTTTGAGGAGCGTCCGTTGGAGTAGGTTGACCGGTTACCGTTAAATCACCGGATATTTGTTTTAACATTTGAGCCATTGCTGCTTCATTAGCTCCTGGTGCATCTGCCATATATATAATAAGATAATATTTGAATTGACGCGTAAATTCAAGTATCATCGTAAATATGACCGAAGCACCCGCAACACCGGCTCCCGTCTTACAGGAACAGGCAAATGCCAATGCCGCACAAGGCCCGACCGCAGTCGAAGCACCTGTAGTTCAAATACCTCCTCCTGAAGCCCCAAAGGCAGAGATGGTCCTAAACCTTGAGCGGGAAATTCCGATTGCCGGAAGCATAATCATGACCCAAATGCAAGAAAAAGCCGTCCAGGACTTGGTTTCCTCGGAGGACCCGGGAACATTCCTTGCCGACCAAAAAAATGCCTCCCTTGTCATGTCCCGAAATCTCAGACTCATGAACCAGGATACGGTCGACAAATACAACGGAAAAGTCGATCTCCCCGCAAATACCCAAGTCACCCATGTCGACGAAAACGGTTATAGTTGGCAAATAGTGTCGGTGACCGGAGTCGACGGCGACAACTTTACGGTAAAAGTAGTCGACAAAAATAACCCGATCCCACAAAACCTAAGGGAAAAGATTACGCGTCAGGATCTAATTATGGCAATGCTCAAGCAAAAGATCGTCCCGATCATAGACCAATTCCCTGAGGCCCAAAGGGGTCTCATCAAGACATTCATTGAAGGTGTTGATGGAACAACCGCATTTGATAAAATGGGCGCGACCGAGCAGACTGCTCTGAAAGAGGCTTTGGCCGACGCCGGTATTCTGACCGTTGAGGATGTTGAAGCATTCGTCAAAAAACAGAAACCCCAAATGGAAGTTCCTAAGGAGGCAACCGATCCCGAAGCCAATCTGATTTCCATCCATAACGAAGGCCAACAAAAGGAAATCGACCGGCTGATGGCTCCGCTTCTTGAACAGGGATATATCGTCACCGATTACGGTGCGGTTACAGAAATATTCAATTCCCTCGGCGTCAATACCGCCGCATTTGAAGGTCAGGCGGTTGAAGCTGGAAAACAGAACAAACAATTGACGGAACTGCTTGCAAAAAAACTCGGTGACGAGATCGTGATGGACGTCGACGGCAAACCCACCAAAGTCAAGATCGACAAAGCCATGAGATCAAAATGGCAGGAACAGCAAAAAGAACAGCAAACTCTTGAGTTATTTTTCAAGGAAATTTCGGTACAAATGGAAAACGAAAACCCTTTAAAGAGTTATTTTGAGGCGGTCTCAAACGGTACCCTCGACCAGGAGGTCGGTCGACAGGTTGTTGACTCCTTTAATACCGGAGAAATAGGCAAAGTTCCAGACGTTTCTAAGGAAAAAAATGCCAAAGTTGCCGCCGCCATGAAAGAGCTTCAAAGAAGTCGAGACATCATTTCGCTTCTAAGGAAAGGTGGATACGCAATGACCGCTTTGGCCGCATTATCTGCATTTTTTGCTTTCAGGGCCACTAAAGAACAGGGTGGAGGTCAGCAGTAATATCTCTTAATTCCTGACTGGCTTTTTCGGCTGTAACCGAATTTACCATAATCCCGGTCGATAATTCAAATCCCGCTCTTTCCATAAATCTCGGGATAATCCTCAAATACCAGGAATCGTAAGGATAGACGTAAAAATTGTAGCCGAATTCCTTTTTGGAAAATCGGGGGGAACTGCCATGTATTTTTTTAAGTTTGTTGATCATAAGATGTAATATTGCCGCCAAATCCTTAACTTCGGTTTCATTCAGGGATTCAAATTTATTTTGTCCCAGAGCCTTAATCCATACTTCATATGACCATTCGGAATATGTCGGACAGTATGAGACGAAACTGTTATTCTGTTCAATTATATTCTCAACCGGTTGGGAAGATATAGTATCGGTTGGAATCTCCTGGGGCAAAACGGAAATCTGGGAATGGGAATGGATCAAAGACGCACCGCTTGACAGACTTTGGTTTGAGAATATATACACCTTACCTTCGTGTTTATGAAAGTTAAACCTATTGATATACGTCCTTATTATTTTCTCGAGCTGTGGCAGTGCCAAACCTTCAATGTTTGTGTCATGGGACGTTGAGTGTATGACAACTTCGTGTATGTCGGTTATCGGAAAAAGATTGGGAACTACCCTGACCTCCCACCCCGATTTATTCGCTTCCCCTTCCCCGACCCGATAAACTTCTGGCGGCGTATCCTCTTCATTTCCCGGGCAGAATGGACACCGGAACGATTTACCGTCCATACCAGTCCTATTCAACCTTTTGGGGTTTGAAACCATCCAATGTTTACGGGACAAGTCGCTCAGGTAATCTGCCATAAATTCAGTATACTACAACTATGAAGTTGATTGTCGGACTCGGAAATCCCGGTCAAAAATATGCCAATAACCGGCACAATGTCGGCTTCATGTTCGTTGAGTTTTTGGCCGATACGCTAAAACAAGAGAAAACTGTTTTCAAGAAAGACAAATATGCCGAATCGGAGACCTTGAAATTAGACTTCAAGGGAGATGAATTGATCCTGGCAAAGCCTCAAACCTATATGAATAATTCGGGTATGGCCGTATCCAAACTCACAAAACATTTTTATGTCTCAAAAACTGATCTAATTGTCGCACACGATGACTTGGATATACCTCTAGGAATAATGCATATTCAAGCGGGTGTCGGTCCTCTTTCACATAATGGCTTGGAATCGATCGAAAATCACTTGAAGTTTAAGGATTTTCTAAGGATCAGAATTGGTATTGATGCCAGGATACGAGAAAATTGGGTGAACGGCGAATCTTATGTTTTGAACGATTTTAAGCAAGAGGAAAAACAAATACTAATTGATAGAGTTTTCCCCAAGATTATTAATATCTTAAAGTATTCTCATTAGATTCATCATCTTTGTCCCCAATACTCGGGATATATTGAAAAGAACCTTGACGGTAGGATTGACTCTCCCCGCTTCTATCCGGGCGAGATATGTTCTGTCGATTCCGCACCTGTGAGCCGTTTCTTCCTGGGTCAATCCAAATCTTTTTCTGGCATCGTATACGCGCTTCCCTAATTTCGAGTATAGGAAGTTGCCTCTCATAAAAATACAAAAAAGAATAACAGAATAAAAATTATTCTGTCCATGGATTATATGCTACAAAAGCTCATATCCAGACTATCCCACCAAAATATTTTTACTGATATACCCTTACTTACAATATTCAAGGTTTATTAGTATTTGGGATTATTATAATAATACAAATTATCTTCATGTAAACGTATCTATTCACATCGACCGACAAGGCAACTTTTACTTAAAAATTAATAAAACCTGATATAATTCGATCATGGTAAATAGAAAACTAAGGATTTTATACCTGCAGACCTTCCCCATGTACGGATCGGGATCAGGTACTTACGCCAGATACCTGGCGCGTGAAGTCGCCAAGCACCACCACGTCGCCATGGTTGCGCCTGACACTCGACAACTGCCCAATAGTAACGTCACCATCTACCCAATAAAGATGCCTTTCAACGTCGCCTTTACCGGCCACCCTGAATGGAAGAACTGCCGCTTGTACAAGGACATTTCCCACAGGGAAATACTGACAATCTACAAAAGCTTCCTTAACCACGCTGTCGACGCCGTTGAGGATTTTCACCCCAATATAATCCACGTCCACCATGCTTTTCCTTTCTCTTGGGCCGCTCGATTCATAAAAAATACCTATCAGATACCATACATCATTACTGTCCATGGATCGGAGCTACCGACCGCTCAAAAAGACAAACGGTATTTGGCTCTAACAATGGACGCTTTGCGCCGTGCCCGACGAATCGTCCCCAACTCTTTTTATACCAAGGACTGGATGCTTGATGTATTCGGTGACGAATACCGTAACCAGGTAAGAGTCATTCCCGGGGGTGTTGATATAAATAAATTTAGAAAAGTCGCGACCGACGATATCGATAAAATGTTTGACATTAAAAACGAAAAAATCGTTGTCTTCGCCGGTAAACTAACCTCCTATAAGGGAGTCAAATATCTCGTTCGAGCGGCCAAGAAAATAAAGGGCAAGGTGTTGATTTTGGGTGACGGTCCCGAAAGAAAAAACCTTGAGAAGATTGCCAAGGACGAAAAAATCACCAACGTAAAATTTTTAGGACACCTCGGGGCAGATACGGACTTCTTGATCAAGTTTTATTCCCGAGCCGACGTATTTGTTGCCCCTTCGATCTGGGACGAACCTTTAGGTTTGGTTATTCTTGAGGCAATGGCCTGCGAAACACCTGTTATAGTTACCCGGAAAGGTGGAATCCCGTTGGCAGTTAAAGACGGGCAGAATGGTTTATTCATAAGACCGAGAAACTCCAAGCATATCGCTGATGAAGTCAAC
>DJWA01000015.1 GCA_002440905.1 Candidatus Roizmanbacteria bacterium UBA6242 | reverse complement strand
ACCAAAGAATATGTAGCTTATTAAGTTTTTACCGCTCTTCCTTGTAAATATCACAAATATTGTGGCAATAATAACCAATGCCATGGGTAAGGGGTTGGGGACATAATCTTGGGAATAGATATTGACATATCCATCGGGCAAACCGAACCCTTCATCATGAAAGGTATTATTCGGATCATTGAGGTCAATCTTAATCCAACTATGGATTACCCTTGCCATATCGCTTATGTTTTTGTTTATTTTAGGGTTGGGAGTCTCAAACTGCATGGCCGTATTCCTTACGAAGTTAGATATCGTATAGTCCAGCCTCATTTCTTTATTAAGGTGGTAACCTTTTTCATCTTCACCAAGGGGGTTTCCCCAGAGATTAAAATTCCTTGTGTAGTGAGATCCATTGACAACAACGACAACGAGAATAAAAGTCAACCCGTGTGTGACGATCGTCTTATAATCAAACTTCTTCAAATAGGCCACCGAGAGCCATAATATAAGGGGTAACAGATAGATGTAGGAAGTTGTTTTTGTATACATAGCTAAAGATACGGAGAAGGCAAAAAATAATAAATTCACAAGATTGCGCTTTTTTATCAATCTGAAGAAAAACCATAAGGAAGCTATGATTAGATAACTGACCAACAAATCATTTTGGGTGGTTGTCGACTGCGTAATCGCCATGGGTATGGCGGCGGCAAGAACCGCTGAAATCACCCTACTCTTGACTCCCCCGCCAAACTCATCGGTTAAAAGAGAAATTGTCACAATGATGCTCACATAGCTAAACCACTGGACAAGATTCATCATCCGATCATCGTTAGTTAACAAATAAAGGTGAGTGATGACAACTTCCGAAAAGGGAGGAAAATTAAGCTGTCTTAATATATTGGTGGGATAAAATTCCAGGTTTCCGTTTTGGATCCAATGCATAATCCGGCTCAGATGATAAGTCATTGAATCCCAGTTGCTTGGAGCTGAGTATAGGGAAATTATCAGTAAAGTAAGGCTGTAAACCGTCAAAAGAACCCAAAAAAACCTCCAGTTCTTTATGCGGATCGATTCAATTAATTTTTGCCAGGGGATTCTCTTTGCTGATTTTGAAAATAAAATAAGTGAAATCATCATAAAGATTGTCCAGAAGCCAATTATTGAATAACTATTGATAAAACTGAACCACCCTAATATTTCCGTTACTATGGCTAAGGCAGAAAACACGACGACTGAGGCTATAATCCAATTCTTCCTAATATCAATAAAGAATTGTGATAAATACAAAGCGATCAGAACAAAGGTTAAGATAGGTAAAATGATCATTATTCATACAGTATATTACTCCTTACATTATTTGTCTCTGTATTGATTTTCGAACATCTGATCAAAAAAAACATATGTAAGCTTTTTGTAAAGAATTTTTCCCGTAGTTACATCAAGAGCTTCACACCGATTACCAATATATGGCACATAACGTCAATCCTATTAGCCTCTAATACAACTTACATTGTTATAAAATAATAGTGCATCTGTGTCCATTTCCTTTTTGAATTGTCGTACGATGAAATGGTTGATAAGTGATTATATAGTTAATAGAAACATTGTGGTGAAAAAAAATAAAAAGTTTTTTGTATTAATCACTTCAATTGAAATAGTTGTGTTGATCTGGATTGGACTGATCATCGCAAATAAGTATGGCTATAACCCTTTCAATAGGAGTGATTCCCAGGTTAAAGGCATTCAGACATTTAAGTATTTTTACTCGATGGATCCGAATCAAAGCCTTGTAGTTAAGACCGATTGGATGGAAAATGAAGTAATCAACGTCACAAACCAGGATTCTCTCAACGAAAGGTTCAATTACTCAATTAAAAAACCTAAGGATACCTTTAGAATTATTTCCCTAGGTGATTCCTTTACTTACGGAATATATGTCAATACCGAAAACAATTGGAGTGAGCGGCTTGAGGATAAGTTGAATTCAAAATCAGTTTGTAGCAGATATAAAAAATTTGAAGTCATTAATCTGGGAGCTTCGGGGTTCGATATCCCTTACGAAGTCGAGATGTATCGTCGAAAAGGCCAGAAGTACAATCCAGATCTTGTCATTTGGATGCTTGTTGACAATAAACGGATTATTGATATTATCAATCCCCTTATTGAAAAATGCCTTGACTCCAATCCACAGAGCGGAAATGAAGAGGGCCCAGGCTTTGACGACCGTTGTTGGATTGAGGCTTCAAACCAAATAAATAGGGATTACGCCAATGAATATTTGAGCCGGAAATTCAACGATATTTATGACTACTACAAAGGTAGAATCATGATCGTTGACCTTGACGGATCCCATAAAAATATCCTAAAAAAAACGGAAAGATTTGATGATTTGTCGATATTAAATCTCGAATATGCCAATAAAAAAGAATTAATGTTTCCCGAATACCATCCAAACAACGATGGTCATAAGTATTTTTCCGAAAAGATTTATGATTATTTGATTAAAAATCAGATCATCGACTGTGAATAAAAAGCAAAATCATATACTTTTCGGAACTATCGTCCTTATCCAGATAATTGTGATTATTGGAATATTTATACATATCAAAGTTAAAAATACCAATGTCCTTGGTAAATCCTCCGTGAATACCATAAGTAGCCGCAAGATAATAAGAACAACATCTTCGAAATATAAATACTTCTACGAACTCCAATCAAATATCCATGACGTTTCAAAACAACTATGGACCGACCTTGATAAGCAGGTTATTTGTACGACAAATTCCGATTCGATGAATGAGAGGGTAGACTACGCCGTAGAAAAACCGGAAAATGTTTTCAGGATAATCACCCTGGGTGACTCGTTTACATATGGCCTCAATGTTTCGACCGTTGATAACTGGACCGAAATTTTGGAACAAAATCTGAATAGAAAGCCTGTATGCAAAAAGTATAATAGCTACGAAGTTTTAAACTTGGGTGTTTACGGATATGATATTAATTACGCCGTTGAGAGATATAGGATAAGAGGTATGAAATACGACCCGGACCTTGTTGTCTGGCTCGTTAAAGAAGATGATTTTATTTTTCCTGAAGAGATGATAAGAAAAACAATGTTTGAGGATGACAATTATATTGAATCGGACGAAGACTACCTTGAGATTTGGGATCAAATATTTGACTCCATTGGCTTTGAAAGCTTAATCGAGGCTCAGACAAAATCGCTAAAGTCTATAAGAAACTACTACAAGAAGAGTCTTCTCATATCCGAAATGACCAATTACGATAAGGTCGACAGGGTAATCAGGGAATTTGTAAAAGAAGATTCAGAAAGTTACCTTTTGAGCTTCAATCTGGACAAGGAATTAACTTTTTCGGATAGCCACCCCAATGAGAAAGGTCATAAGTATATAGCTGATAAAATTCACGCTTATCTTGTTAAAAATCTATTAATTAACTGTGAATAAACCTACCAATAAAAAGCTGTTTCTTATACTGATCTCTTCCCAACTCCTGGTTATATTCGTCTTATTAATATGGATTCACTATAAGAAGAGTAATGTTCTTGGCAAATCTATAAACACGATAAAGAAAGAAGAAACTCAATTTTTAGAAGGCTCTGAATACAAATTCTTCTATGAACCAAAGCCTGGCAAATTAGAGATTTACCACCCAACTTGGCAAACGAGTGGCTTGCCGATATATTACTCAATTAACGCTGACTCTCTCAATGAGAGGTTTGACTACGATATCGATAAGTCAAAAGGCACATACAGAATTGTAACCATTGGCGATTCCTTCACCTTTGGGCAAAACGTTTCCACTGCTAACAATTGGACTGAGACCCTCGAGGATTTTTTAAACAATGATTACACTTGTGAAAATATCTCAGAGTACGAAGTTATAAATTTAGGTGTATATGGATATGATACTGCCTATCAAGTCGAAAGATATCGTATGCGCGGCCAAAAATACGATCCCGATCTTGTCATCTGGTTCGTTACAGACTTACATAGGATTACCGAAAAATATATGGAAATATATGATCAGTTTGCCGAATCTAATAAAGATAAAATCGAAGAAGACTACCACTACGCCACATGGAAGAACGTTCAGAACTTGCTTGTCAATAAGCATGGGGGGAAAGGCTTGGTAGACTACCAACTTAACAAGTTCCGTAAATTTAGGGACAACTACTACCCTTCTGGCCCGATTTTATTCATATCCGAACTCGAAGAAATATATGAACTTGGCAACGATGATATTTATTACTCTGGAACTAATGTATTTTACGATAGTAAGTACTTACTACCCGATAAACATTTTAATAAACGCGGCCATAAAGAATTTGCTAAAGAGGTTCTGGAAGCCTTAATAAAGCACGAGATCTCTCCTTGCTAGATATCTTATTTTATGACTACATAATCGCCTAAAACCAAGGCGTCCATTCTAGTTTTTAAGAAATCTTCAATTGCCTGATCGGGAGTCTCGACAATCGGCTCACCCTTAAGATTGAAGCTCGTATTCATAACGCAAGCGATCTTAGTCAGCTCAAAGAACTTCTTGATAAGGTTAAAGTAGCGACCGTTGTCATGATTTACGGTTTGTATGCGGCAAGTACCGTCTTTGTGGACGATTGAAGCCAGGGTAGAGCTTTTATCTTTTTTTACCTTGAAACAGAAGGTCATAAAAGGAGACTGGTGATTTTTTTCAGGAACTTCAAAATATTTATGGACTTCCGACTGAAGGATTGATCCGGCAAACGGTCGGAACTGTTCCCTTCTTTTGATGATGTTCATTTTTTTCTTCATCGATTTAGGGTTTGGTTTGGAAAGAATAGACCGGTTACCCAGTGCCCTTGGCCCGAATTCGCATCCGCCCTGAAACCAACCAATTATCTTACCCTTCGATAAAAGGCCGGCAGCCCGATCGATCAGTTTTCGTTCAGAATCGTATTTAATGAACTTAAGGTTATATCGTAATAAAGCGTCCTCGATCGCATTATTGTCGTATTTTGAACCTAAGTAAAGGTTTTGAGGTTGATTCCGTCTTTTCTTCATAATCACGTTGTTGACGTATAAGGCAGCTCCAACCGCAGCGCCACTGTCTCCGGCGGCGCCGAATATATAGACGTTTTTGAAAGGCGTCTTCTTGTAAATTTTGCCGTTTGCCAAGGCGTTTAAAGCCACGCCCCCGGACAGGCAAAGGTTTGACGATCCCGTCAGTTCGAAAAGATGATTTAAGGTCTTAAAATATATATCCTCTGTAACCGACTGGACACTTGCAGCCAGATCGGCGTGGCGTCTCACAATCCTCTCTTTTTTACTCCGAGCCTTGCCGAAGATCTTTTCAAAGCGATTGTTATACATACGAAAGCCTTCCCTGAAACCAAAGTACTTAAGGTTAAGTCTAAAGCTTCCATCGGGTTTGATATCAACAATAGAACGTATCTTGTCGGCGTAGATAGGTTTACCATAAGCTGCCAGACCCATGAGTTTGTATTCATCCTCGTTGACTTTAAAACCCATATGGGCGGTAAAGGTTGAATAAAGCAGGCCCAGAGAATTCGGGAAATCGATTCTTTTCAACGGAGTGATTTTATTGTTATTCGCTTTCCATAAACCGGTCGTCTGCCATTCGCCTACCCCGTCTATCGTTAGAATTGCCGACTCCTTAAACGACGAATTTAAAAAACAGGCGCTGGCGTGAGAATAATGATGGGGGACAAAAAATATTTTATTTTTAAACCCGAGCCGCCTGATCGAAGACTCGATTTTAATCTTGTAGTCCAACCATTCAGGCATCCCTTTAAGAAACGGCTGGAGCGATAAGGGAAAAGTGGCGATGAAATTTTCAAGAATCCTTTCAAATTTCAGAAGCGGTTTTTCGTAGTAGGCAACGTAGTCTACATCTTTTATCTCTAGGTCCCGGCTTTTGAGGCAGAAATCAATTGCCTTATGGGGAAAACCATTATCGTGTTTGATTCGCGAGAATCTTTCCTCCTCAATTGCCGCAACGATCTTGCCGTCTTCAATAAGGACAGCGGCACTGTCGTGATAATATGCAGAAATTCCTAAGATGGTCATTAATACGGTGAATTGAAATAACTTTTATCTAACTTTAATTGATCTACCTTCTTCCAAAACGACATTGGGTTTTTGTCCTCATGCTTAAATAACCTGTAAAAAAAAGAAATCGTGCCGATAATCAAGAAGTAGAAGATCGTAAGAATTGCTGTTATAAAAATGTTGTTTAAGGTTCTGAAAAAAGTGAAAAGCTTCTTCATATAATCGGGTATATAAATACCGGAAGTGGGGAGATCTGGGCGCTTATGACAAGAAGCGCGATAATGATCAAAAAAAGAACCAAGGGAATTATCCAGATCTTTTTTGACTTGGTACCGAGAATAAATATTTGTCTTATTGACTCAAACATTTTATTAGATAGCTTCCTTAATTAATTTTAC
>DJWA01000014.1 GCA_002440905.1 Candidatus Roizmanbacteria bacterium UBA6242 | reverse complement strand
AGTTTAATGCGTTATTTCGGCCATAGCCAAATCGGTAATTTATTTTTGACTCCTTTTTTTTTGTTTCCTTCAGGCGTGATCGGGATTATATCGCTATTTTTTATTATTATTTCCTATTCGCGAGCAACCTATTTGGCGGTCTTAGCGATCGCTTGGGTTATATATAAAAATAAATTCACAAAAAAAGGCTTTCTTATTAAGGCAGTTCTGGCTGTCCTTACCGTTTCACTGATTCTTTCAACTACATTTAAAGTAATTTCGGAAAATGGAAGCCTCCTCGGACTTAGGGATAAATATTTTGCCGATGCTGTTTCGGGTGTAATCGACCGGCCATTTTTTGGAGCTGGTCCGGGCAACTACCGTTACATATCGGCAAGTAAGCAAGTGGGGTATAGTGAAGGAGCCGGCTCCTCCCATAATTTGATTCTTGACATTTTTTCTCAAAACGGGATTCTGGCAGGCCTTTTCTTTATCCTTTTTTTGACTTACGTTTTAAAGAAAGGCAAAAGGAATGTCTTCTTTTATTCATTTTTGGCTTTGTCGGTAGTATTTCTTTTCGACCATACATTTGAATACAATTCTTTTCTATTTTTGTGGTTCTTTTTGGCGGGCTTATCCTTAGACACCAAAGACTCTATTGAATTTAATCCATTGGTATTTTTTGGTGTATTTCTGCTATTGCAATTGGTTTTTATAGGAAAAATTTTCCACGTCACGGGTAACTACACCCAGGCTTTGTTTTTTTATCCTCTTCAGGAGAAGTCTCATTATTATGCGATAACTAATGAAATTAAGCGTGGGAACATGAGTCAGGCAAGAGATTACTTGAATATTTACGAAAAACTGTATGGAGAAAATTTTGAAGCAACTTACAGAATGGCCAAATATTATGAAAGAATACGTGAATGGAAGAAGTCGCTTAAACTTTATCGAAAAAGCTTGGAGCTTAGACCTTTTCTATCGGTCACAGATGGTATTATTTTGGAGAAGATTCATAATTTGTCTCGAAAAACCCTCGGCTATTTTAAAGGCGATAAAGAAACGGAAATATTTTTTGGAAGAATCAAAGCCAAGGCTCAAAAAATGTCTTCATATAACGAGGTAATTGGTATTCATATCGATGAGTATTGTAACGCCACTAATTTATTATGCTATAATGTTGAACACTAAATAGATGCTTATAGACTTCATAAAAAAAATCACGGCCGTTATTTTTATTATTCTTTTGTCGCCGGCTATTTTGGCGACGTACGTAATCGTTAAAACGACATCACGAGGCCCCTTCATTTTTAAACAAAGAAGAATGGGTAAAGACAAAAAGCCCTTTTTCCTTTATAAGGTCAGAACTATGGTAGATGGAGCTGAAAAATTAAAAAAAAGGTTAGCGTCTCTCAACGAGACCGACGGCCCCGTTTTTAAAATCAGAAATGACCCGCGATACACCAAGGTTGGTAAGTTTTTATCACACAGCGGTTTGGACGAATTGCCGCAACTGATGAATATTATTAAAGGCGAAATGGATTACGTCGGCCCGAGGCCTTTACCACTACCGGAAGCCAAAAAGGTTCCTAAAAAATATCACTCCAGATTCACGGTTTTGCCGGGAATGACGTCTCCCTGGATTGTTGAGGGTGCCCACAAAATGTCATTTACGGAGTGGATGGATTTGGATGTGAGGTACTCAAAAAGCAAGAGTTTTATTAAGGACATAATGATTTTCGCAAAAACCACGTATGTTATAATGGGACTTGTTAAGAACAAGATTTTTGACCATGAAGAACAGCCTTACATTAAGAATCGCAGGCTTAAACTTTAAGCTGAATTTTTTTCCAATTGAAAGCACCCACCTTGCAGAAACATTTATAGATTCCATAAAGAAGGATTATTCAGGATTTATCTACAAAGAAAAAACTTTCACGGCAGACTTTATCATAAATATAGTTGAGCCGGATCTTGAAATGATATATATGTCGAAACAAAAGACCTATTATTTGAACTTTTTCAGGAGCAAGGGAAAGAACACCTACGAGACCTTCTATCGTATTGGGCAAGCTCAATTCTCATCATTTCTTATGCAGATACTCTTGAGGACGTTGGGTAAAAAAAATGCCTTCATACTTCACTCTTCGTCTGTGAAGATTGGCGATAATGCTAATTTGTTTATGGCTTTTTCGGGTGGGGGTAAATCAACCATCATGAAATTTTTGAGCGACAAATATTCAAGTTTGGGAGATGACTCGGTTATTATCAAAAAAGAAGCGGGTAAATATTATATGTATCAAACTCCTGCGATCGAAAAAGAATGGTGGATTAAAAAGGGGAGTGCGAGATACGATCTTGGAACTTTGTATTTTATAAACAAATCAGAATCAATGTTTGAGGAAGACCTGGCGGATAAAGACAAGGCTTTGTTTAAACTCATGAATCAATTGATGATTGTTGAAAAAGGAAGTAAGGAGCAGGCAAAACGGTTGATGGAGTTTATAAAAAGCTACCACGATATAAAAATGCTTTTCTTTCCAAAAAAGCGCGATAAAGTATTAAAATATTTTGAAGCGAAAACAAATGAATGACTTATTTAAGCTTAGAAACAACTTTATAATTGAGAAAATTGAAGGTAAGATTACCCTTTTTGACGTTGAGAAATCGACTTTCTATTCTTTCAACAAGACGGGAACTCATATTCTTGGACTTATTAAGAAGAAATATAATCGAAGTCAGATTGTAAAGTCGATCGAAGATAAATTTGTCGTTACGAAAGAAAAAGCAGTCAATGACCTTGATGATTTTTTGAAGACCCTCTCAAAAAGCGGGATAACCGTTCCTTTAAAACAAAAACCACGTAAAAAATAATCTCGGGATTTAAAAGGACGGTTAATTTTATAGCTGTAGGGCTCTCTGACAACCTGAATATATTAATGAATCGGTTTATCCCAGAGGTCATTCTGTCTTCAACACCAAAGATACTTCCACTACCAACGATTTCCGATGCTACTGAGGGCTTTTTTTTGATCAATCTGAGGAAGCTTGCAGGCAATTCGTTGTTGTAGTATTTACGTAAAAGCAACAATGCTGGATATATATATCCAGATAATTGGTATTCATTTATTTTTTTTGACAAAAATTCCCAATCCTTTTTACCCAAGCGGGATTGTTTAATAACAATGCTAATGAGTTCCAATCGAAATATTCCTTTGTAATTGTGATGAAAAAAATGAAGAAGCAGATACAGTATTAGATACCTGTTGTCTAAAATCTTATAGGAATGGCCGTCTATTTTCACAGTTTTTTTGTTGTGTAGTAGCTCCTGAGTGAGTTTTTTTACAAGCTTTTGAGGATAAAGGGAGTTGAGTTTACCAAGTTGGGTCATCAAAAACACCGCTTCCGTGTGGATGTCAAAATTCACCGGGAAACCTCGCAAGGATTTTTGATACGAAACTTCAGGGTGGTTGGTTTTTTTGAGCGTTTTTATTAAAGGTTCTCCAACCGATCGGTATCCCTTTGCCCGCAGGATTGCTTTGGCTCTTGCGGCATCCGTCTCGTCAATTAAGATGTCACAATCGGCATAAACCCTTTTAGGGTGGGATTTTTCATAGTATAGATGAATAGGTAGACCCTTTAGAAAAACATATTTTATTTGATTTCTATCAAACTCGTCCTTTATCTTAATTATTTCATTCAAATAGTAACTCGATTGGACTAAATATAGAGAAGTGGGCGATAGGATATTATTATCTCTTTTTATTTTAATAACCTTGGCTATGATCCGCTTTGGGTTAATTTTTCCGTCTGTGAATAAATTGTTATCACCTTTGGTAACGGCATATTTTTTTGACTTATACAAGATTCGATGAACAAAATAACTGTGAAAACGAGTCCTCACGAGGGCGATATCGTCAACTTTAAGATTCCTATAGCCAACCTTTTTGAAATAAAGCCAATCGCCCGGTTGAAAAATTGGGAGCATGCTCGCTCCGGTTGATTTAAGGGGATTTTTTTCAATTAGTTTCAGGAAGGTTGTCATTACACCCAAGTCGCGGCCAAATAGCGAACCGAGTACGTGTTGGCGTCGGTCATATACCTATCTCTTTTGCCAATGGCGAACTTCAAAATGAGTCGTTTTTTGGTAACGGTTGGTTTTGAATATTTTTCTTTTTTCATTCTTTTGGAATATAGGTAATTGAAACACTAGTTAAGGCTTTATCCGAATCTTCAAGCAAATCTAGTCGTTCTTCCATCAATATAAATTGTCCGACCTCGAGGTCTTCAATATTGCCCTCATCAATTTTCGTTCGATCCTTGTCGCTTTTATTAAAAGTGATCAAGTATACCTCGTTTTCGCTGAGGTATACGGTGTTGACATTGTCATTCCCCAGAGCTTTAAGCTTAAGCATCAAACCGTTTTCGGGACGGTCGATCTCAACGATCTCTCCTTGATAATGGTTTATCAGTTCAGAAGTGATTAAGAGGTCTTTTTTGAGGTTAACGAGATTTTCCAGTATCTTCGGTTGGATTGCTTGTTCAGGATTCTGAGAATCTAAAACGATCTGGCTTTTTTCAGAGTTTGAAGCGGTAGATTGGTCTTCAGTGCTTTCGCTCTTGGCAGGGAGACGGTTGGAATATAACAGATAACCGATTTGGCCAATAAAAACCAGAATCAAAATTATGAAAACGAATTTAAGGACTTTACCTGACTGGTCCATCATTGATGGTGCTAAAAATATCTTCAGCGTAAAAAATTATAAATATGAAGTCGGCGCGGCCAAATAGACTGGGCCACCAACTTCGGGTATTCTTCTTTTTGTATACAACCTAACCTTTATCCTAGAAACAGCGAATTTTGGTTTTATATATTTATGTTTTTTCATCGTTTTATTACGGTAATTTTACCCGGTAAAAAAGATTTATCAACTTCGCTCAACAAATCGGTATTGTCTTCAATTTCGACAAAGTCTTCAACGGCAATATCTATAATATCTATGGCGACAATCTTGTTTTCGGCGTCTCTTTGAAAAAATGTCATCTTACTAAGTTGTTCCGGATCGTATATGAAAGTGTTTCCTTTTCCGGAGGCCCCAACTATAGATAACTTCAACCCCTCGTTATCTAAATTCATCGTCAGAATAGTTCCCCGATAAATACTTTTGTTTACCGATGAAACCACAACCTCGTCGCTGATATTCTGCATAACCCCAATCATATCGTCAGATATTGCTTGGTTAGGATTCTTGCGGGAGCTTTCAATCTGGTTTACTTGGTCTATCGTCAACGTGGGGACGGGCGATCCGTTGGGTGTTTTTTTTGATCCGGACGAAAAGTTGAAAATATAGACCAATTCCCCGATCAGGACAATGAACAATACGACAAACACAACCGTCAAGAACTTACCGGTCCCTTTCATATATGCTTTCAGTCTATGAAGAATTTTGACCCAAGTCAAGTGATATAATATACCCAAATGACAAAACCTTCGTGGGACGAATATTTCATGAGTTTGGCTGTTGTGATTAGGAGTCGAGCCGACTGTTTGAGGCGGCGGGTGGGGGCGATTATCGTCAAGGACTTGAGGATTATGGCAACAGGCTACAACGGAACTCCCCATAATATTGCCGACTGTTCAAAGGGCGGGTGTGTCCGTTGCCAAAAGCGCCATAAGGGAGAGCTCAAAAGCGGTGAGAAGGAGGAAAGCTGCGTATGTATTCATGCTGAACAAAACGTTATTATCCAAGCAGCTTACCTTGGGCTTTCGACCAAAGGATCGACTCTTTTTTCGACCGCCAATCCGTGTTCAAGTTGCGCCAAAATGCTTATTAATGCGGGGATAACCCGGGTGGTATGTAAAATGGAGCACCACGACCATGAAGGTATAGAGCTTCTGAAAAAAGCCGGTGTAAAAGTCGATATCAAATGAAAAAAACACTACTTATCTTATTGACGGTTCTATTTCTTTTTCCATTTCCTGCTTTGGCGTCCTCCTCAAACAATATCTACGGCATCCACCTTGCTCAGCCTCATCCAGAAGACATTATAGCCGCATCTGACCTTGTCAATTCAAACGGTGGGAAGTGGGGGTACGTTACTTTAGTTATCCAAGAAAATGACCGAAGCCGGGAAAAGTGGCAAGGGGTGTTTGACCAGCTTCGCGAACTGCAGCTTATACCTATCGTAAGGTTGGCAACGCAAGCTGAAGGGGAAAATTGGAGGCGCCCCGAGGTAAAGGATGCCCAAGGTTGGGCGGACTTTCTTAATTCCCTAAACTGGGTCACAAGGAATCGGTACGTGATCCTGTTCAATGAGCCTAATCACAACGGCGAATGGGGTGGGGAGGTTGATGAGAAAAGCTTTGCTCGGGTGACAGTCGAATTTGCCAAAAAACTAAAGGAAAAAAACCAGGATTTTTTTATCATGTTGGCAGGTTTTGACGCATCCGCACCTTCATGGCCTCCGGGAATGGAGGATGAAGAAATATTTTTAAGAAGGGCGGTTGAGGAGAGGGAAGATCTCTTTGAATACGTCGACGGACTCTCGTCACACTCCTACCCCAATCCGGCGTTTGCCGGGTCACCTTACGCCACAGGGCGAGGAACCATCAGGACTTATCAATGGGAGCTCGATCTTATAAAAAGCCTCGGCGTTGACAAGGATCTTCCTGTTTTTATAACCGAAACCGGATGGAAACTGGGGTCAGATCTAACCGTCGCTCAAAACTTCAAGTTGGCATATGATCTATGGAGTCAGGACGAAAGAGTCTGGGCTGTCACCCCATTTATCCTGAATTACCAATCGCCTCCTTTTCTTGAATTTTCGTGGAGAAAGCCTGGGGATAATGGATATTGGCAACAATATTATTCGGTCCAGTCGACCCCAAAAACAGAAGGCGAGCCTGAGATAATTGAAAAAGGCCAGATAGGCTATAAGCTTCCCCACGAATTGGTCGCCCAGTCAAAATACGACTTCAGAGTCAGCCTGAAAAACGTCGGTCAGGCAATCTGGGACAAAGACTACGGATACGAACTTCAAATAACCAACGACGGTGTCAAAAGCACCGAAACTTTGGTTGGGGACATTAAGGATATAAAGCCCTTCCAAGAAGAGTCCGTCCATTTCAGCCTCAAAACAGGGTTGAAGGAAGGGGAACAACTGGTGAAGTTTTCGCTCGTCAAGAACGGTACGAAAATCCTTGAATCCAAGGCGTGGAGGTTTAATATACTACCGCTTCCAAGCCTTGACTTTGAAGTGGGATTCTTTCCCTTCTTTAAAGGGAAAGGCGACGACTTTGAAATCCAGATCTTTGACTCAGAAGAAAGGTTAGTCTTCAAGAAAAAAGGTATAGAGGTTGATAGTAGCCAAGGAAAGGTCAAAAGCATCCAGAATATTGCCATAGACGAGCTTTATCGGGTTGTCGTTTTAAAGCCAGGCTATTTACCTCGGCAAAGTTTCTTTGTCTTCAAACAAAAAGACAATTCTATAAAATTTGAAAAAATGTTGCCTTTGGACTTTAATAATGATGGAAAATTCGACTGGAACGATATCTTTAAATTATTCGGACGTTGAAATTTCTGTTTTACGGGTATATAATGCTTACACTTTATGGCTTCGGAAAATTCATCCCGAAACGGAGAGAGGGCTCCGGGATTTAAAAAACTTCCCAAAAGTGCTTTCGTTGAAAGCACGCTGCCTGTTGTAGAAAATGGTCGGGCTTTGTATTGCAGGGCTCCAGCTTTGACGTGGAAATATTCAAGGGAATTATCCAACAGAAAAGAGGAAAAACTTAAATTGAGAGAGCCTGGTAATTTCCAAGTCGTTATGGTGGCTCCACCTCATCGGGGTCACGACTTTTCGGTTGACTTATATAACAATTTATTGGAACAACCTTTAGGATCTCATCCGGTTGCTGAATACAAAGAAACTCCGTTTGGTCATGACGTAGAAGCGAGGATAGATGTTTTAAACGAGGTCGTACCAGAAACCGTATTTATCGTAGCTTCGCCTATCGAATCTAACGACTATATGCTCATAAACGAAGTCGCCTCAAGATACAGAAAAAATCCAAAAGTAAAAAAAATTGTACTAGTAGCTCCATTCATGGCCAACCAAAGAGAAGACAAAAATGCCAAAATTGATTCCGCAACCGGTGAAATAAACTTTACTGGTCAGACGATAATGATCGCAGGCGTTATGGAAATGCTTTCGAAAAATTTTGACAAAATCATTAATTTTGAACCCCATTCCTCCGCCAGTCAAGCGTGGGCTGCGGAAAATGGAATGCCGTTTGCGCCGGTGTCATTATGGAGATATATGGCCGACGAGTTTGTTGATAGGTTGGGAAATGAATCCGGAAAGTTTGATCCTAAAGAATTTGCTTTTATTAGGCCCGACAAAGGAAGGAATATCGCCGCCTTGAGGATTCAGGAATACTTGGGTATTGAGAACAAGGTAAACTTCGAAAAGGATAGGGATAGTAACGGGAATACTACTTTTAAGGATTTGACACAGGAACAGATAAAACAGGTTAAAAATAAGAACCTACTATTATACGATGATGAAGGGGCAACCTTCGGAACCATGCAGGGAGTAATAAGTAAGTTGATCGAAGCAGATGCCGGGATAAAGAGCGTCAATATATTGTTGGGTCACGCAAGATTTGCAGATGGGTTCTATGACGTCAAAGGAAAGTATCATCGGGGTTGGAGGGAGAATATCGATTTGATAGTTGATCAAGCTGAAAAAGCCGGGATAAAAATAAAATTTTTAATCTCCAATTCGAGACAGGCTTTGGGTGATATTTACTCCTATGCAAAAAATAATTCCGGACTGATAGATTTTGTCGACGTTGCCCCCCTAATAAGGGAGGTGATTGAAACCGAGGTCAATAGAATAAATTTCTGGAAAAATGAAAACGGTTTTAAGGAGTTGCTGCTCCAAGCCTTGCCAAGCGATGAGGATGATGAGATAGACGGTTGATTACTTTATCTTCTCGCAAAATTTAGTCATCCGTTCGAGTCCTCGCTTGATGTGGTCGGTGCCGGTGGCGAAACTCAACCTGACGAATCTATCGTCTCCGAAGGCAATTCCCGGAATTACGGCAACGTATGCTTCCTCAAGAAGCTTGTTACAGAAATCCAGAGATCCGCTTATGCCATCCCGATAGTATGCGGAAACATCCGCAAAAACGTAGAAGGCGCCGTCAGGAAGTGGGGCTTTTACTCCTTCAATTGCGTTCAATCTCTCGACCATCAGATCACGCCTTTTCTTGTATTCCCAAATCATCTTTGGGATATGATCCTGGGGACCATCAATGGCCGCAAGGGCCGCTTTTTGGGAGATCGATGAGGCGTTTGAGGTGATATGGTCTTGAAGTCGGGTTGCCACCTTGATAACCTCCTCCGGTCCGGCAACATATCCTAGTCTCCATCCGGTCATGGAATAGCTCTTTGAGATACCGTTAACGACGGCAGTTATCTTTTTCACTTTGTCGTTTATTGCGGCAATTGAAACATGTTTTTTGTCGTAAATCAGTTTTTCGTATATTTCGTCAGAAACGATGAAGACATTATGTTTGACGCATATAGCGGCAATTTTCTTGAGATCTTTTTCGTCGTAGACGGCGCCCGTCGGATTGACCGGCGAGTTCAGGATAAGCATTTTGGTCTTTGGGGTAATGGCCATTTCAAGGTCGGAAGGGTCGAGTTTAAATCCGCGAGTTTTAAGAAAAACGGTCGTACCTCCGGCCATCTTTACCATTTCTTCATAGGACACCCAATAGGGGACGGGAACGATGACTTCATCTCCAGCCTCGACAACCGTCATGATTATCTCGTAAAGTGCTTGTTTGGCTCCCGTTGAAACCAGAATTTGACTTGGTTTGTAGTCGAGCCAGTTGTCGCGCCTGAGCTTTGCGGCGATCGCCTCTTTTAGTTCTGGGATCCCTGAGGTTGGTGTGTATTTGGTAAATCCTTCGTCGATTGCTCGTTTTGCGGCATCCTTAATATGTTGCATGGTATCAAAGTCCGGTTCTCCTGCTCCAAACGATACAACATCTAGGCCTCTTTTTTTCATTTCCTTGGCGCGGGCCGTAATTGAAAGGGTGAGAGAGGGGTTAATTGACATGGCAAATTTAGATAATTTCATGGTTTTGGTCCAGAATTTTTAATTTCTTTTTGGACGTCTGGGAATTTTTTCATATTTTCAACAAAAAGTTGGGCTAATTTTTTGGCGGATTCTAGATAGAACTTTTTATTCATCCAAGAAAACGACGGATCTAGAATGTTGTTTTCGACGTTTTTGACGCGCTTGGGAACATGGAGATTGAAAACCGTGTCATGGTGGCATTCAACCGTATTGAGTTCACCTTTTAAAATGGCGTCAACTATTGCCCGGGTATCGCGGATTGAGATTCTGTGTCCGGTTCCGTAGGCGCCTCCGACCCACCCGGTATTAACGAGAAATACCTTGGTGTTGTGTTTTTTGAGGTAGCTTCTTAATAGATTGAGATAAATCATTGGTTTTAAGGGCATGAAAGGGCCTCCGAAATAGGCAGAAAAGGTCGGCTTGGGTTCGGTTATTCCTCTTTCGGTCCCTGCCAATTTTGATGTATATCCGGACAGAAAATGGTAGGCCGCTTGATTTAAGGTAAGCCTGGCAACCGGTGGCAAGCAACCAGTGGCGTCGGCCGTTAAGAAAATCACATACTTAGGATGCCTCCCGGTTCCGTTTGGCACGGAATTTGAGATGAATTCCAGAGGATAAACTGCTCTAGTGTTTTCGGTTATTTCGTCAGAGTCGAAATCAAAGTCGTGGTTTTTAGTCAAAACGACGTTTTCGGCAAGCGCTTCTTTGCGGTGGATCGCCGACCAAATCTGGGGTTCGGACTCTTTTTTTATCTTTATGCATTTGGCATAACAACCGCCCTCGAAGTTGAAGACTCCCTCAGGTGACCACCCGTGTTCGTCATCTCCAATCAGTCGCCTTGATGTGTCGGCTGAAAGGGTCGTCTTTCCAGTTCCAGAGAGCCCGAAGAACAGGGCAGTGTTTTTGCCTTTCTTATCGACATTGGCGCTGCAGTGCATCGGAAAAACTTTTTTCTGGGGCAGCAAATAGTTCATGTAGGAGAAGACCGATTTTTTTATTTCACCGGCATATTTCGTTCCTCCAATCAAAATGGTTTTCTTGTCGATATTCAAAATAATAAAAGCTTCGGAATTAGTCCGATCTGTTGCCGGGTCAGCTATAACCGATGGGGCACAGTATATCGTCAGTTCCGGTTTAAAATTTTTAAGTTCCGTTTTATTGGGGCGCCTGAAAAGGTGTTTTGCAAAAATCGCTTGGTAAGCGTGCTCCAAGTAAAGTCTCACCTTGAGTCGGTGTTTTTTATGCGCACCCACATAGGCGTCAATGACGTATAGTTCGTCCTGAGTCTTAAAAAAACCGACGAGTTTATTTTTAAGCGAATCGTAACTTTCGGGAGAAATCGAAAGATGGGCTTTACCCCAGTTAATTTTATTGTGGACTTTTTTTGTGTCGACAATAAACTTATCGTTAGGTGACCGTCCGGTGTAGCGACCGGTATATACTACGAGAGTTCCTGTTGAGGCTTTGACCGCCTCTTTTTTTTCAAATGCCCGATCGTAAAGAAACTTTAAAGTTGGGTTATAGATTGCCTTTAGGCTCTCCATGGGTCAATGATAACTAAATGTAAGGAGCATGTCAAGTATTTCTAGAGTTGGATTTCTTTGCCTGATTCTTTATCGACCTTATCGATTCTTCGACTTCCTCATTGCTTGCCAAATAATAATGTTTTATCAACTTCAAACCGTCGTCAAATTCGTATATGAGGGGAATACAGTAGGGGATATTGACTTCAACAATCTCCTTTTCAGTCAGTTTTTCAAGATACATGACGATCGCCCTTATGGAATTACTGTGGCCTGAAAGGATTACTTTTCTTCCGGCCGATAATTCGGGCTCGACTTTTTCCCTGAAATACGGGATTACCCGGTCGTAAGTATTCTTCAATGATTCACCTGACGGCAAAAGAATCTGGTCAACGTCTTGGTACATCGGGTCGTTTATGGGATGGCGCGGATCGGCTTTTTCGAGGGGCGGGGGAGGGACGGCAAAACTCCGCCTCCAAACTTTAACCTGGTCTTCACCGTACTTCTCGGCGGTTTCGGCTTTATTCAATCCCTGCAACGCTCCATAGTGACGTTCGTTCAGTCGCCAATCTTTTATTACCGGTATCTTATCCTGTCCCAAAACCGATAAAGCCGTCTCAAGTGTTCTCACCCCCCTTTTAAGTCTTGAGGCAAAGCCTATATCAAAGTAAAAACCCTTTTCCTTTAACCTTAGGGCATACTTTTTAGTCAGTTCGATCCCTTCAGGCGCCAAATCGATATCAGTCCAGCCCGTGAATCGAGTAGTCCATTCGGTCAATCCGTGTCGGATAATTACCAGTCTTTTCATTTAGAGTTTGTTTTCAATTTCGATTAACCGGTTGTGTTTTGACACCCGATCCGATCTCGCCGGTGCGCCTGTTTTCAGGAATTCGGCACTGGAGGCGTATGCCAGATCGGCGATAAACGGATCCTCAGTTTCGCCCGACCGGTGGGAAACGGCGACCGCCCATCCGTATTTTTGGGTCATTTTTATCGCCTCAACTGTCTCAAGAACTGTCCCTATTTGGTTGAGCTTTATGAGTACCGAGTTGATGGATTTCTTTTCGTGGCCGATCTTTATCCTTTTGGTATCAGTGCACAAAAGGTCGTCTCCAATAAGCAGGTTGTGGGGATCAAGACGCGTCATGAACTTAGTCCAGTTTTCCCAATCGTCTTCGTGGAAGGCGTCTTCAAACGAATGGACGAGATATTTCTTCTCGAGCGAAAGATAGTAGTTTATGAGTTCGTCCCCACTCACTTCCCGGTTATCCTTTTTAAGGATATATTTGCTACCGCTATAGAATTCGGAAGCGGCAGCGTCAATTGCCAATCGGTAATCTTTTCCGTTGACGTATCCTGCATTCGTCGCCGACTCTATTATTACTTGAAAGACTTCTTCATTGCTATTGAGATTGGGAGAGAACCCACCTTCGTCTCCGACCAATGTAGACAACCCTTTCTTCTTGAGATTCTTTTTTATGGCGTGATAAATTTCAGCTCCCATTCGAACCGCCTCAGAGGCAAGTTGTCTCTGGGGGATAATAATGAATTCCTGGATGTCAAAGTTCCACGAAGCATGTTTTCCGCCGTTCACGACATTGAACATGATTTTCGGTGCATTACCCTTGCCTTCGAAATAATAATCGCTCAAAAAGCGCCAGAGAGGTTTCTTGGATGATGAGGCAAGAGCACGGTTTAAGGCTTCAGAAACTGACAAGATTGCGTTTGCTCCGAGCCGGGACTTGTCAGGAGTTCCATCTAGGGCGATCATCTTTTGGTCAATAGTTTTTGGATCCGCATCTGCTCCAATCACCATTTTTTTTATTACATAATTAACGTTATTGACAGCATTGAGGACCCCCTGCCCACCATATCTTTTCTGATCCTTGTCCCTGAGTTCAATTGCTTCATGAGTTCCAGTTGATGCTCCCGAAGGGACCGATGCGGCGGCAATTGTACCGTCATCTAAGGTCAGGTAAGTCCTGACAGTTGGGTTTCCGCGGGAGTCGAGGATTTCGATAGCTTTCACGTCTTTTATCTTCATATTGAGTTATGCAAATTTTAACAAATAATCGGACCTTTGTTTTAATTCATTATCCGGACACTTGGTTAAATAACTTCCTGGACAAACAAAATCTGGTTTGGATTTCATCTCGTTTATTACCGGCAAGGTCTTGCTGTTGACGGCTCCGTCAAGGAATATTTCAGACCTATAGTCAAGCGACCTTAATTGGTCAATTTTATTGAGCGTTTCTGGCATGAAAGGCTTGCCCTGGGCGCCAGGTATAACAGACATAATTTGAATACTTGGGATCTGTTCGAGATTAAAACTGCTTTTTAAATTTTCAACGCTTTCGTCTGGATTCAAAACTATACCAACTGAAAAGGGCGAGAACTTGAGAACGTCAAAACCGAAATTATTGACGACACTGAAGTGAACAAGAACGTTTTTTATTTTTACTTTTTCATTTATGGTTTCGAGTTTCTTTATCTCGGTCTCGTAGTCGCGGACCATAAGATGAAAATCTAGAGTGATGTCTTTTAGTTCTACGGGGTTGGTACGCTTAATAGCGTCTATAACCTCGTCTAGTGAGGCCGTTTTGTTGTCAACATATACCCCGTCGGCGATATCTATCTGGAAGTATTTGAAATATGGCGATAGCCTTTTTATTTGTAAGAGATAGTTTGAAGCGTCAAATTCAAGGATTGAAGGACAGATATCCATGCCTTAATTGTAACAAAGTATAATGTAATAATGCAGAAGCGGTTAGTTATTATAACGTTTTTGGCTATTTGGGTACTCTCGTCCTACTTCAATTTCAAGGTTTTTACTGTCAAGACCAATTATTACTCCATAAACAAGAAAGAGAAAAATCTACTCTTTTTTTCAGAGAATGCTTTTTATTATTCCTTCTACGACAGGCTAATTAGGTCGAAAAACCTTGTCTCCGGATTAGCTGAACTCTCCAAAGATGATAGCGTTTTATATCCCGACAGGATATATTCCCTTAAGGAATTCAATATTGCACCGGAAATATTACTTTCAGTTGGATTCAAGCTTTCTCAAAAGTTTAACCTTCCAATAGGACCGATGGACTTTTATCTGTATGGAGTATTTTCTTTTGTCGGATTGACATTTGCGATCGTTTTTTTGGGTGCGTTGTTAGTAAGCGGTTCTTATTTAGCAGCATTTGTGTCATTAGCCCTAATGGTTGTGAGCGTGCCCTATTCAACAAGAGCAACGATTTTTCCCGCCTTGAGAGAAAACTTTACTGTTCCCTTGTGGTTGGCAACACTCATATTGATATATCTCCAAACAAAAGCCAAAACACTTTCCTTCAGAATCGTAGTGTTGTTGACATTTTTGACGGTGGGTCAATTGTTGTTCTGGCAGTTTAGCGTTGTAAATTTGCTTATTGTATTAGCCGGATTTTTGGCCCTCAATCTGAATAATAATAAGGTTTCAAAATACTTAACGTTAATTATATTCGGGACAGTTTCTCTATATGTGTTTGTTTGGGAAAAGGGATTATCCGGGGGCAGTCATATGTCGAATT
>DJWA01000004.1 GCA_002440905.1 Candidatus Roizmanbacteria bacterium UBA6242 | reverse complement strand
CTTAATAAGCTACATATTCTTTGGTTTGTCAACATTGCTCTTGTTTTCCATGCTTTTGAGGTGGCAGCCCTGGCAAAGTCGTCTATTACTGCCATTTTTCTATATATTCATACCGATAGAAGCGATTATGATTGAAAAATTATTGGGAAGGTTCTCCGCAGTCTTTCTGATTGTGGTTTTTACGATGACGATTCCTTACTTGTTGGGCAATCCCACAAGGCCGATCTTTGGCAAAAATTCCCTCTTCATTCAAAAAATAGAGACTCAATATTTCAACAACCGGCCAAACATAGAAAAAAGCTACTTGGAAGGGGTCTCTCTTATTAAAAAGAGTAAATGCAATAGAATCGGTTTGAACATTAACGGGGATGATTACGAGTATCCTATTTGGGCCTTGCTTAAGGAGCAGAAGCCTGTAATTCAACACTACCCAGTGGATAATATCACCAAGGTATATTACGAATTTGAGAAATTTGCGAGCTTTCAACCATGCGCCATTATAAATACCAATTATCAAAGTGAAGTTAGGGTCCAAATATATTCGCCATGATCTCAATTTGGTTCCAACACCGATAGATACATAAAGACTTAATTGGTCGAAGTTCTTAAAGGAAAATAATCTCAACCTACTTTAGTTTAAAAAACTAGTTGTTAATCCGAAATACAAATATTACAATTTAGGCATCAATAGACATGAAATACCAGATAAATAAAGATCTTCTCATTGAAGAAGTCAATAAAGAAACGATGATATACGACAGCGACAGGTCAATCTTCTACAGTTTTAACGACAGCGCCCGTTTCATCATAAAAGACATCAAATCGGGGAAGGCAATCGAAGAAATTGTGGTCAGATTAACCGAAAAGTATGGAATAGAGAAGACTAAAGCCAAGAACGATTTGGATGAATTTTTAGAACTTCTCTTAAGTAAGAAAATAGTATCGTCTTTAAAAAAATAATAATTTTATAAATAATCTTCGGGTTAACGAATACCAATGGCTTCATCAATTCCGGTCTTTGAGAAAGTCTGTAGATAATCAGGAATTTGTTGGCGCCTCCCATTAGCCATGATTCATCTGAGGAGATATCCGTCTTACTATATTGTTGGACGGCGGGTGAGTTTGTAATGTTTAATGAATTAAAGAAGACTTCGGGTACTTTTAGGGAAGTATTCTTCACAAGCAGTTTAAATGATGGATAAACGAAGTTTGCCACACGATAATGATTAATTATTTTGGAAATCTGCAACCATTTTTTTACTGATATTCTTTCTTTTTTAACAACATGCGACATGAAGTGAAGTCTAAAGGATTCCCTGTAACTGTGGCTAAAAAAGTGTAAAGCCAGGTAAACCAGAAGATATTCCGGATTTAAAATGTATATTTCCTGGTTTTTTACGGTCACGGAACGTTTATTTTTGAATAGATCATTTGTCAGCTCATCCATAAGAGTCTTTTCATACAGGGTCTCAAGAACTGAGGTCTGAGCCATAAGAAACGCCGGTTCAAAATGCAGGTCAAAGATCACCGGGACCCCGTTCACTATTTTCGAATAGGAGATTTCGGATCTTTCGTTTATGGGTATGGTTTTTTTATCAAAAGCTGTTTCGATAATTTCCCCGTATCCATGTTGTTTCATTATTTTTTTTATTTTCAAAAAGTCTTTTCTGCGAATCATTAAGTCACAGTCGTGGTATACCCTTTGGGGCGTTGTCCCCTGGTAATATAGATGGAGTGGCAGACCTTTAAGTATGAGATATTCTATTTTTTGGCGGTTAAAATTACGAATGATTTTTAATATCTCCTTGTAATAAATAGACGATTGGATTAAATAGAGTTCACCCAAACTATATATCTGGCCATTGCGTCTAATCTTTTCAACTTTGCCGACGATCTTTCTGATGGCCATTCTTCCGTCGTTATGGGGGTTGCTGTCGCCTTTTGTGACGGCAAAACTCTTATCAACGAATATTAAACGATGGGCAATCAGTCTTTTATCTCCTTTAAATATGACTATATCATTGACCTTTAATTTGGAAGGATTAGCGTTAAAAACATAAAGCTCGTCGTTATGGTGAATAATAGGGAGCATGCTATCTCCGACACTTTCAGCAATGAATTTAAATCCCCTTTCTTTTATAATTGCTCTCATGGATGAATTAAGATCCGTTAATATCAAAGTGGCTGGTATGCCGTGTCGTTTAATTATAGACGATGAATCCCTTTTTGATTATTTTAGCAAAAATTATTTTACAGATAAGAAGGTATCAAAACCCAAAATCATTATAAAAATCCTCAAAAATAGTGGCGGCTATACGATTACATCTACTCCAAAAATAATAACCTTGGATGTCAAGGGAAAAAGAATTGCGAGACTATTTAATATCGTTGATTGGACTGTTAGAATAGTCATTCATTACAACCTCGTGAAGTACAAAATCATATTCATTCATTGTTCCTCGTTTGTTGATAATGGCAACGTTTATGCGTTTGCGGGATTTTCCGGAAAGGGTAAGTCAACCGCCATTGGAAATTTCCCTAAACGAATGGTTGTCGGCGATGACATTTTAGTACTGAAAAAAGTGGGGAAGTCATTTGTAGCCTTTCAGTCGCCTTTCGAGAAGAAAAAAGTCAAACCCATGGATCATCTTAAAGCCCCAATAAAGAAAATATTTTTTTTGAATTGGGCTAAGGATCTTTTTCAGGAATCGATTGGACCAATTGACGCTGTGTCGCTGCTTTTAAGGGACGGTATCATGCGCAGGATTCCGGAGGTAAAATTTGATCTTTACCCGAGTCTGACTATAGATTTAATAAAAAGCGTTAGCTTTAAAAAGCTGAGTTTTCCAAAAAAGTTTTCTTATAGATATTTTTTGCAAAGATATGGGTAAAGTCACCGTGATTGTACCGACAATCGGAAGAAATAGCCTATCAGACTGCCTGAATTCCTTATTCAGGCAAAGCAGGCGTCCCGATGAGGTTATCGTCGTTGATAACTCAAAAGATAAAAAAGCCCGCCATTTGGTTCCCGACAACGTCAGGTATGTGCACGAAAAAAAACGAGGGGCTGGTTACGCTCGTAATCGAGGGATAAAAGCAGCTACAAACGACACTCTTTGTTTTATCGATGACGACTGCGTTGCCTCCATCAATTGGCTGAAGGAACTTTCGGGCTCATTTATGGAAAACAAGGACGCTATTATTATGGGGGATAATGAAAACGGTAACGAAGTCAATCTTCTTAACTGTGTCGAATACTACGACGAACAATTGTTATTCAAAAGCGACCTTTATTCGTTCGGGAAAAAAACCGTTTCATTTTGGCTGGATTCCAAAAACTTTATCGTCAGCAAGAAGTTGCTCGAGAAAAACGGCATCTATTTTAATGATTTTCATTTAATCCACGATCTAGATTTTGCTCTTCAAGCCCATTCAAATAAAATTACAATTTTTTATTGTTCTAAGGCTAAAGTCGCTCATTTTGGGGAAAGAAATCTGATCAACCACTTCGGGCGGGAATCGATAATAGGTAGAGAGAATGCCAAAATGTCGCAAAAATGGAGGATTCCAAATAAAAATTTGGCAAAAGCCTTATTCTCACGAAAGTTTCTCTGGAAAAAAAGATGGGAGTCGCAAATACTTAAACACAATTTGACGCAAAAAGTTCTCCGGAAAGGCGACCTCTTTTTTAGAATTGGTTTTTATGTATTATTGGCAACAAATCGCGTCGTAAACTTCCTATCCTATTACCTTCTCAGGTATTGACAAACTTCCTAAATTATTTCATAATTGACTTATGAAACGAGCGAAGGTTACTCCCAGTTACAAAAAACCAGCCTTGAAGGAAAAAAAAGTCAAGGTCAAGGTCTGGACGATGTCCTATTAAGGTATCTCCTCCTTTTTTGAGGACCGATCTTTCATGGATATATTCTCTTCATATTTAACCATTTCTCCTTTGATAACGGCATATAGTAAAATAGGGTGTTAATATAATATAAGTCGTTAATGAAAAACTCACGCGGCATAGTTGTCAGGCCAAAAAACCTCAGAGAGGTTCAGAAATATTTGAGACGTGCCAACAAACAAAAGATTCCTATTTATCCCGTCAGCACAAACAAAAACTGGGGATATGGGGCCTTCATGGCAAAAAAATCAATTCTAATGGAGCTTTCAGGCATGGACAAGGTTGTTGACTATAATGAAAAATTGGCCTATGTAACTATTGAGCCCGGGGTAACCTTCAAGAAGCTCTATGAATTTTTGGAAAAAAAGAAATCAAACCTTACCATAAGCACGATCGGGGGCAGTCCGGATTCGAGCTTAATCGGCAACATCTCCGAACGCGGTATTGGCAAAGGCGTTTATGGAAATATGTATGAGAATATCGCCAATCTTGAAGTGGTTATGCCGACAGGAGAAGTCATAAATACGGGTTTTGGTAATTTTGGCTTGGACAAATTGGCATCAATTAGCCGGGAAGGTGTGGGGCCGGAAATTACCGGGCTTTTCACCCAGTCTAATTTTGGCGTCATTACCAAGCTTACCTTATGGCTTCACCCAAAACCAAAATACAGCCAATTGACAACTTTCCATGCTAATACAGCTAGAACTCTTGAAAAGATAATAGACGCTATAAGGGTACTGAAGCTAGAGGGAACTATTGAGGGAAATTTTCTAATCGCTAATGAGATCCGCGCCTTATCTTGTTATATTCAATACCCTTGGAAAGAAATGGATCACAAGACTCCCTTGTCAAGTAAACAACTAGAAAAAATTAAGAAACGATTAGGTTTTGTGGGAAAGTGGGTAGGGCAGTTTGTCCTGGGCGCTTCTTCGAAAATGATATTAAAAGGCAAGCGGGAAAGGATTAGGGAGGTCTTAGGAAAAATAACTCCTTATCTATACTTTAACGACCAAAACGACCCATTTGAGAAACCGTCGGATTTTGCTATAAGGAGTTGCTATTGGAGGAAAAAAACTACAATTCCAAAGGTTATGGATCCGGAAAGGGATGGGTGCGGAATGCTATGGGTAAGTCCCGTGGTTCCTTTTATCGGCCGTGATATAAGCATAGTTGTCAAATTTATGGAAAAAATCATGATCAAGTATGGTTTTGAAGCCAACGTTGGCATAAACTGTATAACCGACAGAAAACTGTATATTATAGGGTCGATTGTTTACGACAAAGACGTTAAGGAAGAGCATGATAGAGCCTTAAAATGTAATAAGGAAATCCTAGAAGGCGTCTACATGTGTGGATATTTCCCGTATCGCCTAAACAACTTCTCGGGAAACGAACTGTTGGTCGCGAAGGGTGGCTACAAGGGTTTGTTACGGAACTTAAAAAAAATGACGGATCCTAAAAACATATTAGCTCCGGAAAGATATCAGTTTTAATGAAGGAGCGGAATTACATTTTGAGTTCAGCCAAAAGGCCCTCAACCTCAAAGTAATTTTTCTTTCTCAGTGTGTAGACCTTGATCCTCTTCGATAAGCCCTTTGGAGCCTCATAACGGGATTTTTTTGTAACTGATCTCTTCATAAAATCATGATAGTTGATTTTTGCCAAATTGTCAAGTATATATAATAAACGAAATATGGTCAACCTTCACCCCGTCTTGTACAAGGATTTTGAAGACAAAAAGGCCTTAGAAGGCATAAATAAAATCTTTAATGAGAAAAGAGGATACGCATTTAAAATGCCAAAAAGAGGCAGCTCGGTGGTTATTCAGGTTTCAGGTGGATTGGACTCGATAACGATCTGGAACATCCTTCTTGCCAAGTACCATCTTCACGTATATCCTGTTCACTTTTTGAATAGAAAGAAGACGTTTTTGGGAGAAGAGGAAAGCGTACGACACTATTCCAGAATATTCAAAAATCTATATCCCGACAAGTTCCACGAACCGAAAATAATAGAGGCCCCGTCAACCAACAGGGTCAATGTGCCAAATGTTAATTTTATAAATCCTAAAATTATCTTAAACAACCTCCTTTTCAATAGAAAAATCAATAAATACCAAGTGCTTCTTAATTACGGAGATAATCCTTTGTATGAGAGATTCTTTAATGTCTATAATTACGCACAACAGTTGAGAGCAACCGTGGCGAGAGATCTTGACACGATAATAACCAACTTCGTGGCTGAGGACTCAACAATTAGTCGAAACTCTACTTTGGCCGTCTTAAGGAGTATCAATCTGAGCCTTTGCCTTATGCTTGGAGACTTCAGCTGGCAGTTTACCGCACCTCTTGAAAAAGGTTCCGGTTTCTATTACGGCAAAACCCAACTAATTAAATATGCGCATACGAAGGGAGTTGACTTATCACATTCCTGGAGCTGCATGTTTCGAGGCAAGAGACAGTGTGGTGAGTGTGCGACTTGCCTTATAAGAAGGGAAGCATTCTCAAAAGCTCACGTTAAGGACAGAACCATATATGTACCAATAAGAAAACGAAAGTCATTGGGCATTAGAAGATACATAAGGAAAACACTTGCCAATCTTTTTGAAGGTTCTGGTAAAAAAACCATCGGAAGGATAGGTGCTGGCAATGTGAGTTTTAACGGGGGATCTGTTATCGTATTATCGAAAGATGTGGCTTGGGAAGAAATCGACGGTAAGGTTAACTTGCTTCATAGTAAAACTGGGGAAATCGATATATTAAACCAGTCCGGGTCGTTGATTTGGGAGTACCTGTCCCAAGGTAAGTATAGCTTCAACGAACTTTATTCAATGCTTTCCAAAAAATATGGCACAAAGAATGCCCCGATAAAGAAAGACTTAGAAAAATTTATTAATAAGTACATAAAAGAAGGTTATTTGACGGTCTCATAACCTGCTTTTCCGGAGTTATTTATAAGCCTTGACCAGATAGCCCATATCAAGATTGATTTTATCCCTGAAACCGATTAACCCCTCCTTTTTGAAGAAGTTTAAGAGATTTTTACCACCACTTGTGGTTGTCCTGGCCTTTATCTCCCACTTCGCGAATCCCGCCTCCTCAAGTAATTTGATTACACCGGCTTTAGTGTATCTCATATAGTCGTTTTTGTATGGTTTGTGCCAAGGATAAAAAGTATGAAACGAAATATATAAGACCCCGTTTTTAGAAAGCGATTTATTAAAGAACCTTAAAGTGTCAAACGGTTTGTAAACATACTCCATAACCTCAAGACAGAAGATGGTAGTCGGTCTGTAGTCCATAATCTTCTTCATGGTTGTTTTACTTTCCAAATCGTTTAAGTCAAGAACAAAGTCCGGTTTGATTTCGTTTTCGGAGTTGTTGTCAAGCGTTTTATAATCATCAGGTTTAAAATTTCGTAAACGCCTCTTAACCGGGCTGAAACCAACGCCAACGTCCAAAACCCTTCCATCTTTAATATCGATTTTACTTAGCCATTCCTCCAATTGATTTCGAGTCGAGTTATTTACCCCGAGAATCTTATTCATTAGATAGTGGAGCTCGTGCTTAATATATAGGACATTCATAATATTGAATTATATAGTTTAATCAATGAGCGGGAGTGGTTATCTGGCGAGAAGATTTTCGCGTAGTCGGTTTTTACCTTCAACATCTTGTCAAAAGCGAGAATCTTGTCTTTGAGGTCATTGAAGTCATTCTTATTAAAGAAGACCGCATCGGCCGGGTTTTTGATTATTTCACGATATATGGGTCCATTGGGTACGATCACTTGGGTTTTCAAAGCGAGAGATTCAATGACGCTTAAAGGCATCACTTCATAACTAAGTGAGGGGGATATAAGCGCTAAAGATCGGTTAATGTGCTTAAAAAGTGTTTTTCTGTCGACCCAATCAACGACTTTTATATTATTGAATCTTTTATATTTCTCAACGGCCTCTTTTTGAGGGCCGGCACCAACCACCAATAATTTACGGTCGGGAAGTTTGGAAAATATATCAAGCAAAGGAAGGACACCCTTTTCTTTTGAAAATCGGCCGGCAAAAATAAAGGTATCGCGCGTTTTTGGTATGGCGACGTTTTTCGGTACATCTACAAAATGAGGAATTACGGAGGCTTTATTAATCGTAAACCGGGCATTTTTTAGATAAATTCCTTTTGAAAACATTGTCGGAAATACGAAGCCATCGACAAGGTCGAAGACCCTTTTTTTTATTGCCAATTCGATTGAAGCCTGGAAAAGTTTTTTGTATATGGCGGACCTGTAATTGTCGTATCCGAAAGACGCTTCCTTTTCGGGTAAAAATCTATAGTTGTGGATCGTTTGAACGATTGGCAATTTGTTATTTCGGCACGCTTCATAGGCGATTGGCCCGATCAAGGGAAATACGTTGTTGAAATGAGCAATGTCTGGCTTACTGGCTTTAATTACATTCGATATGTCTTTTTCGATACGGTTGTCGAAAGAAAACATGGGGTTTATAGAGTGTATGAGTCCGGAGAGGGTTTTGACAGAGCGGCTATCCTTAGTATAAGCAATGACCTGATGACCTTGAGCGCCAAAAAGTTTTATTAGATTACTTACGTACGAGTCTTCACCGCCTCTTTGTGAATAGTAGTTATGGACGAGTAAAATCTTCATTCGATGTGTTAAAATTTTAGCATATTATGACTCTCAAAAATAGAAGACTAACTGTCACCGGGGCATCTTTCATAGGGTATCATCTGATAAAAAAACTCCTCGAAGAAAACCCCAGAACGATAAAGGTAGTGAATCTTACCGACAAACATTTCAAGAAGTTAAGAGCATGCTCCAAATCAATAAAATTAGTCAAATGTGACCTAAGAGATACCGAAAAAGCGAGAAAAGCCCTAGAAAATACAGACGTTCTTTTCCATCTGGCGGCCGCTCACGGAGGTCGGGGGTACGTTGAGTTGAACGACGCTGCCACATCGACCAACTTTCTTCTTGACGGTTCGGTATTTTCGGCGGCTTTGAAAAATAATACCGAAAAAGTTTTTTTTGCTTCATCTGGTTGTGTATATCCCAATTATCTACAGAGGAACGTCAAAAAAAAGCTTTATCTGAAAGAGGAGATGGTTGGACCTCCCTACGACTCCGACAATATGTATGGTTGGGCAAAGCTTATGGGTGAAATGACTCTCAAGGCTTATCACAAAAAGTACGGGTTGAAGTCGGCGATCGGTCGATTTTTTACCGTCTATGGCCCCGAGGCGACGGAATCGCATGCGGTTATGGCTACGATTGCCAAGACATTTGTTAAAAGGGACCCTTTCAAGATTTGGGGTGACGGAACACAGATTAGAAACTGGACCTACGTTTCAGACATTGTTAAAGGAACTCTTCTTATGGCCAAAAAGGTCGACGATGCCATATCTATAAACTTGGGTACAATGGAAAAAACAAGGGTTGTCGATATGGCGAATAAGGTGTGGAAACATATGGGTTTTCACCCAAAAAAAATTGAATTCGTCAACGAATTGGTCGGCCCCGTTAACAGGGTTTGTGATAATGGTTTGGCAAAAAAACTATTGGGTTGGAAACCGGAGTACCCATTCGAGGAAGGGCTGAAGCTGACAATCGATTGGTATTTGAAGAATAAAGACAGCAATGTCATCAAAAGAAAACTGGATAAATTACTCCTTAGTCAATGAAAAAGTATCGAATCCTTAACGTTGACATAAATTATTCTAGCTATGATTATTTTGTAGAAAAAATATTGAGGCAGGCTATTAATAATCGACCATTTAAAATGGCGCCGGTTGCCTCTCATCCGATTACCAAATCATTTTTCAATAAAAGTCTGAAAAAGGCTCTTGACCAATTTGACATGGTATTGCCGGATGGCCAATCTTTAGTTTGGGCCGCCAATATACTTTATAAAGCTAATATTAAGGAAAGGGTTTACGGTCCCGAGCTGTTTAATAGAATCGTTGAAAAATGCCAAGAAAAGGATATAAGGGTTATTCTTTACGGAAACCACACTGGGTCATTGAGAAACAAAATCAAAAGAGAGTTTAAAAAACTGAAGGTTACGGCTTTTGAAGACTTGAAGGGGAGAGAAATTGATATCGCTATGCAAAGTCGCCTTCTCGGGGAGTTGAAAAAATACAAAAGATCAATCCTGTTTGTCGGTATAGGAAGCCCCGCCCAACATTTATTTTTAGCCAATCTTAAAGGAATTAAGATTCCTTCTGTTGCCGTTGGGGCCGCCTTTGACTTTAAAGTAGGTTTCAAAAAACAAGCTCCAGACTGGATCCAAAATTTAGGCTTGGAATGGTTCTTTAGATTAGCGACCGAACCTAAGAGATTGTGGAGGAGATATCTAGTTGACGCGCCTTTATTTGTTATTTTGGTTTATCTTCGTAAATTATCCCTTATAAAAGGATAGAATATACCTAGGCATGAATACGTTATCCATAAGTGTCGACGATGGTAGCCCCTTGGATTTAAAGTTGGCCGATGTCTTAGACAAGAATGGCCTCAAAGCCACTTTTTATATACCTATAAAAAAACCAGGGGGTAAGTTGATGACTAAAAAGCAGATAAGAATACTTGCCCAGAGATTTGAAATAGGCGCCCATACCTACAATCACGTCGACTTGACCACGGTTAACCATAAGATGGCTTTAAAGGAGCTTGTAGAGGGAAAAATAGCCCTTGAAAACGTTATTGGTAAAAAGATCATTACTTTCGCTTTTCCTTTCGGACACTATACTGAAAAGCTAATTAAATTGGCAAAATATGCCGGATATGGTAACTGCCGATCTGGCAGAATAATCAATTTCGCTTCTTTTGATGATAAAAAATTCATTCAACATCCCAATTTTCAGATATATCCGCATAAATTGACGACAGACCTTCGTCATTGTCTGAAATACGGCGACCTGTTTTCATTTACGAAGCGGCTTGCCTTGGCAAGACACAAACATATAGAGCTCTATAGGCTTATGCCCAAGAATGTCCCCCTTCATTTTTGGTGCCATAGTCAGGATATCCAGAAGTTTAACCTCTGGAGCTTCTTTGGGAAGCTAGGGAAGGATAATAGCTGAGTTAATATATGCGTATAGGATAGTGGGTCTAGTGGCTTAATTTAAAGGGATTATTCGCTACGTTTTTTTATCAAGGATTCTATCAGTACCACTATCTTTATTAAATAGTAGGGGATAAACCCTAAAAGGCACATGGCCTTTTTAAAGGTGCTGACATCGGCATTAAGAAGATTTTTTATCTTGCACGATAGATTTGCCTTTATTGGTACGCTTATTTGGTTCAGTCTCAGATTAAAGTCTTCCTTCTGTTTGAGGTAGTATTCGAAAAGAGTAAAACTATGGGAGTGGAGAACGTAGGGGCGCTTGTCATATACCTTGAAAAAGCCATTTTCGATAATCTTCTTGCCGATCATCATATCTTCTCCATAACCCACTTTGGGAAACGGGTACTTAACTAAAAACGACCGCCTATAGCATGAAGACGTATTTGAAAAAAAATACCAGGATAGATAGTTTTCAGGAATAAAAGGGATAAAAGGTTTGTCCAGACGCTGAACGAGGACACCTTTTTTATTTGTATATCGATCCACCCGTTCCCAACGGCAGTCGTATTCCAACTTTTGAATAAGCGGGGTATTGGGATAGGCGATATTTTTTCCAAAAACACCCACAACACGATCGTCGATTTTGAAATCCTCAAGATAATATTCAAAAAACTTCTTATTTTCAGGTATGGCGTCGTCTGAAATGAAGCAAACGTATTCGCCTCGGGCCATTTTGACTCCAAGGTTACGGGTACCACCATGACTAAAGTCGCTTTTTTTTATACGTTTAACCCTAAAGAAAGAATATTTTTTGCGGTAATTATCGATTATTTCCATTGTCCTGTCGGTCGATCCGGAATCAATAATAATAATCTCTCGGGTATAATTAGCTAGAAACAGAATAAGCTTATCTAGAACCGGGGAGATGGTTTTTTCTCCATTATAGATAGGAATGACAATGGAAAATTTGATTTTCATATGAGAATTATAACAGAGTTTCTGCAAAGACATTCATTGGTACTTTTTGGCTTTGTGATAATCCTTATTCGTATGCCGCCTTTCTATTTTCTTCTGGAAACACCTCTCCTTAATTCTTATAATATTGCCGGTTATTTAGCTTTTTCCATGTTTGCATTTAGGATATGGAAGAGCTTTTTAAACCAAAAGAAAATAATCATTCCGAAGACAATTCTATTGGTAGTCGTACTTTTTTTTATAAGCCAGTCGGCTTCAATATTGACGGCGGTCAACATCAAAGAATTTATTGCAAGATATAAAGACCTTGTATTTGCATTGGTGATTTTCTTTTTGACTTTTACTGAGGTCCGAAACGAAAAAAAACTATTGAAGATACTTGCCGTATTACTTATTTCCGTAATTATAAACGTAGTCCTCCAGACGGCTATGTATTTTGAAGGGTCGATTTTTGACGTTATAAAAAACTTCTTTACGGAAGGATATTTGAAAGATTTTGAAATTAACGCCAATCGTAATCGATACTTCGTTGATTCTTATGATGCCGCCCTGCTCCCCATTTTACTAATTTTTGTTACAAAAATTAAAAATATTTTCGGGAGGTTAGCCATCTTGTTTGTATCTTTGTCGGTTAGCGTTTTTGTGTTTTTGTCCAACTTCCGGGCACAGTTGGTCGTTTTGTTCTTGTCTGTATTTGCGGCTACCGGAATATACTCCAGAAGACTTGTTAATTTTTTGAAACTTCTGCCGGTTATTTTAGTCACTCTTTATTTAGTTAACCTTATTACCGTGACCAGTATTGGATATAACGCCCTTGATCGCCTGATTGCCCCACAATCTATTGACTATCTAACCGTTTCAGACAGGTTCTATTATTGGGGTTTGGCGAGCGACATGGGCTTTTCGTCTCCCGTATTTGGCATAGGGCTTGGCAATTTTTTTGACTACCTTCCCGGAAACAAATCGGTCAATCTATCGCTTTTTGACGCCCAAAACGATTTTTTCAAGATCACGTGGGTTCATCCTCATAATGTTTTTTTTGGCTTGTTTGCGGAGACAGGGTTTTTAGGTCTTATAAGTTACCTCGTAATGATCATTTTTTTTGCCTGGTCGGATCTATTGTTTTTCTTTAAAAAGAGGGATCTCGCCATTAGATTAATAATTATCTCATTCTGGCTAATTTTTACATTTTCCCTAATCAATCCGCCGATATCTCTTTCCTATCTGGGTATTTTTTGGCTTATTCGTGGTCTGATTTCGAGTGCTTCTATTTATCAAGTCAAAGGCGGAAGAGTGGAACTGGCGGGGCGTTAAAAGTACGCTTAGGTGATAATATTTATCTCCAATTCAACAAGGTGACGAGGGTCAGTTGGCTCGTAGAAAGGGTTAATAGTGCTCTTTATTAAAATTGTATCCCCGACTTTAATATCCGATATATTTGCCGGTTTTTTTATTCCTCCTCCTGACTCATCGACATATATCTGGGCCTTCTTAAGAGTAGATGGTAGAAAGTACATCCAATCTTGAACGCTTGCCTGGAATTCGACTTTAAATCCGTATGTGTATTCGCCCCCCCGTATGGAAGTTGACTCATTGCTTATTTCAAGGACCTTACCCCTGTGTTCCATGGTAGTGATGATCTTGCTGTTAGGGTAGCTTGGCTGTCTGGCTAAATAATTTAAAGTAACAATATTAAATGCGGGGGGCAATTGGTTATTGTCGGCTACTGTTATGGAATCAGGATCGATGTAAGGATCTGCGACGGGTTCGTCCACGGTTGTTGGCTCCTCGCTAATCTCCTTAGGTAGCGAGAAATAATATGTGACCTCGGCAACAACAACCAACAATAAGAGAACAAATATTATTTTTAGAACCTTATTGGATCCAAACATAATTTAATATTAACGCAGAAGTCTTGATAATGTCAATATCAATGAATCATTCGATCTTTACTACTTTGTAGTTATTTAAAATGACGCTTGGCAGCGCCAAGAAGATGTCTTTTCCGGTTGAAATGACCTGTTCTTCGGCAAAGACATAATAACCATCAATCTTTTGAACTTTTATTTTGGCCTTGATCGTTATCATTTTTCTGACTTGGGGGTAATTTGCGGCAGATACGGCACTATCGGTATAGACTGGGGCAAAGTTGAGGATAGTCGAATATTCATCGACCGCCGACTTATCCAATATCGTAAAGACCGTCTCTTCACCGTTAAAATATTTGTCTCCAACCATAATGTCATCATATTCCCAATCCAAAGCATAACTTTTCGATAAATAGACGATTTTTTCTTCGAAGGTCTTTTTAATAGGATTATTACTCATATTTATAACCGTACCCGAAATTGAAAGGGTTGGGAATTCGAAACTCACCGCTGAACCAACGGCGATCGGAGCGCGGGCATATTGATAGCCATTTTTTCCTTCAGTAACTTTGAGCCTTAAGGTCATATAGGCGTCATAAGAGGTGCCCTGCTGAAACCAAGGATAGTGTTCAACGGCCAAAACTTCGGCAGTGGGATTCCCTACAAGATCGGTCTCTTTTAAACCTTTTTTGAGCGATTGGATCATCCATATCTGAGGTCGGGCGGTATTGGCCCACCACAAACCTTGGGATACTTTTACTCGGACGTAGATATATTGGGGTTTTGTGAAAGCCGCTTTAATCACGGAAATAAAACCTATAAAAACGATCACTGCTAAAAATATAATAATCAGATAGTTTCCCAAGAAGAATTTTTTTATCTTTTTCATTATGAGCAAATTATACACAATTAATGTTAAGATTGATTTATTCATTATGTGGCTATACCTTTTTCTATTAACCCTCTTCGTAGGTGATATTTTTCCGTTCCCCTGGCTGTCGGAAATTATATTTATATTTACGGTTTCGATCCCTTTCATGCTATTTTTTAGAATTTTCTTAAATAAGAAGCGAGTGATATTCCCCAAGGGCTCAATTCTTTATGTATTTTTTTTGATTTTTTCACTGATTTCTGTTTTTGTTGCTTACCATAAGCAAATAGCCTTAGAAACAACCATTATTTATTTTTCCGGATTTTTGGTTTTGATTATTGCATACAATCAGCAGGAAGTACTAAGTAG